>NZ_SJZH01000001.1:0-557731 GCF_004959785.1 Tabrizicola sp. YIM 78059
AACCGAAATCAGCCTCCGGCAAACCCGGCGCGGTTCAGACCTCCCTGAAACGCGCCGTCAGCAGTTCCTTGCCCTTAAGAAGGAAGAACTGCTGCGCGAGATCGTTGACAATGTCGGGAAGAGGGGTGCCGCCGGTCAGGACCTTCAGAATGTCATATCGGTGGCGATGCTGTCGGAGGGATGGGACGCCAAGAATGTGACGCACATCATGGGGCTCCGGGCCTTCACGTCCCAGTTGCTCTGCGAACAGGTCGTCGGACGCGGGTTGCGCCGGGTATCCTACGACACGGACGAGAACGGCCTGTTCCTGCCCGAATACGTCAACGTCTTCGGCGTGCCTCTCTCTATCTCGGAGACCGGCGAAGGCGGTGAGGTGCCGCCACCGCCGAAGCCCACCACGCAGATCGAAGTAGTGCCCGACCGCGCGCATCTGGAGCTTCGCTGGCCGAACGTGCTGCGCGTGGAGACGGTCGTCAAACCGGAGCTCGCCATCGACTGGAACAAGGTCCAGCCGCTCGTGCTCGATCCCGCCAGCACGCCGATCAGCGCCGAACTCGCCCCGGCGCTCGGAGGCGCGACGGACATGGGCAAGGTCACCGCGATCGACCTCGAGAAGCTGCCGGATGGCTTCCGTCTGCAGCGCCTCGTATTCCAGGCTGCGCGGAAGGCGTTTGCAGAGCTGAGCCATGGGTTCACCGGCACCCACGAGTATCTGGCGGCGCAACTCTTCAGGATCGTCGAGGCGTTTCTTAACTCGGACCGCCTCGACATCCCGTCGCTGTTTCACTCCGATCCGCTTCGACGGCGTATACTCATCGCGCTCAACATCGATCTCGTGGTCCAGCATGCGCTGAGCAACGTGACCGAGCAGAACACGGAACGTCTGACGCCGGTGTTCGACGAGGAAAACCCGATCGGTACAACTGGGTTGATGCGCACCTGGTACACGACCAGGCCGTGCTTCCCGACAACCAAATCGCACATCAGCCATCTGGTGGGAGATTCCGCTTGGGAAGGCCACGCGGCCAATGTCTTCGAGAAGCGCGAGGACGTTCTTGCCTACGCCAAGAACGATCACCTCGGTTTCCAGATCTACTACATGTGGGCGGGCTCCCGGCGGCGATATGTCCCGGATTTCCTCGTCCGCCTTGCTGGCGGTACGATCCTCGCGCTCGAGATCAAGGGCACCGACAGTCCGCAGAACAAGGCGAAGCGGGACGCGCTGAACGAATGGGTGAAGGCGATCAATGCAGCAGGCGGTTTCGGGCGCTGGACTTGGGATGTCGCGTTCAAGCCAGGCGACGTGTGCTGTGACCCCCGATAACTCGTCCATCTGATGCTAGAGTCCGGCCCAATGAGAGGACCGGACATGAAGAGATCGAAGTTCACCGAAGAGCAGATCATCGCGATCCTGCGGGAGCAGGAGGCGGGCGCAAAGACGGCCGAGGTCTGCCGCAGGCACGGGATCAGCGGTGCCACGTTCTACGCTTGGAAGGCGAAGTTTGGCGGCATGGAGCCGTCCGAGGCGAAGCGTCTGAAGGCGCTCGAAGACGAGAACGCCAAGCTGAAGCGCCTGCTGGCCGAGGCAATGCTCGACAACACGGCGCTCAAGGATCTGCTGTCAAAAAAATGGTAACGCCCGCCGCCAGGCGCGAGGCCGTCGCGCATCTCGAAGAGGGTTACGAGATGAGCGAGCGGCGGGCGTGTTCCCTGATCGGTGCGGATCGGTCATCGGTGCGATACCGCCATCGCCGGCCGGACGATGCTGCCTTGCGCGAGGTGTTGCGCGGGGCTGCCGAGACGCATCGGCGGTTTGGCTATCGCCGCCTGCACGTGATCCTGCGACGGGACGGGCATGTGCTGAACCGCAAGCGCACGCAGCGGCTCTACCGCGAGGAGGGGCTATCCGTGCGTCGGCGCCGCAGCCGCAAGCGGGCCATCGGCACACGGGCACCGCTGGTGACCGAGGCTCTGGCCAACGCCCGCTGGTCGGTCGATTTCGTGCAGGACCAGTTCGCTGACGGCCGCCGCTTCGTTCGGGCGGGCCTTGAACCGGTGGCGGCTCCGCCCTCACCCTGAACGTGATCGACGATGTCACCAAGGAAAGCCTGGCTGCCGTGGTCGACACCTCGATTTCCGGCCGCAGGGTTGCCAGGGAACTGACGGCGCTGATCGAGCGGCGCGGCAGGCCCGGCGTGATCGTCTCAGACAATGGGACTGAGTTCACCTCGAACGCGATCCTGGAATGGGCCGAGAAGATGAAGGTGAAGTGGCACTACATCGCCCCAGGCAAGCCCATGCAGAATGGGAACTGCGAGGCGTTCAACGGCCGGATGCGGGATGAACTCCTGAACGAGACACTGTTCTTCGGCATCGACCATGCCCGCGAGGCTGTCGCTGAATGGACCCACACCTACAACACCGAACGGCCCCATTCGGCCCTCGGCTATCAGGCCCCGGCGGTCTTTGCCGCCCAACTCACCGCAATGGGCGATCAGGTTCGCGCACCTGAAACGCTCCGCAGATCGCCCATTGCTCCGTCGGCGCAACAGCGCCAAGTTCAACAAAGGACTCTGGTATCAGCCGGATGAGCATCGGGGGTAACCGCACGTCTGCTCCTGCTCAGGTTGGGCAGACTCTACATCACAACGAGGGAACTTCCGGGGGGGGGGGGGGGCGGGGCANCTCAGCCGGATGAGCATCGGGGGTAACAGCACGTGCAGGACATAATCACGAGGCACGCCTCCGTCACCGAGCCTGCAGAATAGAGTTCGTTTTCCGGCCAAAGCGCGACCGAGTTGTTCGATCCCGGTCCCATCTCGATAGCGCCACTAGCATCGAAGTGTTTAGGTTGGATTTCGAATTTATCCATGCATTTCAGTAGTTTCCAGGCCCTACACCAAATCCGCGAAGTCGAGAGGTCCGGAGAATTTCGGGCCTGAGAGACGGCTTCCGGGCCTCCTGGCGCCGGGGCCAGTGCATAGCCCCGCCTGCATAACCCTCGAATACAACGGGAAAAACCGACCGCAGCCGGATCGGGAGAACGCTTTTGCGGGGGCAAGTAGCGGAGGGGATGGGCCGCAGGTCCAACCTTCTTTTGTGGATGCCGCTCGGTTTGCAAGNGGCCAATTCACCAGATGCCGGGACACAACAGCTAGTTCAGCGCCTTATAGGCAATCAAAAGATCTTCGGTCCGATCAAAGAACCGGATCCGATCCCCTTCTAGAAGCAGACCACAGTCACAATATTGTTGGATTGCGCTTTGCGAGTGGGAGATCATGATGATCTGGCTGCGTGCAAGCCTGTTCTCGAATACAGCCTTGCTTTTCTGTTTGAACTCTTCATCCCCGACGGAAGTGATTTCATCGATCAGATAGATGTCGAAGTCGATCGCCATGCTGAGACCGAAGGCAAGGCGGGCCTTCATTCCGCTTGAATATTTCCTGATCGGCAGGCGCAGGTATGGTCCAAGCTGGGCAAACTCGGTCACATATTCGATGACCCGCCGCGGATCCTGGCCGTAGATTCGCGACACGAATCGGATGTTCTCGATGCCCGTCATGCTGCCATTGAACCCGCCGGTGAAGCCCAGTGGCCACGACACGCGCGTCGAGCGATAGACATGGCCGGAGTCCGGCGGTTCGGTGCCGGCGAGCAGGCGCATCAGCGTGGATTTGCCCACTCCATTCCGGCCCATGATGGCGATGTTCCTGTCCCGCGGAAAGGCAAAGCTGAAGTCGTGCAGGATCGTCTTTCGGACGCCGTTGGTGTGGTAGGACTTGCTGACGCTGTCGAACACGATCATCAGTAGCGTGCCTTGCGAAACAGGCGCTCGCCTGCCAAAGCCAAGAGGAGCATGGCAATGCCCAGGGCCACGGGATACCAGGCGTCGAGTACCATTGAATTGTAATTGGGATAGAACCCGTGCCGGAACCATTCGACCAGATGCAGGACGGGGTTCCACTGCAGGATGTCCCGGGCCTGCTGCGGCAACTGGCTGGGAACGTAGAAGATTGCCGAGATGAAGAACAGCGGGCGGGTCAGTACCTTTTCGATGTGGACCCAGGATTCCCACAAGGACACCACGACCGCATTCAAGGCTCCGAAGCCGAAGCCCAGCAGCCAGGTTGACAGGAAAGCCAGGATCACATGTTCGGGCCTCGCCGGCAAAGCGGCGAGGCCAAGACCGATCAATGCCGTGTAGAAGATGGCCATGATAAGCGCATAGGTCGCGGCCACCAGAAGGGCGCGGGCCACAAGAGTGTCGACATCCTTGATGATCGGATAGGTCAGAAGCGCGTGGTTGGCGTCGAAGACAGACATCAGCTTGTTCGACAGTTCGCTGAAGAACTGAAGCGTCAGCGCCCCCGTCGCGAAGAAGAGCGCCAGGCTGGAGCCAAACGGCGGCTGCCGTCCCGCCAAGCTGAACAGGAACACCAGAAACGCCACGCTGACCGCCGGGGTGAAGATGGCCCAGAGATAGCCGACCGGCGAGGTTCCGAACGTTGCGCGGGTCTCGCGCAATATCAGCGCCGTTATGACGCGAACCTGCAGGTGCAGCAATTCCGCGGTTCCGACAAGCTTCATGTCAGATGGTCCCGCACTGACATCGTCAGGAGCACCCCGATACCCCAGGCTGCGAACAGAGCGAACCCCAGCACGAACAGGTTGCGCAGGCTGCGCGGATACTTGGCAGATTCCGCGGTTTGTGGCCGCAGGTGAATGGCAAGATAGCGCTGCTGGCGGTCAGCATCGCGGCGCGCCTGCTCGAGCGAAGCCAGCGCCGAGGCATATGCCTGCTGGGCCAGGCTGCGTTCAACCTCGAGCTCTTCGTAGATGGCAAGCTGCCTGGTCACGGCGCTGGAACCCGTGCTGTCGGAGGCGTCGCCGCCGATTGCCTTGCGGCGCTGCAGGATCTCGGCCGTCAGGGCCTCGGCGTCACGGCGCAAGGCGACGAGGCTGGGGGCATTGTCGTCAAGTGTCTGGCTTAGCGCGGCAATGCGGGCGTTCAGGTCGCTGAGCCGGGATTCGAGGCCGGCGATCAGTTCGACTTCCAGGGCGGCGCTGGCCGAAGGATCGACCGACTGCTCGGAAGCGCGGAAGTCCCGGATCGCGGTCAGCGCCTTGCGCAGCCGTGCTTCCTGCAGTGCAACATCTTCGCGCGCGAAGCGCAGGGCATCGTTCCTGGCGCTGGCTGACAGGTCATTCACCAGTTTCTGGGTAAGGGTCAGCACCATGTCGCCAATACGCCGGGCATGATCGGCGGAGAATGACTGCACCTCGAATTCGATGATACCCGAGGCCGGATCGAACTGCGTATGGATGTGCCGCTGCCAGTAGGCCACGAAGTCCTCGATTGTGGCATCCTGCGCAAGCCGCGACAGGGGATCAACATTGGCCGAGGAATAGACCCCCCGCAGATCCAGCTCTCGGTCCAGTGCCTCGACAAGTTCGCGGCTGCCGAGGTAACTGAGAACGATATAGGAATCGGAAGTGGTTGAACCGGAACTGGCCAGACCGGTGATCGCCCCCAGTCCGTCCACGCCGCTTTTCATGTCCATCCCCCGGACGGAAAAGCCTGCCCTTGCTGCATACCGGTCGGTCGCAATGGCCGCATAATAGGCGGTCGCTGCCAACAGCGGCAGACAGACAAACACGATGAACGACAGAAGAATGCCGCGGTAGCTTCGCACCGGGGAGGACTGCCCCCGCTGTGTTGCGTTGGGTCTGATTACCGAAATGACCTCGCCGGAAGCGGGCAATGGCGCGTTGGGCGTGAGGTTGGTCATCGCGTATTCCCCGTTAGTCCGATCCAGGATCTGACTGCAAGGCGCAGAAGCCTGCGTTGCCAACCTGCTGTCTGCGGACCACGTCCGGCCAGTTCGGCCAGGCGCCCGACAGCATCTTCCGGCTCGACAAAGCAGTTGTTCCGGTAGTCGAAATAGCGTGGGTAGGCAATCAAGGCGCCATGGACAAGGGCGTCGAGCGTCAGCTTCCGGTTGCGTCTTGGACAGCTCAGCCGGTCTTCCGTCAGGCCCCAGCCGGCGTAGAACGGCAGGCCGTGGCAGACTACGGGGACACCGCGCAGCAGCGCCTCGAACCCCATCAGCGAAGTCATGGTGTGTACCGCGTCGATCTGGGTGAAGAGGTGTCCCGGCGAGACGGGGCGGGTCAGGATTTCGTCAGCCAGAACATGCGCCGCGTCCTCTTGCATGCCGCCCCGCCGCAGGCCGGCAAGAACATCTGGATGCGGCTTGTACACGATGCAGGCATCTGGGTTTTCTGCGCGCACCCGGGCAAGAAGCTCGAAGTTGCTGCGAACCACTGGCGATCCAAGACGGATCGAGGCATCGCTTTCCACCTGGCCGACGACCAGCAGGACGGGACGCTTCCCCGTGGGCCGCTGCCAGGTTTCGCGTCCGAGGTTGTACTTCGTCAGATCAAGTCGCACGATCCGGTCGCGCAACTCGCTTGCCCGGCGCAGTGCCACATTGTCCGGGTTCTCGGTCTGCAGGATGCGTTCCAGCCGCGATGGCCGCGTGGCGTCGAAATAGATCCCCACATCGTCCACAACGAGCGACTGGGGCCGGACAAGTTCGGCACCAAGCCCGGACGACCTCAGGAAACCATCCTCGAGACGCAGTACCGGCTTGTCGGAATGGGCCACTGGCACCTCGGCGTCGCCCCAGATGGCTACGGCCTCAGTTTCGGCAGGGGTGCGCTCGGCCTGCCTGCGGGTCTGGAAGGTAACCTCCGATCCCTGAAGGAAACACGCGACAAAGTGCCGCTTCCAGCGCGAAAAACCCACTGCGGCGATCCGGGCCGGTAGCTCCTGACGGCGGCGGCGCTGCAGGCCCACATGCGCAAAGGCGCGCTCGGGTTCACAGATCCGTCGCGACAACGGATCTACATAGCGCGGATAGCGGACCAGAGCCGCATGGGCGATCTGTTCCAGTGCAACCGGTCGGCGACGTTCTGGCGCGGGCAGGTCGTCTTCGGTGAGGCCCCAGCCTCCATAGAAGGGCATGCCGAAACAGCGCACCGGCCGGCCCCAGATCAGCGCCTCGAAGCCAAGCTGCGAAGTGACGGTATAGACCACCTCGGCCTGTGGGATCAGCCCGGCCGGATGCACCGGATCCGTCAGCACCCGCACCCGATCGGATGCGCCGAACACCTTGGGGTCGAAATGGCCTCTTCTCGCGCAGTCCTTCACATCAGGGTGGGTCTTCAGCAGGATGGTGTGATCGGGATACTCGGCCAGGGCCGCCTCGAGCATGCGGCTGAAGCTTGCGGCCGTCGCCATGCCGTATTCGATGGAAAGGTCGCCGAAGGTCTGGTCGCAAACCAGCACATAGCGATCGGGCAGCCCAAAGGCCACGTTGCGCTGGGCGTTGTATTTCGACAGGCCTTCGGTCCGCCAGGCCGCCATGATCGCGCGCGCCCTTGCCCGCTCTGCCTCGTTCAGATCGGATTGGATCAGTTCTTCCAGCTCCGAAGGCTGCGTCGCATCATAATGACAGCCAATCCTGTCCATTAGCAGCGACAGGGGCGAATCGTGGCGCCCGACCGAACGCAGGAACCCATCCTCTACCAGAAGAAGGTCACGGCCGGAGTGTTTCGCCAAGGCAGCGGCGCGACGACCTGACCATTTCCGCCCCCATCCGACCAGGGTTTCGCCCTTCTGCGGCAGCAGTCGACTGTGAAACACCGGTCGTTCGCCCAGCACGGCGGCCAGAACCTGGGATCGCGCCAGCATCAGGCTGGTGCAGGCATGTCGCGCGCGCTTGGGCGCCACTGCGGTTCTGAGGCATTCGCTAAGCCAGACCGGGGCCAGCAGCAGCCGCGCGCGCCAGAGCCGGCGGGATGGCGCAAGACCGGGCACCATCTCAGCCCTCCTTTCGACAAGGCGTGCAATCCGGGGGCGCGCCTGCCAGCAAGCCGCGACTATCGACTGCAAAGGTTATCGTCTCGCGCAGCCGAAGCTGTCCTTCGCGTTGACAGATCGTCTGCAGGCGGAAAGCGGATTTGCGGTGCGCCAAGACACTTTTCGCTTCCGGCAGTCTGCAATTGCGCACGATTGCCTGCTGGCAGAAGGCCTGACCGAGCGGCAGCGCCTGCATCCGGCCATCCAGTGTCGAAAGATCCGTCGCATCGCGACCTTTCGTGTAAAGCGGCCCGTTATCGAAGATGCTAATCCCGAACCGCCGGCAGCTTTTCTGCAGCAACGACGTAACGCTCATCGGAATGACCTCTGCGGCGTTACTGGCAGGCAGGATGAACGAGACCTTCGGAACATGCGTCAGTCCCTCAATCTCGAGGTCGAGTTGGCAGTCCCCAGAAGCGGCGACAGGATTGTGGTCACGAACTTCCGGAAGTCGGCGCCGCCGGCCGAAGCAACGTATACGATGTCGCCTGGCGCCAACCGGAACGAACGCGCAAGAAGTAGTGCGTCAGGGCGCGAGAAGTCGAAGCGATAGGCCATCGCAATGCCGCCCCCGCTGGCAGGGCGGAAGACGAAAACCGATTGCACCCGCGCGACCTGATCATCCAGACCGCCCGCCTCGGCCAGCAGATAGGCCAGATCGGCCTCCTTCGCCGGGATTTCGATGTTGCTCGGCCGACTGACGCCACCGTAAACCGCGAACCGGCGCGGCTTGTGGGAAAAGATCACAGTGTCGCCCGGCAGCACGACTATGTTGTTCGCGGCCGAGTCCTGGATGTCCGAAAGGGGCAGCGAGGCTGAAAGCCCCTGCCGCTGCAAGCTCACCTCCACCTCCCAAGGCAGGTGCTTCGGACCGCCCGCTTGTGCGAGCAGATCTAGCAGGCGAAGGCCGCGCGGCGGGACAGGGATGCGTCCGGGAGAGGCAACCTCGCCCAGAACCGTCACGGATCGCGCTTCGGTGGAAAGGATCTTTACGGCGATTTCCGGTTCGATGGCCTGTCCGCGGTACCGTTCCAGCAGAACGCTGCGAAGCTGATCGACTGTAAGACCGCGCGCCTCGACCGCATTCGCGTATGGAACCGTGATTCTGCCAGAGTTCGAGACCCGGACCGGCAGAGACGTCATCCTGTTGCCACCGCTGGCGAACAGGCCGTCCTCTGCGACCTCCCATATGCGGATTTCCAATTCGTCGCCGATGCCGATCAATTCGTCAGTCGC
This sequence comes from Tabrizicola sp. YIM 78059, assembly GCF_004959785.1. Classification (NCBI taxonomy): domain Bacteria; kingdom Pseudomonadati; phylum Pseudomonadota; class Alphaproteobacteria; order Rhodobacterales; family Paracoccaceae; genus Tabrizicola; species Tabrizicola sp. YIM 78059. Next base: position 9,161 of record NZ_SJZH01000001.1, read on the forward strand.
CTTGAACCCCTGGTTCCGAAAAGCTGCAGGAAACGAAGCGGTCGCTTTGGAAGCCGGTGGAAGGGTCGCTGCGGTCACGTCGATGACCCTGAAGGGCAGAGTGGCACCATCACGCGCAGGATTCTCGAGATCCGACCGGTCGATCGCCTCTGCTGCAGGACCGAACGCGGGCAGGGCGGAGCAGCCGGCAAGACACAGCGCAGCGGCGAAACAGACTGCGGTCCGTCGTGTCATGCCGCGGATCATGCGCCTGCCGCCCGCATGTCCTGAACCATGGTCCGGACCTTTTCCAGCCTGCCAAGGATAGCGGCGATGGCGGCCTTCCTTTCTGCCCGCCCATAGAAGCCGCCAGGGATCAGGCTTCTGGCCTTCAATTCGGTCAGGAAAGCGTTGATCTGCACGCGCGGCTTGGCCCGTCGCACGGCCATGAACCTGGCAACGTCGGTTTCGTCATCCCCCAATGTCACGATTTCCTTGTGCCGGAAGACGGCGTCGCCCAGCACAAGGACCGGAACGTCATGGTGCATCGCGGAAAAGGCTGATGTCGAATTGATCACGATCATGCCGCTGGCTTTTGCTGTCAGATCGCCGATGCGCCCGGTCCGAAGAACAATCAACCGATTGCGAGGAATTCCGAACTGCCGCGCCTTTTTGCGAACCAGATGCTTCATGGCCGAACTGCGGCGTTCCAGCGGGTGCAGCTTGAAGACGATCTTCTGGCAGCAGCCGGCGGTGCTTGCGGCGCGCAACACGGCATCTATCAGCCGGTCTGTCGTCCAGCCGCGTGCCGCCGTTACGAGCTGGCTGTCGCTTGTGACCTGAAGCGGGACCAGCAGATAGCCCGGAGACTGCCGGAGCACTCGCCGCGTCGGATATTCTGTAAGCCTCGCGGCAACGCGACCCAGCATGTGGGCCGCCCAGCCGAGAGATAGGGGAAGGATCCGTTCCCTCTGGCGGTGGTACAGATGTTCCTCGGTCTCTTTTGATGCCAGATCGCGCATCAGGTAATAGATCGCCCCCCAGAGGCACATTGCCACAAAGGAAAAGCGACTGTTGCAGGGGGATGGGCCTGCACCATCTTGTGGGGCAAATGTCTGATTTGATCGCCACCGCGCCATCGGGGAATGCTGATTGTTCCCGCCCGATTCGCAACTGGCGTATCCGGCGCGCAGATAACCTTCCTCAAGGCTGACAACGGGAATTCCGTTCATCTCTGCTACCTCTCGGGCAACTCGATGTATCGGGCGATTGCAGCCAAAAAGAATGATCGCATCTGGTCTGCGATTGGCAATTTCAGCTTTGAGCCAGCTTGCCCACTCGGGCAGCGTTCCGGCAAATCGGATACAGGAGCGGCGCCGCGCGAAGACCTGGTCACCAAAGTTGAAGATCACGCGCCTTACATCATATCCAGATGCCACCAAAGCATCCTGCAGTTCGGTAAAAAAGGGACCCACAGGACCCTGCAGCAGAAGGATCCTTCTGGGGCAATGCCCCGACTTTCCTAATGTCACCAAGCCTGAGGCAGCGTGTGAGGGAGCGGTGTGGGTCGGCCAGTCAAGCGTAGGCGGACGGCAATCGGCAGTCATCACGCAATTCCGATCAAGTCAGACGGATTTGGCGGCGCGCGGCCCAGTCAGCAAGTGGAAGGATTGGCCCTTTCTTGCGAGATTGCGGGAAGCAAATTGAAACAGATACGCAGAAGATAAACAGACTTTGCGTTGTATGTGGTACTTCAAGCCGGAAAGAAGCTGATGACCGCGCGGCCGCACTTTTCCTCCGCACCCCGCGATATGCATCCCGCAATTCACTCTCAAAGCACCTTCATCACGCAGGCCAACTGATGATAAATCAGTTCAGCATTTATTGAAGCCCATCCATGGACTTTTTATACCCACAACGCACTGACGTTGAGGACGCAACGGATAGCTCCGGACAGCCATCCCGGCCTGATGCGGCCGTTTGGTTCGAATCCAATTAGCGCACAAGTTTGGGGGGGTCAACGGCTTTGCTCCACAACCCTGACGGTCAAGAAGCCACCTTGTGAAGCCGTCATCCTGTCCCACGGAGTGGCGTAGCTGCCGCTTGGTCGAAACTCGAACGGGAAAGGGAAAGGTACCCCTCAGGTGTGAAGTGCGCAGCAGCATATTGCCCCGTTGCCACGCGTGCCCTACGGCGTGCAGGATCTGGGCGGGTTCAACCCCCTGCTTCCGGAAAGGCCACGGCTCACCAACCCGTTGGGGGGTGTCCCGACACTCACAGCCAACCAATCCGATGATTGGCCCCCTTCGTCGCTGCAATTCCTCACGTCTGCCCTTTGCCGGTCGGGGTGCCCCCGTGCTGCCGCGTGAAACGTCTCGGCGGCGGATCAGTCAGCTTGACATCCAGGGCGCTTGACCTTGACCATGCACCTGCCGAACTCTGGCATCCCGGGTGGGTGGACCACCCTCGCAACATGAGGTGCGGCCAGTGGCCGATACTCTGGTTTCTCATGACAGGCTTCGGGCTGTCTGCAACCCGTCGGACTTTACGTTCGAGACGACAGCGGATCTGGCCGCGCTGAAGGGCCCTGTGGGCCAGGACATCGCTGTCGAGGCGATCCGCCTTTCGGCGGAAATGCGCCACCCCCGGTTCAACCTGTTCGTCTACGGACCCGAGGGTTCGGGTCGCCATTCGACGGTGCTGCGGATCCTTCAAGATGTAGCGGCCACCCGACCCGAGCCTGACGACTGGGTCTACGTCAACAACTTTGCGGATCCGGACAAGCCGCTGGCGATCCGCCTTCCCCCAGGCGAAGGCCCCCGGCTTCGCGATGCCGTCGCGGCCCTGGTCGAGGATCTGGCCAGCCGGATTCCGGCTGTTCTCGTCTCGGAAGACTGCCAGACGCGCCGTGCAGCCATCGAGCAGGAATTCGCCGCGCGCCACGAAGCCGCCTTCAACGCCCTTGTCGAAAGCGCCCGCAAGCGGAATGTCGCCATCATGCGGACGCCCATGGGGTTTTCCCTGGCCCCGATGCACGCCGGCGAGGTTCTGAAGGCCGAGGCGATGGCTGCCATGCCCGAGGCCGATCGCGCGCGGATCGAGGCCGATGTCCAGGCGATCCATGAAGAGCTGGAGGATTTCCTGGCCTCGCTTCCCGAACTGGGCCGCGAACAGCGCGAGGCCATGGCCGATCTGAACGCGCGCATGGCGGAAAGTGCCGTCAAGTCGGCAATGTCGCGCATGAACCGCAGCTATGCCCGACTGCCCGAGGTGCAGTCCTTCTTTCAGGCCCTGCGCCAGGATTTCGTCGTGAACGCAGACCTGTTCCTGTCGTGGGAGCGCAGCGGTGCCGAGGCACCCTTCCCGCGCGGCCCTGCCGCCCTGCACGATGACCCGCGCTTTCACCGCTATGCCGTGAATGTCGTCACGACGCACGAAAAAGGGGCGGGCGCCCCGGTCATCGTCGAAACGATGCCGACCTTGGCAAATCTTTCCGGCCGGATCGACTACATGTCCCAGCAAGGGACGCTCGTCACCGACTTCACCCTCATCAAGCCGGGCGCGCTGCATCGCGCGAATGGCGGGTTCCTGCTGCTGGATGCCAGGCGCGTGCTGTCCGAACCCTTCGCCTGGGATGCCCTGAAGCGCAGCCTCGAGACGCATGAGATCCGGATCACCACCGCCGCCGACCGGCTTGGCCTGATCGCGACCACGACGATGGAGCCGCAGGCCATTCCCCTGGACGTGCGGGTGGTTCTTGTCGGCGACCAGCAGCTGCTTCTACTGCTGTCGGAACTGGATCCCGACTACGGCCAGTTCTTCCGCGTCGCGGCCGAGTTCGCCGACGACATGACCCGCGATGCAGGGTCGATGGAGCTTTTCGCAAGGATGCTCGCCACTGTCGGCGCGCAGGAAGGGCTGCGCCCGGTAGCCCGCGACGGCGTGGCCGCGCTGATCGAGGCCTCGTCCCGCGCGGCGGAAGACCAGCAGAAGATCTGCCTGCGGACGGGCGAGGTTCTTGACCTGATGCGCGAGGCCGATCACCTGGCCGGCAGGGACGGGGTCGGCGCCATCACCGGTGCCCATGTCGCCGCCGTGATCGCGTCGCGGGAACGCCGGCTGGGACGCACCCGCGACCGCCTGCTGGAGATGGTCAGCGGCGAAAGGATCCTGATTTCGACCACCGGCAGCGTCGTCGGGCAGGTCAACGGGCTGACCGTGGCGGACATCGGCGAGCTGCGCTTCGGAATGCCGGTGCGCATCACGGCACGGGTGCGGATGGGATCGGGCCGTGTGGTCGATATCGAACGCGAAGCAAAGCTGGGAGGGCCGATCCATTCCAAGGCAGTCCTGATCCTGTCGGGCTTCCTGGCTGCGCGCTATGCGCCGGATGTGCCGCTTTCGCTCTGGGCTTCGCTGGTTCTGGAACAGAGCTATGGCCGGATCGAGGGCGACAGCGCCTCTCTGGCCGAACTTTGCGCCCTGATGTCTGCCCTGGCGGATGTTCCCATCTCGCAATCCTATGCGGTGACGGGATCGGTCAACCAGCTGGGCGACGTGCAGCCGGTCGGTGGCATCAACGAGAAGATCGAGGGGTTCTTCCGGGTCTGTGCCGAAAAGGGGCTGACAGGTCGGCAGGGCGTCGTGATCCCGCGGGGAAACCTTGGGAACCTGATGCTGCGTGATGAGGTCGTGAACGCCGTCGCGTCCGGCCGGTTCCAGATCCATGCCGTTTCCCATGTGGACGAGGCTATCTCACAGCTGACCGGGTTGCCGGCGGGCAGGCGCACCATGAACGGCGAGTTCGAGTCGGGCTCGATCAACGCCAATATCGAGGTGCGCCTGCTGGATTTCGCCGAGGCACGGGCAGGGCAGGGCGACCTTTCGGCGGAACAGGGGGCCGCCGATGGCTGAACTGACACTCCGGCGTCGGCTGGGGTTGGCGAACGTCGTGCTTTACGGGCTTGGCGTGACGATCGGGGCCGGGATCTACGCCCTTGTGGGCAGCACGATTTCCCTCGCCGGCATCCATGCGCCGGTCGCCTTTGTCCTGGCCGCGCTGATCATGGTCTTTCCGGCTGCCTGCTTTGCCGAACTTACCGGCCGCTTTCCCTTTGCGGCCGCCGAGGCGCGCTTCGTGCGCGAAGGCTTCGGATCGCGCACCCTGTTCGTCGCGGTCGGGCTTGGCGTCGCGACGATCGGTATCGTTGCTGCCGCAGCCATCGCGCACGGGGCCGTCAGCTACCTTTCCCGTGTCATCGACCTGCCGCCCACCCTGTTGCTGGCTTTCGTGATCTGCGGCTGCGCGACTGTTGCATCGCTGGGCATCAAGTCCTCTACCGGAATAGCCGGTGCGATGACTGTGGTGGAGATCGGCGGCCTTGTGCTGATCATCGGCGGGGGATTCTGGGCCGGAAAGGATATCCTCGGCCAGGCTGTGCAGGCCGTGCCGGCAACCCTGTCTTTGCCCGTCTGGAGCGGGATCATGGCTGCAAGCCTTCTGGCCTTCTTTGCCTTCATCGGTTTCGAGAACATCGACTCGATCGCCGAGGAAACGACCAGCCCGCAGCGGACCCTTGCGACCGCCATCTTCCTGACCCTGCTGATCACGACGGTCCTGTATCTGGGGGTGGTCCTGACTGTCCTTGCCACCAACGATCTGGCAGACATCACATCCCATCCGTCCCCGCTGACGCTGACCTTTACCCGCAACACCGGGTTGCCCGAGATCGTGCTGGTCGCGATTGCGACGGTCGCCACGCTGAACGGTATCATCGTCCAGATCCTCATGGCTGGAAGGGTCATCTACGGTATGGCCAGGGATGGAGAGTTGCCCGTTGGCCTGGCACGGTTGTCCGCGCGGACCGCCACGCCGGTGCGCGCCACGGCCCTTTGTGCCGGTGTCGCGCTGATCATGGCGCTTGCGCTGCCCATCGTCGAACTTGCGGAACTGACCTCGGCAATCACGCTGTTGGTCTTTGCCCTTGTCTGCCTGTCGCTCGCCCGCATCAAGGCTCGGGGAACCCCGGTGCCCGAGGGGACATTCCAGGTCTATCGCTGGGTGCCGCCGACCGGGGCAATCGTGTGCCTTGGCCTGCTGGTGGCCGGCGTCCTGCCGGAAATCTGAGCTACGCGGGACCGATGGCGGGGCAGGGGAGCATGCCCGTGCCGGCCGATTCCCTTCCGCGTCGCCGCCCGGCCGATAGGTCGCCGGCATGACCTGCATCAAATACACAGGCCCGGGCGCGGTGCATTCTTCGATGGCAGGTCCTTTCGGTGCGTCAGACACATCAGTCTGTCGGGGCAGCCGGTGATCTTCACGCAGGATTGGGGGGGGAAGATGGCCAACATCATCGCTGCGAGGGCACCCACAACAGGGGACATGCCGTCTTTGCCCACCGGTTGGCAGGCGGCCCGGTCGCGACTGGCGGGATTGCCCGGCGGCGGGCTGAACATCGCATACGAAGCGGTTGACCGGCATGTGGCTGCTGGCCACGGCGGGCAGGCGGCGCTGATCTGGCTTGGCCGCGAGGGGCAGCGCCAGATCCTGACCTATGCCGATCTTGCCAGCCAGGCCGCGCGCTTCGCCCATGTCCTGCGCACCAACGGCATTGCGCCAGGGGAACGGATGTTCCTTCTTTCCGGTCGGGTGCCCGAACTTTACGCCGCCACCCTTGGCGCGATGAAGGCAGGGGTCGTGGTCAGCCCCCTTTTCGCGGCCTTCGGTCCCGAACCCGTCCGCGCCAGGATGGAGATCGGCGGCGCCGCCGTCCTGGTCACGACGGTCCAGAACTATGCGCGCAAGGTTGCCGAGTGGCGCGCCAGCATGCCGGGGCTCAGGCTGGTCCTCATCATCGGCGATACCGCACCCGAAGACTGTGTCGCGCTGGGCCCCGCCATGGCCGACGTGCCCGACCGGTTCGAGACGCACCCCACCCAGCCCGAGGACATGGCGCTGCTGCATTTCACCTCTGGCACAACGGGCCTGCCGAAGGGCGTCGTGCATGTGCATGAGGCCGTCGTCGCCCATGCCGAGACCGGGCGCCTCGCACTCGACCTGCGGCCGGGCGACATCTACTGGTGCACGGCCGATCCCGGCTGGGTCACGGGAATGAGCTACGGGATCATATCGCCCCTGTGTAACCGCGTGACCATGGTGGTGGACGAGGCCGAATTCGATCTGGACCGCTGGTATTCGATCCTTGAACGGGAAAGGGTGCAGGTCTGGTACACCGCACCCACCGCGATCCGCATGATGATGCGGGCGGGCGACGCGGCTGCCCAGGGGCACGATTTCAGGTCGCTTCGCTTTCTGGCATCGGTGGGTGAACCCCTGAATGCCGAGTGTGTCCTCTGGGGGCAGCGGGTGCTGGGCCTGCCGTTCCACGACAACTGGTGGCAGTCGGAAACCGGCGGCATCATGATCGCCAACACGGCCGACATGGATATCAAGCCCGGTGCGATGGGCAAGCCGCTGCCGGGAGTCGAGGCCGGGATCGTGACGCGCGAGGGCGACAGCGTGATCGAACAGCCCGACGGCAGCATCGGGGAACTGGCGCTGCGACCCGGCTGGCCTTCGATGATGCGGGCCTATCTTGGCCAGCCAGAGCGTTATGCCAAATGCTTCGCGGGGGGCTGGTATCTGACCGGCGATCTCGCGATGCGCGACAGCGACGGATATTACTGGTTCGTCGGTCGGGCCGACGACCTGATCAAGTCCTCGGGCCACCTGATCGGCCCTTTCGAGGTGGAAAGCGCGCTGATCGAACACCCCGCCGTGGCCGAGGCTGCGGTGATCGGCATTCCCGACGAAACCGCGGGCGAGGTGGTCAAGGCCTTCGTGATCCTCAAGGCCGGGTATCAACCCGGCGAGGCGCTGGAACGTGAACTGCGCGGCCACGCGCGCAAGCGACTCGGTCCCGCCGTCGCTCCGCGCGAGATCGTCTTCCGCGACAGCCTGCCGCGGACGCGATCGGGCAAGATCATGCGGCGGCTCCTGCGCGCCCGGGAACTGGGCCTGCCAGAGGGTGACCTGTCCACGCTGGAAGGGGATGCACGATGACCAAGGTCAGGCTCGATCACACCCATGCCCGCGACCTTCTGCGTGGCATGATCCGCATCCGCCGCTTCGAGGAGAAGTGCTACGAACTTTATACCCAGGAAAAGATCCGCGGTTTCCTGCACCTTTACGATGGCGAGGAGGCCGTTGCGGTCGGCGTTGCGGCGGCGCTTGAGCCGCGCGACAGGGTGGTTTCCACCTACCGCGAGCACGGCCATGCGTTGGCGCGCGGCATGAGCATGGAGTCAGCCTTGGCCGAGATGTACGGCAAGGCCACCGGCTGCGCGGGCGGGCGCGGCGGGTCGATGCACCTCTTCGATGCCGAGACCAACCTTTACGGCGGCAATGCCATCGTCGGCGGCGGACTACCGCTGGCGGTGGGCCTTGCGCTGGGCGACCACATGCAGGGCGAAAACCGCGTGACGGTCTGCTTCTTTGGCGATGGGGCGCTGGCAGAGGGCGAGTTTCACGAGTCGATGAACCTTGCCGCGCTGTGGAAACTGCCGGTGCTCTTCGTGCTGGAGAACAACCTTTACGCCATGGGCACGGCCGTCACCCGGGTGCAGGCCAACCCCGACTTCGCCCCCCGCGCCGCGAGCTACGGCATGCCGGCCGAAAGCGTGGACGGCAACGACGTGGTATCGGTCGAGGCTGCGACGCGGCGGCTGGTCGAGGCGGCACGATCAGGCCAAGGTCCGCAATTCCTGGAATGCCGCACCTACCGCACCCGGCCGCATTCGATGTTCGACGCCGAGAAGTACCGCGACAAGGCCGAGGTGGCGGAATGGCGCAAGCGTTCGCCGATCACCCGGTTCCAGTCCTGGCTCCTGGACAACAACCTGATGCATCAGGAGGAAGTCGATGCCATCGAGGCCGAGGTCGAGGCGCAGCTCAGGAATGCGGTGGCGGCCTGCGAGCAGGCCCCGTGGGAGCCGGTCGAGGATCTGACCCGCCATGTCGTGGCCGAAACCCGCCCTGCGCCGCCCGTCGTGCTGCAACCCGACCGGATGGTGGACACGACCTACCGCGACTGCTGCCGCGCCGCGATCACCGAGGCCATGCTGCGCGACCCCCGCGTGTTCATGATGGGCGAGGACATCGGCGCCTATGGCGGCTGCTATGCCGTCTCGATGGGGCTGCTCAAGGAATTCGGCCCCGACCGCATCCGCGACACGCCGCTCTCCGAGTCCGCCTTTACCGGCGCGGGGATCGGGGCTGCGCTGGTGGGGATGCGGCCGATCGTCGAGATCATGACGGTCAACTTCTCGCTGCTGGCGCTGGACCAGATCCTGAACACCGCCGCCACCATACGCCACATGTCGGGCGGTCAGTTCGGAGTTCCCCTGGTCATTCGCATGGCAACCGGGGCAGGGCGGCAGCTTGCGGCGCAGCATTCGCATTCCCTCGAGGCGTTCTTCGCCCATATTCCGGGTTTGCGCGTTGTTGCCCCTGCCACGCTTGAGGATGCCCGCGGGATGCTGGCCACCGCTCTGGAAGATCCCGACCCGGTGATCGTGCTGGAGCATGTCATGCTCTACAACATGACAGGCCGGATCGCCGCCAATGCTGGCGCAGTGGACATCGATCGTGCCGTGATCCGCCGTTTGGGCCGCGACGTGACGCTGATAGCCTGGAGCTTCAGTCTGTGGAAGGCGCTCGAGGCCGCCGAGGCGCTGGCGAAGGACGGGATCGAGGCCGAGGTGATCGACCTGCGCTCGCTGCGCCCTCTGGATGACGAAACGCTGGTTTCTTCCGTAAGTCGCACCAGGCGGGCAGTGGTTGTGGATGAAGGCTGGCGCACGGGCTCGCTTTCGGCGGAAATCGCCGCGCGCGTGCAGGAGGCCTGCTTCTGGCATCTCGATGCTCCTGTCGCCAGGGTCTGCGCTGCCGAGGTGCCGGTGCCCTACCCGAAACACCTGGAAACTGCCGCCCTGCCGCAGGTGGCCGATATCGTCGCCGCTGTCCGGGCCCTGCCGGGGGTGACGCCATGAGCATCTTTCCCATGCCCTCGCTGGGCGCCGACATGGAGGCGGGCAAGCTGGTCGAATGGCTGGTCAAACCCGGCGACCAGGTGAAGAAGGGGGATGTCGTCGCGGTGGTCGAGACCCAGAAAGGAGCCATCGAGATCGAGATCTTCCAGCCGGGGCGAATCGAGGAGCTGATTGCCGAGGTCGGCCAGACCTTGCCTGTCGGCGCGCCGCTTGCCCGGCTGGCTTCGGAGGGCGAGATGGCCCCGCCGCCATCGGCCCCACAGCCACCGGTCGCGCCACAGTCGGCGGCGCCGTCACCCCCGCCCGCCCCGGCGCCGATTGCCCCTGCAGCGCCCTCCGCACCACCCCCTGCATCGTCACCCCCGACGGCCGCGGCCGGGATGGGGCCGGTGCTGGCCTCTCCCGCCGCGCGGGCACGGGCGGTGGAACTTGGCCTGGATCTGGGGGCCATTCCCGGCAGCGGTCCCGGTGGCGCGGTGCTTCTTGCGGATGTGGAGCAGGCCGCCACCCACTTGCCGGCAGAGCCTCCGGCCCCAACGGGCAAGCCCGGCCTTGACATGGCCGAAATGCGCCGCGCCATCGCCACCGCGATGAGCCGCTCGAAACGCGAGATCCCGCATTACTATCTGACGCACGAGATCGACCTGCAGGCCGCGCAGGAGCGGCTGACCGCCGTCAATGCCGATCGCACGCCTGACCGGCGCCTGCTGCTGGGGGCGCTTCTGGTCCGCGCCACGGTCGGGGCGCTGGCAAAGGTGCCCGAACTCAACGGCCGGTTCGAGGCGGACCCCTTCACCCCTGCGGCCGCCGTTCATTGCGGTCTTGCCATCGCCATGCGGGGCGGCGGCCTGATCGCGCCGGCCATACTTGACGCGCAAGCCATGGATGTGGATGCGATCATGGACGCCATGCGGGATCTGGTTGCCCGCACCCGCACCGGTCGGCTGAGGAACAGCGAGATCACCCAGGGCACGATCACCGTCTCTTCATTGGGTGAAACCGGAGTCGATGCACTGACCGGCGTGATCTACCCGCCGCAGGTGGCGCTGGTGGGCTTCGGCACCCCACGCCTGAAACCTGTTGTCCTCGACGGCGCCATTGTCGCGCGCCTTTCCGTGACCGCCACCCTTGCCGCCGACCACCGCATCAGCGACGGACGCCGCGGTGCGCAATTCCTGGGCGAGATCGCCCGCCTCTTGCAGGAGCCCGACATCCCATGACCGATCTGCGCGCAGCCTTTCTGGAAGAACTGACCTCGGTTGCCCCCGATCTGGATGCGGCATCGATAGGCGACGACGATCACCTTCAGGATGACCTCGGGCTTGACTCGATGGATTTCCTGAACCTCGTCAGCGCCTTGCACAAGCGTTTCGGCCTGCCGATCCCGGAGGCCGACTATCCGCGGCTTGCCACCCCCGCCAAGGCAGCCGCCTATCTGGCCGAAAAGCTGGGCGCCCGCCGCTGATCCGCTGCACACCAGCGCGGCCTTCGGTGCCGCGCCGAGTTCGGGATTGTCCGACCGGCCAGATCCCTGGTCTTGTTCACCCCTGCCGGTTCGAAGGGGCGTGCCACCTTGCCGTGGTGCAGATCAGCCCCGCAACGGCGCGAGCAGCGGGGTCTTAATATCGCCAAAGCCGGAAAGGTCAGGCCGACTGCCTGCAAGCTATGCCTGGTACGGGCGAAACGGTCCTGGCCTTCAGCCGAATGCAGTCACCCCGTCATGCTAGACGTAAAGCCCGTTCTGGGCGACTTGCCATTGCCAGGGTTATCCCGCCAGAGCGTCAGGCAGATGGGCTGCAAGGTGATCGAATAACAGCCGCACCCGCGCACTTGCCCGCAGATCCTCGTGCATCGCCAGCCAGCAGTCGAGGCGGAAGTCAAACTGCGACTGCAGCACCGGTCGCAGATCGGGACAGGCGCGCGCGATTCCGGCCTGCGCCGCGCCGATCCCCAACCCAGCGCGCAATGCGTTCAGCTGTGCGGCCTCGCGGTCGCAGCGGAAACGCAGCATCCTGCGGTCAAGTCCCGCAGCCGCCATTGCTGCAAGCGGGCCCTCGTCGCGGTCCGGCCCGATCAGCAGGTGTCCGGCCAGGTCCGCAGGGGTCTGTGGCGTGCCATGGGCCGCAAGATAGCGCGCATGGGCGTAAAGCCCGATCCGCACCACGGCGATCCTGCGGGCCACCAGCCCGGACTGTGCAGGCCGCGCCATGCGTACCGCAAGATCGGCCTCGCGCCTGAGAAGATCCTCGTTGCGGTTCGAAAGCACAAGTTCCACCTCAAGCCCGGGATGCGCGGCCAGCAGCGGGCTCAGGACACCCGGAAGGATCTCGGCCCCCACCACCTCGCTGGCCGTCAGACGCACGATGCCGCGGCCGGCATCCAGCGGTGCCGACGCCGTGCGTTCCAGGGCCGCCGCCGCGGCCGCCATCGCCCGCGCCTCAGGCAGCAGATCGCGCCCCAGATCGGTGAGAGACATGCCATGTGGCGCGCGCAGGAACAGTCCGGCCCCGACGGCCCGTTCGAGAAGGTCGATGTGCCGTCCCACGGTCGGCTGAGTCAGGCGCAGGGCGCGCGCTGCGCCCGACAGGCTGCCTTCTTCGGCAACGGCGATGAAGCTGCGCCAGTGGTCCCACTGAACCGGAGTGTTGATCATGCATTTCTCTATAGCTGGTAATTTTCTTTATTCAATTTCAGAATGACTCGGTCGGTCGTATTCCAGTGGCGCCCCCCCAAACACGGAACCCTGACATGACCACGTTTTTCGGCGCCACCGCTGTTCTTGCACTCGCCCTTGGCCTGGCATTCGCCCTTGCCCCCAGTGACGGTTTCGAAACGGAAATCTTCATCGCCGCGCCACCCGAGACCGTCTGGGCCCTGTTGACCGATCCGGTCGAGCACCAGGGCTGGAGCCCGAACATCCATCACGTCGAGGGGCACTTCGTCGAAGGCGACCGGGTCGGGCTGACGATGGGCACGCCGTCGGGCGGAAGGATCACCTTCCACCCCGAAATCCTGGTCGCCGACCCTGGGCGCCAGCTGCGCTGGCTGGGTCGCCTCGGCCTGCCGGGCATTTTCGATGGCGAGCACTATTTCCTGCTGTCGGCTGAGAATGGCGGAACCCTGCTGATTCAGGGTGAACGCTTCCACGGTGTCCTTCTGTGGGTCATGGATGTGCACCAGTTCCGTGAGGCGTTCGAAAGCGCGAATGCAGGATTGAAGGCGCGCGCCGAGACGGTGGCGGGCCAGAGGATGCAAGGCGCTGGCTGAGGCCGGCGGCCCCTGTGGTCTTTGGGTCTTGCGGTCGGGGCAGGCTGGCCAATTGCCTGCCGGGCCTCGGTTCATCGCTTGCGAAAGCCGGGGGTGGCAGTGCATCACTTCGCTGGCCGGTATCTGGGCCGCTTGCGTGCTCTTGCCGTCGCCCCGACACCTTGTGGGTCTGCCATGGGGGCATGATCGCAATACGGGCCTGAAAGGGATCCGTCAGAGGCGGCTCTCGTGGCGTGCAGGGAAGCGATATTCAAGGGAACGCCGCGGGAGCGAATGGACAATGCGCAACCCCCGGTAGATGAGGTGATGGTGCATTTACGATGCGCTTGGCAATGCCCTCGCTGCTCAGTCCGCCGCCAGTGCGGTGATGGAGGCACGGCGCTGGGCCAGGGCTTCTGTAAGCTGATCGTCAGGCGCGACCTCTCGGCGGGCGGGGACGGGCTCGGACAGGATCCCGACCGGCGCCCCGGCCGCGACCGCCGCCAGTCGCGCCGCCCCCCGCGGGCCGGCCATGTCGGCGCCATCGATCAGGGCCAGCGGACGGCCCAGAACGCTCGCCATCAGCCGCAGCCACAGCGCGCTGCGGGTGCCGCCGCCGACCACGGTGAACCGCTCGGGGCGGACCCCCACCTCCTCCTGCGCGGCGATGCAGTCGGCGAACTGGAAGGCCACGCCCTCCATCGTCGCATAGGCCAGCATCGCCGGCGTGACGCCCGGATGCAGCCCCGCCATGCGCCCCGTCAGGTCGGGGCGGTTCAGGGGCGTGCGGATGCCGGTCAGGCAGGGCAGGAACAGCGGCGCGGCCTCGATGTCCCGGGCGGCGAAGGCCGTGGCCTCGGCGTCCAGATCGGGCACGGCGCGCCCGGTGATCTGGCCCACCCAGTCAAGGCTCGCCGTCGCCGACATCACCACGCCCATCGACAGGAACACCCCCGGCACGACATGGGCCGAGGTCAGGATCGCCCGCTGCGGCCCCGGGTGGAAGGCCGCATCCACCACGCAGGCCACGCCCGAGGTGCCGACGGTCAGCACTGCATCCCCCGGCCGCGCCCCGCCCGCGCCCAGCGTCGATCCCATGTTGTCCCCCGCGCCCGCCGCTACCGCGACCGGCCGCGCAATCCCCCAGCGGGCGCAGAGGTCGGGCCTCAGCCGCCCCGCCTCGGCCCAGCTGTCAAGGACCGGGGGCAGATGCGCCGGATCCCAGCCGGCGGCCGCGCAAAGCCCGGGGTCCCACCGGCCCGAGGCCACGTCCAGAAGCTGCGTCCCGCCCGCATCCGAAGGTTCGGTCGCGACCTCTCCGGTCAGCGCCAGGCGGACATAGTCCTTGGTCAGCATCAGCATGCGCGCGCGGTCCATCAGGTCCGGCTCGTGCTTCCTCAGCCACATGAGCTTTGGCGCGGTGATGCCGGGGTCGGGCGTGCCGTTGGTGCGCCGGCCGATGTCGGGGACGGCGGCCAGCAGCTCGGCGCATTCCGCGATCGCCCGCTGGTCGTTCCACAGCATCGCTGGGCGCAGGGGGCGCAGGTCCGCATCCAGGATCAGCGCCGCCAGCATCTGCCCCGACAGCCCGATCCCCTTCACCGCCGCCATCTCGCGCGGGGCCTCGGCCGCCAGCCGGTCGAGGCAGGTGAACACCGTCGAGACCCAGAGATCGGCATCCTGTTCGCTGTAGCCCACCTGCGGGCGGCTCACCGCCACCGGTTCCGCCGCCACCGCGACGACGCGGGCGAGGTCCTCGATCAGCACCGCCTTGATGCCGGAGGTGCCGAGGTCGATGCCGACATGCAGCGCCATCAGCCGCGCTCCAGCAGGGCGCGGGCCGTCGCCTCGTCGGTGACAAGGGTGTTGACCACGCCGCGTTTCAGGATCGCCCGGACGATCGGCACCTTGTGCGGTCCCCCGGCGGCAAGGATGACGTTGGGGATCGGGCCGAGATCCTCGAGCCCGATGCCGATGACGCGCTCGTTGATCGGATGCGGGATCGGCTGGCCCTCGGCGTCCAGCACCACGCCCAGCACGTCGCCCACCGCTCCCAGGGCGCGCAGGTCCTCCATCGTCACGTCGCCGGGCAGGCCGTCGCGCATCAGCAGCGACGCCTTCGAGATGTCGCCCGCCGCCATGGCCAGCGCATCCACCCCGCGCAGCTTCTCCAGCACCTCGCGGAACACGTCGAGCTGCATGATCGTGTCGCGGCTTTCCCGGCTGCCGGCGTAAAGCGGCGCGGTGAAATAGCTGTGCTGGGCGCCCAGCAGGTCGGCCAGCCGGGTCGTGATCTCGAAACTGTTCAGGTCCGATCCGCGCGTGAGGCCGCCCATGACGCTGATGACCTCCAGGTCGGGCCGATCCATCGCCGCGACGAAGCGGGTGGCGATGTTCAGCGTTCCGCCCCAGGACATGCCGAACAGGCGCACCTTCGGGTCGGCCAGCACCTCGGACAGAAGGTTCCCGAGCGCCGCGCCCACGATCATCTGCACGTCGCGCGGGTCCATCGGCGCAGGCGCGACATAGGCCTGTCGCAGCCCGAAGCGGGCACGCAAGGCAGCCTCGAGTTCGGCGCAGGCGGCGAAGGCGGTGTTGAAGGTTATCCGCACAAGGCCGCGCGCGCGGGCCTCGGCCAAGGCCTTGTTGACCCGCAGGCGGGTGGCGCCAAGCTTCTCGGCCACCTTCTCCTGCGTCAGCCCCTCGACATGATAGGCCCAGGCCACCTGCGCCAGGAACCGCTCTTCGGTGTCGATCTGCGGCAGTTTCGGCGCGCGCGCCATTGCACCCCCTACTTCACGGCCCCCATCGTCAGGCCCCGGACCAGGTGTTTCGACGCCAGCAGCGCAAAGATCAAGACCGGGACGACGATGAGCGTCGAGGTGGCCATGATCTTTCCGTAAGGCACGTCGTAGCCCTCCATGAAGGTCACGGCCATGGCGGGGGCGGTCTTGGCGGCCTTGGGGGCCAGGATGTAGGCGAAGAGAAGCTCGTTCCACGCGAAGATGAAGGAGAGGATCGAGCTGACCGCAACGCCGGGCATGGCGAGCGGCAGGCAGATCGAGCGGAAGATGCGCCACTGGCTTGCGCCTTCCAGCATGGCCGCCTCGTCCAGTTCCTTCGGGATGCCGCGGAACTGGTCGGTGCAGATCCAGATCACGATCGGCAGGGTGAAGGTCAGATACATCAGGATCAGCGCGATATGGGTGTCGCGCAGGCCGGTCTGGCGGGCGATCAGGAAGACCGGGAACGCCAGGACGACGGGGCTGACGAAGCGATTGGTGATGAACCAGAACCACAGGTCGCGCTTGCCACGGAACTCGAACCGGGCAAGGGCATAGGCGGCGGGCGTGCCAAGGCCCACGGCCAGCGCCGTGGTGCAGACCGCGACGATGATCGAGTTGACCAGCGCCGGGCCGACCCTGTCCACGAACAGGACTTCCCAGTAGTTCGCCAGCGTGGGCGTGAACCACCAGACGGGCGGAGATTCCAGCGCGACGACCTGGGTCTTCAGGCTGGTCGTTACCATCCAGTAGAAGGGAAAGACGCAGAAGAGGCCGATCAGCAGAAGAAGCGCACCTTCGGCCCAGAGGTGGCGGCGCTGGACGGGGGCGGCCATGTCAACGGACCTCGCGGTAGAAGAGGCGGATGTAAAGCTGCGCAAGCACGATGGTGATCGCCAGCATGATGATCGACTGTGCCGCGGCCATGCCGATGTCGAACTGGCGGTTGCCCACGCGCTCGATCAGCACGGCGATGAATTCGGTCGCGGACCCCGGACCCCCGCGCGTCATGGTGAAGGGCATGTCGAACAGCTTCAGCGTGTCGGCGGTGCGCAGGATCAGGACGGCGACAAGGCTGGGGGCCAGGAACGGAAGCTGGACAAAGCGCAGGACCGTCCAGTTGGATTTCGTCTCAAGCTTCGCGGCCTCCTCGATTTCCGGCGGGACGGTGGACAGGCCGGCAAGCAGGACAAGCGCGACGAAGGGCGTCCATTGCCAGATGTCCCACAGGACCACTGCGATGAATGCATTTGTAGGGTCACCGATGAAATTGATCGGGGCAATGCCGATCCATCCGAGCATCTGGTTGATGACGCCGTATTTCTGGTTCAGCATGACTTGGGCCAGCAGTCCCACGACGGCATAGGTCGTTGCCATCGGCAGGACCAGCGAAAGCCGCGTCAGCGTCTTCCAGAGTGTCAGCCCCGGCCGGTGCAGCACCAGGGCGATCACCAGGCCCAGCATGATCTCGATCGGCACGGCGATAAGGAACAGCAGCGCTGTGCGCCCCATTGCCTGCCAGAACACCGGATCGGTCAGCACTGCGGCATAGTTGTCGAGGCCAACGAACCTCTGCTGCGCCAGCTTGGTCAGGTTGAAGTAGTGCAGGCTTTTCCAGACCGCATAGAGAAGCGGAGCGATGCCAACCAGGGCCAGCGCCGCGACGGCCGGGCCAAGGAAGGCGGCGACAGTTCGCCGGGGCACGCGAAAGCTCATCGGATCCTCGTTTCGGTCTGGGGTGCCCAGGCCCCCGCGACGCGGACGGGGGCCTGGTCGTGCCCTGAGGCACCTCTCCTGGGAGGAGACTACGGAACCGCCGGTTACTGGGCCAGCGGCTTCTTGCCGTCGTAGTAGCCGGCCTCGGCAAGGACGGCTTCCATCTTTTCGCCGATCAGCCTGGCGCCTTCTTCGACGCTGACTTCACCCAGCATCATCTTGGTGCCCCATTCCTGCACGATCTCGGTGATCGCGGGCCATTCGGCAAAGCGCGGACGGAACTCGGGCACGCCTTCCTGCCAGCTTTCGACGAGGGCGGGAATGAACTTGTAGGTCTTGGCCAGCTCGGGATCGGCATAGGCCGACTTGCGGGCAGGCACCCCGCCCAGCTCTAGATACTGTCCTGCCTTTGCCTTCGAAGTCACCCACTGGATGAACAGCCAACCGGCGGCCTGTTCGGCTTCGTCGGCCTGGCTGGCCACCGCCAGAGAGAAGCCGCCAAGCGCCGGCTTGCGCCCTGCCGGCCCCTTGGGTTCCGGAGCAATTTCAACGCAGTCCGCGACTTTCGAGGTCTCGGGGCTGACCACGGTGGAATAGAAGGCCGACCATTCGGTGATCATCGCCACGTCGCCCTGGGCGAAGGCATTCACGGTCTCGGCATGGTCATAGGCGACGATGCCCGGCGGCATGAACTTCATCAGCTCCTGCCGGAAGTTCAGACCCGCCTGGCTTTCCGGCGAGTTGAGGTTCGAACGGAACTCGGCGTTCAGGAAACTGCCGCCGAAGGGCCACAGGAAGCGTGCGAAGCTGTCGGCCGACTGGGTCTCGTTGCGCTTGGACTGCAGGGCATAGGCATACTTGCCGTCCTTGGTCAGCGCCGGGCCGTAGGTATCCATCATCTCCTGCCAGGTCGCCGGCGGCTTGTCGAAGCCCGCGGCTTCCAGCATGCACCGGTTCCAGAACAGTAGGCCCGAATAGTTGTCGAAGGGCAGGCCATAGTTCACGCCGTTCCACGACCCGAAGGCGTTCAGCACCAGCGGGAAGAAGTCGGCCATGTCCAGATCGGGGTCTGCGAGGTCAGGATTGTTGATGAAGGTCTCGGACGGGACCAGCCAGCCGTTCTCGGCGAAGTTGCCGATCCAGACCAGGTCGATCAGCGCGATGTCGAGATCGCCCCCGGCCACGAAGTCGCGCACCTGTTCGCCCAGCGCGTTCTCATAGGGCACGGTGGTGATGTTGACCTTGATGCCCGTGGCCGCCTCGAACTCGGGCAGCATCTTGATCGCGGCGTTGTAGCCGGGGCGGTCCAGGAACAGGACTTCCAGCTCGGTCCCGGCATAGGGCTTGGCGGCCTCTTCCAGCGACCAGGCCTGCGCCGCGCCGGCAAGGCCGGCCAACGACGCGGACGCCAGCGCAAGGGCGCTGACATGCGACATGAGTTTCATGGTTTCCTCCCTCAGGGTTCAGCGTTGCAGAGTTGACTTCCATTTGTAACGCTGCACATATAAATGTATCGAAACCGGGGCGAGTCAACCGGAAAATCGCAATGCGCCAGAAGGTCGGCGCAAGGGAAGGGGTCGGCATGGCCGAGGTCAGGCTATCGGGCGTGAACAAGTTTTATGGCGCGGCGCAGGCGCTGCATTCGGTCACGCTGACCATCGAGGACGGCGAATTCGCGGTCTTCGTCGGGCCTTCGGGCTGCGGAAAGTCCACGCTTCTGCGGTCCATCGCGGGGTTGGAGGAAATCAGCGATGGCACCATTCACATCGGCGACCGCGACGTCACCCGCGCCGCGCCGTCGGACCGCGACGTGGCCATGGTGTTCCAGTCCTATGCGCTTTATCCGCACATGACGGTGCGCGAGAACATGGACTTCGGGATGAAGGTCAACAACTTCCCCGAAGCAGACCGCAAGCGCCGCATTGCCGAGGCCGCCCGCATCCTGCAACTCGAACCCTATCTCGACCGCAAGCCGGGGCAGCTGTCGGGTGGCCAGCGCCAGCGCGTCGCCATCGGGCGCGCCATCGTGAAGGAGCCGAAGGTGTTCCTCTTCGACGAGCCCTTGTCGAACCTCGACGCGAAGCTGCGCGTCCAGATGCGGGTGGAGCTTGAGGCGCTGCACCGCGACCTCAGGGCCACGATGATCTATGTCACCCACGACCAGGTCGAGGCGATGACCATGGCCGACAAGATCGTGGTCCTGAACGCCGGCCGCATCGAACAGGTCGGCGCGCCGATGGAGCTTTACAATCGCCCCGCCTCGGAATTCGTCGCGGGGTTCATCGGGGCACCGTCGATGAACTTCCTGACCGTCGATCTGCGCGATGGGCAGGCGATGGTTGACGGCAAGCCCCTCGGCGCGGCGCCTTCGGGGACGGTGAAGCTGGGGATCCGGCCCGAGCATCTGGTCCTGCGCCCGGCGGGGCAGGGGCAATTGCCCGCGACCGTGTCCCTGACCGAGACGCTGGGCGGCGACGCCTACCTTTATGTGCGGCTTCAGGGCGGGCAGACGCTGGTCGTCCGGGCCGAGGGCGACACGACGCTGGACCATGGCGCCGAGATCGGCCTCGACCTGCCGCCGCATCGCCTCCACCATTTCGCCGCCGACGGGCGGACGCTGGCCTCGGGCGGGGTGGCGGCATGAGCGGGGACCTGATCCGCGACGCGGTGGCGCGGTCGGCCAATGTGGCCGAGGTGGTGATCGGACGCGGCGTGCTGGCCGAGGGGGGCAGGCTTTACGCCCGGCATTTCACGGGTCCCGTGGTGCTGATGGCCGACGACCGCGGCTGGGGGGCTGCGGGCGAGGCCGTGGAGGCGGCCTTCGCGGCAGCGGGCATCCCGACGCGCCGCCATGTCATCCCGGCCATCCCGCGCCCCAAGCCCACGGTGGACCTCGCCGATTCGCTCCGCGCCGTCCTGCAGCCCGGCGAGACGCCCGTTGCCGTCGGCTCGGGCGTGATGAACGACGTGGTGAAGCACGCGGCCTTCACCGCCGGCATCCCCTACATGTGCGTGGCCACGGCGGCCAGCATGGACGGCTATACCTCGGCCGGCGCGCCGCTGTCCGAGAAGGGGTTCAAGAAGACCATCCCCTGCCGTCCGGCGAAGGTCTTGCTCGCCGACCTCGACGTGATCGCCGCCGCCCCGCCCGAGATGACGGGCTGGGGCTATGGCGACCTCGCGGGCAAGGTTCCGGCGGGGGGCGACTGGATCATCGCCGATGCGCTGGGGATCGAGCCCATCGACGATGTGGCCTGGCCCATGGTGCAGGGCGGCCTCGAAGGCTGGCTGTCGCAGCCCGACCGGATCGCCGCCGGCGACCGGGATGCGGTGGAGGGCCTTTTCCTCGGCCTGACGCTGGTCGGTCTGGCGATGGAGGCGCATGGTTCCTCGCGCCCCGCCTCCGGGGCCGACCACCAGATCGCGCATCTGTGGGAAATGGACGACCTGCACCACAAGGGCGAACGGGTCAGCCACGGCGCCTGTGTTGCCGTGGGCACAATGGCGGCCTTGCGGATGTTCGACTGGCTGCTGACGCGCGACCTTGCCGCGCTCGACCCCGCTCGCCGCGCGGCCGAGGCGCCGGACCTGGCCGCCAAGGAAGCCGAGATCCGCGCCCGCTTCGGCCCCGGCGAGATCGCCGAACGCGCCATCGCCGAGACCCGCGCCAAGCATGTCGAGGGGACCGCGTTGCAGGCCCGGCTGACCCGCCTTGCTGCCGTCTGGCCCGACCTTCAGGCCCGGCTGCGCGCCCGGCTCTGGACGCCTGCCCGCATGGCCGACCATCTGGCGCGCGCCGGCGCCCCGGTCGAGGCGGCGGACATCGGCGTCGATCCGGCCTATCTGCACCGCACAATCCTGAAGGCACGCTTCCTGCGCAGTCGCTATACTGTGCTCGACCTTCTGGACGAGGTCGGGCTTCTGGATCAGGCTGCCCTGGCGGCCCTGCCGCAGGCCCCGCAAACGAAGGTGGGAACATGACGCTTTCCGATCTTGCCACCCGCGCCGCGGGGGAAATCCGCGATGCCGTGGCTGCCATCGACCCCGCCGCGTTGCAGGGGATGGTGGAAGAACTGGCCCAGGCCCGCCGCATCGTCTGCTACGGCGTGGGGCGCGAGGGGCTGATGATGCGGGCGCTGGCCATGCGGCTTTACCACATGGGGCTCGATGCGCATGTGGTGGGCGACATGTCCTGCCCGCCGGTCGGCCCCGGCGACCTTCTGGTCGTAAGCGCCGGGCCGGGGGGCTTTTCCACGGTGGACGGGTTGATCGGCGTCGCGCGCAAGGCGGGCGCGCGGGTGGCCTGCGTCACTGCCCAGCCCCAGGGCAGCGCGCCACGGGCGGCCGAGCGCGTGTTCCTGATCCCGGCGCAGACCATGGCGAACGACCAGGGCGCGGCGGCGACCTCGGTCCTGCCGATGGGCTCGTTGTTCGAGGGCGCGCAGTATCTGGCCTTCGAGCTTCTGATCCTTGCGCTCCGCGACCATCTCGGCGTGACGCCCGAGGCGATGCGAGCGCGCCACACCAACCTGGAGTAGCCCATGTCCTGGCAGGACCGCTTTTCCCTTGCGGGGCGCAAGGCGCTGGTCACCGGGGCCTCGAAGGGCATCGGGGCCGAGATCGCCCGCGTCTTCGCCGAGGCCGGCGCCGACATCGTGGCGCTGGGCCGCGACCCGGCCGACCTTGCGGCCACCGCCGAGGCCGTCCGCGCCCATGGCCGGCGCTGCCTGACCCTGACGGCCGAGATGGAAAGCCCGACCGAACCCGTCGCAGCCTGCCAGCAGGCGCTGAAGGAATGGGGCACCATCGACATCCTGGTCAACTCGGCCGGGATCGCCCATGTCGCCCCGGCGGTGGACTTCACGACCGAGGCCTGGGACCGGATGATGGCCGTCAACCTCCGCGCCCCCTTCCTGACCGCGCGGACGCTCGCCCCGGCCATGATCGCGCAGCGGTGGGGTAAGGTCATCAACATCTCTTCCCAGACCGGGGTGATCGCGCTGGATGATCACGCGGCCTATGCCGCCTCGAAAGGGGGGCTGAACGCGCTCACGAAGTCGCTTTGCGCCGAATGGGCGCGGTTCAACGTGCAGGTCAACGCGATCTGCCCGACCGTGGTGATGACGCCCATGGGGATCGAGGTCTGGGGCAAGCCGGAAAAGGGCGACCCGTTCCGCAACGCCACCCCCGCCCGCCGCTTTGCCGAGCCGGTGGAGGTCGCGGACGCGGCGCTCTACCTCGCCTCGGATGCCTCGGCCATGGTCAACGGCGCGCTTCTGATGGTGGAAGGCGGGTTCACCAGTGTCTGACGTGTCCCTCGACGCCGGGCCGGGGGACATGCTCTCCGACGCGCCCTCGGCCTTCGCGCGGTACGAGGCGATCCGCCCCCGCCTGCCCGCAGCCCGCTATCCTGCCCGGTCGCTGTACCTGCCCTCGCTGGAAGCGGTGGCCGACCATGTGGACGGCTTCCTTCTGGATGCCTTCGGTGTCCTCAACGTGGGCGAGACCGCCATTCCCGGCGCGGTGGCGCGGATGGCCAGCCTACGTCGTCGCGGGAAAAGGCTGGCGGTGCTGACGAATGCCGCCAGCTACACGCGCGACCAGCTTCTGGCCAAGTATCACCGCCTAGGCTTCGACTTCACGGCGGAGGAGGTCGTGGCCTCGCGTGATGTCGCTGTGGCGCGGCTGGACGCTATCGCACCGAGGGCCGCCTGGGCTGCGATCGCGGCTGCCGGTGATACATTCGCCGACATCCCGGCGCGGCTGGTGGATGCCGTAGCCGACCCCGCCGCCTTCGACCAGGCCGATGCGATCCTGTTCCTCTCCACCGCACGCTGGTCGCCCGCGCTGCAACGCCGCCTGATCCGGGCGCTAGACCGCCGCCCGCGCCCGCTCGTCATCGCCAACCCCGACCTTGTAGCCCCGCGCGAAGGCGGGCTGACGCTGGAGCCGGGGCTTTTCGGCCACGAGCTTCTCGACGCCCTGCCGGGGCTTGAGGTGCACTGGTTCGGCAAGCCCTTCCCGCAGGCCTTTGCCGAAGGCATCAGTCGCACCGGTCTTGCTCCCGACCGGCTGGCCATGGTGGGCGATACGTTGCACACCGATGTGCTGGGCGGCAGGGCGGCAGGCTGCCGCAGCGTGCTGGTCACCGACCATGGACTCTTTGCCGGCCGAGACACCGCGCCCTTCATTGCCGCCTCGGGCATCGTGCCGGATTTCATCGTGTCCAGCCCCTGACCAGCCGGACCGCATGCGTGGTCGGGCAGGGCGGCGCCGTCGCTTGCGGATCCGCCGGACAAGCTGGCGTTTCAACCGGGGTGGGCCGTGGACTCTGCCCGACAATCCGAACCAGAAGCATCGCGTGATGGCCCGTATTGACGAGGCTGCCGGTGACTACTGGCACCGGGTCAAGCAGGTGAACGTCACGGGGATGTTCCACTCTCTGCGCCAAGTCTGTGGCAACTGATGTAGCAGGGCACCGGCGGCGCGATCGTCAAAGTGGCGCCGGTGGCCGGTATCCGTGGTTTTGGCGGAACGCCGCCCTGTGCTGCCTCAGAACGTGCCGTAGAGGGACTAACGAAGAACGCGGGGATCGACTGCGCGCTTTTCGGGATCAGGGTGAATTCCGTCGGCGTGGCGACGACCAATACGCCGAAGTCCGAACGCGCCTTGCACATCATCGAACATCGCCGGGCTTCCGGGTTCAAGGACAGCGGGCTCGGTCTCTACAAGAGCATCGCATGCTGCGATTCTGTGGCCAGAAGAAGCTTGGATTCCCCCTCGGCCGAGCAGGTGGCGATCATGCGGTTCCTGCTGTCACCAGAGGCGCCGAAGATCACGGGATCGACCTGCAACACGGATGGTGGCGCAACGTCTTGCGACGATGCCATCCTGCATTCCGATGCGTGGCCAAGGCGCGCAGGCAGATGAAGGTCTTCGCTTCTGCAGCCCCACAAGCCACCAGGCCGGCAGTCTGATGAGCCCTGCAGGACAATAGCCCCTCAGAGGCATGGTCGGACCCGGCCGTCGGGATCCATGCTCGGACCCGAAACCACAAAGGAGATGATGGCCATGGCAGGCAGGCTGGCGGGCAAAGTTGCCCTTGTCACCGGTGGCGCGAACGGTATGGGGGCGGCGATCGCGCGGCTCTTCGCGGCGGAAGGGGCAGCAGTCGCCGTGGTCGATCTTGACGATGCCTCGGGAAGCGCGGTTGCAGACGGCATCCGGTCGGCGGGCGGCCGGGCGATCGCCGTCCGGACGGATGTGACCGACGCGGACAGCGTTGCCCAGGCGGTGGCCGCGACCGAGGCGGCCTTCGGACCGGTCACGGTTCTGGTCAATCACGCCGGGGGAATCGTGGTGAAACCCTTCCTCGAAACCACAGAAGCGGAATGGGACGGCCTGCACGCGCTGAACGTGCGCAGCATGTTCCTTGTGACGCGGGCGGTTCTGCCGGGGATGATCGCGGCCGGGGGCGGGGCGATCGTCTGCACCTCGTCGATCTCTGCCGTCGCCGCGACCCCTATGGAGGTGCTTTACGACACCACCAAGGGCGCCTGTCACATGTTCGCCCGCGCCATCGCGGTAGAGTTCCGCGACCGCGGCATCCGCTGCAACGCGATCTGCCCCGGCTTCGTGCGCACCGGCCATGGCCTGAAGGAAATCGACCTGCTGAACCGCTACGGGGTGGATGTGTCGGAAGCGGCGATCCAGGCGCAGCAGGGGCGGCTGGGCGAACCCGAAGACATTGCGCGCGCGGCCCTGTTCCTGGCAAGTGACGATGCCGACTTCATAACCGGCACGCATCTGTTTGCGGACAACGGCTTTACCGCGATCTGAGGTCGCCTTGGCCGGCGCGGACATGGCGCAGGAACAGCGAGAAGAGTTCAGCCTGGCTGGAGATGTTCAGCTTCGCGTGGATGCTTTTCCGGTGGTTCTTGACGGTCCCTTCGGCGATCTCGAGCCTGAGCGCGATGGCACAGGTGGAATGGCCCTCGAGCACCAGCTTTACGACCTCGCGCTCGCGCGCCGTCAACCGGTCGGCGGCGAAGGTCTCGAAGGACGATTGCAAGGTGGTCGCCACGGGTTCCTCGGCGCTTTCGGCCTCGGTGGCATGCGCCCAGTGACGGGCGACAAGGGCGCGAACCAGTGGATCAACCGCGGCAAGCCGTGCGAACTCGTCCGAGGAAAAGCGCTCGGCCCCGTTGCGACGCATCAGCGAATAGGCAAGCGTCCAGTCCGACGGCGTGTCGATCAGGAACACGATCTCTTCGGCCAGCGCCCCCGTTTCCATGGAGATACAGGGGTGGATGTCGGGGGAATTGAAATAGGGCCCCTCGAAGAACGCATCGGGGGCGATGTCCGTCAGACGGTAAAGACCGGGTGGCCGACCGTATTTGCAGGCCGTGAACACGCAGTCGAGTTCGAACCCGCCGTTGAGGTAGGCCTCCATCACTTCGGGTCGGGACACGTCGCCCAGACCGTCGTGCAGCAGAAGCGGGCGTCTGCGGTCAGCGTAGGCAAAGGTGCAAGACAGATCGAACGGGGCAAGCCGGCGCAACCCGTCCTCCAGCGTTCGGTGAAACTCGGGACGTTCGACCGCCGCGATGGCGGGGGAAATGACCCCTGCTATGTCATCGATCCGCATGACATGTCCCGATCCTGTTCCCCTGCTCGTCGGCGCAAAGTCCCCTCTGCCTCCGGCATGTCCCGTCAGGGCTATTGAGGGCCTTCGCCATCACAGCATGATTTCACCAGCTTTCCCATTGCAAGACAATGCGGTTTGAACAGGGGGGTGACGCCATCGTGAGCAGACGGCCCGAGCAGGCAGGGGGGGCATGGCCCGGACTTGCCGCCTATGTGCGAACCATCGACGCACTGAACCACGGCGTCGGACGGATTGCGATGTATCTTCTGTTCGTGCTGATGGGCATCCTTCTCTGGTCCACCATCTCGAAATTCAGCCGCCCGTCGCTGTGGACGCTGGAAGCCGCGCAGTTCGTGATGATCGCCTACTTCGTGCTAGGTGGGCCCTGGTCGATGCAGGCCGGCGCCCATGTTCGGATGGACCTCTTCTACCACCGCTGGACCCCGCGGCGGCGCACTCAGGTCGACGCCATCACGGTATTTGCCCTTGGATTCTACCTGGCCGTCATGCTTTGGGGAGCGCTTGACAGCACGGCCTATTCGCTCGGTCTGAAATGGACGATGATCGAGGTCGGCTGGCTGCCCTTCGATCTGCCCTGGCCCCAGACCGGCTTCATGGAGCGCAGCCCCTCGGCATGGCGGCCTGTTCTCTGGCCGGTGAAGGTGATCATGTGCGTGGGCCTTCTTCTGATGCTTTTGCAATCTCTGGCCTTCCTGATCCGCGATGTCGCCATCCTGCGCAGCATCAGCATTCCGCCCGGCCGCGGCTATGCCGACCCGGACCAGCCCGGCACCGAGGACATCTCTGCATGAGTTACGAAGCCATCGCCATCCTGATGTTCTCGACCATGCTGTTGATGATGGTCACGGGGCAGCGCGTCTTTGGCGTGATCGGCTTCGTTGCCGTCGGGGCGGCGCTTCTGCTGTGGGGCACCGGAGCAGAGGCCATGGGCTTTTCGTCCACCATCAAGCTGATGCGCTGGTACCCGCTTCTGACGCTGCCGATGTTCGTCTTCATGGGCTATGTCATGTCGGAAAGCCGTCTGGCTGATGACCTTTACCGGATGTTTCATGTCTGGTTCGGTCCGGTCCCGGGCGGGCTTGCGATCGGGACGATCCTGCTCATGGTGCTGATTTCGGCGATGAACGGGCTTTCGGTCGCCGGCATGGCCATCGGGTCCACCATCGCCCTGCCAGAGCTTCTGCGGCGCGGCTATGACAAGCGCATGGTCACGGGCGTGATCCAGGCTGGCTCGTCCCTGGGCATTCTGATCCCGCCGTCGGTCGTGCTGGTGCTTTATGCGATGATCGCGCGGCAGCCGGTCGGCCAGCTGTGGCTGGCGGGGGTTGTTCCGGGGCTGATGATGGCGGCGCTGTTCATAGTCTACATCGTCCTGCGCGGCTGGTTCCAACCGTCGTTGACGCCGCCGATCTCGGCGGAGGAGCGTGCGACCATCACGCGCAGCGAAAAGCTGCGCCTGCTTGGCGCCGGGGTTCTGCCCTTCGCGATCTTCTTCTGCATGATGGTGCCGTTCATCACCGGACACACCTCGCTGGTCGAAAGCTCTGTGATCGGGGCCATGACCACCGTGATCGCTGCGGTAATCAAGCGACGCTTCACCTGGGCGGTGTTCCAGACCAGCACCCGCCAGACGCTGTTCATTTCGTGCATGTTCATGTGGATCATTCTTGCGGCGCTGTCCTTCGGCGCCGTGTTCGACGGGCTGGGCGCGGTGCGCGCGATCGAGGGTTTCTTCGTCGGCCAGCTGCACCTTTCGCCCTGGACCATCCTCATCATGATGCAGCTGTCGTTCCTTCTGATGGGAACCTTCCTTGACGACACGGCCATGCTGGTGATCGTGGCACCACTTTATGTGCCGCTGGTGGCCAAACTTGACCTCGGGATCGAAAACCCGCTCATCTGGTATGGCGTTCTTTACACGATCACCTGCCAGATCGCCTACCTGACGCCGCCCTTCGGCTACAACCTGTTCCTGATGCGGGCCTTTGCGCCGCCCGAGATCACCATCATCGACATCTACAAGTCCATCCTGCCCTTCGTGCTGGTGATGATCCTGGCGCTGGCCCTGCTGATCATGTTCCCGGCCATTGCGCTGTGGCTGCCCGAAACCGTGTACATAAAGTGACCGAAATCCAACCCGGATGCCTGGCCCACAGGCACACCCCGAACCGACAAGGAGCGTTCTCATGACCGATACGACCACCCGCCGCAAATTTCTTGCCACCGCCGGCATCGGTGCCGGCGCCGCCGCGCTGGCGGCTCCGACCACTCTGCGCGCGCAGGATCCGATCCGCTGGCGCTTTCAGACCTATGCCGGCCCGACGCTCGGTGAATTCGTGACCAAGCCCGTGATCGACGCGATCAACGCGGCCTCGGGCGGAAGGCTCCAGATCGAGCTTTATTATGCCGACCAGATCGTGCCGACGGGCGAACTGTTCCGCGCGTTGCAGAACGGCACCATCGACGCCGTCCACTCCGACGACGACAGCATGGCCGCGCCGGTCGACATCGCGGTGTTTGGCGGCTATTTCCCGCTGGCCACCAAGCATGCGCTCGATGTGCCGGTCCTGTTCGAACAGTACGGTCTGAAGCAGATCTGGTCCGAGGCCTATGCCGAGGCCGGTGGTGTCGTGTGGCTGTCGGCCGCCGGTCAGGATCCCTGCAACTTCAACACGGTGAACCCGATCCGCTCGGTCAGCGACCTGAACGGCCTGCGGCTTTACACCTTCCCGACCGCCGGTCGCTTCCTGACCCAGTTCGGCGTGATCCCGGTGCAGATCCCCTATGAGGACGCCGAGGTGGCCGTGCAGACAGGCGAGCTTGACGGTATGGCCTGGTCAGGGATCACCGAGGACTATACGGTTGGCTGGGCCAACGTGACCAACTACATCACGACGAACAACATCTCGGGCGCCTGGATCGGGTCGTTCTACGTCAACGAAAAGCGCTGGGCCGATCTGCCGGATGACCTGAAGGCCATCGTCCGCGCCTGCATCGAGATGGGACACCATTTCCGCAACCAGTGGTACTGGGGCGGCGAAGCGCGGCTGCGGGCCACCGGCGACAAGCTGGAACTGACCACGATCCCGCCCGCAGAGTGGGCCGAGGTCGAACAGGCCGCGCAGGCTTTCTGGGATGAAATCGCACAGCAGTCCGAACGCTCGGCCAAAGTCGTGAGCATCTTCAAGGAATACAACGCCAACACTTCGGTGGCTGGCCTTCCGTACACCTGTCTCTGAGGCCGTCCGGGGGCCGGTGCCATCGCCGGCCCCCGCCGCCGCATCAAGTCGCGTCGCGCCAGATCCGGCTTGTGTCAGTGGCTCCGAAGTCGAAACAATGCTTCAAATCGGGCTTTGATCGTTTCGGGGTGGAGTTAGCTTGCGCAGCACCGTCGATCGGCGTGGTGCCGCAACGTTCTTGTTGTTCCACGTTCGCAGCCAGGCGAAACGCTCTGGATCCTGCTCGAGCAGATAGTTCCGGATACGATCTCGCGCATCAGGCTCTGAACGTAGCAGCAACGCCCTCAGATCCTGGTCGATGGCGCGGCGCTCGGCCCCCAAGGCCTCGGCCTTCGCATACCACTCGTAACCGGCTGCGAGGTCCCGAAGCCCCATCGAGACAGCGCCAAGCAACGTGCACGGCCTGAAATCGGCCGGGGTCAATTCGTGCGCCTCCAGCCCTAGCGTCCTGGCCTCGGTGAGGCGGCCAGCATCGCGCATCGCGCCTCCGCGCGTCGTCAAGAGCGCCGATCTCGGTTTCGGGCTCCGTCCCGCCTTGCCGAGCGCCGCCTCCGTTACCTCCAGCGCCTGCTGGGGTTCATCAGCCTTCCGCCAATGCGCACAGGCATTTACGGCATCCCACGGATCGCGGCTTTCTTCCCATGCCTTGGTGAGCGCTTCGGCTTCCAGCCGATGCCACGCTTGCTGCAACGCATCGGTCCAGCAATCCACCGCCTCGGTCGACAGCCAAGCGACGTCTTCGGGCGCCAGGCGGTTACCACTCGCCACCTGCTTCAGCAGCCGCATTGCACGCGGATAGTGCTCGGTCTCGATGAAGCCGATATCGAACCGATCCCGCAACTCGCGGGCTTCGCGCTTGCGGCGCAGCACGGGGTCATTCTCCATTGCAGCGAAGCGCGCCTTGACCGCGGCATCCAGCGCCTCGGCCTTTCGGGCTTGTTCGGCTGCCACCCTTTCGGCTTCGTCCTTCGCGCTTTGGATACGGTCTGATCGCTCGCGCGCCGCAGTCTCCTCGCAGGCAGGGCGATCGATCTGGCCGGTCGCCAGCGCCAGAAGAGAGTTGAGCCCGCCGGACGTCAGAAACGCCTGCGCCAAGGAGGTCAGCGTCTCGCCCGCCTCGATCTTCTGCAGAATTCCATTCAACCGCGCCCCGACGAGCGCGGCGCCCGGCAGGTCATCGACAAGATACTTTTCCGCCAAACCGGCTTGGGACGATCCTGACATCGGACAATCCACGCGTTGAAATGCTCACTGAAAATCAAGCACGGCGCCCCGATGGAAGGCAATCTGGACTTCCCGAGAAATCAGAAAGATCGGGCCGAATACCACCGCCACGGCTACGTGCCGTTAGGCGAATGCATCCAACGGCTTCGCTTCTCGCGTGTTGCTGCTCTGTTCTTTTTGAAGGTGATTGACACATGGCCGGAAGTTTTAGTGACGTCGAAAGTCAGATCATTGGAAAGGCAAGGAAAAATCCGACCGAACCGAATTTGGCGAGGTTCGCCCGGACAGAGCCAAAGCGCCGTTCAGAGCCCGGAACGGGCCCGGCGCGCAGTCTCAGAGGTTCGCATGTGGGAGGCAAACCCCATTGAAAACACGCCTATTTCCGCGCCATTCGGGGCGCCTGTCCGTGTTCGCAACAGGGATGATGGCGGAGAGGGTGGGATTCGAACCCACGGTAGGCGCAAACCTACAACGGTTTTCGAGACCGCCACGATCGACCACTCCGTCACCTCTCCGCGCTTCAGGGGTCGTCTATGTGGCGGGGTGGATACCCGGCTCTTGCGGGATGCGCAAGGGCCAAATCGAGAGGTTCGGGGCATTGCGCCGCCCGCATGTTCACGCCCAGTTGCGTCCGGGACGCTTGGCAAGTGTCGGGGCAGGGGTTACCTCTCGGACAGATCACACAGGAAGGGACGCGCATGCCGCTTCACCGTCTGGCCCTCATCGCGCTCCTGTCGCTGTCCGCGCCCGGCCATGCGCAGACCGCCGTTCCTCAGGCCGGGGAAGCGCCTGCGCAGTCCGAAGCCCCAAGCCGTGCAACCGAGGCGCTGCTTGAGGCGCTGAGGCTTGACGAGCTTCTGGCCGTGATGCGCGAGGAGGGGCTGGCACAGGCCGGCACCCTTCAGGCCGACATGTTCCCGTCAGGTGGCGGGACCGAATGGGTGCGGGCGCTGGACGGCATCTATGATGTCTCGCGCCTGCGCAAAGGTTTTGCGGCGGCGATCGAGGCAGAGCTGGGGGGTAACCCAGAAATCCTGTCCGAAATCCTTGCCTTCTACGCCACCGACCTTGGGCAGCGCGTCGTCCTGCTTGAGATCGAGGCCCGTCGCGCCTTTCTGGACGAGGCCGCCGAGGATGCCGCCCGTGTGGCGGCCGACAAGCGGCGTGCAAGCCGCGATCCGCGCGCGGGACAACTCGAACGGTTCATCGCGGCGGGCGATCTGGTAGAGATGAATGTTGCCGGTGCGCTGTCGGGCAATCTTGCCTTCATGACCGGCATGAACGACAGCGGCGCATATGGCGATGGTTTGCCACGCGACCAGCTTATGCAGGATGTATGGGGCCAGGAAGATCAGATCCGTGCCGAAACGCGGTCGTGGCTCGAGGCCTATCTCGGGCTTGCATACCAGCCGCTGGACGATGCCGAGCTAGATGTCTACATCGCCTTCATGGAAAGCCCGGCCGGAAGGCGGCTGAACGGCGCGCTGTTCATCGCCTTCGACCAGGTTTTCCGCC
The DNA here is from genome assembly GCF_004959785.1 of Tabrizicola sp. YIM 78059. Classification (NCBI taxonomy): domain Bacteria; kingdom Pseudomonadati; phylum Pseudomonadota; class Alphaproteobacteria; order Rhodobacterales; family Paracoccaceae; genus Tabrizicola; species Tabrizicola sp. YIM 78059. The sequence continues at coordinate 41,581 of NZ_SJZH01000001.1, forward strand.
GCGTCTCCTACGAGCTTGGCCGGGCCGCAGGGGTTGCGATGCTTGGCACCGACATCTGAGGATCGCGCGCCGCCCCTTGACTTTGCCTTGGTGCCGCCCGATAAGCGCGCATCCCGGCGTGCGGCGACTCGCGCCGGGTCTATGTTTTTGATGACGCCCGCAAGGGCGCGCTGTCCGAGGCGGGGAAACCCCGGGAACGCCCGAAAGGGGGCCACAGGGCGCGGAGCGAAGGAAGGAAAGACCCATGTTTGCGGTCCTCAAGACCGGCGGCAAGCAATACAAGGTGCAGGCGGGCGACGTGCTGCGCGTGGAAAAGCTTGATGCCGCGGCTGGTGACAAGATTCAGTTCAACGACATCCTGATGGTCGGCACGACCGTCGGTGCGCCCTTCGTGCCCGGCGCGGCCGTTCAGGCCGAAGTGATCGACCAGATCAAGGGCGAGAAGGTCATCCACTATGTCAAGCGCCGCCGGAAGCATTCCAGCCAGCGCACCAAAGGCCACCGCCAGCACCTGACGCTGGTGCGCGTGACCGAGGTCCTGGAAAAGGGCGCGGAAAAGACCGGCGTAAAACCCGCGATCGGCACTGTTGCCGCACGTCGCGCCGCGCATGAGGCGCCAGGCGCTGCTGCCGCGAAGGCCGAAAAACCGAAGCGCGCCGCCAAGGCCGCCGCAGTTCAGGAGTAAGTCCCCATGGCACACAAGAAAGCAGGCGGTTCGTCCCGCAACGGTCGCGACTCGGCCGGTCGTCGCCTGGGCGTGAAGCTCTACGGTGGCCAGCATGCCATTCCCGGCAACATCATCTGCCGCCAGCGCGGGACCAAGTGGTTCCCTGGCCAGGGTGTCGGCATGGGCACTGACCACACGATCTTCGCCACGGTCGAAGGGCGCGTGACCTTCAAGAAAGGCCTGAAGGGCCGCACCTTCATTTCGGTGCTCCCCGTCGCCGAGGCAGCCGAGTAGGTCGAACCTTTACAATAAGATTGTAGATGGGGGATCGGCCGAAGGGCCGGTCCCCTTTCTCTTTCGCGCTGCGGGATTGTGGCGGTCCGCCGCCGGAACCGCCGCGAAAGGGCCAAGAAAACGGGCGATTGCATGAGTAACCGGCAATCCCCACATGTGCTTCAAAGGAGGGAAGCCATGCTTCAGGAAAAGATCGCTGCAACCCCGGTCACGATCGAGACCGAGCGGTTCACCCTGCGCCCGGCGCGCAAGTCCGATGCCGGACTATTCGCGCTTTACGCCGGCGACAAGCGGGTTGCAGAGGCGACGCAGGGCATCCCCCATCCCTTGCCACCCGGCGCGGCCGAGGCGTTTTGTGCCCGGGCCATGGCCTCCGGCGGCGATGAGGATATCTGGGTCATGGATGGCACTCGCTCGGGCCTGCCCGAGGTGCTGGGGGTGATCAGCCTGAAGAAGATGGATCGCAACCAGTCCGAGGTCGCCTTCTGGGTCGCGCCTGCCTTCTGGAACCTCGGCATCGCCTCCGAGGCGGTGCAGGCACTGGTCGATGCGAACCCGCAGAAGAACGCGACGATGTTCGCCGAGGCCTTCCAGGACAACCCCGGATCGGCGCGCGTCCTGGCCAATGCCGGCTTCCAGTATCTCGGCGACGCCGAAAGCTTTTCCGTCGCCCGCGGAGTGACCGTGCCGACCTGGACCTATATTCGCAAGCTCGACCCCAAGGGCTGACGGTGGCACCCTGCGGCGCGGCTTGCGCCGCAGGTCCATCCTCTCGTCGCCGGCCTGCGCGCCCTCCTCGGGGGGGGCGGCGGTGTGAAGCCCGCTCCGCACGAGCCGGTTGGCCGGAACGGCCAGAGGCGAGACGCCGGCACGCGGCGCCAGCCGCTCCATTCCCGGACTGCTGGCCCGGCTGTACGTCGGGCCATGCCGTCGCTTGAGCATCGTCCCTGCTTCCTGTATCCCCTCTTCCCTGACCTGTCCCCGAAAGCGCCCCCCGATGAAATTCCTTGATCTCGCCAAAGTCTATATCCGCTCCGGCGGCGGCGGGGCGGGCTGTGTCTCGTTCCGACGCGAGAAATTCATCGAATTCGGCGGCCCCGATGGCGGCGACGGCGGCCATGGCGGCAGCGTTTACGCCGAAGCGGTCGAGGGCCTGAACACCCTGATCGACTACCGCTATCAGCAGCATTTCTTTGCAAAGAACGGTCAGCCTGGCATGGGCAACCAGCGCACCGGAAAGTCGGGAGAGGACATCGTTCTGAAGGTGCCTCTGGGAACCGAGATCCTCGATGAGGACGGGGAGACTGTGATCGCCGACCTGACCGAACCGGGGCAGCGCGTCTGCCTTGCCGAGGGCGGCAACGGCGGCTGGGGGAACCTGCGCTTCAAGTCCTCGACCAACCGCGCACCGAACCGGGCCAATCCCGGTCAGCCGGGGGTGGAGCGCACGATCTGGCTGCGGCTGAAGCTGATCGCCGATGCTGGCCTCGTCGGCCTGCCGAACGCCGGGAAAAGCACCTTTCTTGCCGCCGTCTCGAACGCCCGGCCGAAGGTCGCCGACTACCCCTTCACAACGCTGGTCCCGAACCTTGGCGTCGTGGGCATCGACGGCCATGAATTCGTCATGGCCGACATTCCCGGTCTGATCGAGGGCGCCTCGGAGGGCAGGGGCCTTGGCACACAGTTCCTGGCGCATGTGGAACGCTGCAAGGTGCTTCTGCACCTGGTCGATGGTACATCATCCACTGTGGTCAAGGATTACCGCACCATAGTGACCGAACTTGAGGCCTATTCCGCCGTGCTTGGTGACAAGCCCCGCATCCTGGCCCTGAACAAGACCGACGCCATGGACGCGCGTCAGATCAGTGACCGCCGCCGTGCACTGGAAAAGGCCAGCGGGGGGCCGGTGCATGTGATCTCCGGCGTTTCCGGCAAGGGGATCCCCGAGGTGCTTCGTGCGCTTTACGCCACGATCACCGCCGCAGAACCTGCGCAGGAGCCAGCGCCATGGCAACCCTGACTGCGGCCCGATCCGCGCCCGATGTGCGCAGCGCAAGGCGTCTGGTCGTCAAGATCGGCTCGGCACTGCTGGTGGATCGTCGTGCCGGGCTGAAACAGGCCTGGCTTTCGGCGCTGGCGCTTGACGTGGCAGAGGCGAAGGTCCGCGGCAGCGATGTCGTGCTGGTCTCTTCCGGTTCGATCGCACTAGGGCGCAAGATCCTCGGACTGCCGGATGGCGCTCTGACCCTCGAACAATCCCAGGCCGCCGCTGCCGTGGGCCAGATCCGCCTTGCGCGCGCCTATGAAGAGGTGCTGGCTCTGCATGGCATTACTACCGCGCAGGTGCTGGTGACGCTGGAGGATACCGAGGACCGCCGCCGCTACCTGAACTCCCGCGCGACGATGGAGACGCTGCTCTCGCTCGGCGTCGTGCCGATCGTGAATGAGAACGACACGGTGGCCACCGACGAGATCCGCTTCGGCGACAACGACCGGCTGGCTGCTCAGATCGCGGTGACGGTGGGGGCGGATCAGCTGATCCTTCTGTCCGACGTGGACGGTTTCTACACGGCGAACCCCAAGGAAGACCCCACCGCCACCCGCTTCGACGTGGTGGACCAGATCACGCCCGAGATCGAGGCGATGGCGGGCGATCCGATCAGCGGCCTGTCAAAGGGGGGGATGAAGACGAAACTCCTCGCCGCCCGCACTGCCGTTGCCGGCGGATGCGCCATGGCGATCATGGAAGGTTCGACCCTGCGGCCGCTGAAGGCGCTGGCCGAGGGCGCGCCGCGCACCTGGTTCGTCCCCGCCGCCGACCCGCAGGTCGCGCGCAAGCGCTGGATCAACGCGATGAAGCCGAAGGGGGAACTGGTGCTGGATGCTGGCGCCGTCGCCGCGCTGAAGGCAGGGAAAAGCCTGCTGCCGGCGGGGGTGACGAAGGTCACCGGTAGCTTCGGGCGCGGCGAGCCGGTGGCGATCCTCAGCCCCGAGGGCGCGGTTCTTGGCAAGGGCCTTGTGCGGTACACTTCGGCCGAGGCGCGCAAGATCGCCGGTCACCGGTCTGGCGAGATCGAGGCGATCCTCGGCTATCAGGGCCGCGCGGCGCTGGTGCACCGGGACGACATGGTGGTTTGAGGCACAAATTCCTTCATGAAGGACTTTGCCAGAATTCTTTCCCAAGAATTTTGGCTTTCAGCAAGAGGACGTGAGACGATGGACGGCCAGTTCACCGACCTGATGACCGAGATCGGCACCAAGGCCCGCGCAGCAGCAGCCGAGCTGGCCTGCACCTCCTCGGAACGCAAGGCCGCCGCTCTGATCGCGGCCGCAGACGCCGTCTGGACCCGGCGGCAGGAAATCTTCGACGCCAACACCCTTGATCTCGACGCCGCCGACCAGCGCGGCATCACGCCCGCGATGCGCGACCGCCTGCGCCTGGACGAGAACCGCCTGCGCGGGATCGTCGATGCGCTGCGCATGATCGCGGAACAGAAGGATCCGGTCGGCCGCGTGCTGGCGGAATGGGACCGACCGAACGGCCTGCATATACAGCGCGTGGCCACCCCCCTCGGCGTGGTCGGCGTGATCTACGAATCCCGCCCCAACGTCACCGCCGATGCCGGTGCGCTCTGCCTCAAGTCGGGCAACGCAGTCATCCTGCGCGGCGGGTCGGAAAGTTTCCAGACCTCGGAGGCGATCCACGCCTGCATGGTTGCGGGCCTGCGCTCGGCCAATCTGCCCGAGGCGGCGATCCAGTTCGTCCCCACCCGCGACCGCGAGATGGTCACGGCCATGCTGCAGGCCACCCAGTACATCGACGTCATCGTGCCCCGCGGGGGCAAGGGACTCGTGGGCCTGGTCCAGCGCGAGGCGCGGGTGCCGGTCTTTGCGCATCTCGAAGGCATCTGCCACGTCTATGCCGATCGCGACGCCGACCTGGAAAAGGCCCGCCGCGTGGTGCTGAACGCCAAGACCCGCCGCCCCGGCATCTGCGGCGCGGCGGAATGCCTGCTGATCGACTGGCAGTTCTACACCAAACATGGCGGCGTCCTGATCGAGGATCTGCTCAAGGCCGGGGTCGAGGTCCGCACCGAGGGCGAGCTGCTGAAGATCCCCGGCACCAAGCGCGCCGCGCCGGACGATTTCGGGCGCGAGTTCCTGGACATGATCATCGCCGCGAAACTGGTGGACGGGGTGGACGAGGCCATCGCCCATATCCGCCGCTACGGCAGCCAGCATACTGAAAGCATCCTGACCGAGAACGACGCTACCGCGCAGCGTTTCTTCGACCGGCTCGACAGCGCGATCCTGATGCGCAACGCCAGTACGCAGTTCGCCGACGGCGGCGAATTCGGCATGGGCGCGGAAATCGGCATCGCAACCGGCAAGATGCACGCGCGGGGCCCCGTGGGGGCCGAACAGCTGTGCAGCTTCAAGTATCTGGTGACCGGCGACGGCGCGATCAGATCCTGAGGCTGACCGAGGTCTCGCCGATCTCGGTCACCAGCCGCCGGCCCTGCCGCGCCAGTTCCTCGGCCACCAGCGCGAAATGCACCTGGCCTGCCTCGATTCCCGCCGGTGGGCGGGGTTCGGCCAGCACCTCCCACAGCGCCGATTCGATCTTCAGTCTCGGCGCCTCGGCCCGGATTGCCCAGCCCTCGGCTGTCTGTTCGACCTGCACCTTGCCGCCGTAGGCCAGTGCGCTTTCCAGGCAGTGCAGCAGCAGGAAGACCAGCCGCACGTCGCGGCGCGACAGGTCGCCCTGGCTGGTCCAGGCATAGCCGATGCGACCGGCCCGGCCGAGGTCGGTCAGGATCGACAGCACCTCGGTCCGCGCCACGCGCTGTTCGCCCCGCGCAGCGCCGAAACTGATGCGGAAGAAACGGATGCGCGCGTTGGCATGCGCCACGCTGTCGGCGATCAGCGCCAGTTCCGGCCGGGCCGCACCCGTCTCCAGCGTCAGAAGTTCCACCCCGTTGCCTATTGCTCCTATCGGACTGATAAGGTCATGGCAGATGCGCGATGCGATCAGGGCAGGAAGGTCGGGCTTGTCTTGCATCGGGAAACTTGCGGAAAGGGACGGACGTGACAGGATTGCTGCAGCCGGGCATGCTGGTGCGCCACCCGGATCGGGCCGACTGGGGCCGTGGTCAGGTGCAATCGGTGATCGGATCCCGGGTCACGGTCAACTTCGAACATGCTGGAAAGGTGGTCATCGACAGCAAGCGCATCTCTCTTGTTCCTGACTTCGGGGATTTTCGCCCATAGTGCGAATCTTGCCGCGAAACTCAACCTGTAATAGATGTGCCGCCTTGCCCTTTCCGGGTGACGGTTGCAATGGGTCCGGGCGGGGGATAAGTCAGGAAAGCCCCATGCCGAAGCAAGGACGATGACGGCCGAAGACTCGCCCTACGCCCTGCGGCTTGCCGCGACGGACGAGGATATCCTGTCCGCGCAGCGGCTGCGCTACGAGGTGTTCGTGGCCGAACTGGGCGGGGACGGGCCCCTGGTTGACCACGAGGCCCGGCTGGAACGCGATGCCTTCGATCCGTTCTTCGACCACCTGATCCTGGTAGATCGCCGCCGCGACCCGGCGAACCTTGACCATGTGATCGGTGCCTATCGCATCCTTCCCTGCGACCGACGTGCTGCAGCGGGGCGGTTCTATTCGGAAACCGAATACGACCTGACGCCCTTGCTGAATTCCGGCCGCAAGCTTCTGGAACTGGGGCGTTCCTGCGTGCACATCGACCACCGCGGCGGGGCGACGATGTTCCATCTTTGGAACGGCCTGGCCGAATATGTGCTGGAAAGGGGAATCGAGGTGCTGTTCGGCACCGCCAGCTTTCACGGCACCAACATTCCGGCGCTGGCCCAGCCGTTGGCCTATCTGCACCACAACCATCTGGCACCGCCCGAGATGCGGGTCCGCGCGCTTCCGCCCAACCGGCAGGAGATGGACCTGATCCCGAAGGATCGTCTCGACCGCCGCGCCGCGATGGCCGCGACGCCCGCGCTGATCAAGGCCTACCTGCGCCTTGGCGGCTTTGTCGGCGACGGCGCCTGGATCGACCGTGATTTCAACACCACCGATGTCTGCCTTGTGATGGACACCGGCCAGATGTCGGCACGGCACCGGGATTTCTACATGCGCAAGGCCGGGCAGGGATGAGCGACTGGCTGACGGCTCCGGTGCCGCCGGCGGTGCGCATCGGCCCGCTGGGCTGGCTGCGCGTCCTGTGGCGGGGCTCGCTGATCGGATCCTTCTGCTATGGCGGCCTTGTGTTCCTGCTGCTGGTGCGCCTTGTCGAATGGCCGCTGTGCGGTGCAGCCCGCCCTGTGACACCCTGGATCACCCAGGCGGTCTGCCGCGCCTCGCTTGTCGTCCTGCGCCTGCCGCTTCTGGTCCGGGGCCGGCCGATGACGGCCCCTGGCGCGATCGTGGCAAACCATTCCAGCTGGCTGGACATCCTTGTGCTGAATGCCGCGACCCGCGTCTATTTCGTCGCCAAGTCCGAGGTCTCGGGTTGGCCCGGCATCGGCTGGCTCGCCCGCGCGACCGGCACTGTCTTCATTGCCCGTAAGGGAACCGAGGCGAAGAAGCAGCAGGAAATGTTCGAGGCTCGGCTTCAGGCCGGCCATCGGCTTCTGTTCTTCCCCGAAGGTACCTCGACCGACAGCATCCGCGTGCTGCCGTTCAAGTCCACGCTGTTTCAGGCGTTCTTTTCGCCCGCACTGGAACGGACGATGCATATCCAGCCGGTGACGGTGGTCTATCATGGGCCGGACGGCATGGACGCACGGCACTATGGCTGGTGGGGCGACATGGATTTCGCCAGCCACCTGCTGAAGATGCTGGCTACCCCGCGGCAGGGCAGGGTAGAGGTCATATTCCACCCCGAAGTGCCGGTGGATGCGTTCGAGAACCGCAAGACGCTGGCGCAGCACTGCGAAAGAGTGATCCGCACTGCCCATCCGAACGCCGAAGCGTAGGGCGCGTTACAGCGCACCAAGCCCTGGCATCACCCTTCGGGGCCGATGGCTGACGTTCGGCCGCTGCCCCGCGCGCAGAGGGGGCATGACGAAGCGGGCAAGACCAGGACAAGGGACGCCGCCGATTGCCCAGACTGACACGTCGAACGCCAGCGGCCCCGCCTGTCGCGCCAGATCTGCCCCGTCACCCCAGCGGTGCCATAAGGGACTTCAGCGCGGCAAGCGGATCTTCCGCGCCCCAGATTTCCTCGCCTACCGCGAAGAAATCGGTCACCGGCCCGAAGCGCGCGACCAGTTCGGCCGTCAGAGCGCCCTCGGCGACCACCGGAACCTCGATCACTTCGGTCCACCATTCGAACAGTTCGAACTCTGCCCGGCTGCCATCGCCCAGCCGCGTCTCGCCCACCGGCCCGAAGGCGATGTAATCGGCCCCCGCCTCGCCGGCGGTCATGCCCTCATGCTTGCTGGCCCGGCAGAAGGCGCCGACGATCGCATCGGCACCAAGCTCCTTCCGTGCCTTCCTGACCGACCTTGCACCATCGGTCAGATGCACGCCGTCCAGCCCCAGCCTTTCGGCCAGAATCAGGTGGTTGTCGATCACCACTGCCACATCGCGGGCGTGGGCGACCTCGCGCGCGGCATCGGCGGCGCGCATCAGCGTATCCTCGTCCTTCGTGCCCAGCGACAGCCGCAGGCAGGCGATCTCGATCCCGTCCAGCACCCGGGCGATCCGGTCGGAAAAATTGCCGGGGTCGAAGCTGGGGGGGGTGATCAGGGTGATCTGCGGGTGATCGTCAGCGGGCATACAAGGGCTCCGGCGTCGGGGTTTTCGCCGCTCTACCAGCCTTTCCGTCGCTTGGCTACCGGCCGCGGGGCCTGTCCTTGCTTGCCAGCCTGCCACGCCTCGCCTATCTGGCCTGCAATCCCAGCAGGAGCCGTCGCATGATCCCGCCTGTCTTCATCCTTGTCCGGCCGCAGATGGGCGAAAACATCGGTGCCGCCGCGCGGGCGATGCTGAACTTCGGGCTGGAACGGATGCGGGTCGTGGACCCGCGCGACGGCTGGCCGAACCCCAGGGCCGTGGCCATGGCATCAGGCGCGGGGCGGGTGCTGGATCAGGCGGGGCTTTTCCCCGACCTGCCCGCCGCGATCGCCGATTGCGACTATGTCTTTGCCACGACGGCGCGGGGTCGCGAGCTGGTGAAGGAAGTCGTCACCCCGGAACATGCCATGGAATTCACCCGCGCAATGGCGGCCGAGGGCAAGCGGGTGGGTGTCCTCTTCGGTCCCGAACGCGCCGGACTGGAAAACGATGACATCATCCGGGCCAATGCCATCGTGACCGTGCCGGTGAACCCCGATTTCCCCTCGCTGAACCTCGCGCAATGCGTGCTGCTTCTGGGGTACGAATGGCGGCGGCACGGAGCCACGGTCGCGCCATCGGTGATGGAGCTTGCCCGGACGGATTTTGCCAGCCGCGAAGAGGTGAACCGGCTGGCGGACCATTTCGAGGAACGGCTGGAGACAGCGGGCTTCTTCTTCCCCGAGACAAAGGCCGAGGGCATGAAGGCCAACCTGCGCAACATGTGGGGCCGGCTTGGCCTGACGCGCGCCGAGGTACAGACCTTCCACGGCATGCTGCGCCAGATCGCCTGGAAGCTGAAGAAGCAGGGCGACTGACCGCCATATGGCACGCTGCCGGCATCCCGCCTCCCTCTCCCTCTCCCGCGAAGGGGAGGGACGGGCGAGTGGCCGCCTTGCGCAAAGGTTCGGCCTGGTCCGGGCGGCCTTCTGGGCCATGATCCCGGCAGAACACGATGCGGTCAGGGCCTGTGACGAGGCAGGATCAGAAGCCGCCCGGGGCAGAGGCCGCTACCCGGTGCGGGCCGCATCACAGCCTTGTCAAACGCCTGGCTACTTGCCCGACAGGCCGTCACCAGGAACGGCAATTCCGTGGCGGGGCATCATCCGCATGAACGATCCCTGCCTGTCGGGGGGCAGAGAGCCTGTCCGGGCGCCGACGTGCGCCCATGTCTCGGGCTGTAGCGCGGTTGAGGGGGTGACGTGGATCAGAATGTCGCGTTCCGTCGCACCAACCTTGCCGATCTCGTTATCGAGGCATTTCGCTCCAGTGCAACCCGGGTGATTAGCCTCTTCTCGGGCCCTTCCGGCTTCGATTGGGGGGCGCAAGCCCGCCGCCCTTGCTTCGAAGGACTTGGCCGGGGACACGGGGGCTGCTTATCATCGCCGCAGGAAAACAGAAACCAGGCAAGAGGCAGAAGGGCATGGATAAACTGACAAGACGCGGCCTGGTTCTGGCCGGTGTGGCGGCGCTTGCGGCGGGATGCGTGCCTTCGCGGCGGGAAGCCGGTGGCGGCTACCAGATGCCGGACCCCGCCCCGAGGCCCGTGCCGAATGCCGGATGGGATGCCTGGGTGGCCGGCTTCAAGGGGCGGGCCGCGGCGCGCGGCATCTCGCAAGGAACGATCGACGCGGCCTTTCGCGGGGCCGGGTTCCTGCCCGAAGTGGTCGAACGCGACCGCAACCAGACCGAGTTCCGCCGCACGCTAGAGGATTATCTGAACATTGCCGCCTCGGAGGAGCGGGTCAGCTTGGGCCGCCAGAAGTTCGCGCAGTATCGGGGAACATTGCAGGCCATCGAGGCGCGCTATGGTGTGGAATCCCATGTCGTCGCGGCGGTATGGGGACTGGAAAGCTTCTACGGCACGCGACGGGGGAACGTTCCGGTCATCTCGGCTCTTTCGACGCTGGCCTACGACGGACGGCGCGGAGAGTTCTTCGAGACGCAGCTCGTCGCGGCGCTGCGTATTCTGCAGTCTGGGGATGTGGCGCCCTCGGCGATGACAGGCAGCTGGGCGGGAGCGATGGGCCATACGCAGTTCATCCCGACCAGCTATCTGGAATTCGCGGTCGATTTCAACGGCGACGGGCGTCGCGACATCTGGAGCGAGGATCCTACCGATGCCTTGGCATCGACCGCGGCATATCTGAAACGCTCGGGCTGGACACCGGGCCTGCCCTGGGGGATGGAGGTGACGCTTCCGCCGGGCTTCGACACCGGGCTTCTGGGGCGCGGCAAGGGCAGGTCCGCGGCAGAGTGGCAGGGGCTGGGCGTGCGCCCCGTCGGCCCGGTGCCGTTGGCGGGTGGCTCGATCATCGCTGGCGGAAATACAGGGGGGGCGCCCCATTTCCTGCTGACGCAGAACTTTGCCACGATCCTGCGCTACAACAATGCGCAGAACTATGCCATCGGCGTCGGGCATCTGTCGGACCGCATCCTGGGGCGGGGGCCGGTGCAGGCGAGTTTCGGTCCGGATGCGACCGGTCTGACCCAGGCCGACCGGCAGGAATTGCAGCGGCTTCTGACTGCGCGCGGGTTCGACACCGGGGGGACGGATGGCGTGATCGGGGCCCGGACCCGCGCCGCAATCAGCGCGTTTCAGGCCAGTGTCGGCCTGCCCGTGACCGGTGAGCCTTCGCCTGATCTGCTGCGTCGCCTGCGATGAGGCCTCATCGGGCCGCAAGCTGGGGATGATCCGGCCCGACGCTTTGTGCCGCCGTTGAAGGCGGGGGGGTCACACCCCAGCACCCCCCCCCCCGTAGGATATTTCTGCAGAGAGGAAGGACCATTCTTGCCCTCTGGTTGCGCTGCCGGAGGCCGGCGCTTGCCCGGTCACGCGGTGAGGAGCATTGCCGCAGGGCCTTGAAGGCCCCGGGGTGCGGGCCTAGTGTCCGCCGCAGAACGAGGGGGTAGCGATGGCCGGAAAGCGCAGCATCTTCGAAGAGGTCGGCGAGGGGCAGAAGCCTGCTGCGATGCCCGCAAGCGGCGTGATCGATGCCAGGCCGAAGGGCGCGCGGGCCGGGGTGCGGCTGTGGCTGATCGCGCTGTTCCTGCTGGTTGCCACAATGATCGCGGTCGGCGGGATGACGCGGCTGACCGACAGCGGCCTGTCGATCACCGAATGGCGCCCGGTCACCGGTGCAATTCCGCCGCTGAACGAGGCAGCCTGGCTGGTCGAGTTCGAGAAATACCGGCAGATCCCGCAGTATCAGCTGGTGAACAAGGGAATGAGCCTTGAGGAGTTCAAGACCATCTATTGGTGGGAATGGGGGCATCGGCAGCTGGGGCGGCTGATCGGCCTGGTCTGGGCGCTGGGCTTCCTTGGCTTTGCCCTTGCCCGGCGGGTGCCGCCGGGCTGGTCGGGGCGGCTGTGGCTGCTGGGCGGCCTCGGCGGGTTGCAGGGCGCGATCGGCTGGTGGATGGTGTCGTCGGGCCTGACCGGAGAGATGGTCTCGGTTGCCTCTTACCGGCTGGCCACGCATCTTGGGCTGGCCTTCGTGATCCTGGGGGTCCTGGCCTGGTATGTCTTTCTGCTGGGCCGGTCCGAGGCAGAGCTTATGACGGCGCGGCGGGGGCGCGAGGTGAAGCTCTTCGGCCTTGCTACCGGGCTGATGCATTTCGCCTTCCTGCAGATCGTTCTGGGGGCGCTGGTGGCGGGTATCGATGCTGGCCGGGCCTTTCCGACCTGGCCCCTGATGAACGGCCAGTTCTTTCCCGCAGACGCTTTCTATGTGCCCGACGGGCAGGGGGGCAGCCTGCCAATGTGGCATGCGTTCTTTGAAAATCCCGGCCTCGTGCAGTTCATTCATCGCATGTCGGGCTATCTGCTGTTCGGCTTTGGGGTTGTGGTCTGGCTGAAGGGGCGCAAGTCCGGCTATCGGGCGACGCGCGCGGCCTTCGATCAGGTGATGGCGATGCTTGTGGTGCAGATGGCCCTGGGCATTGCCACCGTGCTGACCGTGGCGCATGTGCACGTAGCGATCACCCACCAGATCGGGGCCGTGATCCTCTGGGTGCTGATCCTGCGGGCCAGGCATCTTTCGCAATACCCCGTGGCGGGTTCGATCCGGGAAGGGACAGCATGACAGCCTATGACGAACTGATGGCGTTCCAGCGTCAGACCGAGGCGCTGGCGCAGGTGGCCGGCCGGCTGGGCTGGGACCAGGAAACGATGATGCCCGAGGGCGCCGCCGCACAGCGGGCCGAGGAGATCGGCGCGCTGGAGGCCGTCCTGCATGCCCGCCGGACCGACCCGCGGATCGGCGACTGGCTGGCTGCGGCGGAAGCGCCCGATGCCGTGGCTCGGGCGCAGCTGCGGCAGATCCGGCGCAGCTATGCGCGGGCGATGAAGGTGCCGGCCCGACTGGCCGAGGAGATCGCGGCCACCACCTCGCTGGCGCAGGGGATCTGGGCCGAGTGCCGGTCCCGTGACGATGTGGCAGGCTTCCTTCCGACGCTGCGCAAGGTGGTAGAGCTGAAGCGGGCAGAGGGCGCGGCGCTGGCCGCAGGGGGCGACCCCTACGATGCGCTGGTGGACGACTACGAGCCCGGCATGACCGGCGCGGCCATCGCGTCGATGTTCAATGCGATGCGACCGCGGCTGGTCTCCCTGCGGGAGAAGGTGCTGGGCGCCGAAGCGCCGCACGGCCTTGTCGGGACTTTCGGTCATGATGACCAGCTGGCCTTGGCGCGCGAGTTGGCCACGGCCTTCGGCTATGACTGGTCGCGCGGGCGCATCGACCTGGCGGTGCACCCATTCAGTTCGGGCTCGGGCCACGATGTTCGGATCACGACGCGGGTCAGCGAGACCGATCCGTTCAACTGCTTCTATTCCACGATCCACGAGGTCGGCCATGCTGCCTACGAACAGGGGATCGACCCGGCCTATGCGCTGACGCCGATCGGGCAGGGCGTCTCGATGGGCGTGCATGAAAGCCAGAGCAGGTCTTACGAGAACCAGCTGGGTCGCAGCCGAGCCTTCACCGGCTGGCTGTTCGGGCAGATGCGCGAAATCTTCGGCGATTTCGGCATCGCGGATGAGGATGCCTTCTATCGGGCCGTGAACCGGGTGCATCCGGGCTACATCCGCACCGAGGCCGACGAGGTCCACTACAACCTGCACATCATGATGCGCTTCGATCTGGAACGCGCGCTGATCCGCGGCGATCTGGACGTGGCTGATCTGGAGGCCGCCTGGAACGACCGCTTCCGCGCCGATTTCGGGGTGGCGGTGGACCGTCCCGCGAACGGGATGCTGCAGGACGTGCACTGGTCCTGCGGGCTGTTCGGCTACTTCCCGACCTACACGCTGGGCAATGTCTATGCCGGCTGCCTTGTCAAGGCGCTGCGCGCAGAGGTAGCGGGGCTGGACGCGATGATGGCCAAGGGCGACGTCTCGGCGGCGACGGGCTGGCTGCGCGACCGGCTGCAACGACATGGTGCGCTTTACGAACCGCGCGAGGTGGTGCAGCGGGCCTGCGGGTTCGAGCCAAGCGAGGGGCCGCTGCTTGACTATCTCGAGGCCAAGTTCGGCGAGATCTACGGGGTCTGACGCAGGCTTTCCGGGGCACTTTCCCTTATCCGATGGCCCATGCATCGGTGACTTGAGGCTTGCCTTTGCAGGCGGGACTGGCATGGATAGGCCATGTGTAGCGCCACCTTGCATCCGACACTGAGCATCCGCATCCGCTTTGGCGCCACAGGGATGATCGGGCCGGGCAAGGCTGAGCTTCTGGATCGCATTTCGGCAACCGGGTCCATCGCCGCTGCCGCGCGCGAGATGGGGATGAGCTACAAGCGAGCGTGGACGCTGATCGAGACGCTGAATGGCATGTTTGACAGGCCGCTTGTTGAATCCACGCGGGGCGGGACAGGCAAGGGTGGCGCGGTGCTCACCGATCTCGGTCAGGCGGTCTTGGCCGAATACCGCGCGGTAGAGAAGGCGGCGCGCGACCACGCCGTGCAACACCTGGTCCGACTTCACGGTTGGCTGCGCGAACCCGAAGGAAAGATGCGACCAGAGGATTGACGCGCGCGCGGACCTGAGGCGATATGTTTCCCGAAACATATCGGAGGTGCCCCCGTGATCCGTCGTCGCGTTGCAATTGCCCTGGGCCTTGTTGCATCCCTCTATGTCTGTCTGCCGCTCTCCCTGCCGGCTGCCGCCGAAGAGCCCCCGGTCATAGCAGCAGCGGCAGATCTGCAATTTGCCGCGACCGAGATCGCCGCCGCCTTTGCCGCCGAGACCGGGAAAGAGGTGAAGCTGTCCTTCGGCTCGACCGGCAACTTCGCCACCCAGATCCGCGAAGGCGCGCCGTTCCAGATGTTCATGGCCGCCGACCAGAAGTTCATCGCCGACCTTCATGCCGAGGGGCTGACCCGCGATGAGGGCACACTTTACGCCGAAGGCCGCATCGTTCTGATGGCGCCGCATGGCTCGGCACTGAAGCCGGACGAGGCGCTGGACAATCTCGCTGCGCTGATCGAGGAAGGTAAGCTGACGAAATTCGCCATCGCAAACCCCGAACATGCCCCTTATGGCCTGCGCGCGATGGAGGCCTTGCAGCATCGCGGCCTGTGGGAGAAGATTCAGCCTTACCTCGTTCTGGGCGAAAACGTCAGCCAGACTGCGCAGTTCGCGCTTTCCGGCAATGCCGAGGGTGGGATCATCGCTCTTTCTCTCGCGCGTGCCCCCGAAGTTGCTGCCAGGGGCGAGTTCGCGCTGATCTCGCACGACTGGCACGAACCGCTGTTGCAGCGCATGGTTCTGTTGAACAACGCGGGCCCCGTGGCCGAGGAGTTCTATGCCTACATCCAGTCGCCCAAGGCGCGCGAGATCATGGTGAAATACGGCTTTGTTCTGCCAGACGAGGGCTGACCTTGGACTGGACTGCCCTTACCCTTTCGCTGGAACTGGCCGCCTGGACGGTGGCGATCCTTCTGCCGGTCTCGGTCCTGGCAGGCCGCTGGCTGGCCTATGGCCGGTTCAGGGCCAAGGGCGCGGTCGAGGCGCTGGTGATGCTGCCCCTGGTGCTGCCGCCCACGGTGTTCGGCTTCTACCTGCTGGTGGCCTTCGGGCGGAACTCTCCGGTCGGGGCCTTCTGGCAGGAAACCTTCGGACACCAGCTCGTGTTTACCTTCGAGGGGCTGGTGGTCGCCTCGGTCATCTTCAACCTGCCCTTCGCGATCCAGCCCGCCCAGCGCGGGTTCGAGGCCATCGCGGTGGAACTGCGTGAGGCGGCGGCGACCTGCGGCATGTCGCCGTGGCGCAGCTTGTGGAAGGTCGAACTGCCACTTGCCTGGCCGGGGCTGATGACGGCGATGGTGCTGACCTTTGCCCATACGCTTGGCGAATTCGGCATCGTGCTGATGGTCGGAGGGTCCATCCCTGGCGAGACCAAGACCATCGCCATCGCCATCTACGACCGGGTGCAGGGCTTCGACATGCGCGGTGCCGGCATCATGTCGGCGGCGCTGGTCGCCATCTCCTTCACCGCCATCGCCATCACCTACTGGCTTTCGGCCCGCATCGGGCGGAGGCTGGCGTGACGCTCTCCGTGGCGCTTCAGGCCAAGGCGCCTATCCCGCTGGACGTGGCCTTCTCGGTCGCGCCGGGGGAACTTCTGGCGCTTGTCGGCCATTCCGGGTCGGGCAAGACCACGATCCTGCGCAGCATCGCCGGGCTGTGGCGACCCGCGACCGCCCGGGTCGCGGTGGATGGCGAGGTCTGGCTCGACACCGGATCCGGCATCGCCCTGCCCACGCATCGCCGGCATGTCGGTGTGGTGTTCCAGAACTACGCGCTTTTCCCGCACATGACGGCGGCGCAGAACGTGGCAGCCGCCATGGACCGCCCCGACCCTTCCGAAGCCGCGCGGCTTCTGGACCTCGTGAACCTCCACGGCCTGTCCGACCGCAAGCCCGCCCAGCTTTCGGGTGGCCAGCAGCAACGGGTGGCTTTGGCCCGGGCGCTGGCGCGGAAACCGGCGGCGCTTCTTCTGGACGAACCCTTCTCGGCGGTGGACCGGGCCACGCGGGAACGGCTGCATGCCGAAATCCTTGCCCTGCGCGCCCATCTGAAGATGCCGGTGGTGCTGGTCACCCACGACATGAACGAGGCGCAGCTTCTGGCCGACCGGATGCTGGTGATCGAGAAGGGCAGCGTCGTGCGCGAAGGCACCACCGCCGCCGTGATGGCCGACCCCGACGCCCTGCGCGCCATGGGCATCCGCGAGGTCGCGGCCCTGCTGCCCGCCATCGTGGCCGGCGAGGAGGAGGACGGCCTGACCCGTCTGACCACCGCCACCGGGCCGCTGTTCCTGCCGGGCATCGGCAGTCCGCCCGGTACGCGGCTGCGGGTGCGGATCATGGCGCATGAGGTGATCCTGTCCCGAACCAGGCCCGAGGGGCTGTCGGCGCAGAACATCCTGCCCTGCACCGTCACGACGATCCGCCCCGGCGACGGACCGGGCGTCATGGTCCACTTGGCCGTGGGGGCGGACGAGATCCTGGCGCGCATCACCCGCCGCGCCGCTGCGCAACTGGCCCTGCAGCCGGGTGATGCGGCCCACGCGGTTCTGAAATCCCTGTCCGTCGCGCGCGACCACATCGCCGCCGAACGTGGTCGGGGCTGAGCCGGCATTGGGCCCTGTCTGCCACAGCCTTGTGGCAGACAGGCCGTCGGGGTGTTGACGATCCGCTGTCCCAGGCCATAGGCGACTAAGCCGCGTCTGGCGCGCAGCGCGACCGGTGCCGGGTATCAGGTTTCCGGGCGACCGGGCTGAACGAAGATGGCCAGACGGCAAGACAAGGCCATGAGAGCTTGAACATGGAAGACGAAGAGCATCCGATCCTGAATGCCTTGCTGCGGGCGGGCCTGGTTCTGTCGCTTCTTGCGCTGATTGGCGGGTTCCTGGGCGGGCTGCATCCCCTTGGCGATTCGCTTTCGGTGGGGCGGGCCCATGCGGCCGGGGCGCTGGTCCTTTTCGCGCTGCTGGCGATCTGGGCGGGTCAGCGCCACACGGCCTTCGGGGCGCTTCTGGTGGGTCTGCTTGTCGGGGGGCAGGTTGCCCTGGTCTATCTGTGGCCTGGGCCGCCGGGGCGCTTCCTGCTGTATCAGAAGAACCTTCGCTACGATAACGCCCGGCTTGTGGAACTGGAGGCCGACATTCGCGCCGCCGAGCCGCTGGCAGTCACGCTTCAGGAAGTTTCCGCTCCGAACCTGTCGCTTCTGTCGTCTCTTGCGGATGTCTATCCGCATCAGCACCACTGCCCGGGGCGCGCGGTCGGGGGGCAGGCCATCCTGACCCGGCTGACACCGGTCGCGGGCAGCGGCACCTGCGCCAGGGGCCTTGCCGCAGTGCAGGTGGAATGGCAGGACCACAGGATCTGGCTTGTGTCGCTGCATCTGCAGTGGCCCTGGCCCTATGCCCAGGCCGAACATGTGGCCGAAATCCTGCCGGTCCTGCGCGGGCTGGATGGGCCGGTGCTGCTGGCCGGCGATTTCAATATGGTGCGATGGGCACACTCGGTCGAAGCGCTGGCCGAGGCGGCGCGCGTGATTCCGGCCAGCCCGACGCGCGGAACCTTTCTGGGCTTCGACCCGGTGCTGCGTCTGCCGATTGATCACGCCTTTGCACCCGCGGGCGGGCGGATCACGTTGCGGCCTGCGCTCGGGTCCGACCATCTGGGGATTCTGGCGCAACTGGAGCCCTGAGCATCGGTCGCAGTCCCTCGCCGCCGCGTCACCGTGGCCTTGGTCGCATGCTGCCGATCGCCGGTGGCTTCCGCACGCCCTGCTGGCGTCGGCTTAGCGCAAGGACAAGGTAATGCAAGCGGGAACCCGCCGGGCCAGATACGGCTAATGGCGTCTGTCGCGTTTGATCCCGGCCTGGCCCATAAGCCGCGGATCGAAGGGATAGGTGGTCAGCGTTTCGCAGCCCGTTTCGGTGATCAGCACCTGATCCTCAAGCTTGATCGAGAAGTCGCCCCCTTCGGGCGAGACAAGCGCCTCGACACACAGCACCATGCCGGGTTCCAGCGCGGCATCGAATGCGCCGGGGATCCAGCCGTCGGGGTAATGCACATAGGGCCATTCGTCGCAAAGCCCGACCCCGTGCATCTTGCAGGAATATTTCTGCGCCCAGTATTCCGGGGCAAGCTGGTGGCCCTGCATCACCAGCTCCTCGATCGTGACGCCCGGTTTCAGCCGCGCCTTGTGGTCGGCGATATGGTCCAGTGCATGGTGGAAGGCCGAGACCATCGCGTTCGATGGCCGAGCGTCGCCCACCCACCAGGTCCGGCTGATGTCGATGCAGAATCCATAACAGCCGATCAGGTCGGTGTCGAAGGCCACGATCTCGTTTTCCTGCACGATCCGCGGCCCGCATTCCTGGAACCAGGGGTTGGTCCGGGGCCCCGAGGCAAGAAGCCGCGTCTCGATCCATTCGCCCCCGCGCCGGATGTTGGCGGCATGCAGTTCCGCCCAGATCGCATCTTCGCTGACATTGCCCTTTGGCACGTTTTCCCGCGCGAAGGCCTCCATCTCGGCGACCGCGGCCTCGCAGGCGTGATGGGCGCAGCGCATGGCCAGGATCTCGTCCGGCGTCTTGACCGCGCGGACCCGTTCCGTCACCTCCTCGCCTTCCTCGACGGTGAAGCCCGCGGCCTCCAGCGCGCGCAGGCCGTGGACCATGATCTTGTCCACCGCGAGCCGCCGGTTGGTGCCCGCGTGTTCCCGCATCACCTCATCGACCTGCGCGGCAAAGCCCTTTGCCGCCTCCATCCCTCGGTCGCCGGTCGAGTTGTAGAAGAAGGTCGCGCCAGAGCGAATCTCCTTCACCAAGGGGTTGAAGGTCACGAGGAAGGGCGAGTTCTTGTATTCCCACATCACCATGTGGCCGTCGGCGCAGATCAGGCAGGCGCGGAACGGGTTGTGGGTGTTCCAGAGCTGCATGTTCGTCGTGTCGGTCGCATAGCGGATGTTCAGCGGGTCGAACATCAGCAGGCCCCCGTAATCCCGCGCCACGATCCCCGCGACCAGCCTTTGCCAGCGGTCGTGCCGCATCCGCCCCAGATCGGGAAGGCGCAGCCCTGCTGCCTCCCATTCCCGGAAGGCCAGTTGCGTCGGCCCGATCTCCACCCGGTCGTTGTCGTTGGGCGTCCCGTCCCCCAGCCGCGGCCCGCGCGAGGGGTCAATCTTCCGGCGGTCGCGGTGATAGTCGGTCATGCGGGCCTTCTCCCTGTTCGGGCAAGCATGCCGCCTTGGTCGAATCCGGCCTTGGCCAGCAGCGACGCCCCTGGTCGCAAACGTGTTGGTTGCAGCCGCGCGTGCGGCGTGGTCAAAGACAGCCATGGTCAATCCGATGCAAGACGCGCCGATCCTTCAGGACCGGCTTCCGCTACACCCATGGGCCGACCCGGTGACGCGGCGCCTGCCTGGCATCCAGCCGGTGCAGGGTCGCGACTGGTTGCGTGTTGACGAGGCCTATGCCGCCCAGATGGCGCTGCGTGACCGTCTGATCGCGGCGCAGCCCCAGGTCGTCCACGCCCTGCTGCCCGAAGCACGTCCGGCCGCGGACGAGCTTTACGTCACCGTGCTTGACTGGCTGCGCGGTGAACCGGGCTTTTCCGTGACCGACCACAGCGTTACCCGCCCCGATGGCGAGACGGTCGCCCTGGATGCGACTGAACCGCTGCTGACACTTGGGCGTCTGGTCCAGCAGGATCTTTGCTTGATGGAGGCGCAGGGCGACGAATACAGCCTGACGGGGGCGATCCTGTGTTTCCCCGCAAGCTGGACGCTGGCGCAGAAGATCGGCCGTCCCATGACCGGCATCCACGGCCCGGTGAAGATCTATGATGCCCAGCTTGCCGCCCGCGTTCATCGCCTGCTCAGCGCAATCCGGCCAGAGCAGCCGCTCTGGCGGATGAACTTCTTCACCTACGACGATTTCATGTTGCACCACCCGCGAGTGGAAGGCGACTGGCGACGGCAGCCCACCGGGCAATCCTATGTCCGCTGCGAACGTCAGACGCTTCTGCGCCTGCCGCAGACCCGGGCGGTACTGTTCGCCATTCACACGATTGTCGTCGATGCACGTCAGATCAGCGCCGAGGACTACGCGGCGTTGCGCGCGGCGCTGCACTGAAGGACAGGCAATGCCCGGACTGATCCGCAGAACCCTTCTGGTCGGTGGTGCCGCAGCGGCGGCCGGTGGCCTGGCCCTGTGGCGCTGGCGGCCGGAACGGGCAGCCGAGGTTGTCTATGGCCCCGACCCCAGCCAGGTCATGGACATCACCCGGCCGCGTGGAACGGCGCCTGTCCCCGTGCTGGTGATGATCCACGGCGGGGCCTTCCGCACGGGCGACAAGGCCGATCTGCCCGTCTGGCCCGAGTTTCTGGATTCCGGAATCGCTGTGGTGCGTGTCAATTATCGCCTTTCCGGCACCGCTCGCTGGCCTGCCCAGGGCGATGACTGCCTCGCCGCCGTTGTCCACTTGCAGCGTCATGGGGACCAACTGGGGATTGCGCCGTCCCGAATGGTGCTGCTGGGCCAGTCGGCGGGGGCGTTCCTGGCAGTCTCGACGGCGCTGAGCCTGGTCGAGGTGGGATTGCCGCCGAAAGGGGTGGTCAGTCTTTACGGGCCGATGGATTTTTCGACCATGGATCGTGACATGGCCACCTTGGGCCGAACGCCCGCCATGGGCTCCGCCGATGCAGCCGACAGCCCGGAAAGCCAGCTTCTGGGATATGCCGTGGGCGAAAACCGCCCCAAGGCGCGCGCGGCGGGGCCGATCGGGCGGCTCGACCGCCTGCGCGAGCCGCTGCCACCGCTGTTCATCCGGCACGGCGACGCAGATCCTCTGGTCGCCGACCTGCAATCGAAGCGCTTGCGCGAGGCCTGGATTGCCGCCGACCCGGATGCGCGCATCGACTACAGGCTTGTCCCCGGTGCCGGCCACGGTGGCAACCTGTTCGAGACCGATCCGGTGCGCGGCGAACTTGTTTCCTTCGTTCGCTCGGTGCTTGCCTGACTGGCCTCGGGGTCTTGCGGTCCTCTGGCCGGATCCGGCGAAGGTCTGGTGCCTTAGGTCATTCCGACCGCGCAGATTCCGGATCTGCTGCCTGCCGCACCATCTGGACGATGGGTCGGACGGGTTCGCCGAACCCATGCGGCACGGTGGCCAGCGTCCGCATGCCTGAATGAAGAAAGGGCGCCCGAAGGCGCCCCTTTGCCCCTGTGTCCGAAGGACTTAGCAGGAGTAGTACATCTGGTATTCGACCGGGTGGGGCGTATGCTCGTAGGCGTAAACCTCTTCCCATTTCAGCGCCATGTAGGCTTCCAGCTGGTCCTTGGTGAACACATCGCCCACCAGCAGGAAGTCATGATCGGCTTCCAGCGACTCCAGTGCCTCGCGCAGCGAACCGCAGACGGTCGGGATTTCGGCCAGTTCTTCCGGCGGCAAGTCATAAAGATCCTTGTCCGATGCCGGACCCGGGTCGATCTTGTTCTTGATGCCGTCCAGACCCGCCATCAACAGGGCCGAGAATGCCAGATAGGGGTTCGCCGACGGATCGGGGAAGCGGGCTTCCACACGCTTGGCCTTCGGGCTTTCGGTCCACGGAATACGGACGCAACCCGACCGGTTGCGGGCCGAATAGGCACGCAGCACCGGCGCCTCGAACCCGGGGATCAGCCGCTTGTAGCTGTTGGTCGAGGGGTTGGTCAGCGCGTTCAGGGCCTTGGCATGCTTCAGGATGCCGCCGATGAACCACAGGGCCTCCTGGGAAAGGTCGGCATACTTGTCGCCGGCGAAGAGCGGCTTGCCGCCCTTCCAGATCGACATGTTGACGTGCATGCCTGACCCGTTGTCACCCTTCATCGGCTTCGGCATGAAGGTCACGGTCTTGCCGTAGGCGTGCGCCACGTTGTGGATGACGTACTTGTACTTCTGGATGTTGTCGGCCTGCTCCACCAGCCCGCCGAAGATCATCCCCAGTTCGTGCTGGCAGGTCGCGACCTCGTGGTGGTGCTTGTCCACCTTCATGCCCATCCGCTTCATGGTCGAAAGCATTTCGCCACGGATGTCCTGGGCCTCGTCGATCGGATTGACCGGGAAATAGCCACCCTTGTGGCCCGCGCGGTGGCCGTAGTTGCCGCCTTCGGTCACGGTGTCGGTGTTCCACGCGGCGGCCTCGGCGTCGATCTCGTAGGCCACCTTGCGCGGCGTCACCGAATAGCGCACGTCGTCGAAGATGAAGAATTCGGCCTCGGGGCCGAAATAGGCCGCGTCACCGATGCCCGAGGATTTCAGGTAGGCTTCCGCCTTCAGCGCGGTCTGGCGTGGACAGCGGCTGTAGGCCTCGCCGGTGTCGGGCTCGACCACGTTGCAGTGCACGGCCATGGTCTTTTCGGCGTAGAACGGGTCGATATAGACCGAGGCCGCATCCGGGATCAGCTTCATGTCGGACTGGTCGATCGACTTCCAGCCCGCGATCGACGAGCCGTCGAACATGAAGCCTTCCTCGAAGAAATCCTCGTCCACCAGGTCCGCGACCAGCGTCACATGCTGGAGCTTGCCCTTAGGGTCGGTGAAGCGGATGTCGACGTATTCGACCTCCTCGTCCTTCATCAGTTTCAGAGCCTTGGCAACGGCGCTCATCTGACTGCCTTTCACGATTGAGTGGTTGATGGTTCAGGCCCTTGGGGGGCCGGTTCAGACTGCATCGTCGCCGGTTTCGCCCGTGCGGATGCGGATTGCTTGCTCGATGGGCGAGACGAAGATCTTGCCGTCGCCGATCTTGTCGGTGCGTGCCGCGGAAACGATCGCTTCGATGGCGGTGTCCACCATGTCGTCCGACAAGACCACCTCGATCTTCACCTTGGGAAGGAAGTCCACGACATATTCGGCACCGCGGTAAAGTTCGGTATGCCCCTTCTGACGACCGAAGCCCTTGACCTCGGTGACCGAAAGACCCTGGATGCCGGCTTCCTGAAGCGCCTCCTTCACTTCATCCAGCTTGAACGGCTTGATGATTGCTTCGATTTTCTTCATTGGGCAGGCTCCCCCCGCTTGCGTCTTGCCCCTCTGATCACTTCCCAGCACGGGGGGCAATGTGACAGGGTTGCCGCAAAGGGCAGGGGCGGGGAATTCCCGAATATCTGCTATTTTTTTGTGCAGAACGCCCTTCAGTTGGGCAGAGTGAAAACGGTATGCCGCGAAAATGACCGAACTTCTGACCGCAGCGCAGATGCGTGCCATCGAACAAACGGCAATCTCTGAGGGCGAGGTTACGGGCCTGGATCTGATGGAACGCGCCGGACGCGGCGTGGTCCAGGCGATTTTCGACGAATGGCCAGAACTGAAGGCCACCCCGCACCGGGCGGTGGTTCTGTGTGGACCGGGCAACAACGGTGGCGACGGTTTCGTTGTGGCGCGGCTGCTGCGCCAATGGGGCTGGGACGTGCGGGCATTCCTTTACGGCGATGCAGGGCGTCTGCCGCCAGACGCGCGCGCGAACCACGAAAGATGGAGGGCCCTGGGAAGCGTGGAGCCGCTTTCCGCGCTTGACCGGTCGGCCTTTACGGATGCTGCCGTGGTCATCGACGCGCTTTTCGGCACCGGTCTGTCGCGGCCGGTCGAGCAGGCGGTCTGGGCGGTTCTGGCGATGGCGCAGCAGGCAGGAGCGCGCCTCGTGGCGGTCGATATTCTAAGCGGTATTTGCGCCGACAGCGGAAGGATCATCAGCCTGGGCGGTTTCGTCGAGACCTCCGCCGCGCTGACTGTCACTTTCGAACGCGCCAAGCTGGGGCACGCGCTGGCGGATGGTGCCATGCTGTCCGGTCGCCTCTGCATCGTCCCGATCGGCCTGGAAGGGCAGATGAATGCGCTATGTGGCGGATCGCGCTCGGATGACATCGTGATGGTCGCGCAGGCGCCGATCCTGCGGCTGCGAAAGGCTCAGGGCCACAAATACACGCATGGACATGCCCTTGTCCTGTCTGGTCCCGCTGGCCGTGGCGGTGCTGCACGGCTTGCGGCGCGAGGTGCCCTGCGCATCGGGGCGGGCCTGGTGACAGTGGGTTGCCCGCCAGAGGCAAGCGCCGAGAACGCCGCGCGGCTGGATGCGGTGATGCTGCGAGAAGTGGCGGATGGCCCGGCCCTTGCCCGGACGCTTGAGGACGGAAGGATCAATGCACTTTGCCTGGGGCCGGGGATGGGCACCGGGGCGCGGGAGGCGGGGCTCGTGGCGGCGGCGTTGCAATGGCGGGCTTCGGACGGGCATTCGCAGCGCAGCCTGGTCCTGGATGCCGATGCCCTTACCATCCTTTCCCGAAACCCGGACCTTTTCGCCGCGCTGCACACCGGGTGCGTCCTCACCCCCCATTTCGGAGAATTCGCCCGGCTATTCCCCGATATTGCCGAAAGGCTGGCGGCCCCTGCTACCGAAGGGCCGGCCTATTCGAAGGTAGATGCCACGCGAGAGGCGGCACGACGCGCAGGGTGTGTGGTGCTTTTCAAGGGGCCTGATACGGTGATTGCCGAGCCCTCGGGGCGCTGTGCCGTGAGTCCCGCCTGTTTCGACAGGTCGGCACCCTGGCTGGCCACAGGCGGGTCGGGTGATGTGCTGGCCGGGTTCATCACCGGACTTCTGGCCCGGGGCTTGCTGCCGTTCGATGCCGCCTGCACGGGCGCCAGGCTGCATCTGGAATGCGCCCTGTCCTTCGGGCCTGGGCTGATCGCCGAGGATCTGCCAGAGACCTTGCCGAGCGTCTTGCGCTCACTTGGGGTCTGAATCAGCGCTCTGGCCCACAGACCGTTTCGATCAGGTCAGCAGCTTCCATGCCGCGACCAGCGCCATCAGGGCAAGGGCGATCCCCGCGCCAAGAAGATAGCCCTTGTTCGCTTCAAGAAAGCCGGGACGGCGCGCGGCTGCGATGTGCGCGGTGTCTGGCCGCGCCAACGGTTCGGGTGCGTGGGTAAACAGGCCCTTTTCACCCTGTTCTATCATGTCCAGCCATTCCTGGGCGCTTTGAAGCCGGTCGCGCGGCATCACGCGCATTGCCTTGTCGATCGATTCCAGAAAGCCGGCAGGATAGCCAGGGAAGCGGCCCGAAAGCGGCTGGCAGGGGTCGGACGAACCTTCCGCCACCATCGCCAGACGCCGCTGGCTTTCGGGCGCTGCCTTGCCACTGATCACATGGTAGAAGGTGGCACCCAGCGCATAAAGGTCGCTTGCCGGGCTTTGCTGCGCGCCCGACAGGTAGAATTCCTGCGGCGAATAGCCGTCCTTCACGACGCGTCGTCCTGTCAGCACCCGAGTGGCCCGCATGACCTGTTCGCTGGCCGCGCCAAAGTCGATCAGCACCGGGTTTCCGGTCTGGTCGATCAGGATGTTGTCGGGCGAGATGTCGCGATGCAGGATCCCCGCCTGGTGAATGAAATCGACCGCACTGAGTAACTTCTTCAACATCGCCACGGTTTCTTCCGGCGTGAAGGCCTGGTCGGTCGATTCCAGGATGTCGTGCAGATCCTTGCCGTTGATGAAATCGATTGCCATGTAGGCCGTGTCATTGTCCTCGAACACCTGATGCACGCCGACAATGTTCGGATGCACCAGGCGGGCAAGGCTGCGGGCCTCGTCGATGAAGCCCTGGACGAAGCCGCGGAAATCCCCCGAATGCTTGCGCGAGCGGGCGCGGACGATGCCGCCGGACCTTCGGCAGAGCGTGTTGGGGAAGCACTCCTTGATGACGACGGTGCGATCAAGCGAATCCTTGGCAAGATAGGTGATTCCGAAACCGCCAGAGTTCAGGAAGCCCAGAATTGTGTATTGACCATCCAGAAGCCTTGTGCCCGGTTTCAGATCGTCAGCAAAGACTTCCGGGCCGGCGTGATATCCGTCCGGGTCCAGGCTGGGGTCGATCCGTGTCGGGCCTTGCATCTTGTGTGGTCCGGTCTGCTTTATGTCCTGTCCGGCACTTGTAGCGAGAGCATCGTCCCGACGAACCAAGGGCAGTGCCCAGTGGGGACGTCTGCAATTGGCGATCAGGATACAGACCCGGCCGGTCCGCAGGAAACATGGCCTTGGCACTCCAATTGGCGCATCGCATTGCATCAGGGCGGCCGGATTTCGGCAGCGTCAGAGAGCAGAGCTTTTTCGATATCTGGTAACATTATGTATCATATGAATAATTCGTTCGACTGGCCTGTCTGCCCATACCGGGCGGCTTCGCTATTGCGTCTCGGATCGGCTCCGGCATTGTTGCCTGAAATCAACAGCCTCCGCCGAAAGCCCTGTTGTGGCGGCGGCAAGCAGCATGCGCCCCGAATATTCAGGGTTGCAGGGGTGGCATGAGTTCAATCTGCAAGGGTGCCGCGCAGGCCGCGCGTGATGTTCGCCCTGATTCGCGTCAGCCCGGCGTCCAAGGTCTGGCTCCTGTATCGGGGCCCAGGATGTGGAAGGTGCCGGCAGGAAGCGAATGCCAGTCGCCCGCCGTCCCGTCGGGCCAGATGACCCGCAATTCCGCCCGCTCTGCCGCGCCAAGACCGAAATGCAGCCAGCCGACAGAGCCCGAGACGTGCCCGCCCCCCGCGGCGATCTCGTGGCGCTCGACCGCAGCGCCACGACGGATTTCCACCACCGATCCGATGGCGTTGCGATTGGGTCCGGCCTGTTCCAGCCTGACCTGCACCCAGTTGCCGCCGGGTTCGCCGGTCTGACGCCAGACTTCGGCCGGGGTCCACCGGATGACCACCACCAGGTCCAGAAGGCCGTCGAGGTTCAGGTCCACGACCTGCGCCCCGCGCGCAACGGACATGCTGGCGATGCCTGCACGGTCCCCGGCTTCGACGAAGGTGCCGTCCCCGGCGGAAAGCAGCAGGTTGTTCGGGTCGCGCTCGGCAAAATCCGGCATCTTCGCGACGTTGCCCTTGGCCACGAAAATGTCCAGCTGCCCGTCGTTGTTCACGTCGGCGAACTGCGGATGCCAGGCTGTCGAGGGGCGCAGGTCGCCCCCGGTATAGGGCCGATGGGCCGTGACGCCAGAACGGAAGGCCAGATCGGCATAATCGGGTTTGCCCGAGGCCGGATCCTTCAGGAACTGCAACTTGTTGTCGGCCATCGAGGTCAGGTAGTAGTCTGGGTAGCCGTCCAGGTTCACATCCGCCGTGGCGATCCCCATTCCCCAGATGCGCAGACGCTTCCAGCCCTCGGCCTCGGTATAAAGGCGCGGCGGCAGGCCCGGGTCGAGGTGCCACAGCTGTTCCTGCCCGCCCTTGTAATATTCGCGGTCGTTCGAAACCCGCAGCGCCCACTGGCCCGAGCGGTTCCAGTCGGTGAAGATCATGGACAGCGCGCAGAAGGATGGGGTCAGCGCAATCGGCGGGGCAAAACGGGTGCCGTCAGGGCGATGCAGCCAGTTGTCGGTGCAGGATCCCCAGGGAAACGCCTCTTCGTAACGATCGACGTAGTTGCCGATGGCGATGGTCGGCCAGACCTGGCCCTTTTCCCAGATCGCGGCAAAGGCGGTGGACCAGGCATCGCCGCCATCAAAGCCCCAGGTCTCGGTCGCATCCTCGAACCGGCACTCGCCCAGCCCCCGCATCAGCCGGTTCGACCCGTGCCGCAGCACCACCAGGTCCATCATCCCGTCGCTGTCGATGTCCAGCGGATAGGCGCCCAGCACGGCATCCAGCGCGATGCTGTCCGTCTTTTCGAAAGTCAACGGACCGCCCTGCATGCTGCGGTTCCAATAAAGGCCCGAAGGCCCCGCGCCACCCGAAAGAAAGACTTCGGGAAAGCCGTCACCAGAGCAGTCGAAAGTGGCCACACCACCGCCCACCATGTATTCCCAATCGCCCTCGTAGATCGTGGTCAGGCCCGCTGTTGCGGTCTCGTCGGCGAAGACGGGAACGGATGGCTCGGCCAGGGCAGGGCCGGCAAGGACCACCAGGGCAATCGTGGTGCGCATCAGGCCTCGGTCTTCAGAGCGGCGGCATAGGCCCCCACGGCGCGGCCCTGATCCAGGCCGCGTTCGTTGCCGAAGCGGAAATGGATGCCGCCGTAAAGCCGGGACATTGCAGCCTCTTCTGCCGCCGCGGCAAAGGACGGGAAGCTGCGGACCGGCAGGCCTTCGTCCTCGTGCGTCGCGTCGTCGAAGGCGAACCCTTCGCCAAGAACCGAGGTCAGCACGGTCATTGCCGCCCCCGACTGCGTCGAATGGCCCGACGTGTATTCCGGGAACGGCGGGGTGATGAGAAAGGGTTCCCAGGAAGGGTCGATGTGGCGATTGATGTAGGTTACTGGCCGCAGCAGGTTGTACCTGAATTTCGTCGACCAGCACGAGATGAACGCATCCGCCTGCGCCACGCCCAGCTTGGCCAACGTGGCCGAGATCGCTTCTGCCGGCAGGCTGTCGCGGTCCGCGATCTGCAGCACGATCGAGATCCAGTGTCCGGCCGGTGTCGGTGTCAGCATCGGGTCGTCCGACCAGAACCGCGCGATCAGTTTCTGGTCCTGGGTCAGGTTGCGGCTGGTCTCGTAGACCTCTAGCGCGGCGTCGTGGAAGGCGGATCCCGGCGCTTCGTCGTAATCGGGGTGCGGCGGCGCATCGCAGGCGTCCGAGGATGGCAGGGCAAAAGGCCGGCAATTCGACCACCCGGGCAGAAGAGGCGCCTGTTGCAGACGGATCAGGTTCGTAGGCACCCAGTCCTGCGGGCGGGTGCCGGGGGTGTAATTCATGGGAAAGCCCATGTTCTCGATCACCGCGCCGCCGTCGGCGGCAGCCCATGCAAGGATCCGCTCAGCAATGGCTTCCCCGTGCGCGACACTGCGCGCCACCACCGCGCCGTCGATCCCCGTGCTTGCGGTCTCTCCCATCTTGCGGCCCATCGCCTGCATGGCGCGCAGGCCGGTCGGACCTGTGTTGGCGAACAGTTCGCCTACGACCGCCTGAAGCGCGCCATGCAAGACGCAAGCTTCGTCATGGACGCCGCTTGCGCGTGCGGGCAAGGGGGCAAGATCGCTGAGCTGGCCGGCAAGACTGCGCAGGGCAGGGTTGCCGGATGACAGCGCCTCGTGCGCGGTGATGCCGACATATGCGAAGGCGCGGGCCGCCACCGGGGGCACATAGGTAGCGGTATGGCGGACCAGTTCCAGAACAAGCTTGTGCCAGGTCAGCAGAACCTTGCGCGAGACATCTGCCCTGTCGGCCGCAAGGGCGGGCGGAACGCGCAGCAGGGCTGGCGCGGCAAGCGCAAGGCCAAGAACCTGACGGCGGTGCATCGGCATCGTGTCCTCCCGTGCCATGGGGCCTTTCTGTCATGCGCCAAAGTGTCGGGCAACATCAACCCTTCGTGATCTACCCGCGCCCGGTCAGCCAGTTGCCCAGGGTTGCCAACTTCGATGGCCCCGCGCCGGCCCGGTCCTCGCGCCTGTCAGCGGCGTTCAGCAGGGCATACATGCCGTGCACGCCAAGCCAGCGGAAGGGTTCCGGCTCCCAGTCCCTGACGCGGCGGTTCACCCAGGGAAGGTGCACAAGATCGGTGTCGCGCCCCAGCACCAGATCCGCCAGCGTGCGTCCGGCAAGGTTCGAGGTCGAGACGCCCACCCCGACATAGCCACCCGCCCAGCCAAGGCCGGTCGCCGGGTCAAGACCCACCGTTGCGCACCAGTCGCGCGGCACACCCAGGACGCCGCACCATGCATGGTCGATCCTTGCTTCGCCTGCATCGGGGAAATGCCGGCGCAAGATCGCGACCAGCCGGCGGATCGTTTCGGGGTCTGGCGCGCCGTTGGTGTCGAGACTGGATCCGAACCGGTAGGGCACCCCGCGTGCTCCCACAGTGATGCGCCCCTCGCGCGTACGCTGGCAATAGCAGTAGGCGTTGGCGAAATCGCCCACGATCTCGTGCCCTTGCCATCCTATCCGGTCCCAGAGCTCGACCGGTAGCGGTTCCGTCGCGATCTGGGCCGAGTTCATCGGCAGCCATTCGCGTTTGTGACCCGGCAGGCCTGCCGTGAAGCCTTCGGTGCAGCGGAGGATCAGCGGGGCCCGCACCATGCCCCGATCGGTCGTCACAAGGCCTGTTTCGTAAGAGGTGACGGCCGTCCCCTCGACCAACCGGACCCCGAGCCGCTCTACTGCGGCGGCAAGGCCGCGCACCAGTTTCGCAGGCTGGATGCGCGCCACGTTCGTCACCACCATGGCCCCCAGCGCGCCAGGGATACGAATGCGCGCGGCAAGGTCGCGGGCGTTCATCTGGAAGACCCTGTCCTCTTCTCCCCAGTGCCGGCGATGCGCGACCTCGGCCTGCATCCGGGCGACCTGCGCGGGCTTTGTCGCCACCATAAGCTCGTCGGTGCGGTGGATGTCGGCGTCGATGCCCTCGGCCTCGGCCACGCGGATCACTTCGTCCACGGTGCCGTTCATAGCCTCGACCATGGCGCGGACCTGGTGTTCGCTGGATCCTTCCAGATAGCGCCGGTGGTTCCAGGCAAAGCCCCCGGTCAGCCAGCCGCCATTTCGGCCCGAGGCGCCGAAGCCCGCGAATTCCTTCTCGATCACCAGCACGTCCAGCGCCGGCTGAATTTTCTTCAGATAGTAGGCCGTCCACAGGCCGGTATATCCTGCCCCGATGATCGCCACGTCGGCCGTGGTATCGCCGGAAAGGGACGCGCGGCGATAGGGCAGGCCGATATCGGCATACCAGAAAGAAATGTCGCCGACCTTCATCGCCCCCCGCGGGTGAATGGTAGGCCCGGAGGGATTCGAACCCCCAACCAAGGCGTTATGAGCGCCCTGCTCTGACCGTTGAGCTACAGGCCCGTAGCATGTCCTGCCTAGTCAGATGCGGGCACACGGTCAAGCGGCGCGCGTTGCGCGGGCCGGGCCAATCGTCTATGCGGGCCGCAGGGGCGAATCCGGTGATGGGGGCTGGCAGATGACCAAGGGGCAGAACGGGCTGACCTATGCCGACGCGGGTGTGGACATCGACGCCGGAAACGCGCTGGTCGAGCGGATCAAGCCGGCCGCCAGGGCCACCAACCGTCCCGGCGTGATGGGCGGGCTTGGCGGGTTCGGGGCCCTTTTCGACCTGAAGGCGGCGGGCTACCATGATCCGGTCCTAGTTGCCGCGACCGACGGCGTTGGCACAAAGCTGCGCATCGCCATCGACACCGGCCATATGGATACGATCGGCATCGACCTGGTCGCGATGTGCGTGAACGACCTGGTCTGCCAGGGGGCCGAGCCGCTGTTCTTCCTGGATTATTTCGCGACCGGCAAACTGGAGGTCGATCAGGCCGCCCGCATCATTGCAGGCATCGCCAAGGGGTGCGCCGACAGCGGCTGCGCCCTGATCGGGGGCGAGACGGCGGAAATGCCGGGCATGTATCACCGGGGCGATTTCGACCTGGCGGGCTTTGCCGTCGGCGCGATGGAGCGTGGCGGCGAACTGCCCTCGGGCGTGCAGGCGGGTGATGTGATCCTGGGCCTCGCCTCGAACGGGGTGCATTCCAACGGCTACAGCTTTGTCCGCAAGGTGGTGGAGCTGTCCGGCCTTGGATGGGACGCACCCTCGCCCTTTTCGGACGGCAGCCTGGGGCAGGCTCTGCTGACGCCGACGCGGCTATACGTCAGGCAGGTGCTGGCCGCGATCCGTGCAGGTGGGGTGCATGGACTGGCGCACATCACCGGCGGCGGCCTGACCGAGAATCCGCCACGCGTGCTGCCGGAAGGGCTGGCCTGCGAGATCGACCTGTCGTCCTGGACCCTGCCGCCAGTCTTCCGCTGGTTGGCCACCACCGCGAACATGGCGGAAGCCGAACTTCTGAAAACCTTCAACTGCGGCATCGGGATGATGCTGGTCGTGGGCGCGGATCGTGCGGAACCACTTGCCGCCCAGCTTGCCGATGCGGGCGAAACCGTCACCGCCCTTGGTCGCATCGTCGAAGGGCAGGGGGTCATCTACCGCGGAAGGCTTCTGTGAAACGCGTTGCCATCCTGATTTCCGGGGGTGGCTCCAACATGCTGGCGCTGGTCCGGGACATGGTGGGCGACCATCCCGCCCGCCCCGTCCTGGTCGCCTCGAACGATCCGGCGGCCGCGGGGCTGGCCAGGGCCAAGGCGCTGGGCATCCCCACTGTTGCCGTGGATCACCGCGCCTTTCCCAGCCGCGAGGCGTTTGAAGAAGCCCTGGCGCGCCACATCGACGCCGCGCATCCCGACATCCTGTGCCTTGCGGGGTTCATGCGAATCCTGACCCCCGGCTTCATCCGCCGCTACGAAGGCCGGATGCTGAACATCCATCCCTCGCTTCTGCCGAAATACCCCGGCCTGCACACCCATGCCCGTGCCCTCGCCGCGGGGGATGCCGAGGCCGGATGCACAGTCCACGAAGTCACGGCCGAGCTTGACGCAGGCCCTATCCTGGGGCAGGCGCGCGTGGCGGTCCTGCCGGGCGACACCGAGGAAACCCTTGCCGCCCGCGTCCTCGCCATGGAGCACCGGCTTTATCCAGCGGTCCTTCGCCGGTTTGCCTTGGGCGACCGCAGCCCGGTGACACTAGCCTGACGGGCCGTCCGGCCGCGTCAGCACAAAGCCGCAGCCGACCGCGATCAGGGCGCCCTGCGCCAGCAGCCACGGCCAGGAAAGCCAAAGCAGCACCGATGCTGCCAGGACTGCCGCAATGCTGACCACGGCAAGCCGCTTTGCCGTACGCGAGATGGCGCCGTTTTCCTCCCAGTTCCGCAGCGGTGGGCCGAAGACCGGATGCGCTGCCAGCCAGCCGTGCAGCCTGGGCGATGATCTGGTGAAGCAACCTGCCGCCAGCAGCACGAACGGGGTTGTCGGCACGACGGGCAGCGCCAACCCCACCAGACCCAGGATCATGAAGACCCCGCCCAGAAGAACCTTGATCAGCTGCATGTCCACCTGCCAGCTGCGTGG
The DNA here is from genome assembly GCF_004959785.1 of Tabrizicola sp. YIM 78059. Classification (NCBI taxonomy): domain Bacteria; kingdom Pseudomonadati; phylum Pseudomonadota; class Alphaproteobacteria; order Rhodobacterales; family Paracoccaceae; genus Tabrizicola; species Tabrizicola sp. YIM 78059. Next base: position 75,353 of record NZ_SJZH01000001.1, read on the forward strand.
CGGCATCAACGCACGGTCCGGTGCGAGGCTTAAGCCCCAGACCCCTTTCCTTTTCGGTCATTGCCCCCTATAGCGGCGCGAAACCCTGCGGGATAACCCCGCGACGAAAGACGGCCCATGCGCACCATCACCACGACCGACGACCTCGCCGCCTATTGCGAGGCGGCCAAGGCAGCGCCTTACGTCACCATAGATACCGAGTTCCTGCGCGAACGCACCTACTGGTCGAAGCTCTGCCTTATCCAGATGGCGCTGCCCGGCCAGGGCGAGGCCGTGCTTGTCGATCCCATCGAGGGGCCCGAGATGTCGCTGGAGCCCCTCTACGACCTTTTCCGTCACGAAGGCACGGTCAAGGTCTTCCATGCCGCCCGTCAGGATCTGGAAATCTTCTTCGTCGAGGGAAAGGTATTCCCCAAGCCCCTGTTCGACACCCAGATCGCCGCCATGGTCTGTGGCTTTGGCGAACAGGTCGGCTACGAGACGCTGGTGAAGAAGATCGCCAAGGCCAACCTGGACAAGACCTCGCGCTTCACCGACTGGTCGCGCCGTCCGCTGTCCGAGGCGCAGAAGGACTATGCCCTGGCCGATGTCACTCACCTGCGGGTGATCTATGAATGGCTTGCCGCGCAGATTGCGAAGAACGGCCGTGCCGACTGGGTGGCCGAAGAGCTTGCGATCCTGACCGATCCGGCGACCTATACGATCGACCCGGAAGAGGCCTGGATGCGCATCAAGACCCGCACCACGAGCGGGCGCTTCCTGGCCGTGGTCAAGGCGCTGGCCCGCTTCCGAGAGACCTATGCGCAAACCCAGAACATCCCTCGTTCGCGCGTGATGAAGGACGATGCCCTTCTGGAACTTGCCTCGACCCGGCCGACGACGATCGAGGAACTCGGGCGCTCGCGTCTGCTGCTTCGGGAAGGTCGCAAGCCTGAGATTGCCGAGGGCATCCTTGCCGCCGTGAAGGAAGGGCTTGAGATGCGGCCCGAGGACATGCCCCGCATCGACCCCGGCCGAGAGCAGATGCAGGTTAATCCGGCGCTCGCAGATCTGCTGCGCGTTCTTCTGAAGGCCAAGTCGGAAAGTCTGGGCGTTGCGCCGCGCCTCATCGCCTCATCGTCGGAACTGGACCAGATCGCCGCGGGGGGGCGGGATGTGCCCGCGCTGTCCGGCTGGCGACGTGAGGCCTTCGGTGAAGACGCGATCCGGCTTTGCCGGGGCGAGATTGCGCTGTCGGCCAAGGGGAACGAAGTCCGGGTCGTCCGTCTCTGACCCTGCGCAACGCAATCATTTCTTGGGGCCGTGCCCGGCTGTGGCCTTGGCAAGGAAAAGACGAAGCTGCCCGACCAGCTGTTCGCGCTAGCGCCGCGCAGACCTTGCGTTGGTTGCGCCCTGCACCACGATCTCGCGCACGCGCTCCAGGCGAATGTCGGAAATGTAGATGGCCACATCAACTTGCCGGGACTGCGGCGTATTCACATCGGTCTTGGTCACTGGCGGCTGCAGCCGGAATTCATAGACCAGCACCTCGTTGTCGTCGATCGGCATTGGCACCAGCTCTGCCTGCCACCAGCCCTGTGTAGGCGTCTGTCCCCGGGCCCTGACTATGGCCCCGCCGGGGATTGCCTCGACCGACATCGACAGCACGACATCGACCAGCGGGCGTGTTTCCCTGTTTTCGGTGGGCAGAACGATGGTCTCTCGCGGCTTGGATCGCCCGAACCAGTTCCGGGGATTCAGGCGGCTGTCGCGGAACCCGCCACAGCCGGCAAGCGCGGCAACCATCGAAAGGGCAAACAGGCGGCGGGACAATGGCATGGCAGTCTTCCTGATCGGTTGCCACTTGGGTAGCCCATGGCACCGCGTTTGAAAAGCGCATCTTGGGCTGGACCTTTGCCGACCCGCGCCTTACCTGACTGCCATCAGCCGGAGCGGACCATGGCGACCGAAGCATTTGAAGAGATTGCCGAGACCTTCGAGTTCCTCGATGACTGGGAGGACCGTTACCGCCATGTCATCGAGCTTGGCAAGGCGATGCCGCCGATGGATGACAGCTTCAAGGTGCCGGCGCTGAAGGTTCAGGGCTGCGCAAGTCAGGTCTGGCTGCGACCGATCATCGAGAATGGACGCTTCGATTTCCAGGGCGACAGCGATGCCATGATCGTCCGCGGCCTGATCGCTGTGCTGCATGCGCTTTATGCCGGGTTGCCTGTCGAGGAAGTCGCCAAGGTTGATGCCACGGCCGAACTGGCCCGGCTGGGGTTGAACGAACATCTGTCGAGCCAGCGTTCGAACGGACTGCGCGCCATGGTGCAGCGCATTCGTGAAACAGCTAGCAGCGCCTCACGGTGATCTTGTCGGGATAGAAGGCGAGGTATCCTGCGATCGCGGCCATGCCGGGCAGTGGGGTCTCGTAGGACCAGACCGCGTTCTCCAGCAGGGTTGCGGGAAGAACGACCGAGTAATAGCTGGCCTCACCTTTCCAGGGGCAAGTCGTCCGGTGCCGGGTTTTGGTCAGTCGCGCCATGTCGATGTCCTGCCTGGGCACATAGATCACCGGTGGGGCGCTGCCTTCGCGCAGCTCAAGTGCACGGTGGCTGGTGCCGATGACGACCCCGGCCGCCTCGACAGTGACCGGGCCGAAAATCGGCGATACGGTGATGTGGCTGGCCATTGGCCCCCCTTTCAGATCGGCGCACAAGCCCGCCTCAGCCACGCAAGCGTATCCGCGCCGACCCTGCTGCCAAGCCTTTTCAGCACCCCTGCGTGATAGGAATCCAGCCAGTCGCGTTCCCCCGGGGCCAGCCGTTCGGCCAGGATCAGCCGGCGGTCGAAGGGCACCCACGTCAGGGTCTCGAAGCCGAGATGCGACCGGTTGTCGCCCATGGCGGGGGCCTCCTCGACCACGATCAGGTTTTCCAGCCGGATGCCGAAGTCGCCCTCGCGGTAATAGCCAGGCTCGTTCGACAGGATCATGCCGGGCTCCAGTGGCACCTCGGACAGGCGCGAGATCCGCTGCGGTCCTTCGTGCACCGAGAGGAAGGCGCCCACGCCATGGCCGGTGCCATGGTCGTAATCCTGGCCCGCCAGCCAAAGGGGGTAGCGGGCGAGCGCGTCGATGTCGCGCCCGGCAAGTCCCTTCGGAAAGCGTAGACGGCTGATCGCAACAAGGCCCTGAAGGACACGCGTATAACATTCCCGCGCCTCGTCGCCGGGGTCGCCGATGGCGATGGTGCGGGTAATGTCGGTCGTGCCATCCGCATACTGCCCGCCCGAATCGACCAGCAGAAGCTCGCCCGCCCTGACGGGGCGGTTGGTCTGCTCGGTCACCCTGTAATGGATGATCGCCCCGTTCGGCCCCGCGCCGCAGATCGTGTCGAAGCTGATGTCGTGCAGGGCATTGGTGGCGCGGCGGAACCCTTCCAGGGCCTGTACCACGTCGATTTCCGTCAGCCCTCCCTTCGGCGCCTCGCGGTCCAGCCAGAACAGGAATTCGACCATTGCTGCGCCGTCGCGCAGGTGCGCCTCGCGTGTTGCGGCGATTTCGGCAGCGTTCTTTCGCGCCTTCGGCAGCCTGCAGGGGTCATCGCCCCACTGCACCTCGACCCCCGCTTCCCGCAGGATGTTCGCCACCGCAAGCGGTGCCGAACCCTTGTCCACCCGAACCGGACCGGTCATCCCGCGCAGCGCGGACGAGAAGTCTTCCGGCGGATGCAGCGTCACCTCTGGCCCCAGATGCGCCCGCACGGCAGCGTCGAATTTCGCGGGGGTCGAGAACAGCTCTGCCCGAGCGTCGTCATGCAACAGGAGAAAGCCGTGTACGACAGGATTCCTTGGCACATCCGCCCCCCGGATGTTCAGCAGCCAGCAGATCGAATCCGGCAGCGTCAGCACTGCCGTGCGCTGCCCGGCTTGCCGCAGCGCCTCGGCCAGGCGCCGGCGCTTGACGCCGTGGCTTTCTCCGGCCAGTGCCTCCGGCTGGACAAAGACTCTGCCCAAAGGCGCCGCAGGCTGGTCCAGCCAGATCTGGTCAACCGGATTCGTCCTTGTAGGGCAAATTCCTGCACCGGAATCCTTCAGTGCCTTCTCAAGCTTTTCGACCTCATCAGCCGTGTGTAGCCAAGGGTCGAACCCAACCAGGCCCGCGGTCAGGTTGTTCCTGATCCAGTCTCCGGGCTGAACTTCTGGCCAGTGTACCGGCGTGAAGGCCGCAAGGTCCACCTGAGCCTTGACCTGGGTGCGATAGCGTCCGTCGATGAAAAGGCCGGCCCGGTCGGGCAGCACGATGCAGAACCCGGCCGACCCGGTGAAGCCGGTCAGCCATTGAAGCCGTTCGTCCCTTGGTGCGACATACTCGCCCTGATGCGCATCCGTGCGCGGCACGATGAAGCCCTGAAGCCCCATCTCTGCCAGCCTTGCCCGCAACAAGGCCAGACGAGGTGGGCCCTGATCAGGCGAAGAATGGCTTTCAAAGCTTTGAAACATGACCCTTTTCCCTTCGCCGACATCCTGGTGCCCAGGCCCTGGCCTGATCCCCGGCTGCGGCAGGCCGCGCCCTATCCGGCCCGCCGCAGCCCTAGCGCCCGGGCGCGCTTTTTCGGATCGACCTCGAACAGCGATGCAAGCTGTTCCGTCATTGCGCCAGCGAGCTGTTCGACATCGGTGATCGTGACCGCGCGCTGATAATAGCGGGTCACGTCATGGCCGATGCCGATGGCGATAAGTTCCACCGCACGGCGGCGTTCCACCATTGCGATCACGTCGCGCAGGTGCTTTTCCAGATAGTTCGCAGGGTTGACCGAAAGGGTCGAATCGTCAACCGGCGCCCCGTCAGAGATGACCATGAGGATCTTGCGCGCCTCGGGCCGCATCAGCATTCGGCGGTGCGCCCATTCCAGCGCCTCGCCGTCGATGTTCTCTTTCAGCAACCCTTCCTTCATCATCAGGCCGAGATTGGGCCGCACCCGCCGCCAGGGGGCATCGGCCGACTTGTAGATGATGTGGCGCAGGTCGTTCAGGCGCCCCGGCATCTGCGGGCGCCCCTGCGCCAGCCAGCGTTCGCGGCTTTGCCCGCCCTTCCAGGCGCGGGTCGTGAAGCCCAGGATTTCCACCTTCACGTCGCAGCGTTCCAATGTCCGCGCCAGCACGTCGGCGCAGATCGCGGCGATCGAGATCGGGCGTCCGCGCATTGAGCCAGAGTTGTCCAGCAGCAGCGTCACCACCGTATCGCGGAATTCGGTGTCCTTTTCCCATTTGAATGACAGGGGTGTGGTCGGGTTCGCCACCACACGCGCAAGGCGTCCTGCGTCGAGGATGCCTTCCTCCTTGTCGAACTCCCAGCTGCGGCTCTGCTGGGCCTGAAGCCGACGCTGCAACTTGTTGGCCAGACGGCTGACCGCGCCCTTCAGGGGTTCCAGTTGCTGGTCCAGATAGGCGCGCAGACGTTCCAGTTCTGCGGGCTCCGCCAGCTCTTCTGCCCGGATTTCCTCATCGAAATCCGTGGTAAACACGGTATAGTTCGGGTCGGCATCCGAATGTGGGGCGGGGGGAGGGGGCTCCAGCGGCGCCTCGCCCTCTGGCAGTTCCGCCTCGTCGCCCTGTTCCATGTCGGCGCTGTCCTCCATCGTGACCTGCGCCTGGGACTGGTCCTGCTGTTCCTCCTGGCTCCGTTCCGGCGAGGCCTCGGCCTCCTCCGACTCTTCCTGTTCCTCGCCTGCGGTGTCGGGGGCGTTCTGATCCTCTTCCGCCTGATCGTCACCGGCCTCTTCTTCCGGCGCGTCCGGGTCGTCGCCCAACTGGTCGCCATAGCCGAGGTCGGCGATCACCTTCCGCGCAAGTCTTGCGAAGGCCGCCTGATCGCCAAGCACATCGTCAAGGTTGGCCAGCGTCTCGCCCGCCTGTTCCTCGACGAAGCCGCGCCACAGATCGGCGGCATGCTCGGCCGATTTCGGCAAGGCCCGCCCCGTTGCCATCTGCCGCACCAGATAGCCTGCGGCCACCGGCAGCGGTACTTCGCTGGCCTGCGTCACCTGGCCATAGCCCTTGCGGTCGGCCTCATGCTGGATCTTGGCGTCGATGTTGCCGGCGGTTCCCGGCATGTCGCGGGCCCCCACGGCCTCGCAGCGGGCGTTCTCCATCGCCTCGAAGATGTCGCGCGCCATGGGGCCGACCGGCGCGTAGCGGGCTGCCACCGCATCGTCGTGATACTTCCGCCGCAGCGCGAACGAATCTGCCGTGCCCCGCGCCAGCAGCACCTCTTCCCGGGTCATCCGGCGGCTGACCTGCGGCAGGCGCACGCCTTCGGCGTTCATGCCGGACGGGTCGACCGAATAGGTGACCGTCATCTCCGGGTCATCCGCCATTGTGCGGGTTGCCTCGGCGAGGGCTTTCTTGAACGGATCGGCGGGGTTGTCGGCGGGCTTGTTCATGGGCTCAGCCTAATGCGGGGAGCTTGCGGCTGCCAGAGGCCAGATCGGCCAAAATCGCCACATGCACGTCCAGCGCGTCGATCACTCGGTAGGGGGGCTCTTGCCCGTCGAAGGCAAGGCCAAGGTCCGTCCCCGCCAGAACCACCGCCTCGGCCCCGGAATCGACCAGCCGCTGCCCAGCATCCAGAAACCGCGCCCGGGTGGCCGCCCCGCAGAAGCCCTGTACCGCCATCTCCTGGTACAGTTGGCCCAACTCTTCGATATCATCCTCCAAGGCGATGGCGCGGGTCCGGCGCAATTGGCCGTAAAGCTTTGTCCGCATCACCACGCGGGTTCCCAGAAGACCCACGCAGCCGATCCCCTCGGCCCCGAAGAAATCGTCCAGCGGCTCCACCGCCGAGACGAGAGGCAACGAGGACAGCGCAACGGTCTCGGCAAAGCAGAAATGCCCGCCGATCGAGGTGATCGCCGCGCAGTCAGCCCCGGCAGCCTTCAGCCTGTCGATCAGCTCGGCAAAGATCTCCGCCTGCGCCTCCCGCCGGTCGGCCAGGTTGTTGGCGATCAGCTCGTGGATGTCGGCCTGCACCAGCGTCAGCTCCAGCGGCTTGCCCCGGGCGGCCATCACGGCGCAGAGTCTCTGGTAATAGACCACCGTCGCCGCCGGGCCGATGCCTCCGATCAGTCCGATGTGCATCGAAATCTCCCCTCTCCACAGGTGTAACCGGTGGCAGCAACCCGCTTGCCGTGCGTCCATGCACAGAACCCGCGCGGCGCTGCTGAGTTGGCATCCAAGCCCCCGAGGCCAGATAAGAGCGAAGTGAATTCAAACCCGCAAGGACCCCGACCCATGGCCAACCCGAAAATTGCGATCATCGTCTCGTCCACCCGCCCGACCCGTTTCGCCGATGTGCCCACCGCCTGGATAAAGGCCCAGGCCGAGGCGCGCGGCGACATGGAGGTCGAAGTCGTCGATCTGCGCGACTATCCGCTGCCCTTCTTCGACGAGGTCGCCTCGAACGCATGGGCACCCAGCCAGAACCCTGTTGCACAGAAATGGCAGAAGAAGATCGGCGAGTTCGACGGCTACATCTTCGTCGTCGCCGAATACAACCGCTCGATCACCGGGGCGCTGAAGAACGCGCTCGATCAGGCCTATGTGGAATGGGCGCGCAAGCCCTTCGGCGCGATCGGCTATGGTTCGATGGGTGCGGCGAACGCGCTGGGCCACCTGCAGAACATCGGGGTGGAGCTGCAGATGGTTCCCACCCGCAACAACGTCCGCATCGGTGGCAGCGACTTCTTCAAGGTGCATTCGGGCTTCGGCGGCTCGGGCAACCTGGCCGACATCGAGGCCACGATCGCCCCGGCCGCCAAGGCGATGCTGGATGATGTAGTCTGGTGGGCGCGCGCCACGATGGCCGCAAGAGCAGAAACCGCCAAGGCGGCCTGATCCCATCCCGAAACGGGACTTCGCACGGCCAGAGCCTCCGGCTCTGGCCGCTTCCATTTGGGGTGTTACCGCATCGCCATGCTGGCGGCGCTTTCCGGCAGTTCCTCGTTGAAGCAGCGCTGGTAGAACTCGGCCACCGTCTGCCGTTCCAGCTCGTCGCACTTGTTCAGGAAGGTCAGGCGGAAGGCATAGCCCACGTTGCGGAAGATCTCGGCGTTCTGCGCCCAGTTCAGCACCGTCCGGGGGCTCATCACCGTGGACAGGTCGCCGTTCATAAAGGCCGTCCGCGTCAGGTCCGCGACCGTCACCATCTGGCTGATCGTCTTGCGGCCCTTTTCGGTGTTGTAATGCGGGTTCTTGGCCAGGATGATCGCAGCCTCTGCGTCGTGAGACAGATAGTTCAGTGTTGCGACCAGTGACCATCTGTCCATCTGCGCCTGGTTGATCTGTTGGACGCCGTGGTAAAGCCCGGTCGTGTCGCCAAGCCCCACGGTGTTCGCGGTCGCGAACAGACGGAAATAGGGGTTCGGCGTGATGATCTCGTTCTGGTCCAGAAGCGTGAGCTTGCCGTCATGTTCCAGCACGCGCTGAATGACGAACATCACGTCCGCGCGCCCCGCGTCGTATTCGTCGAAGACGATGGCCACCGGGTTACGCAGCGCCCAGGGCAGGATCCCCTCGTGGAACTCGGTCACCTGCTTGCCGTCGCGCAGCTTGATCGCATCCTTGCCGATCAGGTCGATCCGGCTGATGTGGCTGTCGAGGTTCACCCGCACACAGGGCCAGTTCAGCCGCGCGGCCACCTGCTCGATGTGGGTCGATTTCCCGGTGCCGTGATAGCCCTGGATCATCACCCGGCGGTTATAGGCAAACCCCGCAAGGATAGCGAGCGTGGTATCGGGATGGAACTTGTAGGTCGGGTCGATTTCGGGCACGCGGTCGGTGCGCTCGGCAAATCCCTTGACGCGCATGTCGGTGTCGATCCCGAACATCTCGCGGACCGAAATCTCCTCGGTCGGTTTCATCGCCTGATCCAGCATCGCCTGCGTCCCTGGTAGCCGCCCGCGCCCCATTGCGCGTGGCCCGTCATCCTTGGAACATATCGCGAGGGGGTTCAAGGGGAAGGCAGGAGCCGCCCGACGTCAATCCCGGAAATACCGGCTGTCCTTAAGCTGTTCCCATGCCCAGACGACTTCCTGCAACTGTTCCTCGTGGCTGCGGTCGCCGCCATTCATGTCGGGGTGCAGGACCTTGATCAACCCCTTGTACACCTTGCGGATTTCGGTCTTCGTCATCGTGTCGCGCGCATCGAGGATCTCGATTGCCTTCCGTTCCGTCGGTGGCAGCTTGCGCGTTGCTGTCGGCGCGACCCGACCGGGGTTCTGTGTTGCCTTCTCGCCCAGAAGCGCCATGGGGTCGTCCACCCCCAGCCGCGCCCAGGCATTGCCGTCGCCAAGACGGCTGAAGGGCTTGGTCTCCCGCTCCCAGACGCGGTTCTTGTCAAGGAACTTCTGGAATTCCTCGTCCGTGGTTCCCTGGAAGAAGTTCCATTTCAGATTGTATTCGCGGATGTGGTCCTTGCAGAACCAGAAATATTCGTCCAGCAGCTCGGGTGACTTGGGGGCCCTGTATGCACCCTTCTCCTTGCAGCCCGGATAATCGCAGGGACGGTCGACCGTGTCGAAGGCACCAGACATGCCGCGACGGCCCGCCTTCTTGCGCTTCTTGTCCGCCGAGACGCGGATATCGAAATCGAAGGGCGGGCGGTTGGTCATGCGAAGGGGGCCTTTCCGACTCGGGGCCACGAGTTTAGGGATTTTACCGGCGGATTGAAGGGGGGTGACGCTGACATGGCGGTGAAGGACGAGATTGAAAGGCGGCTGATGGCGGCCTTCAAGCCCTCGGTGCTGGAAATCGTGAACGAAAGCCGTCGTCACGCGGGCCATGCCGGCGACGACGGTTCGGGCGAAAGCCACTTCCGCATCGTGATCCGTGCGCCTGCCCTGGCGGCGATGAGCCGGGTCAACCGGCATCGTGCGGTTCAGAGGGCACTGGGCGACCTGAACAGTCGCATCCATGCGATTTCGCTGGATATCGGCTAGCCTGCCCACAACGGCTTGAGGGGCGGGGCACGCTGTGGAACGCGGCCGGCCATGCGGCGCCGGCTTTGGCGGGCATTCGATCCGGCAATCTGTCAAGCCGTCAGTCTTTTCTGCATTGCCCGAAACTTCTTCCCCCGAATGTGGAAAGTCGGCATCTCGCCGTTCCTTGCCGTTGCGGCCGGCCTTGTCCTATCCTTCCCGCGATTATCGGAGGATAGTGGATGCCAGACCGCAGGGAACGCTTCGGGCTTCAGGTCGATGCGACGCTTGACCGTTTCATCACGGACGAGGCTCTGCCCGGCACCGGAATTGCCCCATCGGTCTTCTGGGAAGGATTCGCGGAACTGTTGCGCGATTTCGCTCCGCGCAACCGTGCTCTGCTGGCCAAGCGCGACGAACTGCAGGCACTCATCGACGCCTGGCACGTGGCGCGTCGTGGCCAGCCGCATGACCATGCCGCCTACAAGGCCTTTCTGTCCGAAATCGGCTATCTCTTGCCGGAAGGCCCCGATTTCACCATCGAAACGACGAACGTCGATCCCGAGATCGCACGGATCCCCGGCCCGCAGCTGGTGGTGCCGATCACCAATGCCCGCTATGCCCTGAACGCGGCCAACGCGCGCTGGGGCAGCCTGTATGACTGCCTTTACGGCACCGACGCGATGGGCAGCCCGCCGCCCACCGGGGGGTATGACCGCGGCCGCGGCGCCCGGGTCGTGGCGCGGGCGCGGGTGTTCCTTGACGAGGCCTTCCCGATCGCCGGGGCAAGCCACGCGGATGTGCGCCGCTATTTCGTGAAGGACGGCCAGCTTCTGGTGGATGACCTGCCGCTGGTCAGCCCCGAAAAATTCGCCGGCTACCGCGGCAATCCGAAGGCGCCTGATGCCGTCCTTCTGCGCAACCACGGGCTGCATGTCGAACTGGTGTTCGACCGTGCCCATCCCATCGGCAGCCGGGACCAGGCGCTTCTTGCCGATGTCCAGCTGGAAAGCGCGCTGACCGCGATCATGGACTGCGAGGATTCCGTCGCCTGCGTCGATGCCGAGGACAAGGTGGTGGCCTATCGCAACTGGCTGGGGCTGATGCGCGGCACCCTGTCCGAAACCTTCGAAAAGGCGGGCCGCAGGGTCGAGCGCCGATTGCACCCTGACCGCGAATATCTGGACCCCAATGGCAGCCCCTTCACGCTGAAGGGGCGGGCGCTGATGTGGGTAAGGAACGTGGGCCACCTGATGACCAACCCGGCGATCCTCTTGCCCGACGGGTCAGAAGTACCCGAGGGGCTTCTGGACGCGATGGTTACGGTAGCGATCGCGATGCACGATCTGCAGAAGGCCGAAGGGATGCGCAATTCGGTCACGGGGTCGGTCTATGTGGTGAAGCCCAAGATGCACGGCCCCGAGGAAGTGGCCTTCGCCGACGCGGTGATGGCGCGGGTCGAGGACATCCTTGGCCTGCCCCGCAACACGGTGAAGCTTGGGATCATGGACGAGGAGCGGCGGACCTCGGTCAACCTCAAGGAATGCATCCGGGCAGCGAAGGCACGGGTCGCCTTCATCAACACGGGCTTCCTCGACCGGACGGGGGACGAGATCCATACCAGCATGGAGGCCGGGCCCTTCAGCCGGAAGGATTTCATCAAGCGGAAGGCCTGGATCACCGCCTACGAAAATCTGAACGTCGATATCGGGCTGGAATGCGGGCTGTCGGGGCGCGCCCAGATCGGCAAGGGCATGTGGGCAATGCCCGACATGATGGCGGCAATGCTGGACGAGAAGATCGCCCATCCCCGCGCGGGGGCCAGCACGGCCTGGGTGCCATCGCCCACGGCGGCGACGCTGCACGCGCTGCACTATCACAAGGTCGATGTTCTGGCGGTGCAGGCGCGGCTGGCCAAAGGCGGCCGGCGGGCCCATGTCGATGGCATCCTCGACATTCCCTTGGCCAGCTTCCGGGCGTGGACGCCGGATCAGGTTCGCCGTGAGGTCGAAAACAACGCGCAGGGCATTCTGGGCTATGTGGTGCGCTGGATCGACCAGGGGATCGGTTGTTCCAAGGTGCCCGACATCAACGACGTCGGCCTGATGGAGGATCGTGCAACCTGCCGGATTTCGGCCCAGCACATTGCCAACTGGCTGCATCACGGGGTGGTGACGGGCCAGGAGGTGATGGAAGCGATGCGCAAGATGGCCGCCGTGGTGGACCGACAGAACGCTGGCGACCCGGCCTATCGCCCCATGGCGCCGGGGTTCGACGGGGCCGCCTTCCAGGCGGCTTGCGATCTGGTGTTCAAGGGGCGAGAGCAGCCTTCCGGCTACACCGAGCCCCTGCTGCATGCCTGGCGTCTGAAGGTGAAGGCCGGTCAGGGCCGAGGAAGCTTCGCGGCGGCTTTGCCGGCCCGGCATCTGTCAGAGCAATAGCGGACCTCTTCCCAAGCCTTTTCCCATTTCTTGCGCCAGGTGAAGGGCTTGCCGCAGGTTGCGCAGGTCTTTTGCGGCAGGTCGGCCTTTTTCACCCCGCGCGGCATGGTATCCCCTTTCCGTTCCTGGCCCGGTGTCCTGTCTTGGGCGCAGGGCTGCGCGAACGCCACCTGGCAGCCCGCCTGAGGCAAGGGATCTGCGTTGCCCGGCATGGGCCCGCCAACCAGGCGCAGATCCTGACCTCATCGTACGGTTTCACGGTCTTGCCCCCCATGTTCCCGTCCTCTTCGCTTCGTCTCTGTGCGCCGGGATCGAACGGTATTCTCCCCCTTATGCGCGGCGTCCGGCCAGGCGATCCGGCCTGTCCAGCACCCCCATCCCCTCCCCGCCAGGGCGGGAGGGGCGGCGCTTTCCCGGCCCGCCGCAGGAACCGGTCACAGATCCAGTGTAAGTTGCGCCGCATGCGATTGCCGCCGCGGGGTCCGGTCGTTGACGAAGCGCGGGTCTGCGCGGCTGGCATGCCGCTGGACGATCCGGGCCGCCTGCGCGGCAAAGGCGGGGGTCTTGCGTGCCGACCAGATCGCCTCGCGCGCTGTGCGGGCGGCGGTGGCAATGTCGATGATCGGCTCGGGGTAGCGCCGGAACAGCAGGCGCCGCGCCTCGGGCCATTTCCAGGGTTCGTGCAGGAAGACATCCGGTACCGGGGCCAGTTCCGGCACCCAGGCGCGGATGAAGGCGCCGGTCGGATCCTGATCCTTCCCCTGTTTCACGGGGTTGTAGATGCGGGGAATGTTGATGCCGGTGGTGCCGGACTGCATCTGAACCTGCGGCCAGTGGATGCCGGGTTCGTAGTCGGTGAACTGTCGGGCAAGATGCTGCCCCGTCACGCGCCAGTCGAGCCAGAGGTGATAGGAGGCGACCGAGGTCACCATCGCCCGCATGCGGAAGTTCAGCCAGCCGGTGGCGCGCAGGTAGCGCAGGCAGGCATCGAGGAAGGGCAGGCCCGTTTCGCCCGTGGCCCAGGCCGCAAGGCGCACTGGGTCGCTGTCGCGGGGGCGCGGGATGGCCAGGGGGTGAAGATCCTGCGTCTCGATCGATGGCTGATCCTCTAGCTTCTGGATGAAATGGTCGCGCCAGGCGAGGCGGGACTGGAAGCTGGCGAGCGCGCCCCCCCAACGCCCACCGGGGCGACCCGCCTGCCGGGCAGCGGCGGCCTGCACGACCTCGCGCACGGAAAGGGTGCCCCAGGCCAGATGCGCCGACAGGCGCGAGCAGGCGCGCTCGGCCGAAAGGGGCGAGGACATGGCGCTGCGGTAGGGTTCGCCCCGCCGCGTCAGGAAGCTGTCAAGCAGGTCGAGGCCGCGCTGCCGCCCGCCAAGCTGGCGGTGGGGGCAGGGGTCATCAGGCAGCTTCAGGCTGCGGGCGGTGGGAATCTGCCCCGGTTCAACCCCGGGAACGGCCGCCATGGCCGGGACAGGAAGCAGCGGCGCGGCCATGAAGCCGTCGCGCGCGGCGGCCCAACCGTCGCGGCTGGCAAGGCGTCGAACCACGCCCGATTGCGGCAGTTCGGTCCAGCGGATGCCGCTGCCCTTGGCCCAGGCAGCCACGGCACGGTCGCGGGCGTAGGTCGCCAGGTTGCCCGTCTCTTCATGGCTGATGATGCAGCCGATGCGGTGCTGACGGCAGAGGCGGGCGAGCACCTCGACCGCCTCACCGACGCGGACGACCAGGGGAAGGCCGAGGGCCGCGAGATCCGCCCGCAACTCCTCGAGGCATTCTGCGACAAAAGCCCACTGCCGTGCCGAGGCATCCGGCCCGGACCAGACCGAGGGTTCGACGACATGGACCGGCAGGACCGGGCCGATCCCGGCCGCCAGTGTCAGCGCCGGGTGGTCGGCAAGGCGCAGGTCGCGTTTCAGCCAGACTAGAACATTCATGGAACATAGATGTAGCCGCGTCAGGGGATTCGTAAAGCCGCAAAAGACTGTTCCGATCCGTGACCTTGCGCTTGCCGCACAAGGGCTTAGCTTGGCAGGCAAGGGAGTCCCGCATGTCAGACAGCCAGAACGCCGTTCATCTTTCCGATTACCAGCCCTTTACCCATTGCGTCGATCAGGTGGATCTGACCTTCCGTCTGGATCCGGCGGCGACGCGGGTCACCGCGAAGATCGGCTTTCGCCCGAACCCGGACCGACCGGGCCGGCATGACCTGCGACTTGATGGCGAGGGGCTGAAGCTGATCTCCTGCGCGCTGAACGGGAGGAAGCTGGCACCGAAACTGGATGCCGCGGGCATGACGATAGCTGCAAGCGATCTGCCCGAGGGGCCCTTCACGCTGGAGACCGAGGTCGAGATCGCGCCCGAGGGGAACACGGCACTGGAGGGGCTTTACATGTCGAAAGGCATGTATTGCACCCAGTGCGAGGCCGAGGGTTTCCGCAAGATCACCTATTACCCTGACCGGCCGGACGTGATGGCCCGTTTCCGGGTGCGGATCGAGGCCGATCTTCCGGTGCTGTTGTCGAACGGCAACCCGGTGGGAATGGGAGAGGGGTGGGCCGAATGGGATGACCCTTGGCCCAAGCCCTCGTATCTGTTCGCATTGGTCGCAGGCAACCTGCGTGCCCATTCGGAACGGTTCACCACGGCCTCGGGCAGGGCGGTCGATCTGAACATCTGGGTCCGCCCAGGCGACGAGGATCGGTGCGCCTACGCGATGGAAAGCCTGATCCGCAGCATGAAGTGGGACGAAGATGTCTATGGCCGCGAATACGACCTGGACGTGTTCAACATCGTCGCCGTGGACGATTTCAACATGGGCGCGATGGAAAACAAGGGGCTGAACATCTTCAACAGCCGCTACGTTCTGGCCAGCCCGGAAACCGCGACCGATGACGACTTTGCCCGGATCGAGGCGATCATCGCGCATGAATATTTTCACAACTGGACCGGCAACCGCATCACCTGCCGCGACTGGTTCCAGCTGTGCCTGAAAGAGGGCCTGACGGTCTTTCGCGACCATCAGTTTTCCGGAGACATGCGATCAGCCGCAGTGCGGCGGATCGAGGATGTCGTGGTCCTGCGCGCCCGGCAGTTCCGCGAGGATGCAGGGCCGCTTGCCCATCCGGTGCGGCCGGAAAGCTTTGTCGAGATCAACAACTTCTATACCGCCACGGTTTACGAGAAGGGCGCCGAGCTGATCGGCATGCTGAAAACCCTTGTCGGGGATCAGGGTTACAGGCGGGCGATGGACCTGTATTTCCAGCGCCACGACGGCCAGGCGGCAACGGTCGAGGACTGGCTGAAGGTGTTCGAGGATGCAACTGGGCGTGATCTGTCGCAGTTCAAGCGCTGGTACACCCAGGCCGGAACGCCGCATCTGAAGGTGGCCGAAGATTGGTTTGACGGCGTCTATACCCTGACTTTCACGCAGACCAACCCGCCGACGCCGGGCCAGCCGAAGAAGGATCCAAAGGTCATTCCGATCAACGTGGGCCTGCTGAACCCCAACGGTGACGAGGTCGTTCCCACGATCATGCTGGAAATGACGCGGGCGAAGCAGTCCTTCCGGTTCGAGGGGCTTTCGGCAAAGCCGATCCCGTCAATCCTGCGTGGCTTCTCGGCACCGGTGATCCTGGACCGGAAGGCCCCGCCCGAGGAACGAGCCTTCCTTCTGGCGCATGACACCGACCCCTTCAACAAGTGGGAGGCGGGGCGTGCCCTCGCCAAGGAGGTCATGGCAGAGATGGTGCTGAAGGGCGCGCCCGTGTCGCGGGCCTGGCTGGATGCCCTGGCGGCGGTGACTTTCGACGACAGCCTTGATCCTGCCTTCCGGGCGCTGTGCCTGCGCCTGCCGGGCGAAGACGACATGGCGCATACGATCCATGCCACGGGTCGGGTGCCCGATCCGATGCGGATCCACGCCGCCCGGCGCGAGATGGCCGGGGCACTGGCGGTCCGGCTGGGCGAGGGATTGCTGCGGCTTTACGAAGGGCTGGATGACGGGCTGCCCTTCACCCCGTCGGCGGCGCAGGCGGGGAGGCGTGCATTGCGGCTGGCGGCGCTGGCCCTGCTCACGCGGCGCGACGGCGGCAGGCTTGCCACCCATGCCTTCCATGAGGCGCGCAGCATGACCGAGGAAGTCGGCGCCTTGTCCGCGTTGCTGGACATTGGCGAGGGGCAGCCACAGCTGCGCGCGTTTGCGGCCCGCTGGGGCCATGACCACAACGTGATGGACAAGTGGTTTGCGCTGCAGATCTCCCATGCCGACCCGGACGAAGCGGCCGCCGTCACCGACCGGCTGACCCAAAGGCCGGATTTCGACTGGAAGAACCCGAACCGCTTCCGTTCGGTCATCGGGGCCCTTTCGGCCAATCACGCGGGCTTTCACCACCGGTCGGGGGCGGGCTACCGGCTGGTGGCCGACTGGCTGATCCGGCTGGATCCGCTTAATCCGCAGACGGCGGCCCGCATGTCCACCGCTTTCGAGACCTGGCCGCGCTATGATGCCAGGCGCCGGAGGCTTGCGAAGGCCGAACTTGGCCGCATCCTCGCCGCCCCGGGCCTGAGCCGCGACCTGCAGGAGATGGTCGAAAGGATGCTGGCGGCCGGATAGGCCGCTCAGCCTGCCTTGCAGTAGGGCTGTTCGCGTGTCCAGGCCGCCATCTGGGCGCGCTTCTCGCCGCTGCGCAGCGGCGCCCAGTCGCGCCCGATGCCGTGCGAGCCGTTGCCGGCGACCACGCCATCCTTTGCGACCTGGGTCGACATGATCTCGACCGCGCATTCCAGATTGGCTTCGCCGTCCTTCAGTTCACCCGGCGAGGTTGCCTCACAGCCGTAATTCGCGGCCGACCGGGGCGAGATCTGCATCAGCCCGATCCAGCGCCCGCCACCGCCGGAAGCTTTCGGGTTCCAGGTGCTTTCATAGCGCGCCACCGCTGAAATCAGCCCGGCCCAGAAGGCACGGCGTTCTTCGACCGGGGCTTCGGCATAACCGGGGCACCAGGTTTCGATGTCGGCCGGAACGCGCTCGGACAGGACTGGATCCTTGGTCGAAAGCGCAATCAGGGTTGATTCGGTCCATTCCTCGGCCTGGGGATGGTGGTCCCATTGCATCGGGGGGGCGACGAAGGACATTTCGTCCCTGGGTTGACTGCCCACGCAACCTGCCAATGCAACCGATCCCAAGAACAGGCACCCAAGCCGCGCAAGACCCGCGCAACCCTTTGCCATGTCATCCGAAATCCACTGCGATTTCATCATTCCGCCCTGATCTGGGACAAACCTGCGACAAATGCGACCGCACCGGGTCGCCCCGGAAACGAGTCGATGCTGATTACACCGTCACTTCTGCACGTGAAAACTCGGTCCGGCCGGCATCAGCAGGATCCTGCCAACCTGCTGCGGCCACGCGGCAAGGCTGCCGGGTTCGCGCCGGACGGAATGACCGCGGTCGAGATTCTGGCCCGACTTGATGTCGAGGTGATGGGACAAGGCCCGGAAGCGACCGAATGGCAATGTGTCCGCAACGACCACGCTGCGATGGCGGACGCAGGGGAATGGCATGATCTTCTAGACGCGCTGCGCTTTGCCGATCAGGACCGCACCATGGCCTCGGGCGGGCAGCGTGTTGCGCCGCTGATCAGCGAAGGCGTCAGGTCAACCCTGACCGCGGCGCTGGCGCGGAACGATTTTGCCCGTGCCGGTGACGAACTGGCCCGCTTCCAGGCGGTATTCGAACTTTCGCCGGGCGACCATGCCGCAGCTCATCTGCTGGCGCAGGCCCTTATCGACATTGGCGCCGCCAAGCGCGATGCCGCCGGTCGCGGGCAGATGTCGCAGGATCTCTGGGCCGAAAGCGCCGCTCACTA
The DNA here is from genome assembly GCF_004959785.1 of Tabrizicola sp. YIM 78059. Classification (NCBI taxonomy): domain Bacteria; kingdom Pseudomonadati; phylum Pseudomonadota; class Alphaproteobacteria; order Rhodobacterales; family Paracoccaceae; genus Tabrizicola; species Tabrizicola sp. YIM 78059. Next base: position 93,623 of record NZ_SJZH01000001.1, read on the forward strand.
TGCCGCGGCCGAGGAGATCCTGGATGCCTTCGACCCGATCGAGCAGATGTCGCCCCTGCTGGCAGCGACCCGCTATCAGCTCATTGGCGGGATTGAGGCGGGCGTCGAACTTTGCCGCGACTGGTTCGAGGACTGGTGCGACCTTGACCCAGAGGACGCCCGCGCCCATGCCACGCATGCGATCCACATGCTGCCGGGCTGGCATGGCTCGCTGACCATGTTCGAGAAGGAGGCACGCCGCGCAGCCCACATCACCCACGGCGTCACCGGCAAGGCGGCCTATGCGATCTTCCATCTTTCGGCGCTGGACAGGCTGGGCGATCTTCTGCCGTCGCTGGATCTTGAATTCTTCATCGAAGCCCTCGCGGACTATCAGGCCGCGACCGGGTGCCAGCACCGCGCGAATGTCGCCGCCAACATCCTGACCGAACTGGTGCGCGACTACCGGTTGGCCGGGCCCGCGGCCAACTATCAGCTGACCAAGGCCCGCACGGCGCTGTCCGACATCTTCTGGAACCGGCTTCACGAGGTGCATCTGAATCGCTGGGAACACCGGGCCGATAGCCTGGCCTTTGCCCTGTGGGAGGTGTTCGGGCCGGCGCTGAAACGCGGGGCACGCATCGCGCGGCGCGGCCAAGGCCTTTACACCCGCCTGCCCCGCAGCTGACGGCTTTCCCTTCCCGAACGCCCTTGCCCAGAAGCCGCGCGCGGCCTAAGACCGGCGCGCGACGATAGCCGTGAGGATGCGCCATGCTTGACCTGACCTATACCGCGCCTGCGCCCAAAGTGATCGCCGGGGCCAAGGCCGACTGGGAACTGGTGATCGGGATGGAGATCCACGCCCAGGTGTCCTCGAACGCCAAGCTGTTTTCCGGCGCCTCCACCGCCTTCGGGGCGGAACCCAATTCCAACGTCTCCTTCGTCGATGCGGCGATGCCGGGCATGCTGCCCGTCATCAACGAATTCTGCGTCGAACAGGCGGTGCGCACCGGGCTGGGGCTGAAGGCGAAGATCAACCTGGTCTCGGCCTTCGACCGCAAGAACTATTTCTACCCCGATCTGCCGCAGGGCTACCAGATCAGCCAGCTCTACCACCCGATCGTGGGCGAGGGCGAGGTGATCGTCGAGATGGGCCCCGGCATCGCCCGCCGCGTGCGGATCGAGCGCATCCACCTGGAACAGGACGCGGGCAAGTCGATTCACGACATGGACCCGAACCTTTCGTTCGTCGATTTCAACCGGACCGGCGTCGCGCTGATGGAGATCGTCAGCCGCCCCGACATCCGCGGCCCCGAGGAGGCGGCGGCCTATGTGACCAAGCTGCGCCAGATCCTGCGATATCTCGGCACCTGTGACGGCAACATGCAGAACGGCAACCTGCGGGCGGACGTGAACGTCTCGGTCTGCCAGCCGGGGGCCTACGAGAGATATCAGGAAACCGGCGACCACCGTCATCTCGGCACCCGCTGCGAGATCAAGAACATGAACTCGATGCGCTTCATCCAGCAGGCCATCGAGTACGAGGCGCGTCGCCAGATCGCCATTCTTGAGGACGGCGGCGCGGTGGTGCAGGAGACCCGGCTCTATGACCCCGACAAGGGCGAGACCCGGTCGATGCGGTCGAAGGAAGAGGCGCATGACTACCGCTATTTCCCCGACCCCGACCTGCTGCCGCTGGAACTGGATCAGGTCTGGGTCGATGACATCGCCGCGCGGATGCCGGAACTGCCGGACGCCAAGAAGGCGCGGTTCATGGCGGATTACGGCCTGACCGACTATGACGCGAACGTGCTGACGGCCGAACTCGACGCGGCGAACTATTTCGACGCGGTGGCTCGTGGCCGCGACGGCAAGATGGCAGCGAACTGGGTCATCAACGAGCTGTTCGGCCGGCTGAAGAAGGAAGGCCACGAGATCGCGGAAAGCCCGGTCTCGGCCGCGCAGCTGGGCGGGATCATCGACCTGATCGCCGCCGGCACGATCAGCGGCAAGATTGCCAAGGATCTGTTCGAGATAGTCTATACCGAAGGCGGCGACCCGGCCGAGATCGTCGAGGCGCGCGGGATGAAGCAGGTCACCGACACCGCTGCCATCGAGAAGGCGGTAGACGAAATCATCGCTGCCAACCCTGACCAGGTGGCCAAGGCGAAGGTGAACCCCAAGCTTGCCGGTTGGTTCGTGGGCCAGGTGATCAAGGCTAGTGGCGGCAAGGCGAACCCGGCCACGGTCAATGCGCTGGTGTCGGCAAAGCTGGGGCTCTGACCGGCGGGCTGTTGCCCACAGGGCGCGGTCAGGCGGGAAAGATGGCCGTCGCGGTTTGCGGGACGGGGAGCAATCCCGTATCACTTCCGCGACAGAGGCGGGAGAAAGCCGATGCAACGTTACGAGTACAAGGTCATACCGGCGCCGAAACGGGGCGAAAAGGCGCGCGGGCTGAAAAGCACCGAAGAACGCTTTGCCCATGCGCTGACCCGGCTGATGAACGAGATGGGGGCAGAGGGGTGGGACTATGTGCGCGCCGACGCGCTGCCCTGCGAAGAGCGGGTAGGTCTGACCGGGACAAAGACCACCTTCCAGAATGTGCTGGTCTTCCGGCGCGTGTCGGCCGGTCTGGCAACCGAGCCGGGCCCGCTTGCGCCGCTGCGCCTGACCGCAGAGCAGCCGCCTATCGCGCCGCCCCGTCTGGGCCCGGCCGAGGCGCCGCTGCCTGGCGCTGCTCCGGCCGTCGGTCCTGCGAAATCCGGCCTGGCTGCCGAGTGATCAGCCCGCGGCCTTCAGGGCCAGGGGCAGGGTTTCGGCAAGCATATCCAGCGCCGGTTCGTCGCCCAGGCTGATGCGGATGCAGCGGTCAAGCGGGGCCACGCCCGGCATTCGGATGAAGACGCCAAGCGCCCCAAGCTCGGCCAGCACCCGACGGGCAAAGTCGCCGTCGCGGCCGCAGTCGATGGTGACGAAATTGGTGGCCGAGGGCAGGGGCACAAGCCCGTTGTCGCAGGCAATGGCCGACAGGCGGGCGCGGGCGGCCAATGTCCTTTCCTGAACGCTGCGCAGCCAATCCTGGTCGGCCAGCGCGGCAAGCGCGCCGGCCTGGCTGATCCGGCTTATCCCGAAATGGTCGCGCACCTTGTCGAAGGCCAAAGCCAGGTCGGGACTGGTGATCGCATAGCCGACCCGCGCGCCCGCCAAGCCATAACCTTTTGAAAACGTGCGCAGCCGGATCACCTGCGGATGATCTGCCGGGATGGCGGGCACGCTGCCGGGCGGGGCGAGGTCGGCATAGGCCTCGTCCAGGATCAGAAGGCTGTGTCCGGGCAGGTTCGCCACCATGTCCTCGATCACGGCGGCGGGGTGGTGGCTGCCCATCGGATTGTCCGGGTTGGCCAGATAGATCAGCCGCGCCGCAGTGGACCGGGCGGCAGTCAGCAGGGCATCTGGATCTTCATGATCGCCCCGGTAGGGCACGCGCGTCAGCACCCCGCCGTAGCCAGCGACATGGAAGTTGAAGGTGGGATAGGCGCCAAGGCTGGTCACGACCGCAGTGCCCGGGGCCAGCGTAAGACGGCAGATCAGGCCCAGCAGGCCGTCGATGCCGGGGCCGACGGCAACGTGCGCGGGCGAAATGCCGTGATGCGCGGCAATAGCCTGTTTCAGATCGTGGTTTTCAGGATCGCCATACATCCAGGCGTCGCGCGCCGCTGCCTGCATTGCCGCGACGGCCCGGGGCGAAGGGCCGAAGAGGCTCTCGTTCGCCCCAAGCCGCGCGCGGAAGGAGATGCCGCTTCGCCGCTCCAGCGCCTCGGGACCGGTGAAGGGGACGGTAGAGGGCAGGGCGGCGGCATGGGGGGTGAGAAAGCGGTTCATGGCGCAGAGGCTGACACGGCTCGGGTGCCGCGCGCAAGCCTCAGCGCAGGAACTTCCGTCGCGACTCTTCCGCGATTGCTTGCAACATCTCCAGCCGGGCAAGCTCTGCCATTGAAGCCTTGCGCGCTGTTTCGTCGGTCAGTCCTGCCAGCAGTGCGCGCTGGGCGGCGACGTGCTTCTTCAGCACGATCTCCTCGGGCAGGACGCCGGCCTGTGCCATGATGCGGAAGCCCGCCGCGTCGCCAGGCGAGACGTAGACATCGCCCGGCCGGTCGGGCAGCGGCTTGCCTTCGCCTTCGAGGTTCCGAAGCTGGCCCTGCAAGCGGGCCTTCTGGATCTGGCGTTCGGCCAGGCGAGAGAGCCAGGACATGACTGCACGTCTTTCTACCTGAAGATGCGTCCGGCTGATGCTGCAGACAAGGGGGCTTTGCGCCCCCATTGCCCCGGAGCAAGTCCGGGGCTCACCCCCCCGCAGGATAATTTTCCACAGATTAAGATCAGGACAGGTCAGTGAGCCTTTTCAGCGCTTCAGTGATCTTCCGGGCTTCGTCTTGCCGGGCCTCGAGGTTCGCCTGTGCCTCCATCACCACGTCCTCGGGGGCGGACTTGACGAAGTTCGGGTTGTCGAGCCTGCCCTTCAGCCCGGCGATTTCCTTTGTCAGCTTGTCCAGCGCCTTCTGCAGGCGGGATTTTTCTTCGGTGATGTCGATAAGGCCTTCCAGCGGAATGGCGAAGGCCGCGCCTTCCGCCGTCACGGCGATCGACCCCTTCGGCGCTGCGCCCTCTGTGATGCTGTCCAAACGGGCGAGGCGCTTGATCAGCGCCTCGTTCCGCTGGAAGGCGGCCCGCGCCTCGTCGGTCAGCGAAGTGGCCACGAGATCGGCCTTCAGTCCCACCGGCACATGCACCTGCGCCCGGGCCGAGCGGATGTCGTCGATCAGCGTGGTGACGAAGGTCATTTCGCGTTCTGCGTCGCGGTCGATCAGGGTTACGGGAAGGTCCGGCCAATCGGTGTGGACAAGGAGTTTCTTCCGTTTGCCGGTGGTGCCCCAGAGCTCTTCGGTGATGAAGGGCATGAAGGGGTGCAGCAGGATCATCGACTGGTCCAGCACCCAGGCCATGGTGGCACGGGTTTCGGCGGCATCAGGACCGTCGAACAGCGGCTTGGCGAATTCGACATACCAGTCGCAGACCTTGCCCCAGACGAACTTGTAAAGCGCGTCCGCCGCCTGGTCGAAGCGGAAGTTTTCCAGCGCCTCGTTCACCTCGGCCAGGGTGCGGGCGGTTTCGCCGATGATCCAGCGGTTGGCGGTGGCCTTCGGCTGCGGCGCGGGGCCGGTCTCGTGGCCTTCCCAGACCCCGTTCATCTCGGCAAAGCGGCAGGCGTTCCAGAGCTTGGTGCCGAAGTTGCGGTAGCCGGCGATGCGCTGGGTATCGAGCTTCAGCACGCCCCCGAGGCTGGCCATCGCCGCATTGGCGAACCGCAGTGCGTCGGCGCCGTATTCGTCGATGATCTCCAAGGGGTCGATGACGTTGCCCAGCGACTTCGACATCTTCTTGCCCTTGGCGTCGCGGACAAGGCCATGCAGATAGACAGTGCGGAACGGGATGTCGTTCACCACCGCAAGCTGCATCATCATCATCCGGGCGACCCAGAAGAACAGGATGTCCTGGCCCGTCACCAGGACCGAGGTGGGGAAGTATTTCTTCAGCTCCGGCGTGTCTTCCGGCCAGCCCAGCGTGCCGATCGGCCAGAGGCCCGAAGAAAACCAGGTGTCCAGCACGTCCGGGTCGCGCCACACGGGATAGATCAGTCGGGTCGGATCCTGCGTCGTCTCGTATTCGGCAAGCGCGGCGGCCAGCATGTCCACCGCGGCGGCGCGGTCGGCGACTTCCACGACGCGGGCGGCATTCAGCGGCACCGGCAGGGCGGCAAGGTCGTCGCGGAAGCGTTCCGCGACCCCGGCGAAGTCGGCGGCGCAATGGAAGCGTGCGTCGCGCGTGACATAGCCGCCATCGCCCAGCAGGCGCAGCATCTCGACCGGGTCAAGCGCGCCGTCGCCTTCGTCGTCGGCAAAATCCGGGGCGGCAAGGTCGAGCCCGTACCAGACCGGGATCTGGTGACCCCACCAGAGCTGGCGCGAAATGCACCACGGCTCGATGTTCTCCAGCCAGTGGTAATAGGTCTTTTCGCCGCTTTGCGGGATGATCTTCGTCCGGCCCGTCCGCACCGCATCCAGCGCGGGCCCGACGATCTGCGCGGTATCGACGAACCACTGGTCGGTCAGCATGGGCTCGATCACCACCTTCGAGCGGTCGCCGAAGGGCTGCATGATCGGTTTGGACTCGACATAGGGCACCCGCTCCAGGTGTTCGGCGCCGGTTTCCTTGTCGATGCTCTTCCTCACCACGGTGACGGCAAGGCCCTCGGCCGTGATCTGTTCGACCACGCGCTTGCGGGCCTCATACCGGTCAAGACCGCGGAGGTCGTCGGGGACAAGGTTGATTGCGTCAACTTCCGCTTCGGTCAGGGTGGTCTCGCCCCTGGCGACGGCCATGGCGATGGCGGCCGCCTCGGCATAGGGCATGCCGTCGTCGCGCATCCGGGCGCGGGTGTCCATCAGTCGGTAGCAGGGGATGCCCGCGCGCCTTGCCACGGCATAGTCGTTGAAATCGTGCGCGCCGGTGATCTTTACGGCGCCTGACCCGAAGGTGGGGTCGGGGTATTCGTCGGCGATGATGGGGATCAGGCGGCGATGTTCCTTCGGACCGACAGGAATTTCACAGAACTTACCGATAATTGGCGCATAGCGTTCATCTGATGGGTGAACCGCAACCGCGCCATCACCAAGCATCGTTTCCGGCCGGGTGGTCGCGATGGAAATGTAATCCCGGACCTCACGGAAGGTCACGTTGCCTTCGGCGTCCTTCTCGACATATTCATAGGTTTCGCCCCCGGCCAGCGGGTACTTGAAGTGCCACATGTGGCCGGGCACCTCGATGTTCTCGACCTCGAGATCGGAAATCGCCGTCTCGAAATGCGGATCCCAGTTCACCAGCCGCTTGCCGCGGTAGATCAGGCCCTTGCGATACATGTCCACGAACACCTTGATGACGGCATCGTGGAAGTTGCCTTCCTCGCCCTCAGGCGCGCCGGGGGCGCCTGACATGGTGAAGGCTTCGCGGTCCCAGTCGCAGGAACAGCCCAGACGCTGCAACTGACCGATGATGGTCCCGCGAGATTTCTTTTTCTGTTCCCAGACCCTTGCAACGAATTTCTCGCGTCCCATCTCGCGGCGGGTTGGTTCGCCGTTCGCGGCCATTTCGCGTTCGGTGACCATCTGGGTTGCGATGCCGGCATGGTCGGTCCCCGGCTGCCAGAGCGTGTCGAACCCGCGCATCCGGTGCCAGCGGGTCAGGATGTCCTGCAGGGTGTTGTTGAACGCATGGCCCATGTGCAACGAGCCGGTCACGTTCGGCGGTGGGATCATGACGGAAAACGCGGGCGCGCCGGGTTTCGCATTGGCCCCCGCGCGGAAGGCGCCGGCATCGAGCCAGAGTTTCGAGATACGGGCTTCGGCCTCGGCGGCGTTGAAGGTCTTTTCCATCGGCATGCGCGTTCCCCCTGATCCGCGCGGGTTCTAGCGTGCCCGGCGCCGAAGGGAAAGACACAAGGGCGGTTGACCGGGGCGGGGCTGCACCCGACCGCTGAGGTCAAGGAGGCATCTGCCGGATGCCCCTTCCGAGGCCGCCCCGTCAGCCACTTGTTGCTGCCAGCCTTCCTGTGACGCGGCGGCAGACGGCTTTTACCAGCACGGAATGACTGCCACCTCTGAACCTGCCCAAGCTTGCCGCGCGGGATATCATCACGGTGCTTTGCGGGCTGCGCTTCTGGCTGCCGGCGGGTCAGCGCTGACCTCGAAAGCTTCTCGCCGTGCTCGGTGGCCAAGCGGGCCGGCGTCAACCGTGCGGTCCCCGCGCACCACTTCGGCGATGTTCGGGGGCTTTTGACGGCGCTGGCGGCGGAAGGATTCCGGCGGTTACAGGCGACCCTTGACGATGCAGATGCAGGCGCCAGCGATCCGCGCGACCGGGCGATCCGCGCGGGCCTTGGCTGCATGCGATTTGCCGTCACGCGCCCGGCGCCTCTGCGCCATCGCAAGGCGTTCGTCGCCATACTGCCGGCCATGGCCGGTTTCCGGGGCGATGGCGGCCTGGTGACGACGACCCGCAAGGGGCTGGTGTTTCTGCGGGCGATCTGGTCAGGGGCGTTCGGGCCGGTGGGCGGACTCACCCGCACGCCCTTCCGGCCGGTCTTCTTTCCGGTGACGTGCGGCGAGGCAGGCATGCGCCTTGCCCGGCCGCGCGGGCTGCCCCTTTCCGCCGCTTTGCCGCGCTTTACGGCCATTCCGGCCAACCGGCGCCACGCTTTTCCATGCGCCCGAGGCGGGGCTAACTATTGTCGCCACGGTCAATCGGGTGGACCGGGCGGGTACGGATTGCGGCTGATGCTGCGGTAATTTGAAGAGGCGTCTGCCCCTGAACGTCATTGCAGGGGGCGGTGCCGGGCGCCACGTTCCCCATGCCTTGGCTGTTACCCTCGCCATGCGCAATGCCTTGATACGAAAGCAGAGCTGGCCGGTCTGGTGCAATTTCGGGTGCGGACCGGTTCCTGTTTCTCGACATGGACATGGTGATGATGCGGCCCGCCCTGATCCTGGCTGAAGCCGAGGACGGAAAGGTTGCGATGTGCCTTGATACCATCAATGGCTGGAGCGAGCGGCACTCGCATTGGCAAGTGCTGTTCGGTGCGTTCGTGCCGGACGAGGTGACAAGCTATCCGCACGAAAATACCGGGCCTCCCCGGTTCCTGGCGGCTCACACCGCACGGTCGATCTTGGTGGACAGGTGGATCAGGCTTTCGGATGCGCGGACCCCGGTCATTGCGCCGATCTGGTCGAGGACCTGATCCAGTACCTGGGTGTTGGGGCAGGCGACCTGCACGAGAAAGTCGAAGCGTCCGCTGGTGGTGAAGACCCGCTCGATCTCGGGGATGGACTTGAGGCGGGTCAGCACGGCGGCCTGGCTGCGCGGCTCGATCGTCAAGAGGACAGAAGCTCGCAGCCGCCCCTCGCGCGCGCCTTCCCCCAGTTTCAGCGTATAGCCTGCAATGACCCCGCTGGTCTCCAGCCGCTCCAGCCGGGCCTGGATGGTCGATCGCGCGACCTTCAGCCGGCGCGAGAGTGTGGCCACCGACATGCGCGCGTCGGCCCCCAGCAGTGCGATGATATTGCGATCGAGTTCGTCCATTCAATCTGCCGTCGTTTTCGTCATTATAACGAAGTTTCGCCGCATTTATACAGTTTTGTTCGGTGAGATTGTAACCCATATGCGGCATCCTCGATTGCAGGAAAAGGGCGGCTCATACGCACCTGGCCTGGTTCACTTGAAACCACGCTGGTGCCCGGTCCCACTGCTGCAATGGGGAAGGGCGAAGCGTCTTGTTGGCAAAGGGAAATACGCCGATGGGACTCTCCAAGACGATCTGGACCAACCCCACTGAGTATCTGCGCACCCAGCAGCCGGAAAACCCGGTGCTGTTCTTCGCGCCGTCGGCCGCGCAGGCCGCGGCGCGCCGCTTCATCGACGGCTTTCCGGGAATGGTGACCTATGCGGTCAAGTCCAACCCCGGCGAGGCGATGATCGAGAATCTGGCCGCCGCCGGCATCCGCGGCTATGACTGCGCCAGCCCCTTCGAGATCGACCTGATCCGGCGCCTGGCCCCGGACGCGGCGATCCATTACAACAACCCGGTGCGCTCGCGCGCCGAGATCGCCCATGCGGTCGAACGTGGCGTCAAGTCCTACAGCGTTGATTCCAAATCAGAACTGGCCAAGCTGATCGAGATGGTCCCGACCGAGGGCACGGAAATCTCGGTCCGCTACAAGTTGCCGGTCGCGGGCGCGGCATACAACTTCGGGGCCAAGTTCGGCGCCACGGTGGAACTGGCGGTGGAGCTGCTGAAAGAAGTGGCGGCGGCGGGGTTCATCCCCTCGCTGACCTTCCACCCCGGCACGCAATGCACCGACCCCCACGCCTGGGAGGCCTACATTCGCGAAGGCGCCAACATTGCGCGGGCGGCAGGCGTGACGATTGCCCGGCTGAATGTCGGCGGCGGCTTTCCCAGCCACAGGCTGAATGCTGTCGTGCCGCAGCTTGAGGAAACCTTCCGGCTGATCGACCGGGTCACGACCGAAGCGTTCGGCGCCGACCGCCCGCTTCTGGTCTGCGAACCTGGCCGGGCGCTGTGTGGCGATGCCTACGCGCTGGCCGCGCGCGTCAAGGCGCTGCGCGACGGGACGCATGTGTTCCTGAACGACGGTGTCTATGGCTCGCTGACCGAACTGCCGATGATCGGCGTGATCGACCGGATCGAGGTGCTGTCGCCTGAAGGCGACAAGCGCAAGGGCGAACCGGTTCCGCGCATCGTCTTCGGTCCGACCTGCGATTCGGTCGATCGGCTGCCCGGTGAGATCCCGCTGCCAGCTGATCTGGCGGAAGGCGACTTCATCATTTGGCAGGGGATGGGTTCCTATTCCACCGTCACCAACACCCGGTTCAACGGGTTCGGTGACGTGCAGATGGCCACTGTCCTGTCGCTGAAAGTCTGACCAACGGAAATTGCACGAAAATCGGGCGCCCGGCTGGACAAATCCGGTCGGGCGTTCAAGCATGTGGGCGGAGGTGCCTGCCCATGGAACAGCTCAAGTTCGGTCTCGCCCAGCCCCTGAAGCGGCGCGAGGATCTGCGGTTTCTGACAGGAAACGGCCGCTATGTCTCTGACATCGTGCCTGCCGGTGCGCTCTGGGCGGTGTTCCTGCGGTCGGACCATGCGCATGGCGAGATCGCCTCGCTGGACGTGTCAGAGGCCAAGGCGATGCCCGGTGTTCATCTGGTCCTGACGGCGGATGATCTGCTGGCCCGTGGCGTGAAGCTGGGCATGAAGGGCGAGCGAATCGACACCCGTGACGGGGGGAAAGGCGCCGGGCCGGAACGCCCGGTTCTGGCGCACAGCCGGGTGCGCTTCGTTGGCGAGGCGCTGGCCGTGGTGGTGGCCGAAACGCCCGATCAGGCGCGTGACGCGCTTGAGGTGATTTCCATTGATATCAATCCCCTGGAACCTGCACTTCAACTGGACTGCAAAGAGCCGGCAATCCACCCCGAGGCACCGGCAAACCGCGCTTTCGACTTTCTGTTCGGCGACCAGCCGGGGACCGACGCGGCATTGGCCGCCTCGGCCCACCGCATCGCGCTGGAGGTGATCCACAACCGCGTCACCGCCGCGCCCATGGAGCCCCGCGCGTGCTTTGCCGAATGGGACGGCGAACGGCTGCATTTCTGCGTCAACGGCCAGGGCGTGTGGGTGCAGCGCAACGAGCTTTCCCGCATGCTGGGCCTGCCGCGCGAACGCATCCGGGTGACGAACCCCGACGTCGGCGGCGGCTTCGGAATGAAGGCGATGACCTATCCCGAATATGTGGCCATTGCCGAGGCCGCCCGGGCCCTGGGTCGCCCGGTTGCCTGGGTCTCGACCCGGACCGAAGGGATGCTGACCGACAATGCCGGGCGCGATCTTGTGGCGCGGGTCGATCTGGGGTTCGATACCGATCATCGGATCACTGGCTACAAGGTCAATCTGGTGACGAACCTTGGCGCCTACAACAGCCAGTATGGCCAGGCGATCCAGACGGAGCTTTTCGCCAAGGTGTTGACCGGGGTGTACAAGGTGCCGAGGGCTGCCCTGCTTGCAACCGGTGTATACACGAACAGCGTGCCGATTGACGCCTACCGCGGTGCGGGTCGGCCCGAGGCGATCCTGACCATCGAACGTGCGCTGGACCACGCCGCCAGGATTATGGGCGTTGATCCGGTCGAGCTGCGGCTGAAGAATGTGATCCGCGACTTTCCCCATACCACGATTGAAGGGGAAATCATCGATGCAGGAGATTTTGCCGGCCTGCTGGAAACGGTGGCTGGGCGCTCTGCGGGCTACGCCGAGCGTCTGGCTTCCAGCCGGGCGAAAGGACTGCTGCGCGGAATGGGCGTGGCCGCCTATATCGAGGCGATCCTTGGCGACCCGGACGAGATCGCGCGCCTGGTGCTGGATGAAGACGGGGGCGCGACGCTTTTCGTCGGCACCCAGTCGAACGGCCAAGGGCATGAAAGCGTCTATTCCCGGATGGTGGCCGAGGCGACCGGCATCCCGCAGGACATGGTGCGTATTGTCGAAGGCGACAGCGACCGCATTGCCAAGGGTGGCGGCACGGGCGGATCGCGCTCGGTCACTGTGCAGGGCACGGCGACGCGGGCGACGGTCATGGGCATGATTTCCGCCTTCGAAAGCTTTCTGGCCGCAGAATGGGGGGTAGAGGCGGTCAACTTCGCCGACCATCGTTTTGGTGCCCCGGGGACCAACCACCGCCTGACCCTGGCCGAGGCGGCGGCGCTGGCGCGGGCGCGGGGGCGGCTGGATCTGGTCGACCGCAGCGAAAAGATCGTGCTGGACGGGCGATCTTTCCCGAACGGAGTGCATCTGGCCGAGGTCGAGATCGACCCCGAAACCGGCGCCCTGCGGCTGGACCGCTATTCGGTGGTCGATGACTTCGGTGTGCTGGTGGCACCGAACCTGGTCGAGGGGCAGGTGCATGGGGGCGTGGCGCAGGGCTTCGGCCAGGCGGTAACCGAATGGCTGGTGCAGGATGAAGGCGGGCAGGTGCTGACCGCCAGCTTCATGGATTACGCCCTGCCGCGCGCCACGGACCTGCCGTTCATCTCTTTCGCCGAACGGGGCGTGCCTACCCGAACCAACCCCCTCGGCATGAAGGGCTGCGGCGAGGCCGGTACGGTCGGGGCCCTTGGCGCGATCTCGAACGCCGTCCGCGATGCGCTGGCGCCGCTGGGCGTGACGCGGGTCGATATGCCCTTCACCCCCTGCAGGATCTGGACCTGGATTGAGGAGGCCCGCCACGCGACTGCTTGAGCGCCTGCGTAGCTTTTTCCGCCGGCCCCCCGAGGTCACGGCAGAACCGGCTCCCGCGCCCGAACCGGGACGGGTGCGGGGACGGGTCGATCATGTCGTGATCCTTGACGGCACCATGTCCAGTCTGGAACCGGGGCACCGCGGCAATTGCGGGATACTTTTCCAGCTGCTGCACGAGATGGGCCATCACGCGAACCGGCGGCTTTATTACGAGCCGGGGATGCAATGGGAAGGATGGCTGCGAAGCCTGGCCATTCTGGAAGGACGCGGAATCGCGCCGCAGATCCGCCGGGCTTATGGCTGGCTGGCCTCGGGCTACCGCGAGGGCGACCGGATCTTCCTGTTCGGCTTTTCGCGTGGTGCCTATGCGGTGCGATCCCTGGGCGGGATGATCGGCCGGGTCGGGCTGTTGCGGCGGGAACATGCGACTGAGCGTGCAGTCACGCTGGCCTGGCGGCATTACGAACGCGGGGGCGAAAGTGGGCCTGCCCGTGCCTTCACGCAGCGATTCTGCCATGATCGCGCCCCGATCGAGATGGTCGGGGTGTGGGACACGGTGAAAGCCCTTGGCCTGCGGCTGCCGTTCTTCTGGATGTTCACGCCTGACCGTCACGCCTTTCACAGTCACCAGCTTGGCCCCTCGATCCGGCACGGCTTTCACGCGCTGGCGCTGGACGAGACACGGATGGCCTTTGCCCCCGTGATGTGGGAATGCCCGCCGGGCTGGGAAGGGAACGTGGAACAGGTGTGGTTCCGCGGGGCGCATGGTGACATCGGCGGTCAGATCGGCGGGTTCCGCCTGGCGCGGCCCTTGGCCAACATTCCCCTTGTCTGGATGCTGGAACGGGCCGAGACGCTGGGCCTGGCCCTGCCGGAAGGCTGGCGCGCGCGCTTCCCCTGCGACCCCGACGCCCCCATGGTCGGCACTTGGCGCAGCTGGGGCAAGGCCTTCCTCTGGCGCCGCCGCCGCGTCGTCGGGCACGACCGGTCGGAACGCTTGCACGCCACGGCCGTCAAGGCCGCGGCAGGGCGCTGGCCGAACGCGCTGTCGGCTGAACAGGGCTTTTCGTCGTCCGGCCCGCGCGTATAACCTTCTGCCCGACCCGCAATCTGCCCGAGGCCAGCCATGAGACATCTCACCGTTGCCGCAACCCAATTCGCATGCACCTGGGATCTGCCCGCCAATGCCGACCGTGCCGAGGCGCTGGTGCGCCAGGCCGCAGGGCAGGGGGCGCAGGTGGTGCTGATCCAGGAACTTTTCGCAGCGCCGTATTTCTGCATCGAGCAGCACGCCCGCTATTTCGACCTCGCGCAACCTGCCGAGGGGCACCCGCTGATCGCGCAGTTCCAGTCCCTCGCGCGTGAACTGGGGGTGGTCATCCCGGTCAGTTTCTTCGAACGCGCGGGGCCTGCCTTCTTCAACTCGGTCGCCATGGTCGATGCCGATGGACGGATGCTTGGGATCTATCGCAAGAGCCACATTCCACAGGGCCCGGGTTATGAAGAGAAATACTACTTCTCGCCTGGTGATACCGGCTTTCGCGCCTGGGACACGGCCTACGGCCGGATCGGTGTCGGCATCTGCTGGGACCAGTGGTTCCCGGAATGCGCGCGCGCCATGGCGCTGCTGGGGGCAGAGGTGCTGCTTTATCCCACCGCCATCGGGTCGGAACCCCAGGCGCCCGGCTATGACAGCCAGCCACACTGGGAAATGGTAATGCGCGGGCATGCCGCGGCAAACATCGTGCCGGTCGTGGCCTCGAACCGGATCGGCACGGAAGTCGCGCCCGAGGGGCGCGAGGTTACCTTCTACGGGTCCAGCTTCATCGCCGATCACACCGGGCAGTTGCTGGCAAAGGCGGACAGGACGACAGAGGCCGTGCTGCTGCACCGCTTCGATCTTGACGCCATCGCCGCATTGCGGGCGAGCTGGGGCCTTTTCCGCGACCGGCGGGTGGATCTTTATGGTCCGGTCGCCACACTCGACGGCCGCGGCTGACCTGCTTTCCGTGCGCGGCGTGTGCCGGGCTCTGCCCAGAGCCCGGCGCTGGTGTCAGCGGTGGCGCAGGTCGACGTAGTCGCGTTTCTGCGGACCGATGTAAAGCTGCCGTGGACGGCCGATCTTCTGGTTCTTGTCGGCGATCATCTCCTTCCACTGGCTGATCCAGCCAACGGTGCGCGAAATCGCGAAGATCGGCGTGAACATCGAAGTCGGGAAGCCCATCGCCTCGAGGATGATGCCCGAATAGAAATCGACGTTCGGATAAAGCTTCTTCGAGACGAAATAATCGTCTTCAAGCGCGATGCGCTCCAGCTCCTTGGCGACCTGAAGGGTTGGGTTGTCCTCGATGCCGAGAAGGCCCAGCACCTCGTCGGCCGATTCCTTCATCACCTTGGCGCGTGGGTCGAAATTCTTGTAGACCCGGTGGCCGAAGCCCATCAGCCGGAAGCCGGAATTCTTGTCCTTTGCCTTGGCGATGTATTCCGGGATACGGTCGACGGTGCCGATTTCCTTCAGCATTTCCAGGCAGGCCTGGTTCGCCCCGCCATGGGCCGGCCCCCAAAGGCAGGCGATGCCGGCGGCGATGCACGCGAAGGGGTTGGCGCCCGAAGAGCCCGCCAGCCGCACCGTGGAGGTCGAGGCGTTCTGTTCGTGGTCCGCATGCAGCATCATGATGCGGTCCATCGCCTTTTCCAGGATCGGCGAGACGACATATTCCTCGGCCGGAACGGCAAAGCACATGTGCAGGAAATTGCCTGCATAGCTGAGCGCGTTCTTCGGATAGACGAAGGGCTGGCCCAACGAATACTTGTAGGCCATGGCGGCGATGGTCGGCAGCTTGGCGATCATGCGGATCGCGGCAACCTCGCGCTGCCAAGGATCATTGATGTCGAGGCTGTCGTGATAGAAGGCCGACATCGCGCCGACCACGCCGACCATTGTCGCCATCGGGTGGCTGTCGCGCCGGAAGCCGCGGAAGAAATAGTGCATCTGTTCATGCACCATCGTGTGCCGCGTCACGCGCTGGGTGAAATCGGCCAACTGGGAAGCGGTCGGCAGTTCGCCGTAAAGCAGCAGATAGCAGACCTCGAGATGGGTCGATTTCTCGGCCAGCTGCTCGATCGGATAGCCGCGATACAGCAGTTCACCCTTGTCGCCGTCGATGTAGGTGATCGCGCTTTCGCAGGAAGCGGTCGAGGTGAACCCGGGGTCGAAGGTGAAGACATCCGCCTCGGTATAGAGCTTGCGGATGTCTACAACTTCGGGGCCGATGGTGGGTTTCAGGACGGGAAGCGCATAGGTCTTTCCATCCAGTTCAAGCTTGGCGACTTTGTCCGACATGGTTCTCCCCGGTCATGGCGGTCGCACCCCGGGTGGGGCGCGGCCATTTGCTATCCTGCACCCCGGTCGGGGCGGCTTCAAGGCCGGGGGCGGGGGTCAGCCCGCCGCATCTTCCAGCCGTCGAACGGTTTCATCGCGACCGATGACCAGCATCATGTCGTAAACCGAAGGTGTAACAGTCCTGCCCGCGAGCGCGGCCCTCAGAGGTGCGGCCAGTTTCCCGAAGCCAATGCCGGCTTCGGCGGCTGCCTCGTTCAGGATCGGCTCCAACGAGTCCTTTGTCCAGCTAGCATTTCGCAGGCGCGGCGTCAACGATTTCAGTATACCACGGGATACCGAATCCAGCGCCTCGGCAGCTTTCGCCTCGGGCACTATGGGCCTGTCAATCAGCAGAAAATGCGCCTTTTCCATCAGTTCCGGGAAAGTCTTCACAGACTTTTTCAGGAAGGGCAGGGCGGCCTTCATCCGCGCTTCCTGCACATCGGTCAAGGGTTCGCGCCCCGCCGCCGCAAGGAAGGCCTTCAGTTCTTGCAGCAGTGCGGCGTCGTCTGCCATGGCCATGTGATGGCCGCAGGTGTTTTCCAGCTTCTTGAAATCCAGCCGCGCCGGGGCCCGCCCGATGCCGGAGAGGTCGAACATCTTCATCGCCTCCTCGCTGGTGAATATCTCGGCATCGCCATGCGCCCAGCCCAGCCGGGTCAGATAGTTACGCATCCCCGCCGCCGGATAGCCCATGGCCTGGTATTCCTCGACCCCCGTGGCCCCGTGGCGCTTCGACAGCTTCTTGCCGTCCGGGCCATGGATCAGCGGGATATGCGCCCAGACCGGCACCTGCCAGCCCATCGCATCATAGACCATCTGCTGGCGCGCCGCGTTGTTCAGGTGGTCGTCGCCGCGGATGACGTGGGTCACGCCCATGTCGTAATCGTCCACCACCACCGCCAGCATGTAGGTGGGGGTTCCGTCACTGCGCAACACGATCATGTCGTCCAGCGTTTCGTTGCGGATCACGACGCGGCCCTGCACCTTGTCGTCGATCACGGTTTCGCCGGTCCTCGGCGCCTTCATGCGGATGACATAGGGCGCGTCTGGGTGGGTTGCGGGGTCTGCGTCGCGCCAGGGCGACAGGAAAACGGGATAACGCCCCTCGGCCTCTTCCGCGGCGCGGAAGGCAGCGATTTCTTCCTGCGTGGAAAAGCACTTGTAGGCCGTTCCTCTTGCAAGCATCTGATGCGCAACCTCTGCATGACGGTCGCGCCGGGTGAACTGGCTGACCACCTCGCCGTCCCAGTCCAGCCCCAGCCATGTCAGGCCCCGCAGGATCGCCGCCGTCGCCTCGGGTGTCGATCGTTCGCGGTCGGTGTCCTCGATCCGCAGCAGGAATTTGCCCCCGCGTCCGCGCGCGTAAAGCCAGTTGAACAGCGCCGTCCGCCCGCCGCCGATATGCAGATACCCGGTAGGTGAGGGTGCGAAGCGGGTAACGACCTGAGTGGACATCTGAAGTTAACCTTTCGGAAACCATGGCGGGCTTAGGCTTGGGGCAGGGTTTAGGCAATCGCGGGGCGGGAAACAAGGTGGCGGCGCGGGCGGTCCATGCGGCGCTGGCGGGGTTGCAGGCAGAACCGGGGGCGCTGTTTCCTTGGATACCGGTGATGATAGGCTGCGGCATCGGCGCCTGGTTCTCGTTGACCGAAGAGCCGGTGGCGGGCAGCTACGCGCTGGCCGCGATGCTGCTGGCCGGGGGGGCTGCACTGGCCTTGGTGCATGATCTTGCACGGCCGGTCGGGGTGGCGGTGGCGGCACTGGCAGCGGGATGGCTTGCCGCAGGCATCCGCGCGCACATCCTTGACGCGCCAATGCTGGAATTCCGCTATCACGGCCCTGTCGAAGGGCGCATCGTGGGCATCGACCGGTCGCAGTCCGATGCGCTGCGCCTGACGCTGGACCGGGTGGTGCTGCGCGATCTGCCGCCCGCCCGGACCCCCGCGCGGGTCCGTGTTTCGCTGCAAGGGGACCAGCCCTGGTTGCAGCCGGCCCCCGGCCAGGTAGTCATCCTGACGGCTAGCCTTGCCGCGCCCGACGGCCCGGTGGAACCCGGCGCCTTCGATTTCCGGCGAATGGCCTATTTCGACCAGCTTGGTGCCGTGGGCTACACGCGCACGCCCGTCCTGCTGCTGGCGGAACCAGAGGGCGGCGCGCTGCCGATCGACCGGCTGCGTCGCAATCTGACGCAGGCCATGCTGGCGCGGATGGACGGGCAGGCCGGCGCCTTTGCCGCCGGCGCGATGACCGGTGACCGGTCCGCCATCACGGAAGAGACGGTCAGGGCGCTGCGCGACTCTTCCCTGGCGCATCTGCTGGCGATCTCGGGGATGAACATGGCCTTCCTCACCGGCTTCGTCTTTGCGCTGATCCGCTACGGGCTGGCCTTGGTGCCGTTCGTGGCGCTGCGGCTGAATTCGAAGAAGGCGGCTGCGTTGGCCAGCCTCGGGGTGGCCTTCTTCTACCTGCTGCTGTCCGGGGCCAATGTCGCGACCGAGCGCGCCTTCATCATGATTTCCGTCTTTCTGGGCGCGATCCTGCTGGACCGTCGCGCGCTGACGCTGCGTTCTGTGGCCGTGGCGGGTGCGATCCTGCTGCTGCTGAAGCCGGAAAGCCTGCTTGAGCCGGGGTTCCAGATGTCCTTCGCAGCGACTGTGGCGCTGATCGCGGGATTTGCCGCGATCGACCGCGGCCTCTATCGCGAAGCGCTGCCGGGCTGGGTGCGGCCCGTCTTTGCGCTGGTCCTGTCCTCGCTGATCGGCGGGTTGGCGACTGCGCCCTACGCAGCAGCCCATTTCAACCGGTTCACCGACTTGGGCCTCTTGGCCAACCTGCTGACCGTGCCGGTCATGGGGGCGGTGGTGATGCCGGCGGGTGCCGTCGCCGCATTGCTCGCGCCCTTCGGACTGTCGGGCGTCGCACTGCATGTGATGGAACTGGGCGCGCGCTGGATTCTGATCGTGGCTCACTGGATCGCAGGGCTGGAGGGATCGGTGACGGCGGTTCCCGCACCCGGGCCCTGGGTGCTACCAGTATTCACGCTGGGGGCGATCTGGCTGATCCTTTGGCGGGGGCCCATCCGCTGGGCAGGGTCGGCAGCGATTCTGGTGGCCTTGGTGCTTTGGGCCATGGCGGATCGGCCGGATCTGCTGATCTCGGCCGACGGCAAGCTGGCGGGGCTGGTCGGGCCCGGTGGGCGGGCCTTGTCGGCAGCGACGGGCGGCGGGTTTGCCGCTGAAAGCTGGCTGGAGAATGATGGCGATCTGGTCAGTCAGGCGCAGGCGGCGGCCCGGCCAGGCTTTACCGGGCCCAAAGGCGAACGCTGGTTCGATCTGGGCGGTGTGAAAGGGGTGATCCTGTCGGGAGGGGCGGCAGAAAGCAGGCTGGCGCCAGCCTGCGCAGGGGCCGGGCTGGTCGTTCTGGCCGCGAAGGCCGCAGATCCGCCCCAAGGGTGCCCGCTGATCGACGCAACGGTTCTTTCGGCGACTGGTGCCTTGGCCGTCTGGGCCGGGAAGGAAGGGCTTCGACTGGTGCCGGCACGCGGCACCCGCAGGCTCTGGTCGCCGCCCCAGCGCGCAATGGCCCTGCCGAACCTGTCGCCTCAGTAGCTGCGGATCAGGCCAACAAGCCGACCCTGCACCTTGACCAGATGCTCGGGGAACACCCGCGTCTCGTAGGCAGGGTTCGCGGCTTCCAGTGCAATCAAGTTGCCACGGCGGCGGAAGCGTTTCAGCGTGGCCTCGTGATCCTCGACCAGAGCCACGACAATATCGCCATTCTCGGCAGTGGACTGTTCGCGGATCACCACGATGTCGCCATCGTTGATCCCGGCCTCGATCATGGAATCGCCTTTGACTTCAAGCGCGTAGTGTTGACCTTTGCCCGACAGCATCGAGCCGGGCACGGCCACATGATGCGAGACCTCGGAAATCGCCTCGATCGGGACGCCAGCGGCGATCCGGCCCATTACGGGAAGTTCAAGCGCGTGAACCGGTGAAACCGCCATTGCGCCTCTGGGCGGATCGGTCCGGTCGCCCCGGATGAGCTTTGGCGAGAAACCTGGCTTTTCCATCGCCTCGGGCAACTTGACGATTTCCAGAGCGCGGGCTCGGTGCGCAAGGCGGCGGATGAAGCCGCGTTCCTCCAGCGCCGTGATGAGGCGATGGATCCCCGACTTCGACCGCAGGTCCAACGCATCCTTCATCTCGTCGAACGAGGGGGGCACGCCGTCCCGGTCCATCCGCATCTTGATGAAGTCGAGGAGTTCCAACTGTTTGCGCGTCAGCACGTGCCCGCCCCCACATCATGAGTTAGCATAATGTTCTGCCCGTGTTCCCTTTTTGTGTCAAGGCTTATCCACAGGGCGTCACAGTGGCAGATAGGGCACCGTGTCCCCGACGCGACAGGGCGGGGCATCCACCGGTCGGATCAGCAGCGCGTCGGCCTGGCCGAGGATCGAAAGAAGTGCAGAATCCTGCCGGTCGAAGGGGGTGATGCCGGGGGGCTCGCCAGGGGTCAGCCTCGCGCGCATGTAATGTGCACGGGGTCCGTTTGCGGGCAGGTCCACCGCCAGCCGGGCCTGCCGCGGCTGCGGCGCTGGCGCGGGCTGCCCTAGCATGGCCCGCACCATCGGCAACAGGAACAGGTGACCGCAGACGATGGCCGAAACCGGATTGCCCGGCAGACCGAGAAGCGGCACCCCGTTAAGCCTGCCCGCCATCAGCGGTTTGCCTGGGCGAAGGGCCAGCTTCCAGAAGCTGTGTTCCAGCCCCGCGACGCGGCCGACAAGATCGTGGTCGCCGACCGAGGCACCGCCGATGGTAACGATAAGATCGGCATCCGCCGCAAGGTCCAGCACGGTTTGCAGCTCTGCGGCATCATCCCGCGCGATGGGTAACATCCTTGCCACCCCGCCCTCGGCCTCGATCATCGCCTTCAGGGCAAAACCATTCGAGGCGATGATCTGGTCGGGGCGCGGGTTCTCGCCAGGCATCACCAGCTCGTCGCCGGTCGCAACCAGGGCAACCACGGGCCTGCGGGTCGCCTGAACGGCAGGAATGTTCATCGCGGCAAGCAGCGCCAGATCGGCAGGGCGCAGGCGGCGCGGGCCAAGGCTGTCGCCGGCGCGGAAGTCCTGACCCTGCGGGCGGATGTTGGTGCCGTCCTCGGCGCTGCACTTCAGGGTGATCCGGTCACCGTCGCGGATCACGTCTTCCTGGATCACCACGCGGGTCGCACCTTCCGGCACCGGCGCGCCGGTGAAGATGCGCACCGCCTGGCCGGTGCCGATCTGGCCGGAAAAGGCATGGCCGGCCCCGGCCTCGCCGATCACGCGGAAGCTTTCGCCTGCAAGGGGGGCGCCCTGAATGGCATAGCCATCCATCGCCGAGGCATCGAAGGGCGGCTGGTCGCGGGTTGCCAGCGCCGGCACGCACATCCAGCGGCCCGCAGCTTGCGCCAGGGCAACGCTTTCCGGCGGAAGCGGCGCGACCAAAGCCAGGCAGCGGGCAAGCGCTTCTTCGACCGAAATCATCGCTTCGCCTCGTAACGTCCGGATTTCCCGCCATCTTTCAGGATCAAGCGAATCCCGTCGATCACCATGGCCTTTTCGACTGCCTTCACCATGTCGTAGACGGTCAGCGCCGCGACGGAGACGGCGGTCAGCGCCTCCATCTCGACCCCGGTCTGGCCCGAGGTCTTGACCGTGGCCTCGATCCGCACACCGGGAAGCGCAGGGTCGGGGGTCAGCTCCAGCGCGACCCTGGTGATCGGCAGCGGGTGGCAGAGCGGGATCAGATCGGCGGTCTTCTTCGCCGCCATGATCCCGGCAAGTCGTGCCACCGAAAGGACGTCGCCTTTCTTCGCCCGGCCCTCGGTGATCAGAGCCAGCGTCTCGGCCGTCATGCGCACCAGGCCTTCGGCCACCGCCACGCGGTCGGTCACGGGCTTGTCCGAGACATCGACCATGTGGGCCTGGCCCCGGTCGTCGAAGTGCGAAAGGCCGCTCACAGCCCGCCCTGTGCGGTGAAGGGGCGCGAAAGGATCGCCCGTGTCGCGGCGGCCACGTCAGCCTGCCGCATCAGGCTTTCGCCGATCAGGAAGCAGCGCGCTCCGTATTGCGCCAGGTCTGCCAGGTCGTCGGGCGTGTATAGCCCGCTTTCGGCGACGATCAGGCGGTCCTCGGGCACACGACGTGCAAGCTGTCGGGTCGTGTCCAGCGTCACCTCGAATGTGTGCAGGTTGCGGTTGTTGATGCCGATCAGCGGCGATTTCAGCCGGGCAGCGCGGTCAAGCTCGGCCTGGTCATGCACCTCGATCAGCACATCCATCCCCAGGTCGAAGGCTGCCGCCTCTAGTTCGGCCGCCTGCACATCGTCAAGCGAGGCCATGATCAGAAGGATGCAGTCTGCCTTCAGCGCGCGCGACTGCACCACTTGCCAGGGATCATAAAGGAAATCCTTGCGCAGGCAGGGCAGGTCTACCGCGTCATGCGCCGCCACCAGATAGTCATCTGCGCCTTGAAAGCTCGGCCCGTCGGTCAGGACCGAAAGGCAGGTGGCGCCACCTGCCGCATAGGCGCGGGCCAGCGCCGGCGGGTCGAAATCGGCGCGGATCAGGCCTTTTGAGGGGCTGGCCTTCTTGATCTCGGCAATCAGGCCATAGCCGGTGGAGGCGGCTTCGTGCAGCGCGCGGGCAAAGCCGCGCGGGGCAGGGGCGGCGCGGGCGGCGGCTTCCAGATCGGCCAGCGGCGTGGCGGCCTTGGCCCTGGCCACCTCTTCCAGCTTGTAGGCCTTGATGCGGTCGAGGATCGTGGTCATGGTGCCCCCCTGCTCAGGCATTGGTCAGGCGGGCCAGCGCCTGGACCTTGGCGCGCGCCGCGCCGGAATCGATCGATTCGCGGGCCAGTGCAACGCCCTCTGCCAGGCTATTCGCGCGATCGGCCACCATCAGCGCGGCGGCGGCATTCAGCAGAACTGCATCGCGGTAGGCGCCCGTAGCCCCGTCAAGAAGCGCGCGGAAGGCGGCGGCATTATCGGCCGGGCTGCCGCCGAGGATCGCCTCGAACGGGTGGGGGGAAAGGCCGGCATCCTCGGGGTGGATGGTGAAGTCGCGCACGGCGCCGTTCTCGACCGCGGAAACCGAGGTCGCCCCGCAAATGCTGATTTCGTCGGTGCCGTCTGCGCCGTGGACCAGCCAGGCCTTTTCGGTACCCAGCGTCAGCAGCGTTTCCGCCATCGGGCGGATCAGGGCATCCGAGAAGGCGCCGGTCAGCTGACGCCTGACCCCGGCGGGGTTGGTCAGGGGGCCGAGGATGTTGAAGATCGTGCGCGTTCCCAGTTCGGCCCGCACCGGCATGACGTGCCGGATCGCAGGGTGGTGCATTGGCGCCATCATGAAGCCGATCCCGGCCTCGGCCAGGCAGCGTTCCACCACCTCGGGCCCGATCATGACATTCAGGCCCAGTTCGGTCAGCGCATCCGCCGCGCCGGATTTCGACGACAGATTGCGGTTGCCGTGCTTGGCCACGGTCACGCCGGCACCTGCGACGACGAAGGCCGTGGCGGTAGAGATGTTGAGCGTGCCCTTGCCGTCGCCCCCCGTGCCCACGATGTCCATGGCACCCTCGGGGGCCTTCACCGGGTTGCACTTGGCGCGCATGACGCTGGCTGCGGCGGCGTATTCATCCACAGTCTCGCCGCGGGTGCGAAGCGCCATCAGGAAGCCACCCATCTGCGCAGGCGTGCCTTCCCCCTCGAACAGGGCCTCGAAGGCGGTCTCGGCTTCTGCGCGGGTCAGCGGGCGGGCGGCTGCGATGCCGATCAGGGGTTTCAGCCGGTCGCTCATGCGGGAACCCTTGCGCGGGCTTCGTCAAGGAAGTTCCGCAGAAGCTGGTGGCCGTGTTCGCTGGCGATGGATTCCGGGTGGAACTGGACGCCCTCGATCAGGTGTTGCCTGTGCCGCAGACCCATGATTGTTCCGTCTTCCAGCCAGGCGGTGACTTCCAGCTCGGTGGGAAGGGTGTCGCGCTCAACCACAAGCGAATGATAGCGCGTTGCCTGGAAGGGCGAAGGAAGTCCGCGGAACACACCCTTTCCGGCATGGTGCATCGTGCCCATCTTGCCGTGCACGATCTCGTGGCAGCGCACGACCCTGCCGCCGAAGGCCTCGCCGATGGTCTGGTGGCCAAGACAGACGCCCAACAGGGGAATGCCGGCAGTGGCCGCAGCGCGTGTCAGGGGTAGGCATATCCCGGCGGCGGCGGGGTCGCAGGGGCCGGGCGAAAGGACGATGACCTCGGGTGCCATGGCAATCACATCCTGCACCTCTAGCGCGTCGTTGCGTTTCACGACCACATCGGCGCCAAGCTCGCCCAGATAATGGACAAGGTTGTAGGTAAAGCTGTCGTAGTTGTCGATCAGAAGCAGCATGACGGCGGGTTCCAGGGGCGGTTGCAGTGGTTATCGCCGATGCTTCGGGCGGTGTAAACCGGGGGATATGCGGCGCGGCCGTGCCCCGGTGGCTGCGGCTGCTGCAAAATCAACAAGTTGGCTGTTGACCCGCTTACGATGCCTTTCGTTGGCCGACGGCAGGCCGCGCCGGTCCAGACGCTGCCGCCGCAGGTTAGCCGTTGCTGCGGCGGACGAAGAGGCCCGCATCCTCGGCCGCGCGGCGCAGAGCGTTGGATTTGTTGACTGTTTCCTGATATTCCGCCTCGGGGTCGCTGTCGTAGACCACACCGCCGCCGGCCTGGATGTACAGGGTGTTGTCCTTTACCACTGCCGTGCGCAGCGCGATGCAGAAATCCATCTCTCCGTTCGCGGCAAAATAGCCCACACCGCCGCCATAGATGCCGCGCTTTTCGGGCTCCAGCTCGTCGATGATCTCCATGGCACGGACCTTGGGTGCCCCGGAAACGGTGCCTGCCGGCAACCCCGCAAGCAGCGCTGAAAGCGCATCCTCGCCTTCGGCCAGTTCGCCCACTACGTTCGAGACGATGTGCATGACGTGGCTGTAGCGTTCGATGACGAAGGTTTCGGTCGGCCGCACGGTGCCGACCTTTGCGACCCGGCCCACATCGTTGCGGCCCAGATCCAGCAGCATCAGGTGTTCGGCCCGTTCCTTCGGGTCGGCCAGAAGGTCGGCTTCCAGCGCGCGATCCTCTTCCGGTGTCGCGCCGCGCTTGCGGGTGCCGGCGATGGGGCGGACGGTGACCTCGCCTTCGCGCAGACGAACAAGGATTTCGGGGCTGGCCCCGACAACCTGGAAGCCGCCGAAATTGAAGAAGAACATGAAAGGCGACGGATTGGTGCGCCGCAACGAGCGGTAAAGCGCGAAGGGCGGCAGGGGGAAATCCATCGCCCAGCGCTGCGAGGGCACGACCTGAAAGATGTCGCCCGCGCGGATGTATTCCTTCGCCTTCTCGACCGCGGCCTTGTAGCCGGCATGCGTGAAGTTCGATCGTGGCTCGCCCACGCTTGCCACCTCGCCCAGATCGCGCGGAGCAGAGGGTGCGCGGTCAAGATCGCGCAGCGCGTCCATCACACGTTCCGCCGCTTGCGCATAGGCTGCCCGTGCCGTGAGACCCGAGCCGACCCAGGCCGGCGCCACCAGCGTGACATCGCCCTTTACACCATCCAGCACCGCCACGACCGAAGGCCGCATGAGAACCGCATCCGGCACGCCGATCGGGTCGGGGTTTCCACCCGGCAGCCGTTCGACCAGTCGGATCATGTCGTAGCCGAGATAGCCGAACAGCCCCGCCGATACCGCGGGAAGCCCCTCGGGCATGTCGATGCGGCATTCGGCCAGAAGTTCACGCAGCGTTTGCAGCGGATGGCCGGAAAGGGCCCTGAATGCCTGCGGGTCGAAGCGCGCCTCGCGGTTGATCTCGCTTTCGGTGCCGCGGCAGCGCCAGATCAGGTCGGGCTTCATGCCGACAATGGAATAGCGGCCCCGCACTTCGCCCCCGGTCACCGATTCCAGCATGAAGGTGTCGGCCCGCGCGTCGCCCAGCTTCAGCATCAGACTGACCGGCGTATCCAGGTCGGCCGCCAGGCGTGCCCAGACAAGCTGGTTCTCGCCCCGGTTCCAGGCGGCCTCGAAGGCCTCGAAGGACGGCAAAAGCTGCATCAGGGCAGGCTCGCGTGGACGGCGTTGATGGCAGACTGGTCCAGCGTGATCCCGGCCTCGGCAGTCAGCGCGTTGGTATAGGCGGTGAAGGCGTCGGTCGAGATCGCCTGAACCGCCTGCGCGTCGATCGCGGCCTTCAGGGCCTCGGCCTCCGGGCCTTCGGTCTCGGCGGGCTGGATGCGGTCCAGCCGGACAACGGCGACGAAATCGCCATCCTCGATCACGCGGACATCGCCTTCGGCCATCTCGAATACGGCTGGCAGAAGCGACTGCGGCGTGTCCGCGATGAAACCGTCGCGCGCAATTTCCGGCGTCACATCGACGATTCCGAAGCTGCCGATGCCGGCTCCACCCTCGATGGCGGCCTTGATCTCCATCGCCCGGTCCGACA
The DNA here is from genome assembly GCF_004959785.1 of Tabrizicola sp. YIM 78059. Classification (NCBI taxonomy): domain Bacteria; kingdom Pseudomonadati; phylum Pseudomonadota; class Alphaproteobacteria; order Rhodobacterales; family Paracoccaceae; genus Tabrizicola; species Tabrizicola sp. YIM 78059. The sequence goes on from NZ_SJZH01000001.1 coordinate 120,431, forward strand.
GCGCCTTGCGCAGGGCATCGGCCCGCCACGCGGTCTCGACGGCGTCGCGCGCCTCTTCGAACGGAATGGGGGCAGCGGGTACCACCTCGTCAAGGCGCAGGGTGACAAGGCCGCCATCCTCCAGCACGATCGCCTCGGGGAAGTCGTCGGCCTTCGCTGCATCCGCTGCGTTGCGGAAGGCGGGATATCCTTCGATCACGGCTTCGCCCTGCTGGCCCGGCACATGGTCCACCGTGCCAAGTTCAAGTCCCGCCTCCTTCGCAACATCCTCGAGGGTGGCGCCGCCGGCCAGCAGGTCGTCGACCAGTTCCACCTTGTCCGCGATCAACCGGCGCGCGGCATCGGTCTGGATCTCGACAGCCAGTGTCTCGCGCGCCTCGTCGAAGGTGGTCTCTTCCGCGGCCAGAACCGTGACCACCCGGAAGAGCGCAGGTCCAAGATCGGTGTCCAGCGGGCCGACGACCTCTCCCTCGTTCGCCGCGAACACGGGCCCTGCCGCCGTGCCCAGGTCTCTGGCGGTCACATCCCCCAGATCGACTGCATCCAGCGTCAGCCCGCGCGCAGCGACCAAAGCCTCGAACGTGGTGCCGGCGTCCAGCTCGGCCCGTGCAGCATCTGCAGCCGCCTGGTCGGGATAGACCAGACGCTCGACGATCCGGCGTTCGGGGATCACGAATTCGTCGATCCGCGCCTGATAAAGATCGCGCAGCACCTTTTCGTCCACCGGCTGGTCCTTGGCGATGGCGTCGGGCAGAAGGGCAGCATAGGTGATGCGCTTCGCCTCGGGCCGGGTGAAGCGGGCAATGTTCCCCTCGTAGTAGGCGCGCAGCTCCTCCTCGGTCGGGTCGGGAACGGGCGTGACAAGATCGGCCTCGCCCAGCCGCAGCATCGAAAAACCGCGGCGTTCGGCAATCCAGGCATAGAGCGTATCGGTCAGCGCCTTCGGCGCGACAAAACCGCCCGCGACCATTCCCTGCAGCAGTTCCCGGGTGATGTCACCGCGCAGGGCTTCTTCGAATTCGGCTTCGGTCTGGCGATTGCGGTCAAGCACGAAGCGATAGGCTTCGCGGTCGAACGCGCCGGAGATGCCCTTGAAGGCATCGATCTTCAGGATCTCGGAGGCCACCGTCTCATCCCCGACCGACAGTCCGATCCGCGCAGCCTCGTTGTCCAGGGCAGCGCGGGTGACCAGGCCCTGAAGCACCTGCCGATCAAGGCCGAAGGCCAGCGCCTCTTGCGCGGTCACCTGGCGGCCAAGCTGCTGCGACAGCGCATTCTGCTGGGCCCGGAAGGCCCGGGCGTAGGCATCGGTGGTGATCTCGGTCGAACCCACCTTGCCGATCGTGGTCACCCCGCCGCCGAAGTTGGTGACGCCGAAGCCGCCAAGACCCAGGATCAGCATCCCCATCATCACCCAGACGGCGGCTTCCTTCGCCTTGCTTTTCGGGCGCTTCACGTCGTCGTCCGGGGTCTTGGCCATGGGTCCGCCTTCGGGTTGATCTGGCAAGGGTGAATAGTGGCTGGCGCCGGGGCCGGCAAGACCGGATCAGGGGCGGAAAGCGGCCAGCCTGCGGAACATTTCCGCGATTCCCCGTGCATCGACATTGGCAAAGGCGATGCGGATCTGGCGCTTGCCGGCTTCCGAGCCCGCGGGCTGGAACATCGTGCCGGGCAACATCAGAAGCGAGGCCTCTGTTACCAGCCGCTTGCACAACGTGTCGCTGGCCATGTCGAACGGGTGTTCGACATAGGCGAAATAGGCGCCGCAGCCGAGCAGTTTCCATCCCGCAAGCGCACCGAACCCATCGACCATGGCGCGGCGGCGGGCAAGGATCTCGTCGCGTTCGCCTGCCACCCATTGCGTCAGGTTCTGCATCCCCCACAGCGCGCCGATCTGGCCCAGTTGCGACGGGCAGATGGCTACGGTATCGAGGAATTTCTCCACCTCGGCCAGCCGGGCGGCCCCTGCGACGATGGAGCCGACGCGATGCCCGGTCAGCCGATAGGCCTTGGAAAAGCTGTAAAGCTGGATCACCGTTTCCGCCCAGTCAGGATCGGTGAAAAGGTCATGCGGGCGCCCGCCCAGTTCGACGGAATGGCGGCTGTCAAAGTCGCGGTAGGTCTCGTCGATGATCAAGGCAAGACCGTGCGCGCGGGCCAGGTCGCGGAAGGCGGCGACGGTTTCGGCCGGATATTCCACACCGCCGGGATTGTTCGGCGTGACAAGGACAATGGCGCGGGTGCGGGCGGTGATCAGTGCCTCGGCGGCCTTGGCGTCGGGGATCAGCGTCGGTCCGGTATCCAGGGGCACCGTGCGCACTCCGGTCATGTCCAGCCACATCTTGTGGTTGAAATACCAGGGTGTCGGCAGGATCACCTCATCCACCGCGCCTGCCAGCGTGGCCATGACGGCGCAGAAGGCCTGGTTGCAACCTTGCGTGATGGCGACCTGGGTCGGCGCGATGGCCCCGCCATAGGCCGCCGAGAACTGGAGGGCGATCTCTCCGCGCAGCGCGGGCATGCCAAGGACTGGGCCGTAAAGATGGGCGTCGGGGTTGTTCAGTGCGGCATCGGCCAGCGCCTCGCGCAGGCCAAGAGGCGGGCTGTCCACCGGCGCTGCCTGGCTGACGTTGATCAGCGGACGGTCGGCGGGAAAGGTCACCCCCTGGATCCAGCGCCGGGCCTCCATCACGGGCGGCGGTTCGGTCGCGGCGAAGGCGGGGTTCAGGGGCAGGGTCAAGGCAAAACTCCTCGTGCGCTTCGCATCTGGTCGTTGGCCGCTTGCCCGGCGACGGGCACATGGAAGACGGCCGGAAGCGTTCAGTCCGCCCCGCGCATGGGCTGGACATACTGCAGCGCCATGTCCCAGGGAAAGAAGATCCAGGTGTCCTGGCTGACCTCGGTGATGTAGCTGTCGACCTGCGGCTTGCCATGCGGCTTGGCGTAGACGGTCGCGAAATGCGCCTTGGGGTAAAGGCTGCGGATCAGTTCCAGCGTCTTGCCGCTGTCCACCAGATCGTCGATGACCAGGATGCCGCTGCCGTCGCCCATCAGCTCGGCGTTCGGCGCCTTGATCACCTGCGCCTCGCGCCGTTGGTCGGCCTTGCCGCCGCCGGAATGATAGGACTTGACGCTGATCGTATCCACGACACGGATATCCAGTTCGCGGCTGACGATCATCGCCGGCACCAGCCCGCCCCGCGTGATTCCGACGATGGCACGCCATGTGCCGCCCTCGCCCGGGCCCTTGCCGTCCAGCCGCCAGGCCAGCGCCCGCGCGTCGCGGTGGATCTGGTCCCAGCTGACATGAAACCCTTTTTCGTATGGCAGACGTTCGGCGGACATGGCGACCTCTCAGGTGGCGATGATCTTCACGCCCGACAGGGCCGGCCCGGCCCCGAAACGGCGATGGATCGCGGGTTTCCAGCTGGAAAGCAGCTCCCGCCCGTAGGCGGGCAGGCAGATATGGCTGGTGGCAATGGCGCGGGCGGTCGGTGCAAGGGGCACCGTTGCGGCACAGGCGGGAAGGGCCACAGGCGTCACTGCCCGCCGTCCTTCCTGCCGGTCACGATGTCGATGTCGGGCGCGTCGATCGCCTTCATGCCGACGACATGATAGCCCGCATCGACATGCAGGTTCTCGCCAGTCGTGCCCGAGCCGAGGTCCGACAGAAGGTAAAGCGCGGCCTTGCCGACTTCTTCCTGCGTCACGTTCCGCCGCAGGGGCGAGTTCAGCTCGTTCCAGCGCATGATGTAGCGGAAGTCGCCGATGCCGCTGGCGGCCAGCGTCTTTATCGGCCCCGCGCTGATCGCATTCACCCGGATGCCGTCCTTGCCCAGATCCTCGGCCAGATACTTGACCGAAGCCTCGAGTCCGGCCTTTGCCACGCCCATCACGTTGTAATGCGGCATGACCTTTTCGGCGCCGTAGTAGGTTAGCGTCAGAAGGCTGCCGCCGGGCCCCATCATCGCACTGGCCCGCTGGCAGACTGCGGTGAACGAATAGACCGAAATGTCCATCGCCAGCAGAAAGCCGGCGCGCGAGGTGTCGACATAGCGGCCGCGCAACTCGTTCTTGTCGGCGAAGCCGATGGCGTGGACCACGAAATCCAGTTGCCCCCATTCGGCCTTGAGTGCGGTGAACAGGGCATCGATGCTTTCGTCACTGGCCACATCGCATTCGTAAAGCAGCGGCTTGCCCAACGAGGCCGCCAGCGGCTCGACCCGTTTCTTCAGGGCCTCGCCCTGATAGGAAAAAGCCAGGTCTGCCCCCTGGGCCGCGACGGCCTGGGCGATGCCCCAGGCTATGGACTTGTCGTTCGCAAGCCCCATGATCAGCCCGCGCTTGCCCTGCATCAGTCCGGTTGACATTCCCGTCCCCTTGGCCACCTTTTCGTTGACCAAGACGTGTAGGCGAAGAGGCGCGGCCCTTCAAGGCGCGTCCTTCCGCCGGGGCAAGGAGACATCATGGACCGCAGCGGCATCTTCGCGGGCGATGACCCGTTCCAGCTGGCGCGCGACTGGCTGAGCGAGGCCGAGCCGAAGGAACCTAACGATCCGAACGCCATCGCGCTGGCCACCGTCGATGCCGAGGGCATGCCGAATGTCCGCATGGTGCTGTTGAAGGAGATCGAGGCGGATGCCTTCGTCTTCTACACCAACTACGGCTCGAAGAAGGCGCAGGAGATTGCAGCCTCGGGCAAGGCTGCCTTCGTGCTGCACTGGAAGTCGCTGCGCCGCCAGATCAGGGTCCGGGGCTTCACCGAGCGCGAGGAAGGCCCCCAGGCCGATGCCTATTTTGCAAGCCGCAGCCTGAAATCGCGCCTTGGCGCCTGGGCAAGCCGGCAGTCGCAACCCCTGTCCTCGCGCGAGGCGCTGATGGCCGAGGCGGCGAAGGTCGGGCTGACCAAGGGGCCGAATCCACCCCGCCCGCCCTTCTGGGGCGGCATCCGCATCAGGCCGGTCGAGATCGAATTCTGGGCCGACGGGGCCTTCCGGTTGCATGACCGCTTCCGCTGGTCGCGCGACCGGGTGGACGGGGCCTGGAAAATCCAGCGCCTTTATCCCTAGTTTTGACACAGTTCGACCCGAGGGTGCCGCCGCGCTGCGGATTCGTACTTGAACCCGGCACAATATTGGCGGCATCTGGTCGCCTAGGGGCTCATTCTGGGGAGAAGGCTCTGCTTATGACTGACGAAGATGAGGTCATGCAGCTCGTGCATGGTCGCGTTAAGTGGTTTGATCCCTCCAAGGGTTTCGGTTTCATCGTCTCGGAAGAGACGAATGCGGATATCCTGCTGCATGCCAATGTTCTGCGGAACTTTGGTCAGGGATCGGTGGCGGACGGCGCTGGCATCGTGGTGAAGGTCCAGAAGACCCAGCGCGGCGTCCAGGCGACCGAGGTGATGCGAATCGACCCGCCCGAAGGTGTGGTCTTTCCGCTGTCCGACGAGGCGGGCCAGCTGGTGGGCGACGACATGCTTGCCCTGCCGCTGGAGCCGTCGCGGGTCAAATGGTTCGACAAGGGCAAGGGGTTCGGTTTCGCCAATGTCTTCGGCCGCTGCGAGGACGTGTTCATCCATGCCGAGGTGCTGCGCGTGTCTGGCTTTGCCGACCTTGCCGCGGGCGAGGCCGTGGCCCTGCGGATCATCCAGGGGCGGCGTGGGCGGATGGCGGTCCAGGTCGTGTCGTGGGAAACGGCAGCGCGCGGGGTGGCATGAGGTCTGTTCTTCTGATCGCCCTTGCCCTGTCGGCGGGGCCGGTTGCATCGGCGCCGGCCCTTGCCGAGGCGGCCTGTGCCCCCGATCGGGTCGATCTGCGCTGGGCAGGTGGCAGCGCAAGCTTCACGGTAGAGCTTGCCGATGACCCGGCCGAACGCGCACGGGGCCTGATGTTCCGCGAAAGGCTTGATCCCGCGGCGGGGATGCTGTTCGTCTATGAAACCCCGCTGCGGGCGCAGTTCTGGATGAAGAACACGCTGATCCCGCTGGACATGATCTTTGCCGATGCAGCCGGGCGCGTGACCCGCGTTCACGCCAACGCCATTCCGGGCGACCTGACGCCGATCGACGGTGGTGAGGGCGTGGTCTATGTGCTGGAGATCAACGGCGGCCTGGCCGCGCGTCTTGGTATCGCTCCCGGCGCCGAGTTGCGCCATCCGGCTATTGCGGCGGCAACCGCCGCCTGGCGCTGCGACGGATAACGGCTTTTCAACCCGCGGCGTTCCCGCTAAGGAAGGTCGCGTCGGGGCGTAGCGCAGCCTGGTAGCGCGACGGTTTTGGGTACCGTAGGTCGCGAGTTCGAATCCCGCCGCCCCGACCATCCCTTCGCTCCCTGCAGACCGAGCGGCCGGAAGTTGCGCATCCGCCATTGCCGCGCCCGCCTGCGGGGCGCATATCTTCGGCATGACCATAATCTTCGACCATTCCTATGCACGCGACCTGCCCGGGACCTATCTGCGGGTCACGCCGGACCCGGCGCCCGCGCCACGCCTGCTGATCCTGAACGAGGCCCTTGCCCGTGATCTTGGTCTCGACCTCGATCCGGGGCAGGCAGAAGCCTGGTTTTCCGGCGCGGCGCTGCCGCCCGGTGCAGATCCCATCGCCCAGGCCTACGCGGGCCACCAGTTCGGCGGCTTTTCCCCCCAGCTTGGCGATGGTCGCGCGCACCTTCTTGGCGAAGTCATCTCTCCCGACGGGCGCCGATTCGACATCCAGCTGAAGGGATCCGGCCGCACCCCGTTTTCCCGCGGCGGCGACGGCAAGGCTGCGGTCGGGCCAATGCTGCGCGAATACCTGATTTCGGAATTCATGGCCGCCGTGGGTGTGCCCACCACCCGGTCGCTGGCCGTGGTTGCCACGGGCGAAGAGATCTGGCGCGAGACGAAGCTGCCTGGCGCCGTCCTTGCCCGGGTGGCAGCCAGCCATCTGCGCGTCGGCACGTTCCAGTTCTTCGCCGCACGCGGTGACCAGGCACGCGTCAGGGCCTTGGCCGATCATGCCATAGCCCGACACTATCCCGACATTGCGCAGGCCGACCGGCCGGCGCTTGCTCTGCTGGATGCGGTGATCGCGGCCCAGGCAAGGCTGGTCGCGGAATGGATGGGCCTGGGCTTCGTGCATGGGGTGATGAACACCGACAACATGGCGATTTCCGGCGAAACCATCGACTATGGCCCCTGCGCCTTCATGGAAGGGTATGCGCCGGGCACGGTATTCTCGTCCATCGACCATCAGGGCCGCTATGCCTATGCCAATCAGCCTCTGATCCTGGGCTGGAACCTCGCACGCCTGGCCGAGACGCTGGTGCCGTTGATCGACCCCGATCAGGATCGCGCGATCGAGATCGCCAATGACCGGTTGTCCGGCATAGCCGGCCGCTACCGGGCGGAATGGCTTTCCGTGATGCGGCGGAAGCTGGGTCTGGTCGGCGAGGAAGCCGGGGATGCCGCACTGGCGGACGACCTGTTGGCCGCACTGGCGGGGGCTGACTGGACGCTGACCTTTCGCCGCCTCGCCGACGAAGCGGCACTGCGCCCGCTGTTCGATGATTTCCGAACGATGGAGGCCTGGCTGCCGCGCTGGCGCGCCCGGGCGGGCGAGGGGGCAGCCGAGCGGCTTGCAAGGGCCAACCCTGCGGTCATACCGCGCAACCACAAGGTCGAAGAGGCGCTGGCCGCGGCCACGGCCGGAGACATGGCGCCGTTCCATGCGCTGCTGGCCGCCGTGCAGCACCCCTTCGTCGAGGCCGAGCCCTACATGCTGCCCGCGCCCTCGGGTTTCGGCAGCTACATCACCTATTGCGGCACCTGAGCCCGCCGGTTGGCCGCGTCTGTGCGGCGCGCGAAGTGTCCCTCTGGGATGCGGCGGCCCGGTGATTGACGCCCGCGCCAAGGCCCGCCACCATGGATCATGATGGCTGACCGCTCCGACATCCACGACCGACTGGCTGCATCCCTGCGCGCCGCGCGTAAGGCGCGAGGCCTGTCGCTGGATGCCATCGCGAAGCTTTCGGGCGTCAGCCGGTCGATGGTCAGCCAGATCGAGCGGGGCGAATCCTCGCCCACTGTTGCCACGCTTTGGGCGCTCACCCAAGCCTTGCAGCTGGATTTTGCCGGTCTGCTGGAAGGGCGCCCCGCACCGGGGATCGAAGTCACCCGCGCAGGCACCACCCCGGTGATCCAGCGCAGCGGCGTCACGATCCGCATCCTGTCGGCGCCGGAAAGCGTCGGCCGCCACGAAGTCTATGATCTGACCTTCGCACCGGCTGCGCGTCTGCTATCGGAGTCCCATTCTCCCGGATGCCGGGAACACCTGACGGTTCTGGAGGGTCGGCTCTCGGTGCGGTCGGGCGATGCGGTCGAAACGCTGGGTGCCGGCGATGTGGCCCGCTATCCGGCCGACCGACCGCACGAGATCGCGGCGGAGGACGCAGCGGCCCGCGCCATCCTGATCGTGCAGGACAGTTGACCCGCAGGAGCGGGGGTCATACCCCCGCGCCCCCGCGGGATATTTGGGCAGAGAGGAAGATGGAAGATTCCGTCATTACGGATACGATTCCGGCATGTTGACATGGGCCGGGCGCCCTGTCAGCATCCGGCAAGTTGGAAGGGGATCTGGCATGACGGACAAGGCCGCCTTTCTTGCCCATATCACGGCGACGCTGGCCGGGATCGAGGCCGAGGGTCTGATGAAACATGAGAGGCCGATCTCGGGCGCGCAGGGCACGCGCGTGATGATGGAGGGGCGCGAGGTGCTGAACCTCTGTGCCAACAACTATCTGGGTCTTGCCGACGATCCCCGTCTGATCGCTGCGGCAAAGGCCGCGATGGACAGCCACGGCTACGGCATGGCCTCGGTCCGCTTCATCTGCGGCACCCAGGATCTGCATCGCAGGCTGGAGGCCCGGCTTGCCGGTTATCTGGGGCAGGAGGATGCCATTCTTTTCGCCGCCTGTTTCGATGCGAACGGCGGGCTTTTCGAACCGCTGCTCGGTCCCGAGGATGCGGTGATCTCGGACAGCCTGAACCATGCCAGCATCATCGACGGCATAAGGCTCTGCAAGGCGCGGCGCTACCGCTATGCAAATGCCGAAATGAACGAGCTGGAGACGCGCCTGCGCGAGGCCCGTGAAAACGGGGCGCGCTTCGTCCTGATCGCGACCGACGGCGTCTTTTCGATGGACGGCTATTTCGCGCCCCTTCCCGAAATCCGGGAACTGGCCGACCGCTATGGCGCGCTGGTCATGGTTGACGACTGCCACGCGACCGGCTTTGTCGGCCCGCAGGGACGCGGCACCCCGGCGCGCGCGGGGGTGACGGTGGATCTGCTGACCGGAACGCTGGGCAAGGCGTTGGGGGGTGCGCTGGGGGGATACATCGCCGGACCTCAGCCGGTGATCGACCTCTTGCGCCAGCGCGCACGGCCCTACCTGTTCTCGAATGCCCTGCCACCGGCGGTGGTGGGCGCGGCTCTGGCGGCCATCGACATCGTCGAGGCGGCGGACGACCTGCGCGCGCGCCTGGCCGAGAACGCCGCCTACTGGCGCGCAGGGCTGACGGCGGCGGGCTTCACCCTTTTGCCCGGCGACCACCCGATCATCCCGGTCATGCTGGGCGAGGCGAGACTCGCGCAAGGAATGGCCGCCGACCTTGCCACCCGCGGCGTCCATGTCGCGCCCTTCTTCTTCCCGGTCGTGCCCAAGGGCCAGGCCCGCATCCGCACCCAGATGAACGCGGCGCTGACCCGGGCAGACCTCGACTTCGCGCTTGACGCCTTCACCGCCGCCGGGAAAGCCACGGGAGTGCTGAAATGACGAATGCAATGAAGGCTCTGGTCAAGGCCCGCCCCGAGCCCGGCCTCTGGATGGAAACACGGCCCGTCCCGGAAATCGGCCCCGACGACGTGCTCATCAAGATCCACAAGACCGGCATCTGCGGCACCGACATCCATATCTGGAACTGGGACGACTGGGCGCAAAGGACCATCCCGGTGCCGCTGGTGACGGGCCACGAATTCGCCGGCGTCATCGTGGACAAGGGCCGCAACGTCGAAGGGCTGGAGATCGGGCAACGCTGTTCGGGCGAAGGCCACCTGATCGGCAAGACCTCGCGGCAAAGCCGGTCGGGCAGGTTCCACCTCGACCCTGAAACCCGCGGCATCGGCGTCAACGAACCCGGCGCCTTCGCAGAATACCTGCGCCTGCCTGCCTTCAACGTCGTCCCCCTGCCGGACGCCATCGAAGACGAGATCGGCGCGATCCTCGATCCCTTGGGCAACGCCGTCCATACCGCGCTTTCCTTCGATGTGATCGGCGAGGACGTGCTGATAACCGGCGCAGGCCCCATCGGCATCATGGCCGCCGCCGTCGCCCGGCATGTGGGCGCGCGGCATGTGGTGATCACCGACATCAACCAGGCCCGCCTGGACCTTGCCGCACAGGTCGCCGACGTGGTGCCGGTCAACGTCGCCACCACCGAGCTGAAATCGGTCTATGCCAGCCTGCACATGACGCAGGGCTTCGATGTGGGGATGGAGATGTCGGGCAGCCAGCAGGCCCTCGACCAGATGGTCGAGCACATGGTGATGGGCGGGCGCATCGCCATGCTGGGCATCCCGCCCGGCAAATCCCCGGTGGACTGGTCGCGGATCGTATTCAAGGCCATCACCATCAAGGGCGTCTATGGCCGCGAGATCTTCGAGACCTGGTACAAGATGATCGCCATGCTGGAGAACGGGCTGGACATCCGTCGCGTCATCACCCACCGCTTTCCGGTTGACCGCTTCGAGGAAGGTTTCGCAGCCATGCGGTCAGGCCTGTCGGGCAAGGTGGTGCTGGACTGGGACTGGGGCTGATGCGCCCCGTCAGCGGCATCGACCAAGGCGCCGGCGATCGGGACGTTGACCTTCAGGGCCGCGCCATGGTGAAGGGCCGGTGACAGACACGGACAGGCCTTTGAAAGACCGCGGAAAGATCGCCGCGTCTTTACCATTTGGTAACCGTCTCGTCACCAGTCTGGGACATGGCAGACGGATGAGGCTGACGTGGACGGAAGCATCAGCGAAGTGCGTGCGGCGCCGGCGGGCGGCAGGTTGGGGGCCGGACTGATCACGCCGGTGCTGCTGGCTGGCGGGTCGGGAACGCGGCTCTGGCCGGTCTCTCGCGCGCGGTTTCCCAAGCAGTTTGCCGCCCTTGTCGGCGAGGAAAGCCTGTTCCAGGCTTCGGCTCGGCGTTTCGATGCGCCGGGGTTCACCGCGCCTTTGGTCGTCACGGCAGAAGAGTTCCGCTTCATCGCCGCCGAACAGCTGGATCGGGCGGGCGTTCCCGCCCAGGGCCTGATCCTGGAACCCTTCCCCAGGAATACCGCAGGCGCCGCGCTGGCCGCGGCCCTGTATCTTTCGCGGGGCGGGCCTGAGGGCCTGATCCTTGTGGTACCGTCCGACCAGCTGATCCCCGACGCGGCAGCCTTTCGTGCGGCCGTCGAACTGGGCGTTCCCGCCGCGAGCGATGGCAGGATCGTCACCTTCGGCATCACTCCGACGCGGGCCGAAACCGGCTATGGCTGGCTGGAATGCGGCGAGCCAAGCCATCCGGGGGTGGAGACCCTCGTCCGTTTCATCGAAAAGCCGGCGGCCGCTCTTGCCGGCCGCCTGCTGGCCAATCCCCGATGCCTTTGGAATTCGGGGCTGTTTCTGGTGCGCGCCGATGTGCTGCTGGGCGCGGCAGCGCGGCATGTGCCCGAGTTGCTCGCCGCGGCACGGGAGGCTGTCACCGAGGCCTCGGCCGACCTTGGCTTCATCCGTCTGTCTGCGGGGCCCTGGTCACGTGTTGCGGACATCTCCATCGATCATGCGATCATGGAAAGGGTGTCGAACCTGTCGGTGGTGCGCCATGACGGCGGATGGGCCGACCTGGGCTCGTGGGCGGCGGTCCTTGAACAGGCGCCTCGCGACCGCACGGGAACGGCGCTGCAGGGTCATGCGACTGCGGTGGAGTGCGAGAATACCCTGCTGCGTTCCGACAGCGACGGGATAGAGCTTGTCGGGATCGGCCTGAAGAACGTGGTCGCCGTGGCCACCCGCGACGCGGTTCTTGTGGCCGATATCGGGTGTTCCCAGGCGGTCAGGCTTGCCGTCGAGACACTGCGTGCGCGCGCAGTCCCGCAGGCAACTGCCTTTGCCCGCGAGCTGCGGCCTTGGGGCTGGTATGAAACGATCGGTGCGGGCGAACGCTTTCAGGTCAAGCGGATCCATGTCCATCCGGGCGCCGCGCTGTCGCTGCAATCCCATCTGCACCGGTCGGAACACTGGGTCGTGGTGCAGGGCACCGCACGGGTGACTGTAGGCGACAGGGTCTGCCTGGTCAGTGAGAACCAGTCGATCTACGTCCCCCTGGGCGAAGTTCACCGGCTGGAAAATCCCGGACGGGTGCCGATGGTCCTGATCGAGGTACAGACCGGCAGCTATCTGGGCGAAGACGACATCGTTCGCTACGAGGACCGCTACGCCCGTGAGTGAACGGCTGGGCAGGACAGATCGGGCAGGGCCGGAAGCCAGGCCGCCGTCCGACCCTGTCAGTCCACCGCAAGTACAGCCGTCAGGGGCGCCATCGCCACGGTTGCGCCACGCCCTTCGACCGACCATTCCAGCAATGCCGCGACCGTCTCGGGCAATGCCTCGCCTGCGACGACGACGCGGCCATCCTGCCCCGCCTTGAACACGGCCCGGTCGAGAATTCGGCGGATCGCGGTCCGGTCGTTCCCCGCAGATGTCAGGTCGCGGAACACGACTGCGGCGGGAACATCGTCGCGCCGGGCGACCTGATCGGCGGCGTTCAGCCCGTGGTCCCAGGTCAGAAGGCCGCGCCCTTGCGCCCCGATCACGGGCACGACCAGGCTTGCCAGCGGGCGCCGCTGCTGGAACACCGGCTGCGCCAGATCCATCACGGCGACGGCTTCCGGCAGACCCTGCTCCATCGACTGGAACGCCACCTCGATGTCCGCGGCGGTGGCCCCCTCGGCTATGCCGGTGGCCAGCATCACCACCTCCTTGCCCGCCGCACGATAGATCGCGGCACGTTCGGGCGTTCGCGGGTCGAGCGGGTCGAGCGCGAAGGTCAGCGGCATGGGCAGAGCGGCCAGCGCGGCGCGGTCCAGATCGTCGCGGCCCGAGTCGATCAGCACCACCGACATCAGCGGCCGGCCGTCCGGGTTCTCGAACGTGGCAGCAAAGCGCATGATCGGCCGGTCGTCGCCAGGGTTTTCTGCCATACCGGCTGCACCCGCCCCCGCTTCGCCCGCACCTGCTTCGACGGGCGGGGGATCGCCAACCTGCGGCAGGCGGCGCACGATCACGCCCTCGGCCCCGCTGCCAAGGCCCGGCGCAGGCCTGAGCGTCGGGGCCTCGGGCAGTTCGGCCACCTCCGGCAAGGGGGCGTCCTGTTTTGGCTCGATCAGCCTTTCGGGCTGCTCGCCGGGCATTTCGGCCATCTCGTCCTGATCCGAAGCGGGAATCGGCGCGGCCGAGGCCACGGGGGGTACGGTTTCCGCAGGAGTGTCCGCAGTGGCTGCTTCAGAGGTGGCTCCGGCATCGGGCAGGGGCTTGGCCACCTTGTCCTGCGCGGCAATCACGGTGTCGGTGTCCAGTTGGGGCAGCCCCAGCGGTGCCGATGGCAGCGTCGGCTGGACGACCTCTGCCAGGCCTTTGGCCTGCGGGCCGGGCTCAAGCTGATTTTCCTCGGTGTTCGGCACCCCCGGCGCAATATCGGCGCCGGACAGGGAGGGCCCGGCTTCGGCCTGCGGCTGGGGGGCAGCAGGCGGCTTGGCTTCGGCTGCCGTGTCCTGACCCGTCGGCTCGGGGGCCACTGCGGCGGCAACGGCGGTGTCGGTCGTCACCGGCGCTGCCACGGCATCGGTCTTGGTTCCGGCTTCCGGCAGCGGAGCGGCTGCGGGCGCGGGTTCGGGGGCGGGTTCCGGCGTGGGCGTCGGCACAGGTTCCTGGGGCGACTGGGCGGGTGTTTCCGGGGCCGGTTCGGGCACGGCAGGCTGTGACGCGGGCGCGGGCTCTGTTGGGGCGGGTGTCTGCGGCGGAAACAGGACGGATCCCACCATCAGCCCGCCGACCACCAGCACCCCGCCGGTCAATGCGCCCATTAGGAACCTGCCGTTCACTGCCGCCTCCGTCGTTGCGCCTCTGCCGTCCGGGAACCGGGCTGCTCCGAAGCCGGCTTGCGGAAGCCTGGCCGCCGGTTGGCCGGCCGACGCTCTTGCATCTGTCTGTGGCACTATAACGTGCCTCCTGGCAGGCGACACCCGGTTTTTGCGCCACTGTCAACAAGTTGGCCGGAAGTTGCGCCCGGGCCATCCCCGCGCACCGAGGTGCGATCCGCCCGATCGGCAACAAGAGGCCGACTGCCCGCGCAGGGATTTGTCCTGCCTTGCTGTGTCGGCTAGGGCTGATGCACCCGCGAAGAACAAGGGGCAGTCGGGCAGTACCGAACCACGTCGGCCCTTGGGCCAATCCTGACGCCATGCGGGCATGGAAAGGCCACAATTCTCGCGCAGATTGCGCGCGAGCGTTGTGGTCAGGCGCGGGGTTTCGACCATCGATCCCCGGAAGATACGGGTTTCAAAGGCCTGTCCGCGCAATGCCCGGACGGAAGGAGGCAAGGTGCAGACTCTCAACGCGTTCCTCGTCGCCCTGCGGATGATGGAATCCGGCGGTGACTATCAGGCCGTAAACACGCTGAATTTTCTGGGGGCTTACCAGTTCGGCGAAGCGGCGCTGATCGACCTTGGCTATGTCCGCCACGACGGCGACCCCTATGACAACAATTTCTCTGGTGGATGGACCGGAAAGAACGGCATCGACTCGAAGCAGGAATTCCTGTCCAACCGGGCCGTGCAGGACAAGGCGGCCGAGGCTTGGGTCAAGCTGATGTGGCACTATATCGAGGCGGAGAACCTGCACCGCCATGCCTGGACAGAGGTAGGCGGGGTCGAGCTGACCCCCAGCGGCATGCTGGCGGCAACACACCTTCTGGGGACCTATGCGCTTCAGGAATACATCCAGACCGGTGGAAAGGCCGATCTGCGCGATCCCTATGGCATGCCGATCACCAGCTACATGAAGCGGATGGCCCACGTCGAGGTGCCCTTCGGGCCGAAACAGCGGCGCACGGCTTCATCCAGTGCGGGGTCGGGCGGCTGATCTGCCGACGCGGTCTCAGTCGGCGCTTTCCGTTGCCCGCTGACCAGCGGCCCGCAGGCGGGTGCCAGTCCGGTCGATCTTGTACCAGCCGGTCGGATGACCGGTGACTGCGCGGAACAGGCCGCGGATCGCGGTGATGTATAGCAGTTGCCGGTAGCCAAAGCGCAGCAGCGGGATCAGGAACAGCGTCTTCCATTCCCAGCGTCGTTCGAACCAGAAGGCGGTCAGCGTGCGCAGAACCTCGATCCCGGTCATGATGAAATAACTTGTGAACAGAAGGATCGGTAACGACCCGCCCGGCAGAGCCTCGCGCAGGACGATGGAATATACGGCAGTGCCGACAACGGTGACCAGCAGGATGTCATCGAGCAGGGCCAAGAGCAGCGACACCGGGCCGAACCAGATCGAATCGACCACCGAAAAGCCCACCGGCAGGCCCGAGGGGATGACTCCGCGATGTTTCCAGCTGACTTGCAGCATTCCGAGCTGCCAGCGCAGCCGCTGGCGCAGGAAGGCACGCACGGTGACCGGGACTTCGGTGATCGAGCGGGCACGCTCTTCGAAGCGGACGCGATAGCCCGCGCGATGGACGGCCACGGTCAGGTCGGCATCTTCGGTGATCGTCTCGCCGGAAAAGCCGCCGCCGGCGCGCACCGCCTGCGTCCGCCAGGCCCCGACCGCACCGGGCACCACCAGGATGCCGTCGAAGAACTCGTGTGCCCGGCGCAGCACATTCTGCGTTACCATGTATTCCTGATGCTGGAAGTCGGTCAGCAGGTTTACGCGGTTGCCGACCTCGACCAGCCCGGCAACTGCGCCGACACGTTCATCCTTGAAAGGCTGCACCAGCCACCGGATCGTATCGGGCAGGAAGATCGAGTCGGCATCGGCCGCAATGAAGATCGGCGTGTCGATGTGGGCAAGCGCCAGATTGGCCGCGTGCCATTTTCCGGCATTCTCTTCGCGCAGAAGATGCAGGCGCGGATGATCGGCCACCAGCTGCCGCACAACGTCGAATGTATGGTCGGTCGATCCGTCATCCACGATGAAGACCTGGAAATCCGGGTAGTCGGACCGCATGACCGATGCGACGCAGGCGGCAATGACCTTTTCCTCGTTGAAGGCGGGAATGATGACAGCGACGGGGGGCGTGAAGTCCGGGTCGATTCCGGGGTTCCGCCGACGGATCAGCGACAGGAAGATGTAGATCAGCGAGAACGCGGCCGAAATCACCAGCATAACGAAGAACAGGACCGTCACCCCGTTCATCAGAAAGTTGGCCAGCGAGAAGGCAAGGCCGTCGCCCGGCTTCGGTTCGGGCAGGGCTGCGGCCGTAGGGAGCGTGCCATCTGCCCGTGCGGCCATGTCCGGGGCGAGAAACAGGAATCCGTCGGCGATCAGCCGTGACAGAAGTTTCGGCAGCGCAGCCAGCTGGTCGGGGCCGGATTCGCGCAGGTCCAGGGTCACGACCTGGGTCTGATCGAAGCCACCCTCACGCAGGATGCGGTCGGTGAATTCGTCCGGGTCGATCGGGCCAAAGGGCGCATCGAAACTGGAGCGGATGGGGATGAGCCCGCGCTCCAGCAGATCCGCTTCGGCCACAAAGGCATCGCGGCTGAAGTGTGGCGGGCCGGCGCCGGGGCGCAGCAGCACCAGCCGCGCGGGCTGACCGAATGTTTCCGTAAGGTAGAGCTGGGCGAAGTTCAGCAACATCCGCGCCGCGATACGGGATTCCTCGCGGTCGGGCAGGGGGGGCAGAAGGCGCAGGCCAAGAACATGCCCTGCAGCCACAAGCTTGCGTGCCGAGGCACCGCGCAACAGCAACATTCGCAGGTCGGCAAAGAAGGCAGCCTTCACCCCGCTTTGCGAAAGTGTTTCCAGAAGCCCATCAACATCGCCCAGGCTTGGCAGGCCGTCGAAGGCCAGGACTAGCCCGCCCTGCACCTGGACCCCGCGTCGAAGCACGCGGTTGGGCAGGGGCAGGGGGGCGTAATCCTGCGCCGTGATCCGCAAGGCTGAGGCATCCGCCGCGACCCGCCGCTCGCCCGGCACGGCGGGTAGGATGGCACCGACGGCCGGGCCACCGGTTTCCGTCAGGACCTGATGCGACAGATCCACCGGGCCTGTCAGACGCTCGGCAGGTCCGCGCCCCGCAGGGTCAGGCTGAAGCAGTGACCACAGGGCCGGATCCTCATAGCCCAAGGGCCAGATTGCAACGCTCTGGTCCTGGGCCAACCCGGCCAGCTGGTTGGCGGCAGTGGCCGCGTCGAGAAGCCAGATGTCGTTAACCCGGCGGCCGGAATCAAGGTAGCGGATCGCCGTTGCCCCCCGGGCCGGGTCGAAGCGTGGAGAGAGGTCCGCACGGTCGGCACGGGCGAGGGCCTCGGCAAAGCTGATCCGCTGGCTTCGCGCCTGCCCGCTTTGCCAGGACTGACCGAAGCTTCCCAGCGCCACAACCAGTTTCGGCCCGGGAACCAGCGCCTTAACCTCAGCCATTTTCACGTTGAACCAGTCCGGCGGGGCTGGCGCCACCAGAGGCGAGGACGTTTCGCGGAAGGCCTTTACCACCGCAAGGTCCAGCAGATTGACAAGCCGGGCGTCGCGCCAGAACCCCGCTTCGGGCCCCGCGATCAGGCACAGCGCGGGCGGCAATTGCCCCGGTCGCCCGGCGGCCAGCGACAGACGCGACAGGGCCTCGCGCAGAAGGCGCGGGTCCAGATCGGGATGCGCGGTCAGGTCGATGCAAAGGCCTGGCAGCGGCTGTTCGCGCAGGAAGCCGGCCAGTTCCTCTGTCATCCGGTCCAGCGCCGGTCCGTCTGACAGCAGGTGCGCCAGTTCGTCCGTGCGGGTGCTGGCGGTGATCTGCGCCACGGTCAGGGCCGACCCGCCGGGCATCCCCATCTGATCGGCAAGGTCTTGCAGCGCGCGGTTGCGCCCAGCCCATAGCGGCACCACCGCGCCATTCGGTGCGCCCAGCAGGAAGGCATCAGCCAGAACCCGGTCCAGCCGGTCGCACCGGCTGCGCAGCCCGGTCAGCGCGGTGTTGTCGGCCGCAGGCAGATAGCCCAGGACCAGCCGCTGCCGCCCCCCTACTGTCTCGGGTCTGCGTTCGCAGGGTCGGGCGACATTCGCTTGCAGGGTAATGAAGGCATCGGGGGGGCGGGCCGTTCCCTCGGGCTGGGCTGCCGCGGTGTTCAGAGGCAGGTCGATCAGCAGACGGCGCCCCAGATCCCAAAGCCAGACCACCGTCATAACGGCCAGCACGGCAAGCAGCACGACCACCACCTTGCCGCGGATGCCGCTTCGATCCTCGAATACGTGATCCGGTTCTTCTTCTTCCGGGATCCTTGTCAAACGCCTGCTTCTTTCGCTTTGTCGCCCAGCGGGCCCCGGGTCGTCATAACCGGCGGCAGCGGCATGACAAGGGCCGAACCGTGCCGAGCCTGCCGCAGTCGGGGCAGGTATGTGGCCCGGTCAGGATCCTATGCATGGCGCAACGCATGCCCGATCGCCGTCAGGATCACGCCGTTGGTGTTCAGATCGGTGTAGTCCCGCATGGCCTCCATCGTCCGGGTGAATACCCCGACCGAAAAGCCCAGGCCTTCGATCCGTGTCCTGTCCCGCATTACCTCAAGCAGCCGGTCGCACCAGTCATGCGCGCGCACCGCGCCCCAGAGATAGGCGGACTTGGTGCTGAGAAGCTCGGCCTTCGCGCGGAATTCCGGCGTGTCGTATTGTGCGGCGCCGCCGAGGCCCCGCACGACCCAGGCTGCATCGCCCAGATGCCCGAACCGAAGGCCCTGATAGGAAAACCAGGGTGGAAAGTTCAATGGCGCCTCGGAGGCGCATTTGAACTGGCCGGTCGACTCCCACCAGTCGAGTTGCGCGTCGAACAGCACCTCTGCGATCAGGGCGGAATCGCGGTCGGCCCCAAGCTCGATGATCTCCAGCAGCACCGGCTCGACGCCGACCTGACCGATGGCGGCCACGTCGTAAAGGAAGGCGATGTCGCGATCGGACTGCGTGCCGCCCGCAAGCCCCGGATAGGGCGAGACGAGGGTAAAGCCCCAGGCCGCCATGCCGCGGCGGCTGTAGGGGGTGCAATGCGACTGGGTGGTGTCGATCCACCGGCCCTGAAGGTGGCTGCGCGGCCGACCCTCCGGCAGGGCCACTGCAAGATCCCAACCCGCAACCACCGCTTCTGCGGCCGCGCGATCCAGCAACCCCGCTTCGACCACGTGGTCGAGCGCGATCAGGAAACGGCCCGCGTCGCAGACATCGAAGCCGGGCGCGACCACGCTGCCGGTGTCGGTGCGGAACATGGCGGGTGGCAGGCGCGCGCCCTCGACCTCGCCGATGGGCAGGTTCGCCACAAGCAGCCGGATGCGGTCCCTTGCGTCGTCACGGCCGATCAGACCCAGCTCATGCGCAGCACGGATGCCGTGCAACTGGCTGGCCAGATCCCACAGCGTGGCCTCGCGGTTGATGACCATGGCGGAACCGCCCCGCACCGTACCGGCGCACATGCCGGTCCTGGCATCTGTGAACCGCTCGATGTAGCTCCAGGCGAGCCGTGCGTCTGCCAGAAGGCCGGAGCGCGCGGCGGCATCGGGGGAGGGCGGGCGTAGCGGGTCGGTCACCTTGCGTCGGCGCACGGACCACAGTCGTGCCAGCACCGGCTCGGTTTCGACCAGGTGGGCGGCAAGGCCCGGGATGGTGTGGAAATAGGCCTCGCCCGACAGCGCCGCATCGACAAGGCGCTGGACAAGTTGTGTGCGGCGCACCGGCTGAGCCACATCCGCTGGTCGGATGAGGATGACATGGTCTTCCAGCGGCGAAAGGTCCAGCACCCCGTCCAGCCCGGGTGCCGATAACTGGCGCGGGGTCAGCCGCAGCCGGCCATCGGGGTCGATGCCCTGCACGGGCCAGACGGCGGGAGCGGAACCCACATGCACGGCGACGGGATCCGCACCGCCCGGTGCGGGCAGGTCGCCGTCGCGCTGGCAGGCGGGCGGTGGCAGGGCGGGCGCCGCGGCGGCCGGGGCGCAGAACAGCACGGTCCCGGGAAGTTCGCCGTAGGTCTCGGCCTGGCCGGTCAGCGTCAGCGGCACGCCCTGGCCGGCCAGCTCGCGGACAAAGGCAAGGATTGCATCGTCTTCCTCGAGGGTGGTCCCCGCTTCGACCAGCAGCGCCAGGTCGATCGGCAGAGGCCGGCCTTCGTATAGCCGAAGCTGCGCCGGGCTGGCCATGTGGATGCGTCCCGCAGCATTGGAAGCCGCCAGGAGTGCGGCCACCTCGCTGGCCCGCGCCACCGGATCTGCGGCCCCCTCAAGCGACAGCGACAGCAGCAGATCGCCGCCCCCGGACAGGGCCTGCGCCAGCCGGGTCGGCAGGCCGGGCGCATCAAGCGCCGTCCACAGCCCGCCTGTTCCGACCAGTTCCCCGCGCCCGGCCACAACCATCGACACCGGGCCGTCTGCGGCCCGCAGGTGGATGCGGAACCCCGCCCCGCGAAAGGCGGTGTGGTCGATGTTCGGATCCTCTCCGCGGTCGATCAAGGTGACCACAGGGAAGGCGCGGTCGCCTGCCGGACCATCGCGGAACGCACCCACCACCGCCTCACGCAGCTGTCCGGCCCGGCGCAATTGGAAATAGCGCTCAGTCCGCGGAAGCTTGCCGATGGGCAGGGCCAGGTCGAACAGCCCGGGATCGCGCAGCGCAAGGCGCGCCAGCAGGTCGCAGAGCTGCCGGCCACCGGCCTCGAGAGCGGTCAGTGCGACCAGATCGGCCACGCAGGTCACGGGCAGACCGGCCGACAGGAAGGTGGCAACGGTTGATTCCAGCCTGTCCGGGTCCGTCCCTGGTCCGATCCCGTCCAGCAGCAGCGACACCTGCGCGGCGCGGGCCTGACCACGCAGCACGCCGGGCAGGGCAAGACCCGGCAACGCGGCAGCGCCGCCCTGCATGACGTGACGACGGGTCAGCCGCATCATCGGCAGCCCCCGTTTCCGCCCCTGTTCCGACCGGTCCTCATGGCGCAGTCTCCAGACTGGCCAAGGCGTCGCGGACGGTGGCGACCTCGATCACGCCACGGTCGCGCAGGAAGGCTGCGCAGGAAAATATCTCGTCCATCATCGCTGCCGACACCTCGTAATCGCCGGGCGGGCCTTCGGTGATGCCGTGGAACAACAGCACCAGCCAGGTTCCATCCCGGGCGCTGGCGACCATTTCGCCGCAGACCTGGGCCGCTGTCATGGTGTTGACTACCTCCAGCCGCCCGATGAACCGCGGCTCGATGGCGTCCCGTGGATTGCGACCGCCGTGGCCTTTCCAGGACAGATGCGCCCGGTAGCTGGCCATGATCCGGTCAACCGTGGCATCGGTGAAGGCACCGAAGGGCGAGGAGAACGACACCGGTGCCACGCCGACCTTTTCGGTAATTTCGTCCACCGGATCGTCGATCTCGGCCGACAGCGCCGCGGGCGGAAGGTCGGGCAGGCGGACGTGGGTCCGGCCATGCGCGCCGATTTCCCAGCCTGCGGCGTTGAAGGCGCGGACCTCGTCCCAGGTCATGGTCCAGGCGGCAGGGTCAGGCGTGTCGCCGACCAGTCCCGTCGGCACGAAAAGCGTCCCCGGCAGCCCGTGCGCACGGGCCAGTCGTAGCCCGTGGTCGAACTGCGCGCGCGAGGCATCGTCGAAAGTGATGGTCAAGAGGCCTTTCGTGGGTTCGGCGGTGCCGGGGCCCGCAAGCAGAACGGCTAGGATGACAAGCAGCGCTCGGACGGTCACGGCGCAGCCTCCACGGCAAGGGTCTCGCGCAGGCGCCCCCCCTCGGGGCCGAGGAATTCCATGATGCGGCCATCGGCGCGGATCAGGCCGATGTAGGGCTGCCGGAACCCGATTTCCGGCGCCGCGGTCAGCGGGCTGCCATCGAAAAGTGGTGCGATGGCGGTATCTTCGCAGAAGGCGCTGTCGTGAACGATCACAGCCACCGGGCGTCGGTCGGCGAGGGCCGTCGTCAGGGCGACTTTGAAGGGGGCGGGGTCCGGGGGCGTGCCGGTATCCAGTGCCGCGCATCCGTCGAAGCGGGCGATCAGGGCGGGTTCCGGGGTCAGGCCAACCAGATTGACCCCGCGCGCAAGCGGCAGGGAAGGTCCTCCCACGGGACCGAGGCCGGATTCACCCTGATCGAAGCCCGCGACCGAGACTGCCTCGAACCGCTGCATCGGGGTCGGGGTCAGCGTGTCGGTGAAGATCTCGGCAGCGCCCGCCTTGAGGGCTGCGTCCAGCTCTGCCACGGTGTTGATCGTATGCACCCACGACAGGACGCCGGTCGCCGCCCGCGCCTCGCGGGCCAGGCCAGTGGCCAGGCGTTCCGGCGGCATGGCCAGTCCGAACAGATCCATCCCCCGCAGCGCCGCCAGCACCGAGGCATCGTCGCCGGAATACTGGTAAAGTGTCCAGATCAGGTCATCATAGCCCATGTCGCGCAGGCGGCCGTATTGATCGGGCTGGTAGAACTGCGGGATCAGCCGGGCACGAAGCTCGGGGTAGGTTTCGGCGATGTAGCGATAGGCATCCATGGCGCCGGACTTTAGGTCCAGCACAACCCGCACACCCGGCGTCGCGGCAAGCCAGCCGATCAGGGTCTGAAGGGTGCAGGGCGTGAAGCCCGCCTGTGCCTTTGCCCGGGCCATGACCTCGTCAAAGGGCAGTGGGCCGGGGGGTGGGATACCATCCACCGCAAGGAAGGGTGCGTCCCAGTCGTGCAGGCAGACCAAGCGTTCGTCGGCGGTCCAGGCAAGATCTATCTCGACCAGTTCATAGGATGCGCCGTTCGCCTCCAGCGCCTCCATCGCATTGGTATAGGTCTGACCCTGCCAGGCACCCCCGGAATGGGCGATGCGCGGCAGCCAGTCCAGCCGGCGCTGGGCATCGTTGCGCACGGGACGCATGATGTTGGTCAGGTTCAACCCCAGCGCAGTCTGGCGCGGCCCGGTGAATTCCTGCACCTCCCCATTTCCGGCGATAAGCGCGACATAGGGTTCCTCGTACCACAGGTCGCGCCATTTCGTCAGCCCGGTGCCGGCAAACAGCGGTTCAAGACCCGGATCGACCTCGTAGCAGACCACGCTGTTATGCGCGACGATCACGAATGCGCCGAAGCGGTCGGCATTGGCCTTGATCGCGTCCTGGAACCCGGTTTCCAGAGGCACCCGGTCGGGCTGGCGTCCGCCATAACCGCAGGTGTCCACATGCCCCAGCTTCTGTGGCGTGCCGTCCGGCGTCAGCCCCAGCAGCGTCAGTCCGCGCATCAGACTTACCTTGTCGCCCGTGGCCGGGTTCTTCACCCATGACTCTCCGGTCAGGTATCCGGCCGACCGGATTGCGACCGCCCCGGTCAATCCGTTGGGCGGGGTGTAGTCGATCACGTTTGCCGTGGCGAACTGGCGGCGGCGGGCAAGGTCGGCCATCAGGGCATCATGGAAGGCAACCTCTTCCCTGCCAAGGGTGAAGGGGGCCTTCAGAACCTCGGGCGCAACGGTGACCCCGTCCTCGACCACGATCTGTCGCAGGTCGGGGCTGGCAAGGCTGCCCACCAGCAGGCAGAGTTCGGCCCCCCCGGGTGGCGGTGCGGCGGCAAAGGCGGCGGTGCGGGCGCACCGATCCAGCCAGACGAAGCGCCGGTCAAGCGCCAGGTTCGACACACGCTCGATCAGGGTGATGTCGTCGCTGGCGTCGAAGTCGATTCCGGTGACGGCCAGAGCCTCGTCCAGCAAGAGAAGCACAGGGAATTTCAGCCGCCGGTCGCCCAGCGCCACCTCGCCCGCCGCGGCATCCACCGTCAGCCCGCGGTCGATCTGCGGGTAGGACCACATCGCCGCCAGCCAGGCGCGCCCTTCGGAGATCAGCGCTTCCAGCCCGGGCTCGCTCATGCGCAGGGTGGGTGCGGCCGCAAGAAGATCGCGGCCATAGCCCAGCGCCGGGGTTGGCGCGCCGATCAGGCCCAGAAGCGTGGGGCCGATGTCCAGCGTGGTGCCAGGCTTGTCGATCCGGGCGGGGGGCAGGTCGGGGGCGAAGATCATCAGCAGGTTTCGTCGCGGGCCCGCCTGAAGCCGGTCTTCGGCAAGGTTCGGCATTGCCAGATGGTCCGAGGCGACGACCAGCACCGTGTCGGCAAAGGCCGGGCTGGACCGGATCTTGCGGATGAAGTCGGCTGCCAGCCAATCGGCGCAATGCACGGCGTTCAGGAACTGGTTCGTTCCGTCGCCATACGGCCGATCCGCGCAGGACCGCGAGGCGAATCCGAAGGGATGGTGTGTGTCCAGCGTCAGCGTTACCAGGCCAAATGGCCGCCCGCCGGCCGCCAGCGCGTTGAAGCGTGCCATTACCTCGGGATACAGGCTGTCATCAAAAAGGCCCCATTCGTTGACGTAGCTCGGATCGGGAAGTCGAGGCTCCAGCTGGGTCCGCCCCTCTACCAGGTCAAAGCCGTGGCTGTCATAGAAGGTGCCCTTGCCGGCAAAGTCCAGGTCCGCCCCGCCCAGATAGGCCAGATCATAGCCTTCGCGGGCAAGAAGGTCGCCAAGGCAGGTGGCACCGGGCAGGAAGCGGTCCACCCCCGCGCCAGAACCGACCAGCGGCATACCGCACTGGCTGGCCACCATGCCTGCGATGGTCCAGCCGGCTTCTTCGACCTCGGTCAGGTCTGTGAAGCTGACCGCCTCGGCCTCGAGCGCGGAAAGGTTCGGCATCAGGCCGGGAAAGCGGGTTTCATCCAGATAGCTGCGTTCAACCGATTCCAGATAGAGCAGGACCAGGTTCCTTTTCGGCCCGGTGAACCTGGCCTGCTCTACCGGCACGAAGCCGGCCGGGACGGGGCCGACCGGGGCGGCGGACTGCCGGGCGCTTGCAGCCAGACGGGTCAGGTCGTCCGTGGCGGGGTTTACCCAGACGGCAGCGGCCAGCAGCGCAAGGCCTGCGATCAGGCGCGGGCGGGCATACGGCAGGGGACTGTCGCTGCGGATCAGCCGGTAAGCCAGGCCGGCCGCAGCAAGGCAGGCCAGCACTGCCGCTGCCGACCAGGCGGCCAGCCCGGCGAATGCGCGCAGTCCTGCCCCCTCGAAGCCCGCGCGCAGGTGATAGATGACCGAGGCATCGATCCCCGATCCGGTCAGCTGGTCGATCGCCACATAGGCCGGAGAAAGCAGAAGTACTGCCAGCAGACCCACCGCTGCCAGAACCGCCAACGGCCGCGAGGTCGCCGCCTTTCGCCACAAGACCAGCGCGCCGACGACAAGTGCAAGGCTAGTCCACATGGCTGCCCCCTCTTCCGCGACGCCGCACGCGCACCCGTCCCATCTTCCCCGGGCCCATCCCCGACCTTCCGGGTCCGGCGAAGCCGCCGAAAGCCCGCCTTCAGACCTAAGCGTTCCAAGCCGACCGGGCAAGCGCGGTCGCCCGCATCACCTCGGTTGATGCGGAACCACTTTCAGCGCTTCGCCCGCCGTCATCAGCCGGACGAGCCCCGCGTCCCGCAGCCGATCGGCACAGTCCAGCACACCCAGGAACTGCTCGACTGAATTCTGGTAGGGGGTCGCCGGGGTTTCTCGTATCTCATGCCAGATGTAGACCAGCCAGTACCCCTCGCGCCCGGCCCGTTCGATCTCGGCGCAGACCATTTCGACGGGCATGCTGCTTCTTACCTGACTGCGATTGACACGGAAATGATCAGTCGCGCCGGGCTGGTTCACCCCCTCGTTGCCCCAGGCACGGAAGTGCGCGTCGTAATAGATGCGTGCCCGGTCCAGAACCCGGTCGTCATAGGCGCCATAGGGCGAGGCCAGCATGGTCGAATAGACCCCGGTTTCGCGATAGATCCTGGCCGCGGGCAGGCCCAGTTCGGCCTCAAGTTCGTCGTCCGTGGCCTCGGTCAGGCGCAGATGCCTGTGGCCATGCGCGCCGAAATCCCAGCCATGCCCCGGAAGGCTTTGCAGGTCGTCCCAGGAAATTCGGTTTGGCGCGCTGCCGATAGCGCCGGTCTGGGCAAAGAGCGTGCCGGGAATGTCGCGCCGAAAGAATTCGGGCATGTAGCGATTGAAGAAATCCGCATAGGCGGTGTCCACGGTGAAGGTTACTATCCCGACTTCGGGCTCCGCCCGGGCAGGGTTCGCAAGCGTCAGAAGATCGGCAACCAGAAGCGCCAATGCAGAACCCAGGACTGCCGAGGCCCGTATTCGCGTGCAAGGGCGTCCGGTCCTCATGGTTGAACCGGAAACGGCTCGGGCGACCGGGGCGTGTGCGGCACCACCTCCAGCGCGTCGCGGGCGGTCATCAGGCGGATGATGCCCTCGTCCCGCAGGCGGTCGGCGCAGTCAAGCACGCCCTCGAATTGCGCGACCGAGTTTTCGTATTCGTAGGTCGGCTCGTCCACGACCCGGTGCCACATGTAAACCAGCCAGTAGCCCTCGCGCCCGGCACGTTCAATGTCGGCGCAGACCTCTTCGACCGATTTCGTGTTCGGAACCTGTTCGCGGTAGATGTGCCAGTGGTCGGTCTGGTCGAACCGGTTTATCCCGTCGTTTCCCCAGCCCCGGAAATGCGCCTTGTAATAGAACCGCGCCCGTTCCAGCACCCGGGCGTCATAGTCGCCATTGGGCGAAGCGAAGGTGATCGGGTAGATGCCGGTCTGCACATAAATCTGCGCGGCCGGAACGCCCAGTTCCATTTCCAGAACCTCGTCGCTGGCCTTGGACAGGGCATAGGCATGGGTATAGCCGTGCGCACCGAATTCCCAGCCGTGGGCGGCAAGGCTGCGCACATCGTCCCAGGTCATGTCGCCGGGTGCACCGGTGATCGGCTGGGTCTGGCCGAAGATCGTTCCGGGGATTTCGCGCGCGAAGAAGGCTGGCATCCTTTGGTCGAAGAAGGCTTCGGTCACGTTGTCCACGGTGAACGTGACGATCCCGACTTGCGGTTCGGCACCGGCCGCCGCCACCATGAAGGCAAGCAGGCAGGCCCCTTCTGCGATGCGCTTCATGTGGTGGTTCAAGATCCCCTCCCTGGCTGTCTTATGCGCCTGCCCGCAGTGTCGAAGAACAGTTCCCGGCTCCGGTCGAAGTCCAGGAACACCACCTCGTCCGTCCTGAAAACCTGATGTCCGAAAAGTCTGGCGACCACAGGGCCCAGCCCTTCCGTGCGCAGGATCAGGTTCGTCTCGCAACCCAGCGTCTCGACATGCTCGACGATTGCGCGCAAGGCGCCCTCTGCGCGGCTTACCGTGATGTGCTCGGGCCGGATGCCCAGCATATGACCGGGCCGGCCAAGAGGTCCGGCGGCAAGAAAGTTCATCTTCGGCGAGCCGATGAAGCCTGCGACGAACAGGTTGTCCGGGTCGTGGTACAGGTCCATCGGGCGGCCCTGCTGTTCGATCCGACCCTGATTCATTACCACGATCCGGTCTGCCAGCGTCATCGCCTCGACCTGGTCATGCGTGACATAGATCGTCGTCGTGCCAAGGCGGCGGTGCAGGTCCGCCATCTCGATCCGCATGTGGACGCGCAGCGCCGCGTCCAGGTTCGACAGCGGCTCGTCGAAAAGGAACAGGCTCGGCTTGCGCGAGATCGCCCGACCGATAGCCACCCGCTGCCGTTCGCCCCCCGACAGTTCCTGCGGCAGACGGTGCAGAAGCGGCGTCAGGCCCAAGATGGCGGCTACGCGATCGACCTCTCGCCGGGTATCGGCGCGCGACATGCCGGCCTGGCGCAGGCCGATGCCCAGGTTGCCCGCCACGGACAGATGCGGATATAGCGCGTAGCTCTGAAACACCATGGCGATGTCGCGCTGGGCCGGCTGCAGGGCGGTGATGTCGCGTCCTCCCAGGTGGATCGTGCCGCTTTCGGGGCGCAGAAGCCCCGCGATGGTCCGCAGAAGCACCGACTTGCCGCAACCGGAAGGTCCGACCAACGCCCAGAATTCGCCCGAGCCCACGGCCAGATCCAGCCCGTGCAGCACTTCTTGGCCGTCGAAGCTTTTGGTCAGTCCGGCGATGTCGAGGGATGCCATGTCGCTCTGGGCCTTGTCTTGCTTTGATCTAGGCCCGGATTACGCAAGCGTGCAACAGTCTTTTGCGCCGCGCCTCATGCGCAAGCGATGCCCCGAGAGATATCAGTCGGCTGTCGCAACGCCCTTCACGATCGAGACGGGCTCTGCAGCGGCAATCGGCGTGTCCCATTCGTTTTCGCCTATGTAAACGGCCGCGTCGAGGTCGGGGATGAACATGTAGACCTGGGCGCGGCCGTCATCGCTGCCGAAGATGCTTACCTCGACCGGCAGCACGCGGTAGGTGCAGCCGCCCCAGCTTCGTTCAGCATATTCGCGAGTCCTGAACATCACGCGTTCCTCCGTGCTGAAGCCGTCGCCATAGGTGACGGTGCGCTCTACGCTGTATCTTCTTGTCTCGCCTTCCGGCCTTTCGATGAACGACAATCCGGCGCCGCCATATTCATAGACGGCATGGCGCTCACGGATGACCTCGCCGTTTTGGGTGTCAGAGGCTTCGACATGGGCAAAGCCGAATCTGGATCGTGAAACAAAGCCCCACTGGTCCTGGTCGTTATATTCGGTGCGCTCGATGATCATGCCGTCAGCATCCCGGCTGAGCTGGGTGACCGAGCCATCGTCGAAGGTGATAGTAACGCCTGTTTCCAGATCCTCTGGTGTGGACGGGCAGTCGGCAAGAGCGTGGGGCGCAGAGGCGGCAAGAAAGGCGGCGGCAACAGTCAGTTTCATCGCAAACACCTCGGCGGAAAGAAAGGAAGGCTGCCTTCAAGGATTGCGATCAAAGGCCCGCAAAGCAAGAGTTCCGTCGGCCCTGGCGCGACGTCACGCATTGTCCCGGGCGCAAAGGACCGGCGTTTGCCACTGCCGCGCAGATTGCGCGGAACGGGCGCAACCGTTTCTGCCACCGCCGTATGGCCGCGCAAAGTGTCTCTGAAACGGAAAAGCTGGAGGCGGGTACCGGAATCGAACCGGTCTACACGGATTTGCAATCCGCTGCGTAACCTCTCCGCCAACCCGCCGCAGAAGGTGGCATGGGGATAGCGGATCGGGTGCGGGGCTGCAAGGGGCCTCAGCGCAGAAGGCGGTCCATCTGCCTGGCGACCTTCGCCAGATGGCGGGCACGGGTTTGAGGGGTAGAGCTGTCCATCAGGTAGTGCGCGGCAAAGACCTTTCGGGTGCGCGGCGCGCAGAGCAGTCCGATCCCGCGCAGAAGTATCCGCTTGCCGGGGCTGCCTACGAAGGCGGTCAGCCACCAACTGGCGCCGCAGGTGGTGAAGACGCCAAGGCGGCGGATGTTGGTCAGGCCGGGGCGGATGGTCTGGTTCTCTCCCGCCGGCATCAGAAAGGCGACATCGGGCAGGAACACCCGGTCGAGCCAGCCTTTCAGCACGGCAGGCAGCGCATACCACCAGGTCGGATAGACGAAGATCAGCGTATCGGCCCATTGCAGCGCCTGGACATCCTCGGCCACCGGCTCCTGGTTCGCGGGTGTGTCGAGATAGCCCTCCCAGTCGGCCAGGCGAAGGGCGGGGTCGAAGCCGCGGGCGTAAAGGTCGATCAGGCGGACCGCGGCGCCCCTTGCCGCCAGCCGCTCCAGCACCACGTCGCGCACCGCGCCGGTGAAGCTGTCGGGCTTCGGGTGGCAGAAGACGACAAGGGCTTTTGCGGCGGGGGCGTGGGTCACAGGCGGTCCATCTCTCGGGCGATGCGGGTCAGGAAGGCGCGGCGCTGCGCTTCCGTCGCGCGGTTCATGTCGTAAAGTGCCAGATAGCGCAGTCGCGCGGGCCGGCAGATATAGCGCAGGACGCGGGTGACGAACCGCTTCGGCGGGTTCCCGGCGAGAAAGGCGCGCAAGGGGGTGGCGCCATAGCTCGTCACCACGGCCAGCTTGCGGATATGGGTCAGGCCGGGGGCGACCAGCCCATCCTTCAGTACGAAGGACACGCCCGGCAGAAAGGCACGGTCGATATAGCCCTTCAGGATCGCCGGCATCCCGAAATTCCAGGTCGGATAGACCAGGACCAGCGCCTCGGCCGCGCGCAGCCTCTCGACATGGGCCCGGACGGGCGCGGTGTTGCGGCCGGTGTCGAGATAGGCCCGGCGTTCCTCGGCCGTCAGCACCGGGTCGAACCCCTCGGCGTAAAGGTCGCAGAGGTCCACTTCCCAGCCGCGCCCGCGCAGCCGGTCCACCACCACGGCGCAGAGCGCGGCGGAATAGCTCTCCGCGCAAGGGTGGGCGTAAACAACCAGCGCGCGGGGCATCAGCTGTCCCGCTTCAGGGCACTTTCGTGCCACTTGCGCAGAAGCATGTGCGACAGGAACGACAGGCCCGCGAAGATCACCACCCCCGTCACCGCGATCAGGAGAAGGGCCGCGAACATCCGGGGAATGTTCAGCCGATAGCCCGCTTCCAGGATGCGGAAGGCAAGACCCGACCCGATCCCCCCGGTGCCGGCCACATATTCCGCCACGATGGCGCCGATCAGCGACAGCCCCCCCGCGATGCGCAGGCCCCCCAGGAAATACGGCAGCGCCGATGGCAGTTGCAGATAGCGCAGCCGTTGCCAGCGGCTGGCGCCATAGATGCGGAACAGGTCGCGCAGGTTGTGGTCGGTCGAATTCAGCCCCAGCGTCGTGTTCGACAGGATCGGAAAGAAGGCCACGATCCAGGCGCAGAGGAGCAGGCCCACGGTGCGGTTGTCGACATAGATGAAGATCAGGGGCGCGATCGCCACGACCGGGGTGACCTGAAGGATCACCGCGTAAGGATAGAAGGACATCTCGGCAAAGCGGCTCTGGTTGAACAGGACCGCGAGGCCCACGCCGCCCACTACCGCCACCGCCAGCGCCAGCAGCGTGATCTGCAGCGTGACGAGGAAAGCCTCGAACAGCATCGGCCAGTCCTTGACCAGCGTCTCCAGCACCTTGGCCGGCCCGGGCAGCAGATAGGGCGGGATGTCGTTCCAGACGATCACCCGGTCCCACAGGACAAGCAGGATCACCAGCACCACCCCCGGCAGCGCCCATTTGGCCACGGCTTCGACGCGCTTCATCCGGGCGCGCCGGGCCTCTTCGGCGTCGAGCACCCCGGCCTGAGTCTGCGGCAGGTCGGTCATGCGGCTTCTCCCATCGCGCGGTGCAGCGCCTGGCTGGCTACCTTGCAATGCGCCGCATAGCCGGCCGAGGTGCGGAAGGCCTCGTCACGTGGGTAGGGGGCGGTGACCAGAACCTCCTCGATCACCCGGCCGGGGCGCGCGGCCATCACCACGATGCGGTCGGACAGGAACACGCTTTCAAAGACCGAATGGGTCACGAAGATCACCGTGCAGCCGATCTTTTCGCGCAAGGCCAGAAGGTCGGTGTTGAGCCGGTGTCGGGTGATCTCGTCCAGCGCGGCAAAGGGCTCGTCCATCAGGATCAGGCGCGGGTTGGTCACCAGCGCCCGCGCGATCGAGACGCGCATCTTCATTCCGCCCGACAACTCGCGCGGATAGGCCCCGGCAAAGGCCGAAAGGCCGACCAGCGCCAGCGCCTCGTCGATCTCGCCCTTGACGGAGGCCAGGGACTGCCCACGCAGCCGGAAGGGCAGGTAGACGTTCTGCGCCACGGTCGCCCAGGGCATCAGCGTCGGCTCCTGGAAGACGACCCCCAGGTCGCCCGCCCGCTGCCCGCCTTCCCAGCGGATACGGCCCTGCGTGGGCGTGGACAGGCCCGCGATCAGTCGCAGCGCCGTTGACTTGCCGCACCCCGACGGGCCGAGAAGCGAGATGAAATCGCCTTCGTTCACGGTCAGCGACATGCCGCGAAGCGCGGTGACCTGGCCGTTGAAGACCTTGCCGACCTCGGCAAGCTCCAGAAGGGGGGCGCGCTGGCCCAGCGGCAGGATGGGGCGGTGGAGGAGATCGGTCATGTCATCGCGGAGGGTGGGCACTGGTGCCCACCCTGCCTGTCCAGTCACATCTTCGGCTTCAGCTCCATCCCCACGCCCTTGTTGACGAAGCTGGTGTTGATCGTCTTGGTCCAGTCCACATCCGCCGAAACGACCCCCGCCGCGACCATCTTGTCGAAGAAATCCTTCACATGCGCCTCGGTCATCGCCCCGATCCCCATGGTCTCGGCATCACCCGAATCGACGATCCCCGCCTCCTTCATCTTCTTGATGGCGTAGGCGATGGCCTCGTCGGTCATCTCGGGATTATCCTTCTTGATCAGCTCGTTGGCGGCGGTGTTGTCGTTGTAGAGATAGTTGTACCAGCCCTTGATCGAGCCCTCGACGAAACACTGCACCTGCTCGGGCTTGCTGGCGATGGTGTCTGCCATCGTCTCGATCAGCGTCGAATAGGTCGAATAGCCCGCATCCGCGATCAGGAAGACGTCCGGCTCCCATCCGGTTTCCTTGGCGACGAAATAGGGTTCGGAGGAAAGATAGCCCTGCATGCCCCAGTTCTCGTTGGCGATGAACGGTGCGGGGTTGAAGGTGTAGACCTCGCGCTGCTCGTCGGTGAAGCCATAGGCCGCCTTCATCCACTGGTAGAAGCTGGCATATCCCTGGTCGCCGATCAGGATCTTCTCGAGGTTCTTCAGATCCTCGAAGGTCTTGGCCTTGCCGGGATGGGTGACGATGACCTGCGGTTCCTTCTGGAAGGCGGCGGCGACAGCCACGATCGGGATGCCTTCCTGCGCGGCGCTGAAGGCTTCCAGGAGGTTCCCGCCCATGTGGAAGTCGACCTTGCCCGCGATCATCAGTGCGCGGTTGTTCACCTGGGGGCCGCCCGGCTGGATCGTCACGTCCAGGCCGCAGGCGGCATAGGTTCCATCGGCGACCGCCTGATAGAAGCCACCGTGTTCGGCCTGGGCAAGCCAGTTCGTGCCGAAGACGACCTTGGCGTTCCCTGCCAGTGCCGGGGCGGCAAGCCCGAGCACGGCAGCCAGCACGGCCATGCCGGAGATGGGGGCGTTGGCAGACATCGTGCGATCCTCCTGTCGGGTGTGATGACTTCCCACAGCCTGGGCTGCAGGCAACGCTAGGCAAGGGGGCTGGGAAGGCTGCCCCTGAATTCCGGTGGAAAAGCCGCATGATCGTGCAGATACTGGCCTTCCCTGCCGAAAGCTTATGCAGAAGCTTCGGCAAGGCAAGGAAATCCTCGGGGCACCACCTGCGACGGCTGCCCCTGCCACCGGAACGCCAGGAGAACGAGATGCGCAGCCTGAATCCCCCCTCCATCGCGCGGCCTTTCGCGGCCTATGCCCATGGCGTGGAGCTGCCCGCGGGCGCACGGTTGGTGGTGACATCGGGGCAACTCGCTCTTGCGCCGGATGGCAGCGTGCCCGAGGGCGCCGAGGCGCAGGCGCGGCTCTGCTTCGCGAATTGCGCCGCGATCCTTGCCGAGGCTGGGATGGGACCGGCGGATGTAGTTCGCATCAACGCCTTTGTCACCGACCGAGCGCATATGGCAGGCTACATGGCCGCGCGTGATGCATGGCTTTCCGGCGTGACGCGCCTGCCGGCCTCCACCCTCGTGATTGTCGCGGGTTTCACCCGGCCGGAATTCCTTGTCGAGGTCGAGGTCACCGCCGCCAGACCCTGACCCAGCCGAATCTAGCGGCCAGGGCCGCACACCTTTCCTATTGTCGTCGGCCCTCGCCTCTTCCTCGGCGATGGGGGCATCCTGCCGCCGGAACGCCGGGGAGTAATCGGGAAGAAGCAAGTAGCTTTGCTCCTTCCCAGATACTCTGGGGGTGCGGAGGTGAAACCCCCGCGGCTTAAGCAGGTTGCGCCGCTGGCACAGAGGCGAAACACGGGCTTGCGCCTTGGGTGCCGGCTTTTCCGACGACCGACCGGCACGCGTGGCCGTGTCAGTAGCCGGTCATCTCAAGATACCCCCTGC
Source organism: Tabrizicola sp. YIM 78059 (assembly GCF_004959785.1). NCBI lineage: Bacteria > Pseudomonadati > Pseudomonadota > Alphaproteobacteria > Rhodobacterales > Paracoccaceae > Tabrizicola > Tabrizicola sp. YIM 78059. Next base: position 154,586 of record NZ_SJZH01000001.1, read on the forward strand.
CACGGTGGCTGCCCTCGATCCGGACCGGACCTTCCCAGTAGGGGACCGAGGTCGTCATCCAGGCCTTCGGGTTCAGGGCCCGCAGGGTGATGTCGAGGCCGCGCTCGGGCAGGGTCAGCCGCCAGGTCGTGGGCACCGCCCGGCCCGCCACCCGGGTGCGTTGCTGTGGCTCGGCCCGCAATGCGTCGGGGGAAAGCGGAAGGGGGGTGCCGTCGGCCATGATCCAGGTGCCCGAGGTGAACCCCGCACCCCCGTCGCGCAGCATGAAACCCATCAGTTTCTCGCCCGTATCGAACGACAGCGAGAACCAGTCCCACCCCGTCTGATCCGGCGCCAGGGGCTGGGAGGACCATTCGCGGTCAAGCCAGGCCTGGCCCGTCACCGCGATCGCACCTTCGGGCAGGTCGAGCTGTCCCGTCACCCGGTAGAAGGGCTGCGAATAGTAATGGCTTGCCTGGCCTTCTCGAGATTTCACCGAATAGCCGCCCGCGCCGTGGGCCACCAGCGGGCCTTCGGCGATCAGGTCAAGGACATAGCCGAAATCCGCGCCTCGCGCCGCAAGAAACAGGCGGGACAGCGCGTCCTCGTCCGGGCCGGACAGGGACCGCATCTGCCAGTCGTCGATCCAGGCCCCGAAGCCGCCCTCCAGCGACACGCCGGCCTGCCCGATCCCGCCACGCGCAAGCCGTTCGGCGACATGATGCGCCGCTGGCGTGGTGACTGCTGCATGACCCATCCACAGTTGCGGACTTTGCCAGCCCGCGCCTTCCTGCGGTGCAAGGGCCGAGCGGAACAGCGTCCATTGCGCGCCGTAGTCGGTGCCGTCCGGTCCGGTCAACGTCGCCGTCAGATACCACCATTCGATGCGGAAGGCCGGATGTGCCCCGTGGTCGGCGGGAAACTGCAGCGTATGGGCGGGGTCGGGCAGGGCGAAGCCATCGGCCGGGGCCCCCATGCCGGCGAAACCCTGCGCCTGGGCGGGGGCGGTCAGGACGGTCAGCAGCGCTGCAAGCCAGGCCAGGGCACGGAAGGAGCGGGGCGGCTCTCTTACCCCTCCGTTTGGGAGAGACGGAGTCGGGGGGCGCGGGCTGGGAAGGGGCGGAGAAGGTGGACTAGCGTTCATGGGCAAAGATCCGCAACAGATCGGACGGTTGCCGCCGCATCAGGCGCAGCGCGGGCAGCAGGCCCGCGAGAACTGCCGCCATGAAGGCAGCCGCAGCAAGCCACAGCCAGTCGGCCGGAAAGACCTGCATCGGCAGGCGCCAGCCGAAGGCCTCGACGTTGACCACCGCCAGCAGCACCCAGGCCAGCGCCAGACCGAGCGGCAGGGAAAGGATAGCCGTCATGAGAGCCAGCAGCAGTGTCCGGCCCAGATCGAGCCGCGCAAGCCGCGCCTGGGTCAGGCCCAGCGCCCACACAGGTGCCAGCTGCACCAGTCGCTGGTCGGCCAGGGTCAGCAGGCTTGCCAGCATGGCGATCGCCGCCACCCCGAGGGTCAGCGTGTTCAGCGCCCCGGTCACCGCAAAGGTGCGCTCGAAGATGCGCAGCGAGAAGGCCTTGAGGCCCGCCTGATCGACCAGCGCGGTTTCCACCAACCCGAATTCCGCCCGCAACGCGGCCGACAGCGCCGCGACATCTTCCGGCGGAAGCCGCAGGGCGAAGCGGCGGGTTTCGGCCTGCGGGAAGCGGGTCTGGAAGCTTGTCAGCCCGAGGATCGCCTGCGGCGAGGGGTTGCCATAGTCCGAGTAGACACCGACTACCGGAAGGTCGCCCCCCGGCAGGGGCAGGGGATCACCAAGCGCCAGCCTCGCACGGCGGTAAAGCTGTTCGTTGACCAGCACGCCCTCGCCGCGTGCCACCTGGTCCCAGACCTCTGGAATGGCGGTCAGCAGGGGCCAGTGGTCGCGGTAGGTGGCATGGTCAGCCACGCCGTAGATCTCTCCCGGCTGGCCGGCCAGCCGGGCTTCGGCCTCGACGATGGGCAGCATCGCATCGACCTGCGGTTCCAGCCAGGCGCGTATCTCGACTGCCTGGGCCGGGGTTTCGACGGTCAGGTAAAGCTCGGACGCAAGGCGCTGGTCCAGCCAGCCCGTGAAGGTGGAGCGAAAGCTTGCCACCATCGTGCCTACGCCCACGTTGGCCGAAAGCGCCAGCAACAGCGCCATCAGCGCAAGCGACAGGCCGGGCAGCTGGTGGCGCGTGTCGGCCCAGAACCATTCGGCCAGCGGACCCCGTGCCAGGCGCACCCCCAGCCGCAGCAGCCCTGCCAGCGCAGCGGGCAACAGCAGCGCCGCACCCAGAAGCAACGCGGCCAGCACCGCAAACCCCGCCCACAGACCCTGACCAGCCATCAGCATCACACCTGCTGTCGCCAACAGGGCCATCCCGGCCAGCGCCTGTGCCCGTCGCAAGGCGGTCGCCGATCCGGCATGGGCCTGAGACTGAGCCGTGGCCAGCGGTGGCAGCCGGAAGGCCTGCCAGGTGCCCCCTGCACCGGCGGCCAGCGTGCCGGCTACGGCCATCGCCAGCCCGCCCGCCACCCAGCCGGGGCGCAGGGCCAGTGCTCCCGGAACCGTCGCGCCGTAAAGACCGCCCAGCGTTGCCGCAACATCCGGCAGCAGCGCCGCCGCCAGCAGATAGCCCAGTGCAATGCCGACGCCCCCGGCGATCAGTGCCAGTGTCAGCAGCTCTGTCAGGATCAGCGCCCCCAGCGCCCGCGCCGGCACTCCCAGCGCCCGCAAGGTGCGCAGCATCGGGCGGCGCTGTTCGAAGGCAAGGCCGATGGCGGAATGGACGATGAAGATGCCGACCGCGAAGGCCAGCACACCGAAGGCTGTCAGGTTCAGGTGGAAACTGTCGGTCAGCCGGGCAAGGCCATCGTCCGGGGCCGCCGTGCGCAACTCCAGCCCGGCGGGGATCGGGCCGGGCAGGGGGCGGGCGGGGTCGATCAGCAGGGCTGTTATCTCGCCCTGCCGTTCCAGCATTCGCTCGGCCAGGCCGATATCTGCCAGGACGGTCATCGGCGGCAGGTCGGGGGCGGGTAGGGGCTCAAGGCCCCGCAGCGCCGCCGCGACCCCAGGACGATCCAGCGTTTCCGGCGCGGCCAGTACCACCTGCCCGGTCAGAAAGTCCTGAAAATCGCCTTCGGCGGGGCCGGGCAGCCCCCGGATTGCGGCCTCGCGCGGCAGGGTCAGCGGTTCGATGCCCAGAACTCGCAATCCTTGGCGCGTACGCCCTTCCAGCACCGGTGAGACTGGCCATCCGCCCCGGCGCAGCCCGGCGTAATCGGCCGGCGCCAACACGCCGGAGACAGGCACCAGCCGGTCCATCCGGTCCTGTCCCAGCACCGCCGCCGCCTTGGCATAGGCCGCCCGCGCTTCGGCGTTTATCGCCTGCACGCCCGACCAAAGCGCCGTCGCCACCGCCAGACCGATCACCAGCATCGCCAGCTGCAGGGGATGCCGTCGCCAGTGCGACAGAAGTGCGACCAGCACCGTCATGCCAACTTGCCTGCCCGCAGACGCAGCCGCCGGTCCAGCCGCGCCGCCAGACGTTCCGAATGGGTGACCATCAACAGCGCTGCGCCCGTCTGGGCCACCAGATCCAGCATTAGCCCCATGACAGCATCGCCCGTCGCCTCGTCCAGGTTCCCCGTCGGCTCATCGGCAAGGATCAGCGAGGGCCGGACCGCCAGGGCCCGGCCGATCGCCACCCGCTGCTGCTGCCCGCCCGAGAGTTGGTCGGGATAACGGCCGAGCAGGCCCGTCAGCCCAAGCACCCGGGCCAGATGCACACACCAGTCCCGATCGTGCCGCGCGGCCAGCCGCGCCTGAAAGGCCAGATTCGCGCTGACATCCAGCGAGGGGATCAGGTTGAACTGCTGAAACACAAGGCCGACCCGGTCGCGCCGCAGCCGCGCGCGGCCGGCGTCGTCCAGCCCCGACAGCGCGGTGCCGCAGACCTCGATCTCGCCCGCGTCTGGGCTGTCCAGGCCGCCTGCCAGATGCAGGAGCGTGGACTTGCCCGAGCCCGACTCTCCCGTCAGCGCCAGGCTTTCCCCGGCAGACAGCGCAAGGCTGACGCCTTCCAGCACCGCCACGCGCCCCTCGGCCGAGGGGTAGGACTTGACCACATTCTTGACCTTCAGAACCACGACCGTCCCGCCTGCCGCACCTTTCCCAGCATCTAGCGCGCGCGCCGCAGGCTCAACCCGCAATCTGCCGCAGGCTGGCCCTAGCGGGCGGACGGTTCTGGACATAAGGTGATGCGGCAAACTGCCGGATGATACCGCGCAATTCTGAATCGAAAGGACGCCCCTCATGGAAGGCTTTGCAGGCTTGAACGACATCGGCGCAGTGGTCGAGGCCGACCGCGCCCATGTCTGGCACCATCTGTCGCAGCACAAGCAGTATGAAACCGTCGATCCCCGCGTCATCGTGGAAGGCAAGGGGATGCGCGTGTGGGATGCCAAGGGCAAGGAACACATCGACGCGGTATCGGGCGGGGTCTGGACGGTGAACGTAGGCTACGGCCGCACCTCGATTGCCGATGCCGTACGCGACCAGCTGGTGCGCATGAACTATTTCGCCGGCGCCGCGGGTTCGATCCCCGGCTCGGTCTTCGCCAAGCGGCTGATCGAGAAGATGCCGGGCATGTCCCGCGTCTATTACTCGAACTCCGGCTCCGAGGCTAACGAGAAGGTCTACAAGATGGTGCGGCAGATCGCGCACCGGCACCACGGCGGCAGGAAGTGGAAGATCCTGTATCGCGACCGCGACTATCACGGCACCACCATTGCCGCGCTGGCCAGCGCCGGGCAGGACCAGCGCGCGATGCAGTACGGGCCGTTCCCGGATGGCTTCGTGCGCGTGCCGCACTGCCTGGAATACCGCAAGCAGTGGGATGTGGAAAATTATGGCGAACGCGCGGCTGACGCCATCGAGGAAGTCATCCTGCGCGAAGGGCCCGACACCGTGGGCTGCCTGATCCTGGAACCCGTCACTGCCGGCGGCGGCGTGATCGTTCCGCCCAAGGGCTATTGGGAGCGGGTGCAGGAAATCTGCAAGAAATACGACATCCTGCTGGCCATCGACGAGGTCGTCTGCGGTGTGGGCCGCACCGGCACCTGGTTCGGCTATCAGCACTACGGTATCAAGCCCGACTTCGTGACGATGGCGAAGGGCGTGGCCTCGGGCTATGCCGCGATCAGCTGCACGGTGACGACGGAAGCCGTCTTCGAGATGTTCAAGGACGATCCGAATGACCCGCTGAGCTATTTCCGCGACATCTCGACCTTCGGTGGCTGCACCTCGGGCCCGGCCGCTGCGCTGGAGAACATGCGGATCATCGAGGACGAGGGTCTTCTTGAGAACACGCTGAAGATGGGCGACTACTGCCTGTCGCGTCTGCACGAGCTGATGGACAAGCACAAGGTCATCGGCGATGTGCGCGGAAAGGGCCTGTTCCTCGGCGCCGAACTGGTGGCGGATCGGGTGACCAAGGAACCGATGGACGAAAAGAAGGTCCAGGCCGTCGTCGCCGACTGCATGGCACAGGGGGTGATCATCGGCGCGACCAACCGCAGCCTGCCGGGCCTGAACAACACGCTGTGCCTGTCGCCGGCGCTGATCGCGACGAAGGATGACATCGACGAGATCATCACGGCCATCGACGGCGCGCTGGGCCGGGTGTTCGGGTAAGCTGCCCGCTGCTTGCACAGGAAAAGCCTTTGCCCGGGTCTGCGGTGACCAAGGGCAGCAAGGGACCGGGCAGCACAGCCCGGTCCGTCATGTCGTGTTGCATCACATGGTGCAGTCCGGCGCACCATTCTGCCTGTGCTGTCTTGTGATCAACCCTGTCACCGTTTCCAGTGGTCACAGACGCAAGATGCAGATCCTCGGAACACGCCAAATCTTGCAGTGAGGCCCACGTTGCCGATGGTATTACCCGCCCCGCCCCCGTGCCTTGGTCTCCTGTTTCGTGTAGAGATCCCCGATCATATCCATGTCGACGGCTGGCTTGACTTGGCCGCCCCAAAGTCCCCTCATCTGGACTCATGGCCACCATTCCGCCCGAAGCCTTCTACCTGACCCCCGGCGCGACCGGCTCGCTGCAACAGCAGATCCGTGCCATGGTCACGCAAGGCATCCTTTCCGGCCGCTTCCGCCCCGGTGCGCGGATGCCGTCTTCCCGCGGTCTGGCCGAACACCTCGGCGTCAGCCGGATCACCGTGACGCTGGCCTATGCTGACCTTGTCTCTTCTGACTACCTCATGGCGCGGGGGCGGTCTGGCTATTTCGTTTCGGAAAATGCACCCCTTGCCCCCGAATTCCCGGCGGGCCCGCCGCGGGCCGAAGCCGTTGATTTCAGGGCGCTGACCCGTGGCCGCTTCACCCGGACACCCCGGGTCGAACGGCCCGAGGACTGGGACCGTTACCCGTGGCCCTTCATCTACGGTCAGGCAGACCCCACGCTGTTCGACCACCAGAACTGGCGACAGTGCGCGCTGCGCGCGCTTGGCAAGCGCGACTTTGCAGCCCTCACGACAGACTACTATGAACGTGACGACCCGCTGCTCATTCAGGAGCTTCTGCGCACGATCCTTCCCCGCCGCGGCATTGCCGCGCGCGAGGATGAGGTGCTTCTGACCGTCGGCGCCCAGAACGCGCTGTTCATTGCTGCCTCGGTCGTGCTGGGGCCGGGCCGCCGCGCCGTGGTAGAGAACCCGGGCTATCCTGCCTGGCGTGCAATCGTCGCCGCGACCGGGGCCGAGGCTGTGCCGGTTGATGTGGATTCAGATGGCCTTCCGACGCAAACCCTTGAGGGTGAAGTGGTTTTCACCACCCCTTCGCACCAGTGCCCTACGAACGCAACAATGCCGGTGGATCGTCGCGTGGCGCTGCTGGAGGCGGCCGAAGCCCGCGGTTTCGTCATCATCGAAGACGATTACGAATTCGAGATGTCCTTTCTGAAACCCGTCGCCCCGGCGCTGAAGTCGCTCGACCGCGGCGGCAGGGTGATCTACGCCGGCAGCTTCTCGAAATCCGTCTTTCCCGGCCTGCGCCTTGGTTACCTTGTTGGTCCGCCGGGCTTCATCGCCGAGGCACGGGCACTGCGCGGGCTGATGCTGAAACATCCGCCTGGCCATATTCAGCGGACCATGGCCTATTTCCTGGGTCTGGGGCATTACGACGCGCTTGTGAACCGGATGAAGAACGCCTACCGCCGCCGCCGTCAGGTCATGGCCGAGGCCATCGCCGTCGAGGGGCTTGCCGTCGCCGGGCAGGGCGGCTTTGGCGGATCCAGCTTCTGGATGCGTGCGCCCGACGGGGTTGACACCGAGGTGCTCGCCCTGTCCTTGCGTGCGGACGGGGTTCTCATCGAACCCGGGCGGGCCTTCTTTGCCGGTGACGGCCCCCGCAACTTCTATCGTCTCGCCTATTCCTCCATCGCCCCGCAGCGTATCCCCGAGGGCATTGCCCGCATCGCCCGGGCCCTGGGTCGTAGATGACTGCCATAATGCGTTGCGGCCGGCGCGGCGACGCAGAGACGCAGCGGAAAGAGAAGCAGCCTCTGGCCATAGCGGGCCGCCAAAACTGGCCCTAAGGCTGGACTCATCCTGGCGCTAAGGTGCAGCAAAGGGCGGCTGTGCCCGGCAAGTCATGGGGTGATGCGATGAGGATGACGACCGAGGAAGCCTTCGTAAAGGTTCTGCAGATGCATGGGATCGAGCATGCCTTCGGGATCATCGGCTCGGCCTTCATGCCGATCTCGGACCTCTTTCCCAAGGCGGGCATCACCTTCTGGGACTGCGCGCATGAAGGCTCGGGCGGGATGATGGCCGATGGCTTCACCCGGGCTTCGGGCAGGATGTGCATGATGATCGCCCAGAACGGTCCGGGCATCACCAACTTCGTCACTGCCGTCAAGACCGCCTACTGGAACCACACGCCGCTGCTGCTGGTCACGCCGCAGGCTGCCAACAAGACCATCGGGCAGGGCGGCTTCCAGGAAGTCGAGCAGATGGCGCTGTTCCGCGACATGGTCTGCTATCAGGAAGAGGTCCGCGACCCTTCTCGCATGGCTGAGGTGCTGAACCGGGTGATCCTGCAGGCGAAACGCCAGTCTGCCCCGGCGCAGATCAATGTGCCGCGCGATTACTGGACCCAGGTCATCGACATCGCCCTGCCTGCGATCGTGGAGTTCGAGCGCCCCTCGGGCGGCGAGGAGGCGATCGCCCAGGCGGCGCAGCTTCTGTCCAGCGCGAAGTTCCCGGTGATCCTGAACGGCGCCGGCGTGGTGATCGGCGGCGCGATCCCGGCCTCGATGGCGCTGGCCGAACGGCTGAGCGCGCCGGTCTGCGTCGGCTACCAGCACAACGATGCCTTTCCCGGCAGCCATCCCCTGTTCGCGGGGCCGCTCGGCTACAACGGGTCGAAGGCGGCGATGGAGCTGATTGCCCATGCCGATGTGGTGCTGGCGCTGGGGACGCGGCTGAACCCGTTCTCGACCCTACCGGGCTATGGCATCGACTATTGGCCGAAGGCGGCCAAGGTGATCCAGGTCGACATCAACCCGAACCGGATCGGGCTGACGAAGCCGGTGACGGTGGGGATCGTGGGCGATGCGAAGAAGGTGGCCGAGGGGATCCTCGCGCGTCTATCCAAGACCGCCGGAGATGCAGGGCGGGAAGAGCGCAAGGCCCTGATCGCGCAAAAGAAATCGGCCTGGGCCCAGGAGCTTGCCTCGATGGATCACGAACAGGACGATCCCGGCACCACCTGGAACGAACGCGCCCGCAAGGCCAAGCCCGACTGGATGAGCCCCCGCATGGCCTGGCGCGCGATCCAGGCTGCGCTGCCGAAAGAGGCGATCATCTCGTCCGACATCGGCAACAACTGCGCCATCGGCAATGCCTATCCGTCCTTCGAGGCGGGGCGGAAATACCTGGCGCCGGGCCTGTTCGGCCCCTGCGGTTACGGGCTGCCCTCGATCGTCGGGGCCAAGATTGCTTGCCCGGATACTCCCGTGGTGGGCTTTGCCGGCGACGGCGCCTTCGGTATCGCGGTCACGGAACTGACGGCCATCGGCCGCCCGGAATGGCCCGCGATCACCATGGTCGTCTTCCGCAACTACCAGTGGGGGGCGGAAAAGCGCAACTCGACGCTGTGGTATGACGACAATTTCGTCGGCACCGAACTGGACACCGATGTCAGCTATGCCGGGATCGCGCGCGCCTGCGGATTGCAGGGCGTGGTCGCTCGGACGATGGAGGAGCTGACGGCCGCCCTGCGCAAGGCGATCGAGGATCAGATGCAGAACGGCAAGACCACCCTGATCGAGGCCATGATCAACCAGGAACTGGGCGAGCCCTTCCGCCGCGACGCGATGAAGAAGCCGGTCGAGGTCGCTGGCATCCGACGCGAGGACATGCGGCCGCAGGTTGTCTGATGCCTTATGACCTTGGCCCCGGCGCGCTGGCCTGGCTGGCGGTTGCCTGTCTGGTTGCCGGCTTCGTGCGCGGCTATTCGGGGTTCGGATTCTCGGCTCTGCTGATTGCAGCATCCAGTCTGGTGACCAATCCTCTGAACTTCGTGGCGGTTGTGGTCATTCTGGAAACGGTCATGTCGCTGCAACATGCCCGCGGGGCCGGGCCGGATGTTGACTGGCACCGGGTCGGCTGGCTGCTGGGCGGGGCGGCGATCGGCCTGCCACTGGGCCTGTGGATCCTGACCGGGGTTTCCGAGGACACGGCGCGGGCAGTGATTTCGGCCTATGTCCTTCTGATGTGCGTGGTGCTGCTGGCGGGCTGGCGGCTGAGGTCCGAGGTCCGCGGCGCGCCGAACGGGCTGGCCGGGGTAATCTCGGGGCTGGCCAATGCGCCCGGCATGGGGGGGCTGCCGGTTGCGGCCTTCTTCGCGGCGCAACCGATGCCCGCGGCGGTGTTCCGGGCCACGCTTATCGCCTATTTCCCGCTGCTCGACCTTTACTCCGCGCCGCTCTATTGGCTGGCGGGGCTGGTGACGTGGGACACGCTCTGGGCCTCGCTGATCGCGCTGCCGGTCACGCTGTTCGGCAACTGGCTGGGCGGGCGGCATTTCTTCGGCACTGACCCGCAGGAGTTCCGCCGCTTTGCCATCGTGCTTCTCGCCGGTCTTGCCACCCTTGGGTTGGGGAAGGCGCTGCTCTGATGTGGTTGATTGTGAACGCGGGTTCGTCTTCGCTGAAGCTGAAGCTTTTTGAAGGCGAGCGCGAGGTTGCCCGGTCGGCGGTCACCGAGATCGGCCCGGACGGCCATCGGGCGGCGATGATCGACGCCCTGGCTCAGGCCGGGGTGGCGGTGGACCGGCTAACTGCGGCAGCGCATCGGGTGGTTCACGGCGGGGCCTACCTGACCGCGACCTGCCGGGTGACGCCCGAGGTGCTGCGCGGGATCGAGGCCTGCGTGCCGCTCGCGCCCTTGCATAATCCGGCAAATCTGGTGGGAATCCAAGCGGTTCACGACATCGCGCCCGATCTGCCGCAATATGCCGCCTTCGACACGGCCTTTCATGCGACCAACCCCGATGTGGCCGTGACCTATGCCCTGCCGGCGTCTGAACGCGCCCGGGGATTGCGCCGCTATGGCTTTCACGGGCTGAGCTATGCCGCGCTGGTGCGCATCCTGCGTGACCGCGGCGAGCTGCCGGAGCGTCTGCTTGCCTGCCACCTCGGCAACGGTTGCTCGATGGCTGCGATTGTGAACGGATGTTCCGTTGCAACGACCATGGGCTATTCGCCGCTGGACGGTCTGACCATGGGCACCCGCTCTGGCGCCATCGACGGCAATGCGGTGCTGCGGCTGGCCGAACTGCACGGGGTGGAGCGCGCGGGCCGCATCCTGAACCGCGAAAGCGGGCTTCTGGGCCTGGGCGGGCACAGCGACCTGCGCGCGCTGCATGCGGCAGGCACGGCCGAGGCGCGTTTTGCGCTGGACCATTTCGCCTATTGGGCGGTGCGTCACGCCGGGTCGATGGTGGCCGCGATGGGCGGCCTCGATGCCGTGGTCTTTACCGGTGGCATCGGCCAGAACGATCCCTGGATGCGGAAGAAAATCCTGTCCGGGCTTTCCTTCATGGGAGTTTCTTCCGACCCCGCCCGCAATGCGCGGAACGAAACCACGCTGCACGATGCGACATCCCGTGTCGCTATCCTTCTTGTGCCAGCAGATGAGGAACGGCAGATTGCCCTTGAAGCGCAGGCCGTGAGGGCCGGGGAGGGCGCGTGAACCAGCCGAGGGTGGAAACGCAACGCGAGGTCGGCGACGAGGTCCGCCAGACCACCTGCTACATGTGCGCCTGCCGCTGCGGGATCAACGTGCATCTGAAATCGGGTAAGGTCGTCTATATCGAGGGCAACCGGAACCATCCGATCAACAAGGGCGTCCTTTGCGCCAAGGGGGCAAGCGGGATCATGCAGGTCACCGCCCCCAGCCGCCTGCGCGCTCCCCTGCGTCGGGTTGGCCCGCGGGGATCGGGGGCCTTCGAGGAGATTTCCTGGGAAGAGGCGCTGCAAACCGCCGTCGCCTGGATGAAACCCCTGCGGGAGACCGCGCCCGAGAAGCTGGCCTTCTTCACCGGCCGTGACCAGTCGCAAAGCCTCACCGGCTGGTGGGCGCAACAGTTCGGCACGCCGAACTATGCGGCCCACGGCGGTTTCTGTTCGGTCAACATGGCGGCGGGCGGCATCTACACCATCGGCGGGGCCTTCTGGGAGTTCGGCCAGCCGGACTGGGACCGCACGAAGCTGTTCGTCATGTTCGGGGTGGCCGAGGACCATGACTCGAACCCCATCAAGATCGGTATCGGCAAGCTGAAGGCCCGCGGCGCGCGGGTCATCAGCGTGAACCCGGTCCGCACCGGCTATTCGGCGGTGGCCGACGACTGGATCGGGATCACCCCCGGCACCGATGGCCTGCTGATCCTGTCGCTGATCCACTGCCTTCTGGAAGCGGGGAAGATCGACCTCGATTACCTTGCGCAATGGACCAACGCGCCCCTTCTGGTGACCGAGGCAGAGGGGCCGGAGAAGGGCCTGTTCGTCAGGAATGCCGAAAGCCAGCCCTTCGTGATCGACCGCCGCACCGGCCAACCCGCGCCCTGGGACGGCAAGGACGTGCAGCCCGACCTCGGCGCCGAATGGCAGGGCAACCGCACCGTCTTTCGCCACATGGTCGAGGAATACCTCAAGCCCGATTACGCGCCCGAGGCGGTGGCCGCGCGCTGCGGCGTCCCGGCAGCCCGCATCCGGCAGCTGGCCGCCGAACTCGCCGACGTGGCCTTCAACCAGACCATCAAGCTGGATCGCCCATGGACCGACTTCCGCGGCAACGAACATGCCGCCATGCCCGGCCGCCCGGTCAGCTTTCACGCCATGCGCGGGATATCGGCCCATTCCAACGGCTTCCAGACCGCCCGGGCGCTGCATCTTCTCCAGATCCTGCTGGGCGCGGTGGAAACCCCCGGCGGCTACCGACTGAAGCCGCCATACCCCAAGCCGGTGGAGGCGCATCCGACCCCGCATTTCGTGACCTCGCCCGGCAAGCCGCTGACCGGCCCGCATCTGGGCTATGTCCGCAGCCCCGACGACCTGTGCCTGCTGCCCAACGGCCAGCCCGCGCGGATCGACAAGGGGTTCTCCTGGGAAAACCCGTTCTCGGCCCATGGGCTGATGCACATGGTCATCCCCAATGCCCATGCCGGGGATCCCTACAAGATCGACACCCTGTTCCTCTACATGGCGAACATGTCGTGGAACTCCAGCATGAACTCCGCCCGCGTGATGGAGATGCTGACGGAACAGAGGGACGGTGAGTATGTGATCCCCCGGATCATCTATTCCGACGCCTATGCCAGCGAGATGGTGGCCTATGCCGACCTGATCCTGCCCGACACGACCTACCTCGAACGCCACGACTGCATCAGCCTGCTCGACCGCCCCATCAGCGAACCGGATGCCGCAGGCGACGCGATCCGCTGGCCGGTGCTGGAGCCCGACCGCGAGGTGCGCTGCTTCCAGTCGGTGCTCCTCGACCTCGGCGCGCGGCTTGGCCTGCCCGGCATGGTGAACGAGGACGGCAGCCCGAAGTTCAAGGACTATGCCGACTATATCGCGAACCACCAGCGCCGGCCGGGCGTCGGGCCGCTGATGGGCTTCCGCGGCAATGGCGAGGCCGAGGGGCGCGGCGCGCCGAACCCGGACCAGCTGAACCGCTACATCGAGAACGGCGCCTTCTACCAGGCGCATGTGCCCGAGGAGGCCGCCTTCTACAAACCCTGGAACGCGGCCTACCAGGACTGGGCGGTGCGCCTTGGTCTTTACGAGACGCCGCAGCCTTACCTCTTCAACATCTGGTCCGAACCCATGCGCCGCTTCCAGCTTGCGGCCGAGGGCTTCGGCCCCCGCCAGCCGCCCGACCACCTTCGCGCGCGTCTGAAACAGGCGATGCACCCGCTGCCCGTCTGGTATCCGCCCTATGGCGACGAGGATGCGGCCTTCGGCTATCCGGTCCATGCCCTGACCCAGCGGCCGATGGACATGTACCACTCCTGGGGCAGCCAGAACGCCTGGCTGCGGCAGATCAAGGGGCACAACTATCTGTATCTGCCGACGAAACTCTGGGAGGCCCAGGGGTTCCGGGACGGCGACTGGGCGCGGGTCTCCTCCCGCGCCGGGACCATCGTGGTGCCGGTGGCGCATATGGCCGCGCTGAACGAGAACACGGTCTGGACCTGGAACGCCATCGGCAAGCGCCGGGGCGCCTGGGCGCTGCACGAGGACGCGCCAGAGGCGACGACCGGCTTCCTGCTCAATCACCTGATCTCGGAACTCTTGCCCGACCGCGAGGGCGTGCGGCTGTCGAACTCCGACCCCGTGACCGGCCAGGCCGCCTGGTTCGACCAGCGCGTGCGGGTGGAGCGGGTGGCCGCCGAAGACCATCCGCGCGGCACGGTGGAGCCGATGTTCGAGCGGCTGCCCGATCCTCCGCGCGCCGGTGGCGGCCGGGCGCAAAATTCTTCGAAGAATTTTGCCAAAAGTTTTCGAAAACTTTTGGGTCCCGGTGGGGAGGCGGAGCGATGACGGCCCTGCCGCAGAGCACCGAAAAACGCCTGGGCCTGGTGATCGACCTTGACACCTGCGTCGGTTGCCAGGCCTGCGTGACCGCCTGCAAGGGCTGGAACGACGCCGGCATCGGCCTTTCCGACCAGGATCCCTACGGTGCCGACCCCTCGGGCACCTTCCTGAACCGGGTCCATTCCTATCAGGTCGCCATCCCGGACGGTCCGGCCCAGGTGGTGACCTTCCCGCGCTCCTGCCTGCACTGCGACACCGCGCCCTGCGTCACCGTCTGCCCCACGGGGGCCAGCTACAAGCGGGCCGAGGACGGGATCGTGCTGGTCAACGAGGACGCCTGCATCGGTTGCGGCCTCTGCGCCTGGGCCTGCCCCTACGGCGCACGCGAGATGGACGCCGCGCAAGGCGTGATGAAGAAATGCACGCTCTGCGTCGACCGGATCTACAACGAGACCCTGCCCGAGGAGGACCGCGAGCCCGCCTGCGTCCGCACCTGCCCGACCAACGCCCGCCATTTCGGCGACCTCGCCGACCCCGACAGCGCGGTGTCCCGGCTTGTCGCCGAACGCGGCGGCTATGACCTGATGCCCGACATGGGGACGCGGCCCACCAACAAGTACCTGCCTCCGCGCAGGAAGGGGCCGGGGGCCGCCAGCCCCTTGGAGCCCCTGCTGGACGTACAGGCCAGCGGCATCGCCGGCTGGCTCGACCGGATGCTGGGGAAGCTCTGAGATGCATCCCGCGCCGTCGGTCATCCTGTTTTCCGTGCTGTCGGGGCTTGGCTTCGGCTTCCTCGCCTTCCTTGGCTGGGGTGCGCTCATGCCCTCGGGCTGGGCGGCCTTCCTGCTCTGGGGTCTCGGCTACGGGCTGGCGGTGGCGGGGCTACTGGCCGCGACCTTCCACCTCGGCAATCCGAAGAACGCGCTGAAGGCCTTTACCCATTGGCGCACCAGCTGGCTCAGCCGTGAGGCCTGGGCCTCGGTCGCCACGCTGGTCCTGCTGGCGCCGGTGGCGCTGTCCGACATCTTCGGCCTGGGCCTGCCGCGCATCCTGGGCCAGGTCGGCGGCGCGCTTGCGATCCTCACCGTCTTCACCACCGCGATGATCTATACCCAGATCAAGGCGGTCCCGCGCTGGCACCACTGGCTGACGCCGATCATGTTCCTGACATTCGCGCTGGCCGGGGGGGCGATGCTGTCGGGTCGCGCCTGGGCGCCGGTGCCGCTCCTTGCCGTGGGGGCGGTCCTGCTTGCCGTCTGGCGGGTCGGCGACGGGGCCTTCGCCCGGGCCGGGCAGAGCCTCGGCACCGCGACGGGCCTCGACCGCCTCGGCGTGCCGTCGGTCCTCGACCCCGCGCATACGGCGGGGAACTACCTGAAACGCGAGATGATCTTCGTCGTGGGTCGCAAGCATGCGGCCCGGCTGCGCAAGATCGCGCTGGTGCTGGCCTCCCTCGCCCCGGCGCTGGTCCTCCTCCTGCCGCTTGGCCTGTTCGGCATTGCACTGGCCGCCGTGCTGCACCTGGCCGGGGCGCTGGCCGCCCGCTGGCTGTTCTTCGCCGAGGCCGAGCACGTCGTAGGCCTTTACTACGGCGCGCGGGGGTGATCCCCTGCCGAGATGAGCCCGTTCAAGCGCTATGACATCCGCGGCCGGCTGGGGATCGACCTCGACGAAGCTGTCGCCCATCGCATTGCCCGCGCCTTTGCCCGGGTTACCGGGGCCGATTCCGTGGTGCTGGCGCGCGACTGCCGCGAAAGCTCTCCCGCGCTGGCCGATGCGGTGGCGGCGGGGCTGATGGCCCATGGGGTGCGGGTGCTGGACCTGGGCCTTGCCGGAACCGAAGAGATGTATTTCGCCACCGCCCATCTGGGCACGGGCGGCGGGATCATGGTCACCGCCTCGCACAATCCCCGCGATTACAACGGGATGAAGCTGGTCGGGCGCGGAGCGGTGCCTCTGACCGATGCGGCCTTTGCCCAGGTCATGGCGTTGGCTGACGCGAACCCCGACCCTCTGCCAGGCGGAAGCCGAGAGGATGCAAGTGCCGTCCGCCAGGCCTATGTCGCCCATGTCGCCGGGCTTGTCGGTCCGGTCGGGCGGCTGCGGGTGCTGGTCAATTCCGGCAACGGGGCGGCCGGGCCGACACTGGATGCCCTGGCCGACGGCCTGGAAAGTCGGGGCGCGCATCTTGACCTGTTGCGGATGCATCATCACCCCGATGGACGTTTCCCGCACGGCGTTCCGAACCCGCTTCTGCCGGAAAACCGCCCGCAGACCGAGGCCGCCGTGCGCGCCGCCGGGGCCGATATGGCTGTTGCTTTCGATGGCGACTTCGACCGTTGCTTTCTGTTTGACGGGTCGGGCCGGTTCCTTGACGGCGAACATGTGGTGGCGCTGCTGGCCCGTGCGCGGTTGGCCCGGCACCCTGGGGCGGCCATCGTGCATGATCCGCGCGTGCTCTGGGCAGTGCAGGACACCATTGCGCAGGCGGGGGGGCGGTCGGTGCTGGCACCCACTGGGCATGTGTTCCTCAAGGCCGCGATGCGGGCAGAGGGTGCCGTCTATGGCGGCGAGATGTCGGCCCATCATTACTTCCGTGATTTCATGTGTTGCGACAGCGGCATGATCCCCTGGCTTCTGGTCGCGGGTCTGATCGACCGGACGGGTCAGAGCCTGGCCGAGATGGCCTCGGCGCTGCGCCGCGACTATCCGTCCTCGGGCGAGATCAACTTTGCCGTCCCGGATCCCGGGGCCATCGTCGCGCGGGTGCAGGCGGCGCTGGCTTCGCGGGCGCTGGGTCAGGACCGGACGGACGGTCTGTCGCTGGATTTCGGCGACTGGCGGCTGAACCTGCGCGCCTCGAACACCGAACCCCTCTTGCGCCTGAATGTCGAGGCAAGGGGAGATGCCGGGCTGGTTGCCGCGGGCGTGGCCAGGGTTCGGGCGCTGATCGAGGGCTGATTTCATCACGTGCCCTTAAATGGGGCGATTTGCCTGGAAAATGGGCGAAAGTGATCGCGGATCCCCCCACCGCAGGTTTGCCGCCGGCTGCGGCGTTGCCATCGCCGGCCCGACCATCCGACAGTGCCGCGCAACGGGGGGACCGGATGACGGCATTACAGGCCATCGAGACCATGCAGCGCGCAAGGGGCGAGGCGCTGGTCAGGCTTGGCCCCGAGCGGCTGATGAGGCTGCGCACCGAGGGCAGTGCCAAGGCGATCCTGCCTGGTGGGCACATGGGCCGCGAGGTTGTTTTCCTGAATACCGCCGGCGGGTTGACCTCGGGCGATTATCTGTGCTTCGGGCTTGAGATCGCTGGTCAGGCCGTCGCAACGACCCAGACTGCCGAACGTGCCTATCGCGCCAATGGCGGCCCGGCGCGCATGGATGTGCGTCTGTCGGTTGGACCCGGCGGCTGGCTTGACTGGCTGCCGCAGGAGACCATCCTGTTCGATCGCGCCGCGCTGGACCGCCGCACCATCATCGAACTGGCCCCCGGTGCCGGATGCCTTGCGCTGGAGGCGGTCGTGCTGGGCCGCGCCGCGATGGGGGAAACAGTGCGCGACATCCGTTTCCGCGACCGGCGCGAGATCAGGCGCCAGGGTGTGCCGCTCTGGCTGGACCCGCTGGCGATTGATGCATCGGCCCTTTCGGGGGCGGGGACGCTGAACGCGGCGCGGGCGCTGGCAAGTATCGTGATTACCGAAGAGGTTGCTCTGACCCCGCTGCGTGCCGTGCTGGATGAACCCGGTGTCGCGGCCGGGTCCAGTGCCTTCGCCGGGCGGACAGTGGTGCGGATGCTTGCCGCCGACGGCTTGCCGCTGCGGCGCCAGATCGCCCGCGTCCTGCACATCCTGCGGCGGGGCCAGCCCCTGCCGCGCGTCTGGCAACATCAGGGACCGCCATGAACCTGACTCCCCGCGAAAAGGACAAGCTTCTGGTCAGCCTTGCCGCAATGGTCGCCCGGGCGCGCCTGGCCCGGGGTGTCAAGCTGAACCACCCCGAGGCGGTAGCCCTGATCACCGATTTCGTCATCGAGGGTGCGCGCGACGGGCGTAGCGTGGCCGATCTGATGGAAGCCGGCGCCCATGTCGTCTCTGCCGGGCAATGCATGGCTGGCGTGCCCGAGATGATCCACTCCGTCCAGGTCGAGGCGACCTTCCCCGATGGCACCAAGCTTGTCACTGTCCACCATCCGATCCGATAGGAGGCCATGATGAACCCGGACCGCGTCGCTGTCATTGCCCTGCCGTTGCCCCGCAGCTGCGGCGCCGAGTGGCTGGTCGCCCTGGCGATCCTTGCCGCGCTGCCTGTCCTGCCGGTGTAGAAGATGATCCCGGGCGAGATCATCCCCGCGCCGGGCGATCTGGTGCTGAACGCCGGCGCCGAGGTCACCGTATTGACCGTGGCAAATACCGGCGACAGGCCGGTGCAGGTCGGCAGCCATTACCATTTCGCCGAAACCAATGCGGGACTTGCCTTCGACCGCGCCGCCGCGCGGGGCAGGCGGCTGGACATTCCCGCCGGAACGGCGGTGCGCTTCGAGCCAGGCCAGACCCGCGAGGTGCGCCTTGTGCCCCTGTCGGGCGCGCGGGTGGTTCATGGATTCAATCAGCAGGTGATGGGGCCCTTGTGACCGCCCCGCGAAGGATTTGACATGCCCTTCACGATCAGCCGCCGAACCTATGCCGACATGTATGGCCCCACTCTGGGCGACAGGGTGCGGCTGGGCGACACCGAGCTTGTCATCGAAGTCGAACGCGATCTGATCGCCGAACGCGGCGGGTACGGTGAAGAGGTCAAGTTTGGCGGCGGCAAGGTGATCCGCGATGGTATGGGACAGTCGCAGCTGACGCGGGCGCAGGGGGCAATGGACACGGTCATCACCAATGCCCTGATCGTGGACTGGACGGGCATCCTGAAGGCCGACGTCGGCCTGCGTGACGGCCGGATTGCCAGGATCGGCAAGGCCGGCAACCCCGATACCCAGCCCGGCGTCGATGTCATCATCGGACCGGGGACCGAGATCATCGCGGGCGAGGGCCGCATCCTGACGGCAGGCGGGATCGACGTGCATGTCCACTTCATCGCGCCGCAGCAGATCGACGATGCGCTGCATTCCGGCATCACCACCATGCTGGGCGGCGGCACGGGCCCGGCGCATGGCACGTTGGCCACGACCTGCACGCCGGGGCCCTGGCACATCACGCGCATGTTGCAGGCCGCGGATGCCTTTCCGATGAACCTGGCCTTCGCGGGAAAGGGCAATGCCTCGCTTCCCGCCGCACTGGAGGAACAGGTGCGGGCGGGCGCGTCCTGCCTGAAGCTGCACGAGGACTGGGGCACCACCCCCGGCGCCATCGACTGCTGCCTGACCGTGGCCGATGCGATGGACGTCCAGGTGATGATCCATACCGACACGCTGAACGAAAGCGGCTTCGTGGAAAACACGCTTAAGGCCATTGCGGGCCGCACGATCCATGCCTTCCACACAGAAGGTGCGGGCGGTGGTCATGCGCCCGACATCATCAAGGTGGTGGGGTCGCAGAACATCCTGCCCAGTTCCACAAACCCGACCATGCCCTACACGGTCAACACGATCGAGGAACATCTCGACATGCTGATGGTCTGTCACCATCTGGACCGCCGGGTGCCCGAGGATGTGGCCTTTGCCGAAAGCCGCATCCGTCGCGAGACGATTGCGGCCGAGGACATCCTGCACGACATGGGCGCCTTTTCCGTCATGGCATCGGACAGCCAGGCCATGGGCCGGGTGGGCGAGGTCATCACCCGCACCTGGCAGACAGCGCACAAGATGAAGGTGCAGCGCGGGCGTCTGGAAGGTGAGACGGGCGACAACGACAACCTGCGCGTCAGGCGCTATGTGGCGAAATACACGATCAATCCGGCCATCGTGCATGGGCT
Organism: Tabrizicola sp. YIM 78059; assembly: GCF_004959785.1. Classification (NCBI taxonomy): domain Bacteria; kingdom Pseudomonadati; phylum Pseudomonadota; class Alphaproteobacteria; order Rhodobacterales; family Paracoccaceae; genus Tabrizicola; species Tabrizicola sp. YIM 78059. The sequence continues at coordinate 174,623 of NZ_SJZH01000001.1, forward strand.
GTCGGCTCATATAGGCAGCGTCGAGGCAGGCAAGCGCGCCGATCTGGTCCTCTGGTCGCCGGCCTTCTTCGGGGCCAAACCCGAGATGGTGCTGATCGGCGGCTGCATCGTCGTGGCCCAGATGGGCGATCCAAATGCCTCGATCCCCACGCCGCAGCCTGTACACACCCGCCCCATGTTCGGGGCCTTTGGCGGCAGCCTGGCCCGTAACGCGGTGACCTTCGTCAGCCGGGCCGCCCAGCAGGCGGATGTCCGCTCGACCTATGGCCTTGTCAAGGAAACCCTGGCCGTCGAACATACCCGGGGCATCGGCAAGCGCGACATGAAGCTGAACGATGCGACGCCTACAATCGAGGTGGACCCCGAAACCTATGAGGTCCGGGCGGATGGCGTCCTTCTGACCTGTGAACCAGCACGGGAGTTGCCCCTTGCGCAGCGCTACTTCCTGTATTGATCTGTCAGGCATGCGCCGATGCAGCGCAGTTCGCCCCTTGCAGGGTGCGCTCCGCCGACCGTTGCCGACGGAAGACGGGCACCTTGGGAAAACAGTGTTCCAGCGAGGCAAGCGCGGTTTCCCGCTGCTTCAGGCGGGCGATTTCGGCCCGGATTTCGGCCAGTTCGTCAGCAAGTGCAAGCCGGGAAGCGGTCATGCGATCCTCCTTCGTTATGTGGGCCGCAGACTGCACCCCGAATCTGAAGGAATCGCTAAGGACAGATGATGACCCTTCCCGTTGCCCGGACCCTGCACCGTTCAGGCCACTGGCCGCGTCTGGCCACGGAGCGCGTTGTGCTGGACTATGACAACCGCTTCCTGCGGCGCAGGCGGCTGCTGACGGCAGCAGGCGAGCCGTTTCTTGTGGATCTGCCTGAAACGATGAACCTGCTGGCCGGCGATGCCTTCGAGCTGTTGGACGGTCGTCTGGTGGAGATCGCTGCGGCGGCAGAGCCGGTGCTGGTCATCCGGGGCGACCTGGTGCGCCTGGCCTGGCACATCGGCAACCGGCACACCCCCTGCCAGATCGAGCCCGACCGCCTCGTGATCCGTGCCGATCATGTGCTTTCCGACATGCTGCGCGGCCTGGGTGCCACCGTGACCGAGGCGCTCGAGCCCTTCAGCCCGGAAGGCGGGGCCTACGGGATGGGCCGCACGATGGGACATGCGCACTGACCTCCTGGTCATTCTGCAATGGCTGTCCCCGGCGTTCCCGACCGGCAGCTTCGCTTATTCGCATGGGCTGGAGGCAGTGATCGGCGCCGGAGAACGCTCTGCCTCGGGGATCGGGGCCTGGATCGAGGGGGTGCTGCGGCATGGAGCCGGGCAGTCTGATGCGGTGCTGCTGGCGTCGGTTCTGCGCGGCGGCGACGCAGCGGGGATCGACATGCTGGCGCGCGCCATGGCCGGAACGAAAGAGCGTCTTGCCGAGACGGTCGAGCAGGGCGCGGCTTTCGCGCGGACCGTCGCGGCCCTGACTGGACGCGACCTTCCTCCGCGCTGCCTGCCGGTGGCGGTGGGCGAGGCGGCCTGCGTGCTGAAGCTGCCTGTGGAGCAGGTGGTTGGGGTGTACCTGCACGCCTTCGCGGCAAATCTGGTGGCCTGCGCGACGCGCTTTGCCCCCCTAGGCCAGACCGAAGGGCAGGCGGTGCTGGCCAGGTTGCATCCGGCCGTAGCCGAACTTGCAGCCTGGGCTTCGGTTTCGGAAGTTGACGATATCGGGACGGCTGCGCTGGCGGCAGAGATGTCGGCCATCCGGCACGAGGAAATGGACGTAAGGATTTTCAAGACATGAACGGACCGCTCAAGGTGGGCATCGGTGGACCGGTCGGTGTGGGCAAGACCAGCCTGACCGAGGCCCTTTGCCGCGCACTGGCGCAGCGCTGCTCCATGGCGGTGATCACCAACGACATCTACACCCGGGAAGATGCCGAATACCTGATGCGGGCCCAGGTGCTGCCCCTGGACCGGATCCGGGGGGTGGAAACCGGCGGCTGCCCGCATACCGCGATCCGCGAGGACGCCAGCATCAACCTGGCCGCAGTCGCCGATCTGCGCGCGGCACATCCTGACCTCGACCTGATCCTGATCGAAAGCGGCGGCGACAACCTTGCGGCCACCTTCAGCCCCGAACTGGCGGACCTGTCGATCTATGTGATCGATACTGCTGCGGGCCAGGATATTCCACGCAAGCGCGGCCCCGGTGTCACGCGGTCGGACCTGCTGGTGGTGAACAAGACCGACCTTGCCCCGCATGTCGGCGTGGACCTAGCCCTGCTCGAGGCTGACACCAGGCGCGCCCGGGGCGACCGGCCCTATGTCATGGCCCGTGTCCGCCAGGGCGTGGGGATCGATGCTGTCGTGCAGTTCCTGCAAACCGAGGGCGGCCTGACGCTGCGCTGAACGGACACGAGGGCGTTGACATGGCCCGGCGCTGCCCTAGCATCGAAGGCATTTTTCAGCGGCGCCCCGGCGCCGATGTCTTTGCCGAAAGGAATTGCCGATGCTGCACAGGCCCATTTTCGCCCCGCTTGCCTTTCTTGTCGCAAACCTGATGGTCGCGGTTCCGGCGCTTGCCGGTCCACCCGCCTGTACCTGCACGCATCTGGAAAGTCTTCAACAGGAATACCGGAACGCAATCTACCTGGAAGGGTTCATGCGCCAGATGGCCGAAGTGCTGAAGGCAGAAGAACAGCGCCTGCGCAACCTGAAGCTTACGTCCAACGCCGATCCGGACGGCAATCTGGATATCCAGAGCACGGTTCTGGCAATGCGGGACCGCTATGTGGCGCAGAAGATGAGACTGCCCTTTCCCAAGGTCAAAGGCTACATGGGCCCTGACGAGGTTACCATGCCTCACGGCAGCTGCCAGCAGCCGGAGACCCAGCTCAAAGCAATGGTGGCAGGAGCGCCCTGCGACGCCATTGCCGACGCCACGGCTGCGCACGAGTTGATGCATCGTGACCTGTGCAGGGCCATGGGTGCTCATGCCTATTGGAGCCGGCTGCCCAGCGTCATGACCCTGGAAGAGGCAGAGCGCTACCGGGCGCAGGCGGCCAACCTGAAAAGCGAGATCGGCCGGGTGCTGGAAAGGTCCGAACTACGGCTGCACGGGGAATGGCATTACACCATCACCGGTCCCGACGTGGAGATTTCCTATAGCAACATCTTCGAAAGCGATAATCTCTCAAGGCTTCTGCAAGGGTCGGAAATCCTCAGCTTCTTCGGCCAGGGCAAGCATACGGCGGCCCTGGAACGCATGAAGGCCGCCGACATGACCTGCACAAGCGACAGCGTCATAAGCAACGACTTCCGCGTGACGGTCCAGACGGATGGTCTCAGTTTCGATCTGGACTACGAGGCCGGAGAGCAGAAGTTTGGAATGACTGTCCAATGCAAATCGCCCTATGGCGAAGGCTTCGGCATGTCGCTGCCAATCGAGGGGGCTGGCATCGGCTCGGGGCGGCTGGCCTCGTCGCAACCTCTGGTCGTCGGCGACAACGTGGTTGCGAACGACTGGGTGGATGGCGTTCGGGCAATTATCGAGGGTGGCGGCATGCGGCTGACAGGCGATCCCAGGACGGTGCTCAGCCTGACCTGCAATCGCAGCTGAAGAACCAAAGGCCCCCGCCCCGGCTGGGGACGGGGGCCTGGTCCGCGCGGGGCGGATCAGATCATTCGGTTGCCGGGGCCGCCTCTCCTTCGGCCGGAGCAGCCTCGGTCGGCGCCGGGGCCGGCGACAGCGATGCGATGAAGGCCCAGACATTCGCCGCGTCTTCCGGCTTCTTCAGCTGGAAGGCCATCTTTGACTTGGCCTTGTCGTCGCCCAGCCGCTCTTTCAGGAACTTGGCCGGGTTCTGGACGTATTCGACGAAGCTCGCCTCGTCCCAGACCGCGCCGGTCTGACCCAGAGCGACAATGGAGTCTCCGTACTTGAACCCCTCATAGCTGCCGATCACGCGGCCGGGCAGTCCGTAGAGGTTCGGCCCGGTCTTGGCATTCTTGCCCGCCAGCGTTTCGCCCGCCTCGTTCTGGATGACGTGGCATGTCTGGCACTGGTTGAAGGTCTTGGCCCCGGCCTCGATGTCCTGGGCCAGGGCTGGAACGGACAGGCTGGCGAAGACAAGGGCAGTCATAGTGAAACGCATGGGATCCTCCCGTTTCGGTTTCGGCTGTATTGTGATCCGCCCATCAGGCTTGACAAGGGGCCATCCACCCAAATTCACGCAACTGCGTGTGATATTGCGCAACGGCTCCACAGCGCGGTAAGCGCGGCGATCAGGTGATCGATGTCGGCATCGGTGTGATGGGGCCCCGGCGTGATGCGCAGACGTTCGGTGCCCTTCGGGACCGTGGGGTAGTTGATCGGCTGGACGTAGATTCCCCAGTCGGCCATCAGGATGTCGGAAATCATCCTGCATTTCACCGGATCGCCGATCATCACCGGAATGATGTGGCTTTCGTTGGCCATGTGCGGGATGCCCGCGCGGTCCAGCCGGGCGCGGACCTTGGCGACATTCGCCTTCTGGCGCGCGCGTTCCTCGCCCGACACTTTCAGGTGGCGGATCGAGGTGGTGGCCGCAGCGGCGACGGCCGGGGGAAGTGCTGTGGTGAAGATGAAGCCGCTGGCGAAGCTGCGGACGAAATCGACCAGGGCGGCGGTTCCGGTGATGTAGCCGCCGACGCAGCCAAAGGCCTTGCCGAGCGTGCCCTCGATAACGTCGATCCGGTGCGCGAGCCCCTCGCGTTCCGAGACCCCGCCGCCATGGTCGCCATACATGCCGACGGCGTGCACCTCGTCGATGTAGGACAGTGCGCCGTGCGCCTCGCAGACCTCGACGATTTCGCGGATGGGGGCGATGTCGCCGTCCATGGAATAGACGCTCTCGAAGGCCACGATCTTGGGCCGGTCGCCCACGGCGTTCAGCTTGCGGTCCAGATCGCGCCAGTCGTTGTGCTTCCAGATCACCTTGTCGGCGCGGGAATGGCGCACGCCCTCGATCATGCTCGCGTGGTTCTTCTCGTCAGACAGGATGACCGCGTTCGGGATGCGCGCCCCAAGCGTGGACAACGCCGCCCAGTTCGAGACATAGCCCGAAGTGAACAAAAGCGCCGCCTCCTTGCCGTGCAGATCGGCCAATTCCGCCTCGAGCGCACGGTGTTGCACCGAATTGCCGCCGATGTTGCGCGTGCCGCCGGCCCCTGTGCCGCAGGCCCGGACCGTCTCGATCATGCTGACCACCACCTCCGGATGCTGGCCCATGCCGAGATAGTCGTTCGAGCACCAGACGGTGACCTCTTCCACCGTGTCGCCATGGCGGTTCGCGCGGGGGAATGCGCCGCAGCGGCGTTCCAGATCGGCGAAGGTGCGATAGTTGCCTTCGGCTTTCAGGGCGTCGAGCTGGCTTTGGAAGTGGCTGGCGAAATCCATGGGCGTCACTTTCTTGCAGGGATCGAGGTGTCGGTGCCGGCGCTGTCGGGCAGCATCCAGCGCCAGAGCTTCTGGTCGGGCAAGGGCAGGACCATGAACCAGTGTTCCAGAAGGGCGAGGGCGGTCAGGACGGCCAGCAGGATGTGGCCGATCATGATGGCATCGGTCGGGGCGGCGTAGGCGCGCTCCAGCCAGCAGCCGGTGGCGAAGGTCAGCCCGGTGACCGAGAACGGGAACAGCCAGTTCATCCGGGCATGGCAGAAGTGGCTGGCAAGATGTGCCAGCGGGCGCGGCAGGAATTCGACGTTGATCCGGGGCACCCCGAGGTAAAGGTTCAGCTTGGCCGAGGCGCGGGCGAAGAACAGCAGCGCGAAGGTGTACAGGCCGAATGGATTTGCAGCGTTCCAGGCGGCGTAGGTCAGAAGGGCAAGGGCGGCCACCAGCGTCGCCTCATGCCAGATCAGCGTGAGGGTCGCGCGCCAGAACCGGTCCCAGCCGCGCGCGAAGGGGGGGCAGGGGTCGGTGTTCGGGCCGGTGATGACGCCGGACAGGAAGGCAAGCTCGATCCAGCCCCAGACGGCCAAGGCCGACAGGAAGGCGATGTAGGTGCCGATGGAACTGTCTTCGTCCAGCGACGTGCCAAGACCCCAGATTCCGCCGAGCAGCAGCGGCAGGCCCAGCAGGACAGAGGTCTGGTGAGCAGTGCCGCCCGCGCGGTCGGCATGGCGCACCCGCCACAGGATCACGCCGGTGGAGAACCACCACAGGAACAGAGTCACCAGCGCGGCGATCCAGGGATTTGTCATGTGCGGCCCCCCCGCAAGGAGGGGCCGCACAGGCCTGCGGACCGCGCCCAGTCCGCAAGGCCACCCGCTGCCGGAACAGCGGTATGGGGGGTGGCAGTCAATAGCTTGGCTCCAGCCGCACCGAGGCGGGCAGCGCGTGACGCTTGACCGGGATCGTATAAAGCGCGGCAAAGGCCAGCGTCGCCCGTGCACCCGCGGCCCAGCCCTTCAGCCTGCCCACGATGCCACCCTGCCGTTTGGCCGCATCCATGTCGCGGAAGGCGGCCTCCATCGCCCTCAGGCGGGGCTTCCAGCGCGGGTGGTCAATGTCCAGTTCGATCGGGAAAATCTGACGGCTGATCGTCGAGGTCTTGCGGAACACCTCCTGGTCATACCATTCGATGTCCACCCCCAGCGCCTTGTGGAATTCGGGCCGGGCATGGTCGCGAACCCACATGGTGGAATAGACCGCGGTCAGGAAGAACTTGATCCACAGCTTGTTGACGAAGCTTTGCGTCAGCTTCGGGTCGGTCTTCATCAGCAGGGCGAAGGCCTCGCCATGGCTGAACTCGTCGTTGCACCATTCCTTGAACCACTTGAAGATCGGGTGGAACCGATGCTCGGGGTGCGCTTCGAGGTGGCGGTAGATCGTGATGTAACGGGCGTAGCCGATCTTTTCCGACAGATAGGTGGCGTAGTAGATGAACTTCGGCCGGAAGTAGGTGTATTTCTTGGCCTTGGTCAGGAAGCCGAGGTTCACCGCCACCCCGGCCTCGCGCAGCGCGTCGTTGATGAAGCCCGCATGCCGTGCCTCATCCCGCGACATGTAGCTGAACAGCTCGCAGATGTCGGGGTTGTTACCGCGGCGCTTCATCTCCTTGTAAAGGACGCAGCCCGAAAACTCGGCGGTGCAGGAACTGACCAGAAAATCGATGAACTCGCGCTTCAGGCCCGGTTCCATCCCCTCCCAGTCGATCTGGTTCCAGTCGGCTGTCTTCTTGAAATGGCCCTTGTTCGGGTCGGACTTCATCTGTGCCAGAAGCGCGTCCCATTCCTTGCGGACCGGGGTCACGTCGATGCGGTCCATTTCATCGAAATCCGTGGTGTAAAAGCGCGGGTTCAATAGCGTGGTTTCCGTCGCCATCGCGGTGGTGTCGAACTGGCCCGCCACCTCGGCATGCAGTTCGTCATGTGCGCTGTTGTGCATGTTCATAGCCGGATCTCCTCGGAGAAGGAAAACTCGCACAGTTCCATGAAGCCGAAATCGCCGGTCAGCCGGGTCCACAGGCGTTCGATCGGCGTGGCGCGGGTGATGGTGGCGGTGCGGTCCTCGACGATGACCTCGCCGAAGGCGGCCATGATCGGTGCCCCGTGTACCAGCACCTCATCCCCCGGATGGACGACGGCGCCATTGTTGAAACGGACGTGGGCGTGCAGGCTTTCGAAACGGTGGCTGACCTCGACGGTGCAGGGCACCCTTTCCTTGGTTCGCGTAAAAAGTCCCATGAGCGTGGTTCCCTATTTCTGATCCAGAAGCCGTTCGAACGCGGCCTTGTTGTCGGCCCCGAAGGCGTAAAGCTCGATGCTCCAGCCGGTCAGGGGGTCTTCGGCAGCAAGTCTGCCGTTGGCATATTCCACGATCCGCAAGGGAGAGAGCGGGTCGAGCCTGTGCTTGCGCCTTTCGGTCGCAAGCCCGTTCTGGATGACCGTGACGAATCCGCCGTGCGCCAGGTCCAGAAGCACCGAACCATCGGGGTTGCGCACGGTGACAGCCTGGGCATCGCGGCCTTCAAGCACGATCCAGCGTTCGCGGATGACCTCGGCCTGGGCAGGCTGGGCCACGGGCTCGCGCCCGGTGACGACCGCGAAGGTGGTGATGGCAAGAGAGGCCATGGCAAGCCCGAACATCGCCCAAAGAAGCGTGCGCGGGACCATTTCCTTGTCACGGTTGCGGAAGGAGGGGCTGGGGGATTGCGTCATGATCCGCCTCTCTCTATTCCGCTGCGACCGGCGACAGCGCCGGGTCGCGGACGATTGCCGGCTGGGTCAGACGTGCCTCGGCGGCCTCGGCCAGCATGCGCGCAACATTCCCCGCATCGGGGATGGAACGCAGCGCAGGCTGGGTCTTCTTCCAGTGTCCAGGGCGAAGGTGCGGCCAGGCTACCAGAACGGAGATCCGCGTCTCGCCAATGGTTTCGAGCGCGATGGTCCCGGTGCCGTCGCGACGCAGATCGAGGCTGGCTGCGCCCACCTGCCTGAAGGGGATGTTGAAGGTCACGGGCAGGGCCGCGCCGATCCGCATCACCACGCGAGCGGTCGTCAGCGTGTAGGTTGTCGCCCGCGCCTGAGCCCATGCGAGGGCATAGATCACTGCGAGGCCCAGAAGGCCGAGCGCCAGATAGGGCAGCCCGACGGCAACTGAAAGCGACAGCCCGCCATCGGCCCAGGCCGCGCCTGCGCGCCAGATCACGATCAGCGCGAAATAGACGGCGAACCAGCGGATCTTGTAGGCGTCCCGCGCCAGTGCCCAGGGGTCGGGGCGCCCTTGCCACAGGATCAGCTCGCCTCGCGGGGGCCGTTCCGGCAGCCCTGGTAGCGCGTCGAAGGCGAAATCGTCATGGCCTGACATGTCAGACCCTCCGTATCTGGGGTGAAAGCCGGGGGCCCGGGCGCGGGTCCCCGGCTGTCAGCGTGTCAGAAGCCCCGCTTGCGCTTGGGGGCGTCATACATCCAGCCGCCGGCAATGAAGCCCGATATCTTGTCTTCCTCGAGCTTGGTCACCTCGGTCGAGGACCGGGTGGCGGGAATGTTCTCGAAGCTGTCCGATGCGATGAAGTTGATGCGCACCCGGTCTTCCCAGATGCGGGCCATCGTCATCGGCACCAGCCGCTTCTTGCCGGAGTTCAGTTCGATCTCCAGATAGCGGACCAGCTGTTCCGGCGCGTCGACCCAAAGGTCGGAGACGCGGCCCACCACCTCCAGGTCGGCGGCCTGCACCGGCAGCCCGCGCGGGTCGCGCCCGGCGCTGATGGCAAAGCCTTCCAGCCTCGACATGGGCACGATCTTGTTGTGGCCGTGGCCGTCCAGTTCCGGTTCGTCCCGGCGCGGCACCCACGAGGCGGGGCCCACGCCATCCAGCATCGGGTTGCCGGTCGGTGCATGTGGGAAACCTTCGCTGATGGCGGTGCGGGCCAGCGCCAGGTTCTCGCGGCGGTGGGCGGCTTCGTTTTCGGCCGACGGCACGGTGACCTCGCCGCGTCCGTGTGGAAGGCGGAAGGTCTTGGGTTTGGGCACGGGGAAGGGGCCCTGGTTCGGGGCGGGCGAGCCATCCTCAAGTTCCAGCGGATAGCCTTCGCGCATGTTCTCGGTCTGCAGGTAATAGATCAGCAGGGCGAAGAAGCCCCAGAACAGCCAGATTGCCAGACTGGCCAGGTCGAAGTTGCCGAAGAAGTTGACACCTACCATTGGGTGGTCCTCCGTGGGTCAGGTGGGAAATTCGGCGATGCCGAAGCGGTCGCCGGAGTTCGGGGTTGCGGTCAGGGGCTGCACGCGGACCAGCGGGCCGAGTGCGACGAGGGTCAGGAACAGAAGGGCTATCTCGGCGTGATAGACGAAACTGTAGCCGAGGGTCGGGTCGGTCAGGGCGGGGCCGAGATAGCCATTCTCGGCCAGATGGCCGACGATGTCGCGCATGGCGCCACCAATGAAGATCGAAAGTCCCGCCGCCGTCGCCTGCGCCGCGCCCCAGGCGCCCAGCGCAAGACCCGCGCCCGTGCCCGAGGTTTGCAGCGTCATGGCGGCGGTCAGGGTAGAGACGGCGAAAAGCCCGGCACCCAGGCCGATCAGGAAGGCCCCGCCATAAAACAGCGCCGTGCTGCCCAGAGGCCCCGCGAAAATGACGGCCGAAAAGGCCGCCAGCCCGACCAGCAGACCGCGCGCCGCGGTACGGTGCGGATCGCGGCCCTGCGCCAGCCAGCGCGCGGCCAGCAGGAAGCCGACCAGGGCGCCGAAGGCATAGGTGCCTGTCAGTAGCGTGGTCATGCCGACCGAAAGGCCCAGCACCTCGCCGCCATAAGGCTCCAGCAGCACGTCCTGCATGTTGAAGGCAAGCGTGCCCAGCACCACAACCGCAAGAAGCCGCCCGGCCCGCCCACCCGCCATCAGGTCGGCCCAGGCATCGCGGAAGCGGGGCCGGGGGGCCTCGCGTTCCTCGCGGGTCATCGGGCGGACCTTCTCCTGCTTCCACAATGCGATCAGGTTCAGCGCCAGTGTGGCCAGGGCGCAGCCCTGAACGACCCGGATCAGACGGATCGGTTCATAATCCCGCAGAAGCCAGCCGACGATGATTGCCGACAGACCCATGCCCAGCAGGAACATGACGTAAAGCAGCGCGACGACGCGGGGGCGTGTCTCGTCCGTGGCACGATCGCTGGCCAGTGCCAGACCCGCGGTCTGGGTCATGTGCAGGCCAAGGCCGGTCATCAGGAAGGCCAGGGCTGCCAGAACCTCGCCAGCCCAGGCGGGGCCGTGGAACTGGTCACCCGACAGCACGATCAGTGCGAAGGGCATGACCGCAAGGCCCCCCATCTGCCATAGCGATCCGAACCACAGATAGGGAATCCGTTTCCAGCCGATCGCCGACCTGTGGGTGTCGCTGCGGTGACCCAAGAGCGCGCGGAACGGGGCCACAAGCACGGGAATCGCGATCATCAGTGCCACGACGATGGCGGGCACCGACAGTTCGACGATCATCACCCGGTTCAGCGTGCCCAGAAGCAGCACGGTGGCCATCCCGACCGAGACCTGGAACAGCGACAGCCGCAAAAGCTGGCCTAGGGGAAGCCCTTCGGACGTGGCCTCGGCAAAGGGCATCCAGGCAGGCGACAGGGCCTTGATATGCTTCTGCCGAAGGATCATGGCACATACTCCAGGCAGTCCGAGATGTAGAAGCCGCGTGCCACGCGGCCGACGCGCGACAGGCCGGGGCCGGCGGCACGGGTCAGATCCTTCAACCCGTGCGGGATCATCACGGGCGATCGGTCCGATCGCGGGAAAAGCTTGCCTGCTTGCCACATGATCATCAGCAGGGGTGTGCGCGGCGCGACGGTGAAGACCACCTGATCGGCCCGTTTGCCCAGCGATCCAAGCGTGCTGGCGATGTCCTGGGCGGTGTAATAGATCAGGCTGTCCATCGCCATCACGGCATCGAAGACCCCGAGCGCCGGATCGGTCATGTCGCCGGCGTGGAAGGTCACCTGCTGCCTCAGGGCCGTAGCCAGCCGGTCATGAGCGATCTGCACCAGCCTGGGCGAGATGTCAGCCGCGACCACTTTTGCGCCGCGTCTGGCCAGCTCTTCGGTCATCGTCCCCGTGCCGCAGCCGGCATCCAGCACCCTTGCGCCGCGCAGGTCGGCCGGCAGGCGCGACAGCATCAGCGCGCGCATCCGGTCGCGCCCCTCGCGCACCGTCTGGCGGATGCGGGACACGGGCGCGTCCGAGGTCAGCCGCTCCCAGGCCTTGGTGGCGGTGCGGTCGAAATAGGTCTCGACCCGGTCGCGCGTGGTGGCGTAGTCGGCCATCAGTCGAACCCCAGCAGTTCAAAGATCTCGCGGTCGGGCAGCGGTTCGGGGAAGGTCTCGGGCAGGTTGACCGAGGCCCACAGCGTTTCCGCAAGCCGCAGGTATTCGGCGCGGGCGATCAGGATGTCCTCCTCGTCCGGCATTTCGAAAAGCGTCTTCTTCTTCAGGCGCGAGCGGCGGATCGCGTCGATGTCGGGCATATGGGCCAGGCGGTTGAAGCCGACCCTTTCGCAATAGCGGTCCACCTCGTCGGTGGCGCGGCTGCGGTTGGCCACACAGCCCGCAAGCCTGACCTTGTAGTTCGACGATTTCGCCTGCACGGCGGCGATGATGCGGTTCATCGCGTAGATCGAGTCGAAGTCGTTCGCGGTCACGATCACCGCGCGGTCGGCATGTTGCAGGGGCGCGGCAAACCCGCCGCAGACCACGTCGCCGAGGACGTCGAAGATCACCACGTCGGTGTCATCCAGAAGGTGGTGCTGCTTCAGAAGCTTCACCGTCTGGCCCACGACATAGCCGCCGCAGCCGGTGCCGGCCGGGGGGCCGCCCGCCTCGACGCATTTCACCCCTCCGAAGCCTTCGGTGACGAAATCCTCGGGCCGCAGCTCTTCGGCGTGGAAATCGACCTCTTTCAGGATGTCGATCACCGTGGGCTGCAACCGGCCGGTCAGGGTGAAGGTCGAGTCATGCTTCGGGTCGCAGCCGATCTGCAAGACGCGCTTGCCCATCATGGCAAAGGCGGCCGACAGGTTCGACGATGTGGTCGACTTGCCGATCCCGCCCTTGCCGTAGACCGAGAACACCTTGGCCCCCTCGATCCGCTGCGTCGGGTCCAGATGCACCTGGACCGAGCCCTCTCCGTCCAGCCCCCTGAGGTTGGGAATGTCGTCTCTCGGGCTCATCTCTGATCCCCTTTCATCTGTCCACAAATATCCCGGGGGTGTGGGGGCTGGCCCCCACTCTGCCGGGTCCGAAGGGTGCCATGCCGGGTCATTCCGCCGCGATCCCTTCCATGCGATCCTCAAGCTCGTCGGCAGCGCGTTGCAGCGCGGCGAGCGTTTCGGCATCGGGCTGCCAGTAGTTGCGGTCCGAGGCTTCCAGCAGTTTCGAGGCCATCCGCACCGAGGCCTCCGGGTTCAGCCTGGCCAGCCGGTTGCGCATTGCCTCGTCCAGCACGAACGTCTCTGACAGGCGCTGATAGACCCAGGGCTCGACATGTCCCGTTGTGGCCGACCAGCCCATCGTGTTGGTCACATGCGCTTCGATCTGGCGGACGCCTTCCGCCCCATGGCGCAGAAGGCCCTCGTAGAACTTGGGGTTCAGGCTGCGGCTGCGGGTTTCCAGCGCGATCTGGTCCCGCAGCGTGCGCACCTTGCCGCCGCCCCGGGTCTGGTCGCCGATGTAGACCGGCGTCGCCTCGCCGCCGCGGGCGCGCTTCACCGCGCGGGCGATGCCGCCCAGCGTGTCGAAGTAGTGATCGACCGTGGTCACCCCCAGTTCGACCGACTCCAGGTTCTGATAGGCCAGGTCCACGTCTCGCAGCGCCTTCTGAAGCAAGGCGGGCTGCTTCACGGGCTTGCCGTTCACGCCATAGGCAAAGGACTTCCGCGCCTCGTAGGCGTCGGCCAGTTCGTCTTCCTCGCCGAAGGCCGAGGATCCGACCAGAACGTTCACGTTCGCCCCGTAGGCGCCTTCGGCGTTGGAAAACACCCGAAGCGCGGCGGTGTCGAGGTCCACGCCCATCTCGTCGGCATAGGCCAGCGCATGGGCGCGGATGAAGTTCTGGGCGAGCGGCTCGTCGGCATGGGCGGCCTTCCAGGCAGCCTCGGCCAGCATCCGGGTCTGAAGGGGCAGAAGGTCGCGGAAGATGCCCGAGAGCGTCATCACCACGTCGATCCGCGGGCGTCCCAGTTCGGAAAGCGGGATCAGGTCGGCGCCCGAGAGGCGGCCGTAATGGTCGAAGCGGGGACGCGCGCCCATCAGGGCCAGCGCCTGGGCGATGGGGCCGCCGTCCGACTTGATGTTGTCCGACCCCCATAGGACCAGCGCCACAGTCTGCGGCAGCCGCTCATGCGCGTCCAGCAGGCGCTGCGCCTGGGCCGCGCCATCGGCCAGCGCAAAGGCCGTGGGCATGCGGAACGGGTCGAAGGCATGGATGTTGCGGCCCGTGGGCAGGATCGCGGGCGAGCGGATCAGGTCGCCGCCGGGAACGGGCGGGATGTAATGGCCGCCCAGGGCGCGCAGCAGCGCGGGAATTTCCGTGTCCTGCGTCAGATGCCGCGCGGCCTCGGCCCGGGCCTCCTCTGGGATCAGCGACAGAAGCTCTTCCAGCGCCGCCGGATCGGGCTTCTTGCCCAGGACATGCAGCCCGTCGGTGATCAGCGCGCCTTCGGTTTCCAGCACCTTCAGCCACAGCGTCTCGGGGTCGCCCGACAGGTCGACCACGGCCGCCTGTTCGGCTGCCAGTAGGGCCAGCTCCTCGCGCTCGGGCGCATCGGGGGCCACAGCGCGCAGGCGGGTCAGCGTGTCCTTGAGGTCGGCGAGCCCCTTGTACAGGCCGGCGCGGGCCAAGGGCGGGGTCAGATGCGTGACCGTGATCGCATTCGACCGGCGCTTGGCCAGCGTCGCCTCGGACGGGTTGTTGGCCGCATAAAGATAGACGTTGGGCAGGTTGCCGATCAGCCGGTCAGGCCAGCAGGAACCGCCGACCCCCGCCTGTTTGCCTGGCATGAACTCCAGCGCGCCATGCATCCCGAAGTGCAAAAGCGCATCGGCCCCGAAATCCTCGCGCAGCCAGCGGTAGAAGGTGGTGAAGGCATGGGTCGGCGCGAAACCCTTCTCGAACAGAAGGCGCATCGGGTCGCCCTCGTAGCCGAAGACAGGCTGCAACCCGACAAAGACCTTGCCGAACTGCGCCCCCAGAACGTGCACCCCGCGCCCGTCGGTCTGGATACGGCCGGGGGCGGGGCCCCAGGCAGCTTCGGTTTCCTGCAGCCAGCGGCTGCGGGCGACGATCTCGGAGGCCGGGATCGTGACATGCACGTTCGCTGGCTGGCCGTAGCGGGCGGCGTTGCCGTGCAGTACGGCCTTGCGCAGCGCCTCGACGCTGGCAGGCGGGGTCAGATCGTAGCCCTCCCGCGCCATGGCGTGCAGGACGTTGTAAAGGCTTTCGAAGACCCCAAGATAGGCGGCGGTTCCGGCAGCCCCGGCATTTGGCGGAAAGCCATACAGGATGACGGCGATCCTGCGGTCCCTGGCCTGTGATGCCCGCAGCCGCGCCAGCCGGGCCACCTTGTCGGCAAGCGCATCTACCCGTTCAGGGCAGGCCGCCATGACGCGCGTTTCCAGCGCCTCGGCGCTGACGGCACGACAGGTCCGGCCGCAGCCGTTGCACCCCTCGGCCCCGTGGCGGCCGGCAAAGACGGTTGGATTCGACGCCCCGTCGATTTCCGGCAGGGCCACAAGCATGGTGGTTTCCACCGGGCCGAGGCCGCCCGAGGAGGCCTGCCACTGCCCAAGCGTCTGGAACTCCAGCGGATGCGCGGCGATATAGGGCACATCAAGCGCCGTCAGGGCCGCGACTGCCGCCGGACTGTCGTTGTAGGCCGGGCCACCGACCAGGCTGAAGCCGGTCAGCGACACCAGCGCTTCGACGCGGCCCTGAAGGTAGGTGTCGATCGCGGGGCGGCCGTCCAGCCCCCCGGCGAAGGCGGGCAGGCAGGCGATGCCCTTCGCCTCGAAGGCGCGGATCACGGCGTCGTAGTGCGCGGTGTCGCCCGCCAGGATGTAGGAGCGCAGCATCAGAAGGCCGACCGTGGCCGTCGCCCCCTTGGGTTGGGGCAGATCGCGCGGGTCGGTGGTGATGCGGGCCTTGAGGTCCGGATGGTAAAGTCCGACCTCCGGGTAGTCGATGGGCTCTGCCGCCTTGACCTTGCGCCACTCCGGGTTCGCGGCATAGCGCGAGACGAGAAAGCGGATCATCGCCTCCAGATTGTCGTCCGAGCCGCCCAGCCAGTATTGCATCGACAGGAACCAGGCGCGCATGTCCTGTGCCTTGCCCGGGATCCAGCGCAGGATCTTCGGCAGGCGGCGCAAGAGCGCCATCTGCTTCTGCCCGGACGAGGCGGAGGGGGCCGAGTTCCCGCGCAGCTTCTTCAGAAAGGCCATGGCGCCGGAGGCGGGCCTGGACATGTCCAGATCGCCCATCCTCGTCAGCTTGACGATCTGCGGATCGGCGATCACGCCCACCATGGCATCGAGACGCGGCCGCGCCTCCTGCAAGGCAGGCAGGATTGCAGTGATGTGCTCCTCGATGAACAGAAGGTTCGCGACGACGATGTTCGCCTCGGCCACGGCGGCGCGCGCCCGGGCGAGGGCCGAGGGGTTTTCGGCCCATTCGGCGGCCGCGTGGACGCTGACCTCGATCCCGGGAAAGACCTTCGTCAGTCGTGGGGCGATGCGGGCGGCGGGGCCGGCGGCATGGGCATCAAGCGTCAGGATCACGAAGCGATAGGACACCCGTTCCTTCGCCGTAACCCTTTCGGCCTGGATGTGCCGGTCATCGCGCATAATGGGCCTTCGCCTCGTAGAGAGTGTCGATCGAAATCGCGGTGACCCCGCGCTCGACAGCGAATTTCTCGGTGTTGCGCTTGGCCTTGCCCCGCACGAAGAAGGGGATCTTCTTCAACTCGCGTTCGGCATCGGCCAGCCAGATGACCTCGCCCGAAGCGGCCTCGACAGGCGCTTCGCGCTCCAGAATCTCAACCTCGGCCTCTGCTTCGCGAGCCACGGCCTTGGCCCCGTGGTGGCTGGGGCCGGCGGCGTCGTGGAATTCGAAATCCTCGCGGAACATGGTCAGGAGGTGTTCCTCCAGCCCCATGACCAGGGGGTGAACCCAGGTGTCGAAGATCACGTTCGCGCCCTCGAACCCCATCTGGGGGCTGTAGCGGGCCGGGAAGTCCTGCACATGCACCGGCGCGCTGATCACGGCGCAGGGGATGCCCAGCCGCTTGGCGATGTGACGCTCCATCTGCGTGCCGAGGATGAGTTCTGGTTGCAGGCGGGCGATCTCGGCCTCGACCTCCAGATAGTCGTCGGTGATCAGCGCCTCCAGGCCATAGGTCTTGGCGGCGGCGCGGACCGGGCGGGCCTGTTCGCGGTTGTAAGCCCCCAGGCCCACGACCTCGAACCCGATCTCCTTTGCCGCGATCTGGGCGGCGGCGATGGCATGCGTTCCGTCGCCGAAGATGAAGACGCGCTTGCCGGTCAGGTAGGTCGAGTCCACGCTGGCCGCATACCAGGGTTGGCGGAGGCCGGTCTCTGGCGGCAGCGGCAGGCCGGAAAGCTGGGCGACCTCGGCCAGGAAGTCGCGGGTGGCATGGGTGCCGATCGGGACGACGCGGGTGAAGGGCTGGTTCAGCGCCTTTTCCAGATGCCGGGCAGCGGTCTCGGCGGTCTCGGGATACATCAGCACGTTGAAATGCGCCGCGCCGAGGCGCGCGATGTCGGCAGGCGTCGCATCGAGGGGCGCGCAGACGTTGACCGCGATGCCCATGGAGCCGAGGAGTTTCGTCAGTTCCGCCACATCGTCGCGGTGGCGGAAGCCAAGCGCGGTTGGCCCCAGAAGGTTGCAGGTCACGGCCTCGGTCCGCTCTACCGGCCGGGCCAGCGCCTTGACGATCTGGAAGAAGGTCTCGTCCGCGCCGAAGTTTTCCTTGCGGCTGTAGGAGGGCAGCTCCAGCGGGATGACCGGGACGGGCAGCGCCAGCGCCTCGGCGAGGCCCCCGGGGTCGTCCTGGATGAGTTCCGCGGTGCAGGAGGCGCCGACGATCATCGCCTGCGGGGCAAAGCGCTGGAATGCATCCCGCGCCGCATCCTTGAACAGGTTCGCCGTGTCGGCGCCCAGATCACGGGCCTGGAAGGTGGTGTAGGTGACTGGCGGGCGATGATTGCGCCGCTCGATCATCGTGAACAGAAGGTCGGCATAGGTATCGCCCTGCGGCGCGTGCAGGACATAGTGCAAGCCCTTCATCGCCGTGGCGACGCGCATCGCGCCAACATGGGGCGGGCCTTCATATGTCCAGAGCGTCAGCTTCATGCCGCGACCTCCGGCGCAAGCAGCGCGCGACGGCGCAGGGGCCTGGCGAAAAGGCCAGCCAGATCAGCGGCCTGTTCGTAGAAATGGACGGGCGTGAACACCAGTTCGATGGCCCATTTCGTGGCCAGCCCCTCGGCCTCAAGCGGGTTGGCAAGCCCAAGGCCGCAGACCGTGAGGTTCGGCCGCGCCGCGCGGACCCGGTCGAGCTGGCGTTCGACGTCCTGGCCTTCCGACAGGACCGGGCCTTCCGGCAAGAGGTCCAGCTCTGGTTCCATCAGCTCGCGGTGCAGATATGGCGTGCCGACCTCGACCGCGACCATGCCGCATTCGCGGACGAGGAACCGGGCCAGCGGAATTTCCAGCTGGCTGTCGGGGAAGAAGAAGATGCGTTTGCCGCGCAGGGTCTCGCTGACCGAGGCGAGTGCCCGTTCCGCCCTGGCACGCGGGGCGGCGATCACCGCCTCCACCCGCTCGCGCGGGATGCCGAAGGCGGCGGCCACGGCATGAAGCCAGAGCGTCGTGCCCTCGGCGCCGAAGGGGAAGGGGGCCGAGATATGCTGCGCCCCGCGCTTCACCAGCGCCGCATGGGTCGCGCCAAGGAAGGGCTGAACCAGCGCGACACGGGTATTCGGACCGACTGCTGGCAGATCGGCCGAACGGCGCGCAGGCAGGCAGCGGACGTTCGGTACCCCGATTGCGGTCAACAGGCCAAGCATCTGGTCTTCCACCACATCGGGCAGGGCGCCCACGACAAGAAGCCCGGCGTCCAGGGTGGACGGCAGGCCTGGCACCATCGCGGCAAGGCAGGCATCCTCGCCCTCGGTGAAGGTGGTCTCGATGCCCGAACCGGAATAGTTCAGCACCCGCACATGCGGGGCATGGGCGGCATTCAGCCGTTCTGCTGCGCGGGCCAGATCCAGCTTGATGACCTCGGACGGGCAGGAGCCGACCAGGAACAACTGACGGATTTCAGGGCGGCGTGACAGCAGGCGCGCAACCTCGCGGTCAAGCTCGGCGTTTGCGTCGGCAAGGCCGGCCAGATCCCGTTCTTCCAGAATCGCCGTGCCAAAGCGGGGCTCGGCGAAGATCATCACCCCGGCGGCGGCTTGCAGCAGGTGTGCGCAGGTGCGCGACCCCACGACCAGGAAGAAGGCATCCTGCATCTTGCGGTGCAGCCAGACGATCCCCGTCAGACCGCAGAACACCTCGCGCTGACCACGTTCCTTCAGGACCGGCGTGTCGCGGCAGGATCTGATCGGGGTGTCGAGGCTCATGCCCGCGCCCCCTCTGCCGGGACCATGTCCAGCCGGGCGCGGCGCAGCTTCCACAGGAACTGTCCGGCATTGACGACATAGGCAAGATAGGCGGCAAGGGCGATGAACATCAGCCCGTGCGGCGTGAAGCGTTCGCCCAGCAGTGCGTAAAGATACAGCGTGTGCAGGGCGATGACGGCAAAGCTGAACGCGTCTTCCCAGAAAAAGGCTGGGGCAAAGAGATACTGGCCGAAGACCTCCTTCTCCCATATCGCGCCGGTCACCATGATCAGATACAGGAACCCGGTCTTGACCAGGATCGAGACTGTCGCCGCGCCATAGCCTTCGTCGGTCCAGAGAAACCGCAGCACCAGCGCCAGCGAAATCAGGAAGACCAGAAACTGCGCCGGAGCGAGGATTGCCTGCACCACAGTCCAGCGCGAGGCATCGCGGCGCGCGCGCTCTTCGGGCGTGTAGAGCAGTTGCCTTGAGCCGTTGACTTGGGTCGTCCGCATCGCCTGCATGCCCCTCCCCAGGGCCGGTTCCGATACTGAGCCTAGATCAGCAGGACAGTGTGTCAACTAAAACTTACATAGATGACCCTGACATGTCGTGCAGCATTTTGGTGGCGCGGGGAAAGACAGATGTAAACATACTCAATTAAAAACAAGCTGTTGATGCAATAACTTGCAGTGATTTCGCAAAATGCGGCTGTCAGTGTCAATTTGCTTTGACAATACGAGCGCCATGCATGACAGTGAAAGGCAGAGTGCGGGATGCAGAACTGCCCGCACACAACCCCGCATCAGGGCCGACCGGGCACTTGCGGCAGGCGAGGGTGGCGAAATGCGCGACAGCCAGCATGGCGGGCAAGGCGATCGCAGCGGTGACGGTTTGTCGGCCCTGGCAAGGACTGTGGTGGCGCGGCTGGTGTCCCGCGAGGCTGATGGGGCAAAATCGCCGGACCCGGCAATGGTTGCCGCGCTGGCACGCGCTGTCGCCTCGCCCGACTTTTCCCTTTTCGAGGCGCTGCGCCCCGAATTGCGCCGTGCCCGGATCGGCGAGACCGAACTTGTGGACAGCTACTTTCCGGCCGTGGCCCGCCATCTTGGCTGCGAATGGTCCGAGGACCGCGCGGCATTCACCGACGTAAGCATGGGCCTTGCCCGGATGCAGTCTATCCTGCGCCAGGTTGGCCGGGACTGGGCCAGCAATGCAACCGCGGGCCCCGACAGCGCGACCGTGCTGATGGTTCTGCCAGAGGGCGAACAGCACAGTTTCGGCATTATGCTGCTGACAGGGCAGTTGCGCCGGAAGGGAATCTCGGTCCAGTTGCAGATCGGGGCAAGCGCCGACTTTCTGTTCTCTCTGGTCCGCAATAGCGATTTCGATTGTGCAATGATTTCGATCGCCTGCGAAGAGAGGCTTGAACTTTGTCGCAGAGTGGTGAAAGCACTCAAGGACGGTTCGGCTGGACGGCTTTGGGTGGCGGTTGGCGGGGCGGTGCTCGCGCGGGCGGTCGATGTGCAGGCTGCAACCGGTGCAGATATCGCCACGAACGACCCGATGGTCGCTATTCAGGGTGCGCGCGTCCGTAACGGGCTTCCGGTCCGCGAATTCGGTTGAAGCGATGGTGGGCCGCGATGATGGCCGAACGAATATGGTTGGAAAAGACGTGACCACGGATGGACGCCATCTGCTGAACTCGGGCAAGTTGCCCGTCATTGCTCCGGATCTCATGACCGAGATCCTTGCAACGGCGGCCGATATCACCCTGCTGGTCACGCCGGGACAGCGCATCGTCTCCGTCCTGGTCAATCCGGCGCATCGTTCCTTCGGCCAACTGACCGACTGGGAGGGGCTGCAGCTTTCAGAGATCCTAACCGAAGAGAGCCGTCGCAAGCTGGAGGCCCGCCTTGCCGATCTGCACCGTGGTCGGTCGGGGGTGGCGGTTGAACTGAACCACGTCAGCCAGCAGGCATGGGATTTCCCGGTGCGCTATTCGCTGCACCTCTTGGGGCCGGACGGGTCGCTGCTGATGCTGGGCCGCGATCTGCGGCCGCTTGCAGAGGTGCAGCAGCAGTTGGTCGCGGCGCAGCTCGCCCTTGAGCGCGATTATGAAACCCAGCGCGAGCTTGATACCCGTTATCGCGTGCTGATGGAGATGACCCGGGATCCCGTAATGCTTGTCTCCATGGCGACCGGGCGGATTGCCGATCTTAACCCTGCGGCTGCGCTGCTTCTGGGGGGTACGCGGGCCGAGCTGCTGGGCAGTGCGGTCGCGCAGGAATTCGACGGTCGCCGGCGGGGTGAGTTCCTGGATGCGCTGTCCAACGTGGCGGCGATGGATTCCTCGGCGCCGCTTGAGGTCACGGCGCGCCGGTCGCAGCGGCGGGTGCTGGTCACCCCGCGCCTGTTCCGCGCGGCCGGAGAGCGCCTGCTGCTATGCCTGATCGATCCGGGCGACCGGTTGACCCAGGCCTCTGACGAGCTGTCGGAAAACCTGCAGCGGCTTTACCACGAAGGGGTGGATGGCATAGTCTTTGCCGATGGCGAAGGTGTGATCCGCGCTGCGAACGAGGCGTTTCTGAACCTGACCGATGCCAGCGGAATCGCGGCCGTTCGCGGCCGTTCGATCGCCGACTATCTGGCGCGCGGGCAGGTGGATCTGCGTGTCCTGCTGGACAATGTAAAGCGGACTGGACAGCTTCGGCTTTATGCCACCCGCCTGACCACGGACTTTTCCGGCCAGATCGCCGTGGAACTTTCGGCCAGCTGGCTGAACGACAGGCCAAACCCGGTTCTGGTGCTTGTGGTGCGCGATGCAAGCCGGGCCGATGCCCTGCGACGGTCCGGGGCGGTCATCCCGGACGAGGGCACGCGTTCGGTGATGGAACTGGTGGGGTCGTCCACGTTGAAGGATATCGTTGCCGAAACCACCGATGTCATTGAAAAGATGTGCATCGAAACTGCGCTTGAACTGACGCGCAACAATCGCGTGGCCGCAGCCGAGATGCTGGGCCTGTCGCGCCAGTCGCTTTATGTGAAACTGCGCAAGTACGGGCTGCTTAACCGCGACGGCGAGTAGCATCCTGCCGCAGGCTTGATCTGGATCAAGGAAGACCGGCCTTCGTAACTGTCAACATAAGTTGACATAAGGAGGGCTGACCCATGCGCATCGTCTTCGTCCATCCGAACTATCATTCCGGAGGCGCCGAGATCGCGGGGAACTGGCCACCCGCCTGGGTGGCCTATCTGACCGGCTCTCTGAGGGCGGCGGGGTTCGACGACATCCACTTCATCGACGCGATGACGCATCACATCGACCATGTCGCGTTGCGGGCGCGGCTTGCGGCGTTGAAGCCCGATCTGGTGGGCGTGACCGCGATCACGCCGTCGATCTACGAGGCGGAAGAAGTTTTGAGGATCGCGCAAGAGGTCGCACCCGACGCCCTGCGCGTCCTGGGTGGCATTCATGCAACCTTCATGTTCCGGCAGGTGTTGTCCGAGGCCCCCTGGATCGACGTGATCGTTCGCGGCGAGGGCGAAGAGATCATGGTCACTCTTGCAGAAGCGCTCCGCGATGGCCGCTGGCCTGACGACAGGCGCCGCATCAAGGGTCTGGCTTTCCGCGACGGGGAGGAAATCGTCGCCACGCCGGCCGCCAGCACGGTGAAGAACCTGGACGGCATCAAGCCCGACTGGTCGATCCTGGAATGGGACCGGTATATCTACATCCCCCTTGGCGTGAAGGTCGCGATCCCGAACATGGCGCGGGGCTGCCCGTTCACCTGTTCCTTCTGCAGTCAGTGGAAGTTCTGGCGCGACTACCGGGTGCGCGACCCGAAGAAGGTGGCCGACGAGATCGAGGATCTGGTGTCGAACCACGGCGTCGGCTTCTTCATCCTCGCCGACGAGGAGCCCACCATCAACCGAAAGAAGTTCGTCGAGTTCTGTCAGGAACTCATCGACCGCGGCCTCAACAAGCGGGTGAAATGGGGTATCAACACCCGCGTCACCGACATCTGGCGCGACCGGGACCTGCTGAAATTCTACCGCAAGGCGGGGCTGGTGCATGTCAGCCTCGGCACCGAAGCGGCGGCGCAGCTCAAGCTCGATCTTTTCAACAAGGAAACCACCGTCGCGCAGAACAAGGAGGCGATCCGGCTTCTGCGCGAGGCGGACATTTTCACCGAGGCGCAGTTCATTGTCGGCCTCGACAACGAGACGCCGGAAACGCTGGAAGAAACCTATCGTATGGCCTGGGACTGGCAGCCGGACCTGGCCAACTGGTCGATGTATACGCCTTGGCCCTTCACGCCCCTGTTTCAGGAAATCCGCGATCAGGTGGAGGTGTTCGACTATTCGAAATATAATTTCGTGACCCCGATCATGAAACCCGCCGCGATGACGCGCGGGGCACTGCTGGAAGGGGTTCTGAAGAATTATCGCCGTTTCTACATGAAGAAGGCGCTGTTCCATTACCCTTGGCGGGGCACGGGTTTCCGGCGGCGCTATCTGCTGGGCTGTCTGAAGGCATTCCTCAAGGCCGGTGTACAGCGCAGCTTCTATGACCTTGGAAAGCATGGCTATTTCAAGCCCGTAAAGCGGGACAACCTGGAGTTCGGCTTCGATACTTCGCGGACCATCGCCGAGCCGCAGATGGCCGACTGGGAGGCCGCGGCTGACCGGGCCGTCCGGGCGGCCGAGCGGCGCGCCGCCGTCAGGGCCCAGATGAAGGAACGGGCGGCGGAACGGGCCGACGGGTTCCAGATGCCCGATGGCGCCCAGGTCATGGCCTGCGGCGGGGGGCGGGAACAGATGCAGGAACCGGCAGACTAGATGGACGGCGATGGTAAAGGGCAAGACACGGGCGCAAGGATCGGCCCCAACGCAATCCTGCAACTGGTGCCCGTTCTGGACCGGCTTCAGGGGCGGGCGGGGCGCGACCGTGTGCTGGGCGCCGCGGGCGTTGCGGTTCCGCCTGATGATGCCGGCATGTGGCCCGAGAGCCAGTGCCGCGCGGCCCATCTGGCGGTCTGGCAGGGCTGTGGCGACCGCGCGGCCGAGATCCTGGCCGCGGCGGGGCAGGGCACGGCGGACTATATCCTCGCCCACCGCATCCCCGGGGCTGCCAAGGCGGTGATCCGTGCCCTTCCGGCCCCCATGGGTGCGCGCCTGCTGAGCGCGGCCATTGCGCGCCATGCCTGGAGCTTCGCCGGATCGGGCCGCTTCGGCATCGTCTCGCGCCGACCGCTGACCTTCCAGATCGAAGGCAACCCGCTGGCCTTTCCGGGCCTGCCCTGCCCCTGGCATGCGGCGGTGTTCGCGAGGCTTTTCCGCGCCCTGGTCTGGCCCTGCGCCCGGGTGGAAGACTGTCACAACGGTGCAGCCAGCCGTTTCATCATTCTTCCGCACTAGCGGCGGCTGATCCTCTGGCTGAGCTTGCTTTTGTGGGCGGCTGAAGAACGGACCGGGAATTGCGCGCCGCGATAAATGCGCACTTGCTCGACTCCCAAGTGTAATGTTTACTTTACACATGACTGTTAGCACCGCTTGCCCCTCCCGCCAGTATCCCGAGCCGCGCGCCATGGTGCGGCTGATCAAGCCGATCACCTGGTTCCCGCCGATCTGGGCCTTTCTCTGCGGCGCCGTCTCGTCAGCCGTGCCGCTGGGCGAAAACTGGCCCATCGTCCTGCTGGGCATGATCCTTGCCGGCCCGATCGTCTGCGGGATGAGCCAGGCTGCGAACGACTGGTGTGACCGGCATGTGGATGCAATCAACGAGCCCGACCGCCCGATCCCCTCGGGCCGCATTCCGGGCCGCTGGGGCCTTTGGATTGCGCTGGCCATGACCGCGCTTTCGCTTGCTGTCGGCTGGTTGCTGGGCCCCTGGGGGTTCGCCGCGACCCTGGTGGGCGTGATTGCCGCCTGGGCCTACAGTGCCGAACCCGTCCGACTGAAGCGCTCGGGCTGGTGGGGTCCGGGCCTTGTGGGGCTGTCCTACGAAGGGTTGCCCTGGTTCACCGGTGCCGCTGTCCTGCTGAACGCAAGCCCCAGGTTCGAGGTCGTCACCATGGCCGCGCTTTACGCCTTCGGCGCGCACGGGATCATGACGCTGAACGATTTCAAGGCGCTGGAGGGCGACCGGCAGCATGGCGTGCGGTCGCTGCCGGTGGTTCTGGGGCCCGAGGTTGCGGCGAAGATCGCCTGCACGGTAATGGGCATGGCGCAGGCGCTGGTGATCGCCTTCCTTCTGGTCCTTGGCAAACCTTGGCACTCGCTGGCTGTCGCAGCACTGCTTGCCGCGCAGATCGCCGCGATGCGCGTTCTGTTCCGCGACCCGAAAGGCAAGGCGCCCTGGTATAACGGCACCGGCGTCGTGCTTTACGTAAGCGGCATGATGGTCACGGCCTTTGCCATGCGGGGGCTGGCGTGACGCTGTCCTGGCTCCAGATCGTCCGGCTGGGGCTGGTGCAGCTGTGTCTTGGCGCGGTGGTGGTGCTGACCACCTCGACGCTGAACCGGCTGATGGTGGTGGAACTGGCACTGCCTGCGATGCTGTCGGGCGCGCTGGTCGCGCTGCATTCCTTCGTCCAGATCACCCGGCCCAGCTGGGGCTTCTGGTCCGACGCCCAGGGCAAGCGGACGCGATTCATCATCGGCGGCATGGCGGTGCTATCCTGCGGGGCGGCGCTGGCCTCGCTTATGGTCGCGCTGGCGGTGGCGGGGCAGGGCTGGGGTCTTGCGGTATCGGTCCTTGCCTATGTCCTGATCGGGGTCGGGGCGGGGGCGTCGGGCACCTCGCTCTTGGCGCTTCTCGCAAGCGGCTGTGCGCCTGACCGCCGGGCCGCAGCGGCCACGATCACCTGGCTGATGATGATCTTCGGCATCGCCGTCACCAGCGGTGCGATCGGCACGCTGCTGGATCCCTATTCACCCCGGCGGCTGATGGTCATCGTTGCCATCGTCACCCTGGGCGCGGTGCTGATCACCGCCGCCGCCGTTGCCGGTATCGAGCGGAAGGTGATGCCGGCCCGCCTGCCAGACGAGACCCCGCTGCGCAAGGGTCTGGCCGAGGTCTGGGCAGAACGCCGCACGCGGATCTTCACGCTGTTCATCTTCCTGTCGATGACAGCTTTCTTTCTTCAGGAGTTGATCCTGGAACCTTACGCCGGCCTGGTTTTCCAATTTACCCCCGGCCAGTCCACCAGCCTGTCGGGGGCGCAACATGCGGGAATGTTCGTGGGCATGCTGGCGGTCGGCATCGCCGTGTCGGGGCTCAAGATCGGCTCGCTGCGCGGATGGGTGGCGGCCGGCTGCTTCGGTTCGGCCGCGATGCTGACGGTGATTGCAGGGCTTGGGCAGGTCGGCATCGGGCTTCTGACCCCGGCGGTCACGCTTCTGGGGGTGTTCTCGGGCATGTTCGCCATTGCCTCGATCGGGGCGATGATGCAACTGGCAGGGCAGGGCCGGGCGGGGCGCGAGGGCACGCGCATGGGGGTCTGGGGCGCAAGCCAGGCCATTGCGCAGGGCCTGGGCGGCTTTGCCGGGGCGGCCTTGGTCGATCTGCTCCGCCTGTCGCGCGACAGCGCCGATGCCTTCGGGATGGTGTTCCTGATCGAGGCTTTCCTCTTCGTTGCCGCTGGCCTGATGGCCTGGCGGATCATTGGCGGCGCCCGACTGCGGGCCGCCGCACCGCAACTGCTTCCGGGAGAATGAGCATGGCCTACGATGTCTTCGTTGTCGGGGGCGGTCCGGCAGGCGCGACTGCGGCCGAGGATCTGGCGCGCGCCGGCAAGCGCGTGGCGATGCTGGACCGCGCCGGCCGGATCAAGCCCTGCGGCGGCGCTATCCCGCCCCGCGCGATCCGCGACTTCGCCATTCCCGATGACCAGATCGTCGCCCGGATCGAGACCGCGCGCATGATCTCGCCCAGCGGGCGGTCGGTCGACATCCATATCGAGAACGGCTTCGTCGGCATGGTGGACCGCGAGCATTTTGACGAGTTCCTGCGGGTGCGCGCCGCGCAGGCCGGGGCCGATCGGCTTACCGGCACCTACCTGCGGATCGAGCGGGACGCGGAAGGGGCGCATGTCGTCTGGCGGGAAAAGGCCAGCGGGCAGGAACGCCGCAGCCTGACCAGGATCATCATCGGGGCCGACGGGGCGCGGTCGGATGTTGCGCGCGACGAGGTGCCGGGCGGCGACCGCATTCCCTACGTCATCGCCTATCACGAGATCATCAGGGCCCCCGCCGCCAATGCCGCCTATGACCCGAAGCGCTGCGATGTCGTCTATGACGGCCGCATTTCGCCAGACTTCTACGGCTGGGTCTTCCCGCACGGTGCGCAGGCAAGCGTGGGCATGGGCACCGGAAAGGACGGTGTGGACCTGAAGCGCGCCACGGCCGACCTGCGCGCGGCCAGCGGCCTTGCAGAATGCGAGACGATCCGCAAGGAGGGCGCACCGATCCCGCTGCAACCGCTTGACCGCTGGGACAACGGCCACGATGTGGTGTTGGCGGGCGATGCGGCCGGGGTGGTGGCGCCGTCCTCGGGTGAGGGGATCTATTACGCCATGCTTGGCGGTCGGGTCGCCGCGACGGCTGCACAGGCGGCGCTGGCCTCGGGCAAGACCGCCGACCTGAAGCTGGCGCGCAAGCTTTTCATGCGCGACAACAAGACCGTCTTCAAGGTCTTGCGGACGATGCAGGACGCCTACTACAAGTCCGACGAACGGCGAGAGCGCTTTGTCAGCCTCTGCCACGACATCGACGTGCAGAAGTTGACGTTCGAGGCCTACATGAACAAGAAACTGGTGGCCGCGCGGCCGTTGGCGCATCTGAAGATCGGCGTGAAGAACGTCGCGCATCTGCTGGGGCTGGTGAAGCCCGGGTGGGTGTGATGGACGGCGCCCTTGACGAGATGATCCCCGCCTGGGTCGAGGGCCGCCTGGCGCCAGTCGGCAAGCTGGAGGTGCATCAGCTCGGGCTGCGCCACAAGGCCGTTTCGGTCTTCGTGATGGAAGGCGCGCGCGTCCTGATCCAGAAACGCGCGGCAGGAAAGTATCATACGCCGGGCCTGTGGGCGAACACCTGCTGCACCCACCCCCGCTGGAACGAAGATGCCGCGACCTGCGCCGTCCGCCGGCTGCGCGAGGAACTGGGGATCACCGGGCTGTATCCGCATTATGCGGGCCGGGTGGAATACCGCGCCGAGGTGGGCGGCGGGCTGATCGAACACGAGCTTGTCGATATTTTCCTGGCCGAGGCCGCGCCAGGACTGATCGTGGTGCCAGCCCCCTCGGAAGTGCAAGATGTGCGCTGGGTCGATCTGTATGATCTGAAAGCCGAAGTCCTGCGCCAGCCCGAACGGTTCACGCCGTGGCTGCGCATCTATCTGACCGATCACATGGACCGCATCTTCGGCGCGCGAATGATGAGCACCCGCTAGGACGCCCGTGCCGCGTCCGGGTTCAGCCGAACCAGCGAAAGATTCAGCGCGGCGGCGATGCTGACCCATACGAGGTACGGAACGAACATCAGCCCCGACCAAAGGTCCAGCGTGAAGAACACGACCGTGGTCGCGGCAACCGACAGCCACAACCCCGCCATCGGCACCAGCGCAGCCTTCATGCGTCTGAGCCCGAAGAAGACCGGCGTCCATAGCGTGTTGAAGGCGATCTGCACCGACCAGAGCGCCAGCCCCAGCGACGAACCTTCGACCGTGGCAGCCCTGGCAGCGGCGGCCGACATCATCAGGTAAAGCGAAAACCACACCACCGGAAACATCCAGTTTGGCGGGGTCCAGTCCGGTTTGCGCAGCGCCGCATACCAGGGTCCGGTCGGAAACAGGGCTCCCGTGGCTGCGGCGGCACCGCAGGCAGCGAGATAGATGAGAAACAGGCCGAAATCCATGCAATCACCCCCCTTGCCGACATAGGCCAGATCGTCGGAAGTCACAACCGGTCAGGCCTTCAGCCCGCGGTCGCGAGCCTCCAGCTGGGCCAGAACGGCAAGAAGCGCTTCGCTGCGGGCTTTCTGAGGTGCAAGGCGCGCCGCGGCCTGGACCAGGAAGGCAACCTCGGGTTCCGGCGGGGCGTGCAGTGTGGCGGGGCGCGGCATCAGCACTGTGGCAATCGCGCGGATCATGGCCAGGGCCAGCCAACCCAGTTTCTGCGCCCGGCTGGTGCGGGCGCGCCATGCGATGTTGTCATGGCCGTTCCGCGCCACGACCCCGCCAATCCCTGCATAGATCGTGCGGGCAGCCAGTATGCCGGGGCGGCAGCCGAAGGGCAGGGCGGGAACCCCGGCTTCGGCCCGCACGTAAAGCCGGTCGGCACAGGTCAGGATACGTTCCGTGGCCATCCGGATCGCAGGGGCCGGTTTCGGGGCGGCAAGGAAGGTCTCCGGGTCCTGCCCGGCCTCGATCAGCCAGCCGGTCGGCAGATATAGCCGCCCCGCACGGGCATCCTCGCCCACATCGCGGGCGATGTTTGTCAGTTGCATTGCCAGGCCCAAGTCGCAGGCGCGGGCCAGCGCGTCGGCCTCGCGCACCCGCATCAGGACGCACATCATCGCCCCGACCGCCGACGCAACCCGGGCGGAATAGGCCAGGACACCGGACAGATCCTCATACCGCCGACCAGCCGCGTCCCAGGCCATTCCTTCCAGCAGGGCATCCGGCAGCGCACGGGGCATCTCGAACGTCTCGACCACGCAGGCAAAGGCCCGGTCGGGCGCAGCATCGATCGGGCGGCCTTGATACAGCCGGTCCAGCCGGTCGCGCAGGCGCAGGACCGCCGCCGTCTTGTCGGTGCCATCGTCCACTGCATCGTCTGCCAGCCGGCAGAAGGCATACAGCGCCAGCGCCGGGTCACGCACCCGCGCGGGCAAGAGCCGCGAGGCCGCATGGAACGACAGACTGCCTGTGCGGATCGCGGCCCGGCATGCCTCCATGTCGTCGGGGCGCATCATTCTGCGGCCAGGGGCAGGCGTGCCGGGCCTGCCCGAACGGCCGGCGGCGGCACCAGTTGATCCACGATCTCAGCCGTGCCGAGCACGCCCGGAACGCCGGCACCGGGATGCGTGCCCGCGCCGGCAAGATACAGGCCAGGCAGTTCCTCTGACACGTTGTGCGGACGGAACCAGGCCGATTGCAGGATGCGCGGCTCCAGCGAGAAGCCCGCGCCAAAGGGGGACAGATATCGCGACCGGAAGGTTTCGGGGGTAAAGACACGCTCCACGGTGATCCTTTCGCGAAAGCCGGGCAACACGGGTTCCAGCATTCGTGCCACCCTTGCCTTGTAGCTGTCGGCCAGGCTTGCCCAGTCGGCGGCCCCGTGCCCCAGGTGCGGGACGGGGCTGAGCGCATAGAACGTGTCGTTGCCTTCCGGTGCCGCCGAGGGGTCGGTGACCGTCGGGCGGTGCACGTAAAGGCTCATGTCCTCGTCGATCCTGCCCGCGCGGAAGATGTCGCGGATATGCTCGCGGTAGCGGGGGCCGACAAGGATGGTGTGGTGCCCCGCATCGGGCCACATCCGGCGCGTGCCCTTCGTGCCGAAATACCAGACGAACAGGCCCATCGACCAGCGCGAGCGCGCCAGCCTCCGGTCTGTCCAGCGCCGTTTCGGATGGTTGCGCAAGAGCTGGCCGTAGGTAAAGCCCGGGTCGGCATTCGAGACGGTGACTTCCGCGGCGATTTCCTCGCCCGTTGCCAGCCGTGCGCCCGCGACACGGCCATTGCGTACCAGAATCTCGTCCGCCTCGGTCTCAAGCCGGACGGTGCCGCCCTGATCGCGGATCACACGCACCATGGCATCAGCAATCGCCTGCACGCCGCCCATCGCGTAGTGGACGCCGAATGCCGCCTCAAGATGGCTGACCAGCGCGTACATGCTGGTCACCCGGAACGGGTCTCCGCCAATGAACAGGGGATGGAACGACAAAGCAAAGCGCAGGGCCGGGTCCCGCACGCGGCGGGCGGCGTGGGCGTGAACGCTGCGATCGGCGCGCATCATGGCGAATTTCGGCAGAACCTTGATCAGATCGATCAGCCGATGCATCGGGCGGCGGCCCAGATCCTCGAACCCGAAATGATAGCGGGCGGTCGCATCCTTCAGGAACCGCTCGAACCCCGGCATGTCGGCCGGCGCGATCCGTGCCACCTCTTCTCGCATGGCCTTTGCGCCGGCCCGCATGGTGAAACGGCGGCCATCGTGGAAGCGGATTTCGTAGAACGGGTCCAGCGGGCGCAGGTCCACGTCGTGATCGAAGTCGCGGCCGCAGGCGGACCACAGGTCGCGCAAGGTCTGCGGCACGGTGACGATGGTGGGTCCAAGGTCGAAACGGTGGCCCTGTTCGGTGATCGACGATCCTCGCCCGCCGGGCCGGTCAAGCCGGTCGATCACCGTGACGCGCCAGCCCTTGGCGCCCAGGCGCATGGCGCTGGCAAGTCCCCCAAGCCCCGCACCGATGACGAGGGCTTGGCCTTGAGCGTTGGTGGTTATCCGGGTCATGCCATGGATGATAGAATGTCTAGCCAAATTTACAACTACGCATATACTGCGGCAAATGAACCCCTTCACGAGCCGCCATTTTGCGCTAGACTGTCAATGTAAAGTTACATCGGAGGGGTCGATGCCCACCGCCACCCTGTCCCTTTTCCGCTTTCAGGGCCTGATGGCCAGGCTCTGGGTGATCGGGCAGATGGGGGCGGCGCGCCTTACTCTGCGACAAGAGCCGCATCTGATGTTCTGGAAGCTCTGCGGCTCTGGCACGGGCGAGGGGTTCACGCCGAAACCGAACTGGGGTGTCTGGGCGATTCTTGCCGTCTGGCCGAACGAGGCCGCAGCACGGCAAGGCGTGGCGCAAGGCCCGGTCTGGCGCCACTGGCGGGCAAGGGCGACAGAAAGCAGCACTGTCTACCTCTCGCCCCTGTCGGCGCGCGGCGTCTGGTCGGGCGTCAATCCCTTCGTTCCCGAACCGCGCCCGGCCGACCTGGACGGTCCCCTGGCCGTTCTCACCCGCGCCAGCGTCAAGCCGGCAATGGCCCTGCGCTTCTGGCGCCGGGTGCCCGACATCTCGGCGGTGATAGGGGCCGATCCCGACGTTCTGTTCAAGATCGGGATCGGCGAGGTGCCGTTACTGCACCAGGTCACCTTCTCGATCTGGCCTGACATGACCAGCATGTCCCGCTTCGCCCGAGGGGACGGCCCGCATGGCCGCGCCATCAGGGCCGTGCGCGACGAGGGCTGGTTCATCGACGAGCTTTACGCACGCTTTCGCGTGCTGGGCGTGGAAGGCCAGTGGAACGGCGCGCCGCTTCTGCGTAGCCGTGCCCTGCCGGACAGGCCATCACGCGCCGCCGACCACCCCGCGCCCCACCCGACCCAAGCCGCATGAGGCCAGCGATGACCAGAACAGCCCGTCAGCCCTTCCCCTTCTCGGCCATCGTCGGTCAGGAAGACATGAAGACCGCGATGATCCTGACGGCCATCGACCCCGGGATCGGCGGGGTTCTGGTCTTCGGCGATCGGGGGACAGGCAAATCCACCGCCGTCCGCGCGCTTGCCGCGCTGCTGCCGTCGATCGACGTGGTCGAGGGGTGCCCCGTGAACTCTCCTCGCCGCGACCTGTGCCCGGACTGGGCGCAAGGTGTCGCCGACCGGATCGTGACCCGACCGACCCCGGTCGTGGATCTGCCTCTTGGCGTGACCGAGGACCGGGTCGTGGGTGCGCTGGACATTGAAAGGGCCCTGACCCGGGGCGAAAAGGCGTTCGAGCCCGGCCTGCTGGCCCGCGCCAACCGCGGATACCTGTACATCGACGAGGTCAACCTGCTGGAGGACCACATCGTCGATCTTCTGCTTGACGTAGCGCAATCTGGCGAGAACGTGGTCGAACGCGAGGGCCTGTCGATCCGCCACCCGGCGCGCTTCGTGCTGGTGGGTTCAGGCAACCCGGAAGAGGGCGAACTGCGTCCGCAACTGCTGGACCGTTTCGGCCTGTCGGTCGAGGTTGCCAGCCCGAAGGACATCGAAACGCGGGTCGAGGTGATCCGGCGGCGCGACGCCTATGAGAACCAGCATGACCGCTTCATGAAGACCTGGCGGCCGATGGATGCGGGGCTGCGCAACCAGATCCTCGCCGCCCGCGAGGCGCTGCAGAAACTGAAGACCCCGGGTGCGGTCCTGCACGACTGCGCGGCCCTGTGCCTGGCGCTTGGGTCTGACGGCCTTCGTGGCGAATTGACCCTGCTGCGCGCCGCCCGCGCCCTGGCTGCCTTCGAGGGCGAAGCCGCCGTTCACCGCCGCCACCTGAAGCGCGTGGCGCCGATGGCGCTGTCGCACCGTCTGCGCCGCGACCCGCTGGATGAGGCAGGGTCCGCCGCCCGCGTTGACCGCTCGCTTGCCGAGGTGCTGCCCTGACCGAGACGCTGTCATACGCGCCGCTGTTCCGGTCCGAACCGGAGGCTGGTCCCGGTGGCCCCCTTCCCCCGCGCGGGGGAGGGACGGAGAGGGGCATGGTGCCACCTTCCCCGTCTGGGCTGTGCGCTGCGACAGTAACCCGGGGCCAGATCGCCCGTCCCGAACATGCAGGCGGGCGCGGGGACGTGCCTGACCGTCAGATCGCCCCTCTGGCGCCGTGGCAGCGCGTCGAGCTGGCGCTCATGGCGCTGGCGGTGGACCCGGCGGGGCTGAAGGGGCTTTGGCTGCGGTCCCGGGTCGGCCCGGTGCGCGACAGGGTCACGGCCGCCCTGTCCGCGCTGCCGCTGCCCCTGCGCCGTCTGCATCCCTTGATAGGGGACGAGGCGCTGTTCGGCGGGCTGGACCTGACGGCCACGCTTGCGGCGGGGCGCCCCGTGCTGGCAGAGGGGCTGCTGGCACGGCCGGCGGCGCTGGTCCTGACCATGGCGGAGCGCTGCCCGGCAGGGCTGGCCGCGCGGCTGGGCCAGGCGCTGGATGGCCCGGGCCATTGTCTGATCGCGCTTGACGAGGGTGCCGAAGCCGACGAAGCGTTGCCCCCCGCGCTTGCCGACCGGCTGGCCCTGTTCCTGACCCTTGATGGGATCGCCGACAGCGACAGCGCGCCCTTGCGCCTTGACGCCGAGGCGCTGTCTGCCGCCCGCGACCGCCTGCCCCGTGTGCGTATCCCGGCCAGGGCGGGCGAGCACCTGACCGCCGTCGCGCTGGCCCTTGGCATCCCGGGACTGCGTGCTCCGCTTCTGGCGTTGCGGCTGGCCCGTGTGATCGCAGCGTTGCGTGGCCATCCCGGCGTGCGGCGCGGGGATGTGCTGACGGCGGCCGAACTCGCCTTTGCCCATCGTGCCAGGACCTGGCCCGAGGCCGCAGCACCCAATGTCCCCCCGCCGCCTCCTCCCGACCCCGGTGCAGATGCGGAGCAGGCCGACAGCCTGGATCTGCCGGAAGACCTGATCCTCGAGGCCGTCAGGGCTGCGCTGCCGGCCGAACTGCTTGAGCACCTGGCCGCCGCGCGCGCCTCCCGCGCGCTGACGGGGGGCACTGGCGCGGGCGAGGCGCGTTCCGGGCACCGGCGCGGACGCCCGCTGCCATCGCGCCCAGGCAAACCCGACGCAAACCACCGGCTCGACCTGATCGCCACGCTTCGCGCCGCCGCGCCCTGGCAGGCGGTGCGCCGACGGCAGGCGGCGTCGCCCATCCCCATCTCCTCCCCACCGGGGGAAGGAGAGCCTCCCCTGTTCGCGCGAACCGCGAGTCCCCATTTGGCAACGCTTGCACAACCCGCGTCTCCCTCCCCCCTTGTGGGAGGGGGTGGGGGGGTATTCCAGAACCGCAGCCTGCATATTCGCGGGTCCGACCTGCGCATCCGCCGCCACCTGGAACGGTCCGAACGGGTGCTCATCTTCGCCGTCGATGCGTCTGGTTCCGCTGCTCTTGCCAGGCTGGCCGAGGCGAAAGGTGCGGTGGAGCTGCTGCTTGCGCGCGCCTATGCCCGGCGCGACCATGTGGCGCTTATCGCCTTCCGGGGATCGGGGGCAGAACTTGTGCTGCCGCCCACACGGTCGCTGGTACAGGCGAAGCGCCGTCTTTCCGGTTTGCCTGGCGGCGGGGGCACGCCGCTGGCGGCAGCCTTGCGCCTTGCGGGCGAGACGGCGCTGCGTGCGCGCGCGCGCGGTCTGACGCCGGTTCTGGCACTTCTGACTGATGGGCGCGCCAATGTGGCGCTTGACGGTGCGCCGGGCCGCGACCGGGCCGAGGCCGAGGCCGTGCAGATGGCCCAGTCCTGGGCCGCGACCGGGGCCGCGTCTGTCGTGATCGACACGGCCAGCCGGCCAGAGGCCGGGCTGAAACGGCTTTCGCATTCGCTTGGTGGGGTCTATCTGCCATTGCCGCGGGCCGATGCGGCGCGGATGTCCCAGGCTCTTGAGGCGGCGTTGGCTCCGCTGAAGTCTGACTGAATGATCACCACGGCACATGACCCGCCAGCCGGCTGGCCCTTCCGCGCGCATGGCCGCCGCGTCCGGGCGCGGCACGACTGGTGGGTGGTCGAGACGGGTGAAGGGCCCGATATCCTGCTGCTGCATGGCGCCGGTGCCTCGGGCCATTCGTTCCGGCATCTGGCGCCAATTCTTTCAGGTTTCCGGTGCCTTATCCCCGATCTGCCCGGTCAGGGGTTCACGCGCGCCGGCACGCGGGGGCGGTTCGGGATCCCACCCATGGCTCAGGATCTGGAACAGCTTTGTCAGGTGGCGGGCTGGCGACCACGGCTGGTGATCGGCCATTCCGCCGGTGTGCCGCTTGCCTTGCAGTTGTCCACGCTGATGCCGCTGCGCTCGGTGATCGGTCTGAACGCTGCGCTGGGCCAGTTCGAAGGGGCGGCGGGCTTTCTGTTTCCGCTTCTGGCGCGGGCGCTGGCGGCCACGCCCTTCGTGCCTTCGGTCGTCAGCCACCTCTGGGGCAACGAGGCGAAGGTGCGCCAGCTGATCGAGGGCACGGGGTCGCACCTCGATGCCGCCGGGATCGCCCAGTATGTGACGCTGGTGCGCCGCCCGTCGCATGTCGATGGAACTCTGGGCATGATGGCGGCCTGGCGGGTTGACCGGCTGATGGCGGCAGCGGCGGGACTGTCGGTGCCGACCCTGCTCGTGACCAATGCGGGCGACCGGGTGGTGCCGCCGCAGGTCTCGCGCGAGGCGGCCGGGATGCTGCCCCGGGCCGAGGTACGCCAGATGCCGGCACTCGGGCATCTGGCGCATGAAGAGGACGCGGCCGCTGTCCTTGCAGAATTTTCGGACTGGTTGCGCGGCTGACCCCTTGTTCGGGGTCTGGATGGCCGTGCAACTGGCTGTCGAAGGACGCCTTGATTGCAGTCAGTCGAACCGCCAGCCGCTGCGTCTTGGCACCCGGAAGGCGATCATCGGTTTCAGCCAGGGCTGGCGATAGCGCGCCAGGTCCAGCGCCTCGTGCACACCGATGCTGGATTCACCCATGATCCGGGTTTCCACCAGGCTGCGCGAATAGAAGGGCGCGTCCAGCAGGTTCATCCGCTGGCGCGGGACCACGCCGGGATCTGCCCGCGTTTCGCGTCTGACCGCCCATAGACTGCGGCGGAAGCGCACAAGAGGGGGCGGGGCGATTTCGCGCACCTCACCCTGCCGGGTCACCTCGACGCCAAGGGCAAGGGTGGTGCCGTCGCGTCGTGTGGCATCGTAGAAGCAGACCGTGCGATCACGCAACGGAAAGCGCCCCCAGGTCCAGAAGCGGAAGTCGGTCTCCAGCGCGGCAGTCCCGAAATTCGCGTCCCAGTAGCCGTGCCCTTCCCAGATGTGGCCCTGGCTGAGATCGACCTTCACCCGCGCGATGGGGGCGAAGGGGCGCCAGAGATGCGACCCGTCCGTGGTCAGCCGCGCCTCGACCCCGGTCATCACCTCGGGCGTCAGCGTGATGGTGCCCCGGACGCGGCTGATGACGGGCGGCGCCGATATCTCGTCAACCTCCACCACCAGCTCGCCGCCAGTCCAGTGCATGGCGGAGGGGCCGATCTGCAATCGTTCAGGACTTTGGCGCAGTGCGGAACGGCCGCGGTCGGTCATGGTGAAGCGACCGCCCGGGCCGTAGGTGGCCACGTTCAGGCAGACGTGGTTCTGCGGCTCGCGCCGCCCCGACCAGCGATACCAGGGTGAAAAGACCGAGCCGATGAAGCCGATCACGCTCAACGCGCGGGCCCCGTCGTCGGCGACGGCGTCGAGATACCACCAGGCATAGCCGTCCGGCCCGACATCGACGGAAAAGTCAGGTCCGCCATTACCGCCTCGGCCGCGTGCCTGCCGGAGAGCGCCGCCATCGGCACTCCAGCCCCCGGATGCGCCCCCCCGCCCGCCAGGTAGAGCCCCGGCACCTTCGTTCGCGCCGGCGGCCGGGCGAAGGCTGCGAAAGTTCCCTCCGGGCTGCGGCCATAGATCGCCCCGCCCGATCCCGGGAATAGCCGGTCCAGCATCGCCGGCGTCGTCAACGCCTGCGGTCCCGGTTCGGGGAGGAAGCGCAGGCCGAGCATCCGAAGTGTCTGGAAGGTGCGGGCGTGACATCGGGCGAAATCCTCTGGCTGGTCGGTGCGGCCGGGCGGGGCATTCACGATGATCTCGAACCGTTCGGGGCCCTGCGGGCGTCCGGCCGAACGATCCTCGGCACAGACGTAAAGCGTTGGTGTCTCGGGCATGTCGCCCCGGCCCAGCGGGCCGAACTCGCCGCTGGTGTCGGCGGGGAAGAAGATGTTGTGGTGAACCAGGTCGGTGGCAAGCGGGCCTTCGGGAATGGCCGCAAAGGACCAGACCCAGGCCGAAAGGCTGCGGGGCTGCGTGGCTGATGGGGGAAGGGCGTCGCCCAGCCCCGGACCCAGATGACCTGCGACCAGTGCGGCCGGATCGCCGGCAAAGATGCAGGCCGCGCAGGGTAGGGTGGCCCCGCTGGCCAGCTGCACCCCGCAAATGCGCCCGCCCTGCCGCACGACGCGCAGCGCCGGTGTCGAAAGGCGCAGGTCAACCCCCAGACGCCGCGCCAGATCGGCCAGGGCCAGGGCCAACCGGTGCATCCCGCCCTCTACCGCCCACACCCCTGCAGCCTCCGCCCGCCAGATCAGCGCCAGCACGCCGGGCACATGGGCGGGCCGGCCGCCGACATAAGTGGCATAGCGGGCGAAAAGCTGCACAAGCCGGCGGTCCCGGAACTGGCGGGCAAGCAGGCCGTGTAGCGACTGTCCCGGCAGAAGTGCGCGCCAGAGCACGGGGCGGGTCAGCGTAGCCTTCAGGATCGCCGCCAGATCCGGGTGCGGGGCCTGAATCACCGGACCCTCAAAGGCGTCATGCAGGGCGCGCGCCAGCCGGTCGAAGCGGCGGAAGGCCAGCGCCTCGCCCGGGCCGGAAAAGGCGGCGACCGCGGCAGCGTCGGTCTCGGGGTCTCC
This sequence comes from Tabrizicola sp. YIM 78059, assembly GCF_004959785.1. Taxonomy (NCBI): domain Bacteria; kingdom Pseudomonadati; phylum Pseudomonadota; class Alphaproteobacteria; order Rhodobacterales; family Paracoccaceae; genus Tabrizicola; species Tabrizicola sp. YIM 78059. The sequence goes on from NZ_SJZH01000001.1 coordinate 213,200, forward strand.
GGTCAGGTCCAGCCGGCTGCCGTCCGGCCACCAGTGCCGGGCAAGAATCCGTTGCGGAAGAAGGGTAAGGTGATCCTCAAGCCGCGCGCCGGCCAGGGCGAACAGGTCGTCGAAGACCGCGCGCAGGGTCAGAACCGTAGGCCCGGCATCGACTGGCCCTGCGGACGATGGCAGCGTGCGCATCTTGCCGCCGGGCATGTCCTGCGCTTCGACAAGGGTCACCGCGCAGCCCCGCGCCGCCAGGCGGATTGCCGCCGCGAGGCCCCCCATTCCGGCACCGATCACCACGAACCTGGTTGCGTTCCCGTCCATGGCGCCAGTCTAGCCGGGTGCGGCGACTTGTAAACAATGACGAACGAGCGACTGTAAATTTTGATTTACACAATCGGACGGCGGTGCCAGACTTGCTCAAGGGAGCCCACGGCGGCCGCGGCCAACAGAGAGGGTGTGCGATGGATCTTTTCCCCAGAATCGATGCCGCCCTGCGCGAGGCTGTGCGGCTGGCCCAGGGCCCGGACGGCGAAACGCCGCAACGCCTTGCCGCTGCGCTGGATCATGCCACCATGTCGGGTGGCGCGCGGGTCCGGCCGACGATCCTGCTTTCGGTTGCGCTGGCCTGCGGCGACGATCGGCCGGGTCTGTCCGATGCGGCGGCGGCGGCGCTGGAGCTTATCCACTGTGCAAGCCTCGTCCATGACGATCTTCCCGCCTTCGACAATGCCGACCTGCGGCGCGGCAAACCCTCGGTTCACCGCGCCTATGGCGAGCCCGTGGCCATTCTTGCCGGCGACAGCCTGATCGTCCTCGCATTCGAGGTGCTGGCCCGTGCGGGCACCATCGCGCCCGACCGGGGGCTGCGGTTGGTGTGCAACCTGGCACAGCGGACGGGCATGCCTGGCGGCATCTGTGCCGGTCAGGGCTGGGAATCCGAGCCGCAGGTCAACCTGGGCGCCTATCATCGGGCCAAGACCGGGTCGCTTTTCGTGGCTGCAACCCAGATGGGTGCCATAGCCGCAGGCCAGGAGCCCGAACCCTGGGAGGAGCTGGGTGCCCGCATCGGCGAGGCCTTCCAGGTCGCGGATGATCTGAAGGATGCTCTGCTGACCGAGGCCGAGACCGGCAAGCCCGCAGGGCAGGATGCCGTGCATGGCCGACCGAATGCCGTGGCGCTCATGGGCGTGCAGGGTGCGGTGCGGCACCTGAAGGACATCCTGGGCGGGGCGATCGCCTCGATTCCGGCCTGTCCGGGCGAGGCGCGGCTTGCCGGCATGGTGCGCGCCTATGCCGAACGGATGACGCCCGTCAATCTGGGCGCGCAGGCGGCGCGGGCCACGGGCGCGAAATGACAGAAACCGGCCTTGGCAGCGGACTGCCGCGGCGCCGATGCGGTCCGGGCTGGGCGGCGCGGCTGGCAATGCAGCCGTGGTTCCACCGGTTCTGCGCCCGCATGCCCGGACTGCGCGGCATCGCCAGGGCCGAGGGAGAGGCGCTGTTTTCGGTCGTGTCGGGCTTTGTCCAGTCGCAGGCCCTGCTGGCGCTGGTCGAGTTGCGCGTGCTGCACCGTTTGGCCGAAGGGCCGCTGTCCACCGCCAGGCTTGCACATCTGTGCGGCCTGCCGCCCGAACGCATGGCGGTGCTGCTCCAGGCGGGGGCGGCCCTGCGCCTGCTGCGGCGCAGGGGCGAAGGTTGGGGCCTTGCGACCCGTGGTGCGGCCTTCCTGACCGTGCCGGGGCTGGAGGCGATGGTGCGCCACCATCCCGTTCTCTACCGTGACCTCAGCGATCCCCTGGCCTTCTTCAAAGGCGAGACGCAGCCAGAACTGGCAGGCTTCTGGCCCTATGTCTTTGGCGCAGGCGGTGCGGCCGATCCGGCTCTGGCCGAGCGGTATTCGGCGCTGATGGACGACAGTCAGGCGCTGGTGGCTGAGGATACGCTGCGTCTGGCCGATTTCCGGGGGATCGACACGCTGATGGACGTGGGCGGCGGGACGGGGGCCTTTCTGGCCGCGGTCGGTCGCGCGCATCCGGGCATCCGGCGCCGGTTGTTCGATCTGCCCGCCGTCGTCGCCGGGGCCAGGGCGCGGCTGGGTGAGGGGGTCGAGATCATCGCCGGCAGCTTCCGCGACGATCCCCTGCCGGAAGGCGCCGATGCGATCAGCCTGATCCGCGTGCTTTACGATCATGCCGATTCCACCGTGGCGGCGCTCCTGTCCGCCTGCTTCCAGGCCCTGCCGCCGGGCGGCCGCCTCATCCTCTCGGAGCCCATGTCGGGCGGCGAGCGGCCCGATCCCGCGACCGATGTCTACTTTGCCATCTACACCCTGGCGATGCAGACCGGACGCACGCGATCCGGCGCCGAGATCGCGGAAATGGCCCGTCTCGCTGGCTTTCAGGTCGATAAGCCCGCGAAAACCCTTCGTCCCTTCGTCACATCCTGCATTGTCGCGACAAGACCTGCCTAGATTCTGCACATTCACTGTCTAATTTAATTGACAGTCTGTGATGTCACTCTAGACTTACATTCAGGAAGGCCGAGGGGACCGCGCATGGTCACCCGGCGCGACCAGGGGGAATGAGACGTGCAGACGACGGCGGTGATCCTCCACGGTGCAAGGGACCTCGGGCTGGAAAGCCTTGGGCTTGTCGCGCCCGGGGCCGATGACCTGATTGTCGAGGTAACGCATTCCGGAATCTCCACCGGCACGGAAAAGCTGTTCTGGTCCGGCACGATGCCGCCCTTCCCGGGCATGGGGTATCCCTTGGTCCCGGGCTATGAAGCCGCGGGGCGAGTAGTCGAAGCCGGGGCAGATACCGGGTTCCGTATCGGGGAGGCTGTCTTCGTTCCGGGGGCCAGCTGTTTCACCGGCAATGTGAAGGGCCTGTTCGGCGGGGCGTCGCATCATCTTGTGACCAGGGCCGGGCGCGTTGCCCGGATCGATGCGGGCATGGGCGCCGAAGGTGCGTTGCTGGCCCTGGCCGCGACCGCCCGTCACGCGCTGGCCGGGTTCAACACGGCGCTGCCCGATCTGATCGTCGGCCATGGCACGCTGGGGCGTCTTCTGGCCCGGTTGACCATCGCCGCCGGCGGCAAGCCTCCGACCGTGTGGGAGACGAACCCGCATCGCCGTTCCGGGGCGACGGGCTATGTTGTCATCTCACCCGAGGACGACCCCCGCCGCGACTATCGCGCCATCTATGACGCTTCGGGCGCCAAGGGCCTTCTGGACCAGCTTGTCATGCGCCTCGCCAAGGGGGGCGAGATCGTGCTGGCCGGCTTCTACACCGAACCGGTGGCCTTTGCCTTCCCGCCCGCCTTCATGAAGGAGGCGCGCATCCGCATCGCTTCCGAATGGGCGCCCGAGGATCTGGTGGCCACCCGCGCGCTGATCGAAAGCGGGGCGCTGTCGCTGGCGGGCCTGATCACCCACACCCTGCCCGCCGCTGACGCGGCACAGGCCTATCGGACGGCATTCACCGATGCGGGCTGTCTGAAAATGATCCTCGACTGGAAAGGTCAGGCATGAACGACGTTCCGAACCTCAAGGATTTCAACGCCCGCTTGCGGCGCGAAGCGGCCGAGGAACCATCCCTCGAAATTCCGCAGGATCCGCCGTCGAAAAAGACCCAGATCATCGCGATCTACGGCAAGGGGGGCATCGGCAAGTCCTTCACGCTGGCCAATCTCAGCCACATGATGGCCGAGATGGGCAAGCGCGTGCTGCTGATCGGCTGCGACCCGAAGTCGGACACGACGAGCCTGCTGTTCGGCGGCAAGGCATGTCCCACGATCATCGAGACCTCAACCCGCAAGAAGCTGGCGGGGGAAGAGGTCAAGATCGGCGATGTCTGCTTCAAGCGCGGCGGCGTCTTTGCGATGGAGCTGGGCGGGCCGGAAGTGGGGCGCGGCTGCGGCGGGCGCGGTATCATCCACGGCTTCGAACTCCTTGAAAAGCTTGGCTTCCATGATTGGGACTTCGACTATGTGCTGCTTGATTTCCTGGGCGACGTGGTCTGCGGCGGCTTTGGCCTGCCGATCGCGCGGGACATGGCGCAGAAGGTGATCCTGGTCGCCTCGAACGACCTGCAAAGCCTGTATGTCGCCAACAACGTCTGCTCGGCGGTGGAATACTTCCGCAAGCTCGGCGGCAATGTCGGCATCGCGGGGCTGGTCATCAACAAGGATGACGGCACCGGCGAGGCTGCGGCCTTTGCCCAGGCCGTGGGCATTCCGGTTCTGGCGGCGATCCCGGCGGACGAGGATCTGCGCCGGAAGTCGGCGAATTATCAGATTGTGGGCACGAAGGCGGGGCCGTGGGGCGATATGTTCGCTGCTCTTGCTTCCAATGTGGCCGACGCGCCACCCCTTCGTCCCAGGCCCCTGTCGCAGGATGGTCTGCTGAACCTGTTCTCGGCCTCCGAGACAGGGGCCGATTTCGTTCTGGATCCGGCAACCGACGCCGACATGCGTGGCAAGAACGCCGTAGGAAAACCCTCATTGGAAGTGATCTACGACAATGCTTGATCTTGACCGCCTCGCAGCATTTGACGCCGCGCTCGGTGATCTGGCACCGCGTATCCCTGGCTTGACCCGGAACCTGCGGTTGTCCCGCGAGGCCCCCGATCAGGTCCGGGGCGGGTGCGCCGCGAAACAGGAGGCGCGCGCAGCATGAACGACCAGGGCGATGACATTCGGGCGATGGCGGCCGTGGCCGACGGCCTTGGCTGTCACGCCGGGGCCGAGATGCAGGCCGCTGCCCGCGCCGCCGGCAATGCCGAGGTGCTGGACCGCTATGCTGCCGACTATCCGCAAGGCCCGCACGACAAGCCGCAGTCGATGTGCCCGGCTTTTGGCAGCCTGCGCGTCGGCCTGAGGATGCGGCGGGTGGCCACGGTTCTGTCGGGCAGTGCCTGCTGTGTCTACGGACTGACCTTCGTCAGCCATTTCTACGGCGCGCGTCGATCGGTGGGTTATGTTCCTTTCAACAGCGAGACGCTGGTCACCGGCAAGCTGTTCGAAGATATCCGCGATGCTGTTCACGAACTGGCAGACCCCGACCGGTATGACGCCGTTGTGGTGACAAACCTTTGCGTGCCAACGGCTTCCGGGGTGCCGTTGAAGCTTCTTCCCAGCGAGATCAACGGCGTGCGCATCGTCGGCATCGACGTTCCTGGCTTCGGCGTGCCGACCCATGCCGAGGCAAAGGATGTGTTGGCGGGTGCCATGCTGCGCTACGCGCGGGAAGAAATCCTGGCTGGCCCGGTCGCTGCACCCGCGCAAGGCCGGTCCGACCGCCCGACCGTGGCGCTTCTGGGCGAGATGTTCCCGGCCGACCCGATGATGATCGGCGCAATGCTGGCACCCATGGGGCTTGCGGCTGGTCCCGTCGTGCCCTGCCGCGACTGGCGCGAGCTTTACGCGGCGCTGGACTGTGGGGTCGCGGCGGCGATCCATCCATTCTACACGGCAGCAGTCCGCGAGTTCCAGGCCGCAGGCCGCGGCATCGTCGGCAGTGCCCCGGTGGGGCATGACGGGACGATGGACTGGCTGAGAAACATCTCGGAAGCCTATGGAATTGCTTCGGAAAAAGTGGCAGCAGCGCAGAATGCTTTTGGGCCTGCGATCAAGGGGGCGCTTTCGGCGAACCCGATCAAGGGGCGGATCACGCTGTCGGGCTACGAGGGATCAGAGCTGCTGGTCGCCCGTCTTCTGATCGAAAGCGGCGCCGAGGTGCCCTATGTCGGCACTGCCTGCGCGCGGACTGACTGGTCGGCAGCGGATCGTGACTGGCTGGAAGCCAAGGGGAGCGTAGTCAAGTTCCGCGCGAGCCTGGAGGATGACCTGGCCGCGATGGAGGCATTCGGGCCGGATCTGGCCATCGGGACGACGCCGGTGGTGCAGAAGGCGAAATCTCAAGGTATTCCAGGGCTTTACTTCACGAACCTCATCTCGGCTAGACCGCTGATGGGGCCCGCCGGAGCGGGGTCTCTGGCGCAGGTGGTGAATGCCGCGATTGCGGGGCGCGAGAAGATGGCCGGGATGAAGGCCTTCTTCGAGGGTGTGGGCGAAGGCGACACCGCAGGTATCTGGGAAGGCGCGCCGAACCTGCGGCCGGACTTCCGGGCGATCCATCAGAAGAAACTCGACAAGGCCGCGAAAGCCGCCAAGGCCGAGGAGATGATCTGATGCTGATCCAGGACCACGACCGGGCGGGCGGTTACTGGGGGGCGGTCTATGCCTTCTGTGCCGTGAAGGGCCTTCAGGTCGTCATCGACGGGCCCGTGGGCTGCGAGAACCTGCCGGTGACTTCCGTCCTGCACTACACCGACGCGCTGCCGCCGCATGAGCTGCCGATTGTCGTGACGGGCCTTGGCGAGGAAGAACTTGGCCGCGACGGCACCGAAGGGGCGATGAAGCGGGCGTGGAAAACGCTCGATCCGGCGCTGCCGGCGGTCGTCGTGACCGGCAGCATCGCCGAGATGATCGGCGGCGGGGTCACGCCGCAGGGCACCAACATCCAGCGCTTCCTGCCGCGCACCATAGATGAGGACCAGTGGCAGGCCGCCGACCGGGCAATGACCTGGATCTTCACCGAGTTCGGGATGACCAAGGGCCGGATGCCGCCCGAGACGCCGCGCCCGGAAGGCGCAAAGCCGCGCGTCAACATCCTGGGCCCGATGTATGGCACGTTCAACATGGCATCGGACCTGCACGAGATCCGCCGTCTGGTCGAAGGCATCGGGGCAGAGGTCAACATGGTGATGCCGCTTGGCGCCCATCTGGCCGAGATGCGGAACCTGGTGAACGCAGACGCAAACATCGTCATGTATCGCGAATTCGGACGCGGCCTGGCCGAGGTTCTGGGGAAGCCCTACCTTCAGGCGCCGATCGGGCTGGAAAGCACAACGCTGTTCCTGCGCAAGCTGGGCGAGATGCTGGGGCTGGACCCCGAACCTTTCATCGCCCGCGAGAAGCATTCGACGCTGAAGCCGCTGTGGGACTTGTGGCGGTCGGTCACGCAGGATTTCTTCGCAACTGCAAGCTTCGCGATCGTTTCGAACGAGACCTACACACGCGGCATCCGAAACTATCTGGAAGGCGACCTAGGGCTGCCCTGTGCCTTTGCCACGCCGCGCGTGGCGGGGGCCAAGACGAACAATGAGGGGGTGCGGGCAAGCTTGCGCCAGCACCGGCCGCTGATCGTGATGGGATCGATCAACGAAAAGATCTACATGGCCGAACTCAAGGCCGGCCACGGGCCGCAGCCGGTTTTCATCCCCGCAGGCTTCCCCGGTGCGGCAATCCGCAGGGCCACGGGCACGCCCTTCATGGGCTACGCTGGCGCGGTCTATCTGCTGCAAGAGGTCTGCAACGGCCTGTTCGACGCGCTGTTTCACATCCTGCCGCTGGGGTCCGATCTGGACAGTGCCGCCGCCACGCCAACGACCCTGCGCCGCGATTTCCCCTGGGATGCCGATGCTCAGGCCGAACTGGACCGCATCGTCAGCGAACACCCCGTTCTGACACGGATTTCCGCCGCGCGCACGCTGCGCGACGCTGCAGAGAAGGCCGCGCTTGACCATGGGGCCGAGCGGGTCGTGCTGGAATTCGTCGCGGCCCTGCGGGGCCCCGGCACTGGAACACAAGGGAGGGACGCATGAGTGACCATACCGCGGGCCACGGGGCCGGGCAGGGCGCAGCCCATGTCCACCGGACACCGAAGGCCGAGTTCTACGTCTATTTCGCGCTGATCTTTCTGGTCGCGATCCCCTTTGCGACGCTGGCCTGGGTCTTTGCCCTGGTCCGCGACCGCCATCTGCCGGTGCATGGGCCCATGGCCCGCGCCTGGCGCGAGGCCGGGGCCATCACCCCGGCGATCTTCCGGCCCTGACGGACCGGACGCCATTGCCCTTCCCGCAGTTGTGGGCCGGGCAGCTTTCGCCGGGGGGCCGGAAACCCCACGGTGGCTCGATCTTTCCGGTGGGCGTGCGCCCGCCCCGCCGGACCAGCATTCACCGTATCCCGCGCGATCGGGGTGCGGAGAAACTCGGGGAGGCATGCCGCCGAACCGTGAACCCAGCCGCAGGGTATGCGGCGTCAGTCTGACCATCCGGAGGATCGAATGGCTGATAAAACCGACCTGAGTTTCACAGGTCTCACCGACGAGCAGGCGCAAGAGCTGCACTCCGTCTACATGAGCGGGCTTTGGCTGTTCGTGGCCATTGCCGTCGTCGCTCATCTGGCGGTGTTCATCTGGCGTCCGTGGTTCTGAGGAGGAGTGAGAGATGTCAAAGTTCTACAAGATCTGGCTGATCTTCGACCCCCGCAGAGTCTTCGTCGCCCAGGGCGTGTTCCTGTTCCTGCTGGCGGCGATGATCCACCTCGTGCTGCTCAGCACCCCCAGCTACAACTGGTTCAACATCGCGGCAGAGAAATACAACCGCGTTGCGAGCGAGTGAGCTGATGTCTCCGTTGCGGGCGGCGGTCGGATTGTCGCCGCCCGCAACAAACCAGGGAACGTCACATTCCGGGACAAGCGTCCCGCGCCCGATGCGGCCCCGGACCTAGCGGAGATAGAAGCATGGCACTGCTCAGCTTCGAACGAAAATACCGCGTGCCGGGCGGCACGCTGGTCGGCGGGAACCTGTTCGACTTCTGGGTGGGTCCCTTCTACGTCGGTTTCTTCGGCGTAACGACCTTCTTCTTTGCCGCCCTGGGCACCATCCTGATCTTCTACGGAACCGCGCTGGAAGGCGTCTGGAACCCGTGGCTGATCTCGATCGACCCGCCGCGGGTGGAATACGGGCTGGCTTTCGCGCCGCTGCGCGAGGGCGGGCTTTGGCAGCTGATCACGATCTGCGCCATCGGCGCCTTCGTCAGCTGGGCGCTGCGCGAGGTGGAAATCTGCCGCAAGCTGGGCATGGGTTACCATGTGCCCTTCGCGTTCGGCGTGGCCATCTTCGCCTATGTCACCCTGGTCGTGATCCGGCCGGTGCTGATGGGGGCCTGGGGCTATGCCTTCCCCTATGGCATCTGGACCCACCTCGACTGGGTGTCGAACACCGGCTACACCTATGGCAACTTCCACTACAACCCGGCGCACATGATCGCGGTGAGCTTCTTCTTCACCAACGCGCTGGCGCTTGCCCTGCATGGCGGCCTGATCCTTTCGGCGGCCAACCCCGAAAAGGGCAAGGAGATGCGGACGCCCGACCACGAGGACACCTTCTTCCGCGACTTCATCGGCTATTCGGTCGGCACGCTGGGCATCCACCGTCTGGGCCTGCTTCTGGCGCTGAACGCCGGCTTCTGGAGCGCGGTCTGCATCGTGATCTCGGGCACCATCTGGTTCGATCAGTGGGTCGTGTGGTGGGACTGGTGGCTTCAGCTGCCTTGGTGGGCCGACATTCCGGGAGGCGTAAATGGCTGAGTATCAGAACATCTTCAACCAGGTGCAGGTTCGCGGCGCCCCCGAAATGGGGATGGTCGAGGGCGTGGATCTGGCCAACCGGACGCGCAGCGCCAGCTTCTCGACGCTGGCCGGCTGGTTCGGCAATGCCCAGCTCGGACCTGTCTATCTGGGAACGATGGGGGTGATCTCGCTTTTCTCCGGGGTCGTGTGGTTCACCATGGTGGGCGCATGGTTCTGGTATCAGGCGGGCTTCAACCCGGCGGTGTTCCTGCGCGACCTGTTCTGGCTGTCGCTTGATCCGCCGTCGCCGCAATACGGCTTGGGCTTTCCGCCGCTTGCCGAGGGCGGCTACTACCTGATCGCGTCCTTTTTCCTGCTGATCAGCGTGCTGGCCTGGTGGGTGCGCAGCTATCTGCGGGCACAGGCCCTGGGCATGGGCAAGCACATCTGCTGGGCCTTTGCCAGCGCCATCTGGCTGTTCCTGGTGCTGGGGCTGATCCGGCCAATCCTGATGGGATCGTGGAGCGAGGCGGTGCCCTATGGCATCTTCACCCATCTCGACTGGACCAACACCTTCAGCCTGACCTACGGCAACCTGTTCTACAACCCGTTCCACGCCCTCAGCATCGTCTTCCTTTACGGGTCGGCGCTGCTGTTCGCGATGCACGGGGCGACGATCCTTGCAGTTTCCCGCTTCGGCGGTGACCGCGAGCTGGAGCAGATCGCCGACCGCGGTACCGCCGCGGAACGCGCGGCTCTGTTCTGGCGCTGGACCATGGGGTTCAACGCCACGATGGAGGGCATTCACCGCTGGGCCTGGTGGTTCGCGATCCTGGTCACGCTGACCGGGGGCATCGGGATCCTGCTGACCGGCACGGTCGTGGACAACTGGTATGTCTGGGCACAGGAACACGGCTACGCGCCGATGAACTGAGGAAAGGAACGGATGATGTCCGACGACTATTTCCGCGAAGGGCGCTTTGCCGGGCTGGCCTACTGGGGCCTAGGCCAGATGATGAAAGGGGCCGGAATGGCCGCCATATTCGTCTTCTCGGTCGGCCTGATCCTCTGGGCGATCTATGGCGTCAGCCTTCTTCTGCCTGACGAAAGCAAGCAGGCCCCCGACCCTAACACCTGGTCTAACCTTTTCGTGATCGAGAAAACCGTCCAGGTCTGACGCGATCGGGGGGTGGGCACATGACCCGCCCCCTGCAACACATCCGGGCAACTGCCAGCCCGGATCCGGGGCGCAACCACAGCCCGGTTCCCTTCCTGTTGGCGACAGGGACCTGGTGCCGTGTGGGCCACTTCCACACGGCACCTTTTTCCCGAACGGAGGCCACGATGGACCACGAAAGCCGTACCCCGACCCTTGACCGGGTGGCCAGCCCGGTGGACCTGAAGGCCTTGAGCGATGCTGAACTGGGCACCCTTGCGCGCGAGTTGCGGCAGGAGACGATCGAGATCGTCAGCCGTACCGGCGGGCATCTGGGCTCTTCGCTGGGGGTGGTGGAATTGACGGTGGCAATTCATGCCGTGTTCAACACGCCCTTCGACAAGCTGATCTGGGACGTGGGCCACCAGTGCTATCCGCACAAGATCATCACCGGGCGGCGTGACCGGATGGGAACGCTGCGACAGAAGGGCGGGCTGTCCGGTTTCACCAAGCGCAGCGAAAGCGAATATGATCCGTTCGGGGCGGCGCACAGCTCGACCTCGATCTCGGCGGCGCTGGGGTTTGCCATGGGTCGCAAGATGGGGATGCCGGTTGGGGATACCATTGCCGTCATCGGCGACGGGGCGATCACCGCCGGCATGGCCTATGAGGCACTGAACCACGCGGGCCACCTGAAGGAACGCCTGTTCGTCATCCTGAACGACAACGACATGTCGATCGCCCCGCCTGTGGGCGCCATGTCGGCCTATCTGAACGCGATTGCCGAAAAGGGCCCCTTCGCCATGCTCAAGGCCGCGGCCGAAGGGCTGGAGGCGGCGCTGCCCGGCCCGGTCCGTGACGGCGCGCGGCGGGCGCGGTCGCTGGTGACAGGATTGCCAGGTGGGGGCACGCTGTTCGAGGAGTTCGGTTTCGAATACATCGGCCCGATCGACGGGCATGACATGGGCCAGCTTCTGACCACGTTGCGGGCAGCCAAGGCGCGCGCCTCGGGGCCCGTGCTCATTCACTGCGTCACGGTCAAGGGGAAGGGCTATGCCCCGGCCGAGGGGGCAGACGACAAGTATCACGGGGTAGCCAGGTTCGACGTGGCGACTGGCCAGCAGGTCAAGGGCAAGTCGAACGCGCCAAGCTACACCCAGGTCTTCGGCGACAAGCTGACCGAAATGGCCGCGCGCGATCCGCGCATCGTGGCGATCACCGCCGCGATGCCGGGCGGCACGGGGCTGGACATCATGCAGCGCCGCTTCCCCGCGCGCGTCTTCGACGTGGGCATCGCCGAGCAGCACGGGGTGACCTTCGCGGCAGGCCTTGCCGCAAGCGGCATGCGGCCCTTCTGCGCGATCTATTCCAGCTTCCTGCAGCGCGGCTACGACCAGATCGTGCATGATGTGGCGTTGCAGAATCTGCCCGTCCGTTTTGCGATCGACCGCGCGGGTCTGGTGGGACAGGACGGCGCGACCCACGCCGGCGCGTTTGACATCGGCTTCCTGTCCAGCCTGCCGAACATGGTGGTGATGGCCGCCGGGGACGAGGCGGAACTCGTCCACATGCTGGCCACGGCGGCGGCGCATGACGCAGGCCCCATCGCCTTCCGCTATCCGCGGGGCGAAGGTGTGGGGGTGGATCTGCCCGCCACGGGCGAGGTGCTGAAGATCGGCAAGGGCCGCATGGTGCGCGAAGGCAAGGGGGTTGCGATCCTGTCCTTCGGGGCGCACCTGTCGGAGGCGCTGGCGGCGGCCGACCTGCTGGCGGAGGAAGGCATCGACATCACGGTGGCCGATGCCCGCTTTGCCAAGCCGCTGGATACGGGGCTGATAGACCGGTTACTCGACAGTCATGAGGTGCTGATGACGCTGGAACAGGGGGCAGAGGGCGGCTTCGGCGCGCAGGTGCTGCACTACCTTGCGCGATCGGGCGGACTGGACCGGGGGAAGATGGTCCGCACGCTGACACTGCCCGACCGTTTCATCGATCAGGCAAGCCCGTCCGAGATGTATGCCGAGGCCGGTCTCCGCGCCGGGGACATTGCCGCAAAATGCCGAGAATTGTTGACCAGAATGGAACCAGTCGTCGTGCCCATGTCGCGGCCAAGGCTGATCTGACGCTTGCATTCCGGCTGGTCCGACGCCACGCTTTGCGCCTGTCGATTTCAGGTGTGCAGATGTGGGATTTCAGCATTTTCAAGGCCTTTCGGATCATGCTGCGCACGGCCCCATTCCTGGTGTTCCGTGTCGTCGTCTATTTCGGCATGGCTGCGGCCCTGGTCATTGTCACCGGCACGGGCGCTGGTGTCGGCTACGGATTCGGGGCCTTCGGGGACGAGGATTTTCAGGCGTCCAGCGCGTTCTGGGGCGGTGCGGCGGGGCTCGCACTGACGGCCGGGGTGATCTTCTTCCTGCGTGATTACACCCTTTACATGGTCAAGGCCGGCCACATCGCCGTGATGGTCGAGCTGCTGGATGGCAGGTCCGTTCCCGGCGGCACGGGGCAGATCGCCCATGCCCGCGACGTGGTGAAAGCGCGCTTTGGTCAGGCCTCGGCGCTGTTTGCACTGGATGTGCTGGTGAAGGGCGTGATCAATGCGGTGACCGGCCTGCTGGGGGGGCTGATGTCATTTCTGCCGATCCCGGGGCTTGACCGGCTGATGGGCGGGCTTCGGGCCTATCTGCGCCTGGCGGTCGGCCTGATCGACGAGGTGATCCTGGGCCACGCGATCCGCACCCGTTCGGAAAACGCGTGGGAGGCCGCGCATGACGGCCTGGTGCTTTATGCGCAGAATGCCCGGCCTATGCTGGCCAACGCGGCGTGGCTTGCGCTGATGACCTGGGTTCTGGCTGCCCTGGTCTTTCTGGCCGTGCTTGGTCCGGCTGCGGCCCTGGCCGGGGTGATGCCGGGCGACGGCATGGCGGGCACGTACGTCCTTGCCCTGATCTTCGCATGGGCCGTCAAGGCCGCGCTGATCGAACCTTTTGCGGTGGCCTGCATGTTGCAGGTCTTCTTGCGGGTGACCGAGGGGCAGGAACCGATGCCGGAATGGAAGGGTCGTCTGACCCGGGCATCGGACAAGTTCCGCAAGCTTGGCGAACGCGCGTTGTCCGTCGCCCCTTCGGCAGGATCAGGCGTGGGCATGCAGACATGACCGGCGGACGGTGCGCCCTTGGCCAAATCCATGATCCTGCGGCTTTCGCCCGTTGCGAGGTCCGGGGTTCTGTGGCAAGACTGCCCGACAGAGCCATGAAATCATCGAGTTCAGAATGAGCGATTTCGCCTCCCGCCGAGTGATGATGGTGGATACCCAGGTCCGCCCCTCGGATGTGACCAAGTTCCCCATCATCGACGCGATGCTGTCGGTCCCGCGCGAGGTCTATGTGCCCGCAGAGCGGCGCGAGGCAGCCTATGTCGGCGAAAACCTCGACATCGGCGGGGGCCGCGTGATGCTGGAGCCGCGGACGCTGGCAAAGCTTCTGGATGCGCTGGATATCCAGCCCGGAGAGATGGTGCTCGATATCGGCTGCGGTCTTGGCTATTCGGCCGCGGTCATCGCCAGGCTGGCAGGCACCGTCGTGGCCGTGGAAGAGGACGAGACCCTTGCTGCCGAGGCTGCGCGTCTTCTGTCGGCAGAGGGTGTGGACAACGCGCATGTGTTGCCCGGCGCCTTGGTCGCCGGGGCACCGAAGCATGCACCTTATGACGTGATCACCATCGAGGGTGGGGTGGAAACGGTGCCCGATGCGCTGCTGGCACAGCTCAAGGATGGGGGACGCATCGGGGCGATCTTCATGGACGGGCCGCTGGGAACGGCGAAGGTCGGCTTCAAGAGTGAGGGTGGCATGAGCTGGCGTCCGGTGTTCAACGCCGCGGCCCCGGTGCTGAACGGCTTTGCCAGGAAGCGGGGCTTTGTGCTTTAGGCCCCTAGGGCCTTGTCCGGAGAGGGCCAAGCGTCCGTTCGGATCCTTGATCATACAACCGCAGGAGTGCGCGGGCAAAGGAAAGGCAGAATGATGCGGGCATGGATGAGGACGGTCGTGGTTGCGGTGGCCGGAGCGCTGGCCGCGCCGGTTGCAGGGGCCGAAACGCTGGCCGATGCGTTGATTGCGGCCTATCGCAACTCCAACCTGCTTGATCAGAACCGCGCGGTTCTGCGCGCCGCGGACGAGGATGTGGCGCAGGCGGTCTCCTCGCTGCGGCCGGTCATCGCCTACACCGCGCAGGCCGGCTGGGGCCGGACCGATAGCGGCGCGGCGGTCGTGGACGGCACCAGTGCCTCGCTGCAGCTGACGGCAGACCTGACGCTTCTGGACTTCGGACGCTCGCAACTCGGGATCGCGATAGCGCGGGAAAGCGTTCTGGCGACGCGCCAGGCGTTGGTCGAGGTCGAGCAGCAGGTGCTTCTGGCGGCGGTTCAGGCCTATGTCGATGTGCGCCTGGCGCAGGACGTGGTAGCGCTGCGGCAGTCGAACTTGCGGCTGATCACCCAGGAACTGCGCGCCGCAGAAGCGCGTTTCGAGGTGGGAGAGAACACCCGTACCGACGTGGCCATTGCCGAGGCGCGGCTTGCCGGGTCTCGCGCGGCGTTGGCGGCGGCTGAAGGGGATCTGATGGTGGCGCGCGAGGCCTACAAGGCCGCGACCGGTGCCTATCCGGGCCGTCTGGCCCCGCTGCCGAAGGCGCCGGCCCTGCCCAAGTCGCTGGAAGAGGCGCAAGGCGTCGCTCGCTCGACCAACCCGCTGATCCGACAGGCGCAGCATCTGGTGACTGTCAGCGACCTGCAGCTGCGTCTGGCCGAGGCCGCGCGCCTGCCAACGGTCGGCGCCCGGGCCACGGTCGAGACGGATGACAGGGGCGTGGACAAGCAGACCATCGGCCTGAACATGAGCCAGACGATCTATGCCGGCGGGCGGCTGTCGTCGTTGCAGCGTCAGGCGATCGCCGGGAAGGACCGTGCCCGCGCCGCGTTGCAGCAGACGGCGGTGAACGTGATCCAGAACGTGGGTGTCGCCTGGGCGAACCTTGCCGTTTCGGCGGCCTCGATCGAGGCATCGGACCGTCAGATCCGCGCCGCACAGACCGCATTTGACGGTGTGCGCGAAGAGGCGAATGCCGGAACGCGTACGACACTGGACGTGCTGGATGCCGAGCAGGAACTTCTGAACGCGCGCAACAGCCGTCTTCAGGCCGAAGCGCAGCGCTATGTCGGGGTCTACCGCGTGCTGGCCACGATGGGGCTTTTGACGGCGGAACATCTGAAGCTCGGCATTCCGACCTACGACCCCGAGGCCTATTACGACACGGTTCGCAGGGCGCCGTCGCACAGCGTTCAGGGCAAGAAGCTGGACCGCATTCTGGAAAAGATCGGCAACTGACGCGCCCCCCGCATGCCGCGTGTAGAAATGCGTTGCCGGCTAGAGAGTTGGCGGGGTAACCTGATGTCGGGGTCGGCAGTCGGCTACGGAAACAAGTGATGTCAGGGCCACTCAGCAGCAATGAAATCGAGGATGTGGTCTCCTCTATCCGTCGCCTGGTCTCGGCCGAGATGCGCCCAAGACCAGCACCGCGCAGCCAGGGTGAGGACAAGCTGATCCTGACCCCGGCCCTGCGTGTCGTCACCGATGACGCTGAGGCGCCGATGCCGGCTCCCCCGTCTGCGGCCAAGGCAGAGCCGGACAGGCCCGCAGAGCCTGAATCGGAAGCTGTCTCTCAGATCGTCGATGCCGACTGGCAGGATCCGATCTGGCAGGAAGAGCCGACCCCGCTTGCGGAACTGGCGCTTGGTGCAGAAGAGGCCGAACTTGTCCTTCCCGCAGAGGAAGAAGGCCCCCCCTTGGTCGAGATGGCAGCAGAGCCGGTCTGGGAGGTGCCTTCGGAGTTCGAGGAGGACTTGCCGGAAGCCGTGATCCCAGAGCCGCAGATTGCGGAATTGGCGCCCGGACCCCGCGATGCCGAGGTTTGGGCGGGGGTTCAGGAAGACATCCCGGCAGACCCTGCCACCGTCGAACCCGAGGCGTTGGTGGGCCAGGCAGAACGCGGTAGGCCGACCGTATTCAGTTCGATCCTGGACGAAACGCAGACTCTGGTCGACAAGGACGGAAATCCCCTGACGGTCCTGGACGAAGAGGCCTTGCAGGAAATCGTGCGCAGCATCATCCGCGAGGAACTGCAGGGCGTTCTTGGAGAGCGCATAACCCGCAATGTCCGCAAGCTGGTCCGCGCCGAGATCAACCGCGCCCTTGCCGCGCGGGCGCTGGACTGACGCAGCCCTGAAATGAAAAGCGCGCCCCGAAGGGCGCGCTGTCGTTTGATCGGCTGGTCGCCGCCTCAGGCGGCTTCGGCCTGTTCGGCCTCAAGCGCGTGGCGGCGTTCGGATTCCTCGCGGCTAAGGGCGACGGAGGTGCGCACACCCTTGGCGACAAATTCCATCAGACCCTTCACGACACGCTCGTTCGGGTCGATCCCGGCGCAGGACAGCACTTCGCGCCCGTCGCGCGACCGCGCCCAACGGGCGATCTGGTCGGGTCCGTTGCCGTACTTCTTGTCGTCCGCAATGGCATCATCCAGCGCAGCCAGAACCACGGCGGCAAACAGCTTGCGCGCGCGCTGGCCCTGCTCGAAGTTGTAGGCGGTGCTGTCGATGGAGTCGAACATCTGACGGTCCTTATTCTTGCTCTTGTCTTTCGCGGCGTTCGCGGGTTGTAACGGTTTGATATCGATTCGGTGCTTCCGGTTTGGAATGGCGGCCATGCAACCGGTGCATGGCTTTGCCGGGGCGGCTCAGTATCTTGTGCCGATCTGCCGGAGGCGTTCGCCACATTTAGCGAAGCCGCCGCGAAATTCAACTGTTTGGTAAGAAATTCTGACAAATCCCTGTGATCGGACGCCGGGTCAGGTGTCCAGCCTGATCTTTGCTGTTCCTGCGGTCATCGGGCCATCGGCCCGGTCAAAGCGCAGATACGCCAAGGCCCGGTCGCCGGCCTGGGTGAACAGGACCCCGGCCTGCCTGTCGCCGGCATGAATTGGGGTGCCGACCGGCGCGCTGCCGTCTATCACTACGCGAACAAGGCCCTTGGCCAGCTGGGTCTTGTGCTTCATCCTCGCAGTGACCTCCTGGCCGACATAGCATCCCTTGCGGAAATCTACCCCATGCAGGCGTTCGAACCCGTGCTCCAGGATGTAGCTTTCGTTGGGGACGAGTTCGATGCCGCTTTCCGGGATCACATGTTCCACCCGGATCGCGTCCCAATCGATTGCGGGGGGGCTGCCGGCCTGATCCCCATAGGCACGCCAGCCTAGCGCAGGGTGGCGCGGGTCGGGCAGTGCGCCTTGCGGGGCGGGGCCAAGGCCGCGGCGCACATGCAGCGTCGAGGGCGAGATCCGCGCGTCGGCGCGCAGGCGGTAAAGGGTCAGCCGGTTCAGGGTAGCCGGTGCCAGCGGGGTGGCAATGTCGATCAGCAGGTCGCCCTCGGGCCGGCGGACGATGAAGAAGTCGGCCAGATACTTGCCCTGTGGTGTCAGCAGCGCGGCCCAGACTATGCCGGGGGCACCTTCCAGCGGGCGGACGTCGTTCGAGACAAGCCCTTGCAGGAAGCCCAGCGCGTCATTGCCGCTCAGGTTCCAGAGTGTGCGTTCGGGGATGGCTTCGCCTGTATTCATGCGCAGAAGATAGGCGGCGGCATGGCCGGGGGGAAGGGGCCTGCACGTGGGGGCCTTCTCGGGCGACTGTCTCTTCTCATCGGTGGGTCGCCATACGCCAGGTTGGTGCAGCATCGGGTCAGGGGCCGCGATCAGCAACAGGGGTCAGTCGCGCAGCTGGGCCTGTTGCAGCTGGGCATATAGCCCGCCCTTCTTCATCAGTTCGTCATGCGTGCCTTGTTCGACCACGCGGCCGCGGTCCAGCACGATGATCTTGTCGGCCCCCTTCACGGTGGAAAGCCGGTGCGCGATGACCAGCGTCGTGCGCCCCGCCTGTGCACGGGCCAGGGCGGCAGAAACGGCCGCCTCGGTGCGCGTGTCCAGCGCCGAGGTTGCCTCGTCCAAGAGCAGCACCGGCGCATCGGCAAGCAGCGCACGGGCTATGGCGATGCGCTGGCGCTGCCCGCCGGAGAGCGCCGAGCCGCGCGGACCGGCCGGCGTGTCCAGGCCATGCGGCAGGCTGGCAGCGAAGCCGGTAACTTCGGCATCTGCCAGCGCGGCAGCCAACCGGGTGTCGGGAATATCTGACCGGCCGAGCAGCAGGTTTTCGCGCAGCGTCTCGTCAAACAGTGCCGCATCCTGCGAGACCGAGGCCAGCAGTGCACGCTGGTCGGCAAGGCTCAGGTCGGTCACATCGACCCCGCCGATCATCACCCGGCCCGACTGGGGCTCGACCAGGGCGGCGATGATCTGGAAGACGGTGGATTTCCCCGCCCCCGAGGCGCCCACCAGCGCGGTGACCTTGCCCGCCTCGGCGCTAAAGGAAAGGTTGTCCAGCACTGGGCGGTCGGGATAGGCGAAGGTCACGTTCTCGAACCGGATCTCGGGCGCGCCGGGGGCGGGGCGGGCGCGGCTGACGGCGGGCCGACTGGTCGAGGGGCGAGTGTCGAACAGGGTGAAGATCCGTTCCAGGCTGGCTTCCGCTACCTGCCACTGCCCCGCCAGATCGCCCAGCCGACGGATCGGCTGGAAGGTCAGCGCCATTGCGGTGAAGAAGGACATGAACTCGCCAGTGGTTCGCGTGCCTTCGGCGACCTCGCGTCCACCCAGCATCAGCACGGCAAAGAAACCGATGCCGGTGATCACGTCGACCAGCGCTGGCATAGCGGCACGGCCGAGCGCGGTCTTGACCTCGGCCCGGACGATCGCATCGACGATGCGACGGAAGCGCGTGGCCTGATAGCTTTCCATGCGGTTCAGTTTCACCGCCTGGATGCCGTGGAATATCTCGTCCAGGCGCGTGGCGCGCAGGCCGGCCTGTTCGCGGGTGTGCAGGGCCTTGCGCCGCAGATAGCGGCGCAGGATCAGGGTGGGCAGCAGCAGAAGCGGCGCCCCGATCAGCGCGGCCAGCGTCCAGATCGGGTCGATCCACAGGGCCACGGCAAAAAGCCCCACCAGCGACACCAGATCGCGGCCGATCCCCCCAATGACCAGCGTTGCCGCGCCCTGTGCGGCCAGCGTGTCGCCCTGGACCCGCTCGATCAGCTTGCCTGGGGAATGGGTCTGGAAGAAGCCGGCATCCAGCGTGAGCAGGTGCTGCACCAGATCGGCCTGCATTGCCCCGGCGCTGGACTGGTTCACCCTGGCCAGAAGCCAGCGGCCAAGGATAGAGGTCACGGCGCGAACCAGGAACAGTGCCAGGATCGCCGCCCCCACCCAGACCAGCGCGCCCCCGCCACCCGGAACAAAGACCAGATCGAAGAGCGGCTGGATCATGTAGCTGAGCAGACCCAGCGTCGAGCCTTCGATGACCATCATGGTGAAGGCCAGCGCCATCAGCCCGGCATAGGGCCGCAGATAGCTGCGCCAGTAGCGGGCAAAGAGCGTGCGGGACGAATAGGCGCGGGCGGTGGGCACGTGGCCTCGGGCTTTGGGGCGGGTCTGGCAGGGTTTAACGGGTAAGGGCCGCCGGCTCAAGCGAGGCGGGCGCATTGACGCGGGCGCCCTGCGGGCCTAGCCATGGCGGGCTGACAGAGGAGAGACGCATGAGCCTAGCCAACGGCCGCCCCTATCTGGCGATTCCCGGCCCATCGGTCATTCCCGACAGGGTGCTGCGCGCCATGCATCGCGGATCGCCCAACATCTACGAAGGCCCGCTGATCGAAATGGTGGCAAGCCTTTTCCCCGATCTGCGCATGGTGGCGGGCACCACCGGCCATGTCGCAATCTACATCGGCAACGGCCATGCCGGGTGGGAGGCAGCGAATGCCAACCTTTTCTCTAAGGGGCAGAAGGCGCTGGTCCTGGCCACGGGACAGTTCGGGCTGAGCTGGGCGAATTCGGCCCGGGCCATGGGGGTCGAGGTCGAGGTGCTGGATTTCGGCAAATCCTCGCCCGTGGACATGGGGCGGGTCGAGGCGGTGCTGCGTGCGGACGCCGCTCACCGGATCAAGGCGGTGCTGACCACGCATGTCGATACCGCCAGTTCGATCAAGACAGACATACCGGCGCTGCGGGCGGCGATGGATGCGGCGGGGCACCCGGCGCTTCTGGCGGTGGACTGCATTGCCAGCCTTGGCTGTGACGAGTTCCACATGGACGACTGGGGTGTCGATGTGATGGTCGCGGCCTGTCAGAAGGGGTTGATGACGCCGCCGGGAATGGCCTTCGTCTGGTTTTCGGAAGAGGCCCGTCAGCGCTGCGGCAAGTCGGATCTGGCCACACCCTACTGGGCCTGGGGGCCGCGCGCGGAACCCGAGGAGTTCTGGCAGATCTGGAACGGCACGGCGCCGACCTCGCATCTTTATGGCCTGCGCGAGGCGCTGGACATGATCCGCGAAGAGGGTCTGCCGAATGTCTGGCGTCGGCACCGGGTGCTGGCGGGGGCGGTCTGGGCGGCCTTTGACGCATGGTCCGCGGGCAACCCGGCGATCGGCATGAATGTCGCGGACCCGGCCCATCGCGGCTGGTCGGTGACAGCGGCGCGCTTCGGTGCGCCGCATGCCACACGGCTGCGCGAGTGGTGCGAGAATAACGCCGGGGTGACGCTGGGCATTGGCCTCGGCATGGCACCTTCGACCGATCCGGCCTATCATGGTTTCCTGCGGGTGGCGCATATGGGGCATGTGAATGCCCACATGACGCTGGGTGTACTTGCAGTGATGGAAGCCGGCCTGCATTCCCTTGCCATTCCCTGTGGCCCGGGGGCGCTGGATGCGGCGATCCGGGCCGTGGCCGAGGGCGCCTGAAGCTGTCCGCCGCATTTCCGGGCATTGTGCGGGCGGCATGCCGATCTGTGCGGCAAAGCCAGGTTACTCCTCTTTCCGTGTCAGTCGGGGGGCGTTATCTTTCTGTGATGGAACGTGTCAGGTGACGGATGTGAAAGAAGAACGCTGCGGGGCCCGGCGGCCAGTGGTCGGGATCATCGGCAACAGCTATCTGCTTAACGACCACTATCCCGTGCATTCCGGTGGCACGATGAATTCCGCAGCCGTGGCCGAGGTGGCCGGCTGCCTGCCGCTGATCATCCCCTCGGACCCGAGATTTGTCTGCGTTAAAGAACTGCTTGATCTGTGTGACGGTTTTCTGTTGACCGGAGGACGACCGAACATCCACCCCAGCGAATACGGCGAGGAAGAGACCCCCGCCCATGGCACCTTTGATCGGTGCCGCGATGCGATCACCCTGCCGCTGGTGCGCGCCTGCGTTGAACGCGGCCAGCCCTTCATGGGCATCTGCCGCGGCTTTCAGGAGGTCAACGTGGCGCTTGGCGGCACGCTGCACCCCGAGATCCGCGACCTGCCGGGCCGGATGAACCACCGGATGCCGCCCGACGGCACGCTGGAGGAACAGTTCGCCCTGCGCCACAAGGTTACCTTCACCGAGGGCGGGCCATTTCATCGACTGCTTGGCGCGCGCGAGGTGATGACCAATACCCTGCATGGTCAGGGCATCGCGCGCCCGGCACCCCGGATCGTGATCGACGGGTATGCGCCCGACGGCACGCCCGAGGCGATCTATGTCAAGGATGCGCCTGGGTTCACGCTATCGGTCCAGTGGCACCCGGAATGGAACGCGGCCAATGATCCGGTGTCGCGTCCGCTGTTTCAGGCCTTCGGCACGGCGGCGGCGGAATGGGCGGCACGCAGGGCTCCGGCAGTGCGGCGGTCGGCCTGATCCGGATCAAGGCGCCGCTGCGCGGGCCGTGCTGTCCTGACCGGGTTAGCCGTGAAAGGATTCGTCCATGCTGCTGCTTGTCGCCTATGCCACCACCGATGGCCAGACCCGCAAGATCGCCCGCTTTGCCGCCGACCGGTTGGCGGGGCAGGGGCATGGCGTCGAACTCCTGAATGTCGAGGACGCCGAAGGTCTGGACCTGTCCCGCTTCGATGGCGCGATCCTGGCGGGCTCGTTGCACGCCGGGGGCTACCAGAAGGCCCTGATACGCTTCGTTTCCAGCCAGCGCGCGGCCCTTTCGGAAATGCCGACGCTGTTCCTTGCCGTGTCTCTGTCGGCGGCGGGGAATGATCCCGACGACTGGGCGGGGCTCAACCGCTGCCTGGCAGAGTTCCAGTCGGAAACCGGCTGGACCCCCGGCCGCACCGAACATGTCGCCGGCGCCTTCCGCTTTTCGGAATACGACTTCTTCCGTGCCTGGGCGATGCGCCGCATCGCCGACCAGAAGGGCGAGAAGGTCGAGCCCGGCAAGGACAAGGAATACACCGACTGGTCCGCGCTTGCCCTTGCGCTGGACGGCTGGGTCAAGGGGCTGGCACCGCGCGTCAGAGGGGCTTGACCTTCAGCTTTGTGATCCGGTTCTCGCGGCGTTCCACCACCTCGAAGCGGAAGCCGTGGAAGCTGAAGATCTGGCCCGTGTTCGGTATCATCTGCGCCTCGTGGATCACCAGACCGGCCACGGTGTTGGCCTCGTCATCGGGCAGCTGCCAGTCCATCGCCCGGTTGAGGTCGCGGATCGTCATGGCACCATCGACCAGCCAGGCGCCGTCCTCGGTCTTGGTGAGGCCGGAATCCTTTTTGACCGGGTCGAATTCGTCACTGATGTCGCCGACGATTTCCTCAAGAATGTCTTCCAGGGTGATCAAGCCCAGAAGCGCGCCGTATTCGTCCACCACCAGCGCGAAATGGGTGCGCCTGGCCAGGAACTCGCGCATCTGTTCGTCCAGTGTCGTGGTGTTGGGCACGAAATAGGGCTTCATCGCAATCTTCAGGATGTCGAGATTCTCGATCCCCCTGACCGAGCCCTCTTCGCCCCGGATCAGACGATGGACCTCGCGCAGGAGATCCTTCGCATGGATCACGCCCAGGATGTTGTCGTCGGTGTCACGAAAGATCGGCAGGCGGGTGTGGGGCGAGGCAAGGACCTGGTTGATGATCTCGTCGGGCGGCAGATCGGCATCGATCATCTCGACCTGGCGGCGGTGGCGCATGATCTCGTCCACCGTGCGGTGCGCAAGATCCAGTGCGCCCAGAAGGCGGTCGCGGTCTTCCTTTTCCACTGCGCCTTCGGAATGGCCGAGCGCGATGGCGCCGGCAATTTCCTCGCGCAGGGCCAGCAGTGGATCGGTCGTGTCGGCACGCATGCCGAACAGCCGCAGGACAGCGTTGACCAGCGTGCGCACGACAAGGATGACCGGCGAGAACACCTGCGTCACCAGCCGGATCAGCGGGGCCACGCGGGTGGCCACCGGCTCGGGGTAGGTGATGGCGACGGTCTTCGGCATCACTTCGCCGAAGATCAGGACCAGCAGCGTCATGCCCAACGTTGCCAGCGCCACGCCGCTGTCACCGAAGATTCGGGTCAGAAGCGAGGTGGCCAGCGCGGCCGACAGGATGTTGACGATGTTGTTGCCCAGAAGGATCGCCCCGATCATCCGTTCGCGGTCCTCGGTCACCTTCAGCGCGGCCTTCGCTCCGCGCGAGCCACGATCGGCCTGGGCCTTCAGCTTCGCCCGGGACGATGCGGTAAGCGCGGTTTCCGAACCTGAAAAGAAGGCAGACAGGACCAGCAGCAACAGGATTGCAACAGTGGTCAGCCAGAAGGCGGTGTCTAGTGCTGTATCAGGCATGGCGTCCAGCGGGTCTGGTCAGCCCTTGCGGGCCAGGGGGTGCTTGGTCAGGACAAGATCCTTCAGATGGTCGTCAAGCACATGCGTGTAAATCTCGGTCGTGGCAACATCTGCATGGCCCAGAAGCGTCTGTATCACCCGCAGATCGGCGCCATGCGCCAGAAGATGGGTGGCAAAGGCGTGGCGCAGCACATGTGGCGTCACCCGCGACGGAGAGATTCCGGCCAGCACGGCGACATCCTTGACAAGGCTGTGGAAATGCTGCCGCGTGAGGTGTCCGTCACGCCCCTCGCCGGGGAAAAGATGGCGCGAGGTCGCCCGCCCCGCCTGCCGCGCGGCTTCGTCCTCGGCGGTGCGGTGGTCCAGCCATTCGGCCAGCGCCGCCCTGGCAGGGGTCGACAGTGGCACCATCCGCTCCTTCCCGCCCTTGCCGCGGATCAGGATCATGCGCGGATCGCCCCGGACAGCGGCCAGGGGCAGGCTGACCAGTTCGGTCACGCGCAGGCCGGTGGCATAAAGCAGTTCGAACAGGGCGGTGTCGCGCAACCGCTCTGCCGGGCTGCGGCCGCGCCTGCGCGCCGCCTCCAACAGCCGGGCGACCTCGGCCTCGGTCAGGGTCTTCGGCAGCGACTGCGCCTTTCCCGGACCCGAAAGCCGCAGGGCCGGATTGTCACCGCGCCAGCCCTCGTCGAAGGCAAAGCGATAAAGCTGGCGGATCGAGGACAGGCGGCGTGCCCGGGTTGCCTTTGACAGCCCCTGCGCATCGCAGTGGACAAGGTAGGCCTCGACCGCCAAGCGGTCAGCCCCGGCAAGCGTATGCCCTTTCCGGCCCAGCCAGTTGGCGAAATCCATCAGGTCGCGTCCGTAGGCCAGCAGGGTATTGCGCGCAGCGCCCTGATCGGCGGCACAGGCATCAAGGAAGGTGGAAATCCATCGGCTGGACTCTGCGTCGGGCATCGCTAGCCCCGCCGTTCCAGGATCATCAGTTCCAGCGCCGTGCGCCGTGCCACGCTGTCCAGCCCGGCGGCGCGCAGCAGCGACAACCCTTCGGTCACCCCGCGCAGGTCGCCCTTGACGCCCCGCCCGACGCTGCGGATAGCCAGCAGGACGGCCTCTCCCTTGCGGTTGCCGTCGAGCAGCGCCTGCCCCTCGGCAGGAAGCAAGGGGGCCCGGAAGGCGGCGGCAATCGCCCGGCCCATGCTGTCGGGCGGCAACACGCCCGCCAGATCGCCTGCGACCAGTCTGGCAAGAAAGGTCTCTATCGGGCCATCGGGCTGCAACCGCTGCACGGCCAGTTCGCGGTAGGGCGAGAGAAGCGCCACGCGGAAGGCGATTTCGGCAGCATCCCCCTCTAGCGGCAGGTCGATCAGCGCCTTGCCGAACAGGACGGCAAACGGCACTTCCAGTTCGGCTTCCTGCATCCGCGCCCAGACTTCCGGCAGGGTCTGTTCCACGCGACCGGCATCCCCCGAATTCAGCGCCGCCTCGAACCGCTGGAAGGCGCCGGCCCGGTCCCACACCCCGCCCGAGGCAGCAGGCTGGCGTTCCGTGTAGAGACCAAGGATCACGTTCGGGGGAATGGTCCCGCCGCGTGTCAGTCGCTCGGCCGCCTCGATCCGCGCCTTCCAGCCGGATTTCGGGCTCATCTCGGCATAGGAAAAGGCAACCGGCAGACCTTCGGTCGGAAGCGGCTCGCCGATGGCTTCGTACATCTTCCAGTCCAGCGGCGTGACCGGGTTGGGGGCGGGAGGCGGAGGTTCGCCTTCGAAGGGATCGGGGTCAAGGAACCGGGCAAGCAGGGTCGCCTGATCCGGTCCGATCTCGCCCAGGGCTTCGGCACTGTGCAGGGTCAGGGCGGCGGTGTCCCAGTCGCCCGCGCGGGCAAGGCAGAAGATCCGCGCCGGCACGGTGGGGGCCAGAAGCGGGGCCTCGGACATGCCATCGCAGGCGCGGTCTTCGGCCCCGGTCAGCAGGGCCACGTCGAAGGCACGGCGGAAAAGTTCGGGAGAGCTGACCCCAGCTGCCTGAATCAGGGCGGCGGCCTGTTCTAGGGCCCCCAACGCCAGAAGCTTGTCGATGCGCACCTGCAGCAGTTCGCCGCGGCCGCCGGCATCCGCCGGGGGGGCAAGTTCGGCCATCAGGATCGTCAGGAAAAGCTGGCGCAGCGCCGGCAGGTCGCCGTCAGGATGGGCAATGATCGCCTCGGCGATCTCGCGCGTCAGGCCCGCGCCCCAGAAGTCGTGCGGCAGGCCCGATGCTGCCGGCGGGATCAGGCCCACGGCATCGGGCTGAGGCCCGTCAAGCGCCGTGGTGGCCACCGGCTGCGGCAGTGCGCCGCCGTCGCTGGCCACCGGCGGTTCGTCGATGGCCACGGGCAGTCCGCCGGTGTCCTGCGCCGCCGGTGTCGCCACTGATTGCGACAGCCAGTCGATCGCCGACAGGGGCCCGTCCTGGGCCACCGCCGCCGATCCGGCACAGGCAAGGACCAGACTTGCAGCCCTAATTGGTCGCATTCAGCACCACAGGCTTCGTCACCTCGCCTTGCACGGGGGTCAGATCGCCAAGATAGGCATAGATCGTCAGACCGATGAACCCGAATACCACCAGCACCACCAAAGCCTTGACGATCCGACCCATGCGCTTGCCCTTCCTCGTGTTCTGCCCGGACGGCTTGATCCGCCCGATCTTCTTGGCCTCGGCCGGGGCAGGCTGCGCCCGCTGAGGCTGTTCATGATGCGAATGTATATAGCATTCGCCGGAACTTCACGCCATTGAAGGAGAAAGTTTTCCCCGGGGCGGCGGAATGCCCCATGGGACGGGGGCAAGATGGTGCATCTGGCAAAGACCGTGGTGATGGTCGGGATGATGGGGGCGGGCAAGACTGCAGTGGGAACGGCACTGGCCCGGCAGCTGGGTGTGGAGTTCAAGGATTCCGACGAGGAAATCGTCCGCGCTGCCAACATGACCATCGCCGAGATCTTCGAACGCGACGGTGAACCCTTCTTTCGCGCCCGCGAATCCGAGGTCATTGCCCGGCTGCTGCGCGGCGTCCCCTGCGTGCTGTCCACCGGGGGCGGGGCGTTCCTGTCCGAGGCGAATCGGCGGCTGATCCACGACATCGGCGTTTCAGTCTGGCTGCGCGCGGATCTTGACCTGCTGTGGCAGCGGGTCCGGCACAAGACGACGCGGCCGCTGTTGCGCACCCCGAACCCGCGCGAGACCCTGCGTGAGCTTTACGAGGCGCGGCTGCCCCATTACGCCAAGGCCGACCTTACGGTGGATTCCTCGCCCGACCTGTCGGTTGAAGAGATGGCCACCCGCGTGCGTCAGGCGCTTCTGACGCGGCCGGATGTTCTGGTGGAGGACCAAGCTTGAACCGGGTTTCTGTCGATCTGGGCGCGCGCTCGTACGAGGTGCGCATCGGTGCGGGGTTGCTCGCGCGGGCCGGGACCGAGATCCTGCCACTTCTGCGTCGCAAGCGCGTGGCGGTGGTGACGGACGAGACGGTGGCCGCCGTTCACCTTGCTAAGCTTACAGCCGCACTGGAGGCCGAAGGTATTGCCGTATCCGCCCTTGCCCTGCCGCCGGGCGAGGCCACGAAGGGTTGGGACCATCTGGCGCACTGCACCGAATGGCTGCTGGAACAGAAGGTAGAACGGAAGGATCTGGTCCTTGCGCTTGGCGGCGGCGTGATCGGCGATCTGGTCGGCTTTTCAGCTGCGATCCTGCGCCGTGGCGTGCGCTTCGTGCAGTTGCCGACAACGCTTCTGGCGCAGGTGGACAGCTCGGTGGGCGGCAAGACGGGGATCAATACGGCGCAGGGCAAGAACCTGGTTGGCGCCTTCCACCAGCCCAGCCTTGTCCTGGCGGACATCGATGCCCTGGCGACCCTGCCCGAGCGCGACTTCCTGTCGGGATATGGCGAGGTGGTGAAATACGGGCTTCTGGGCGATGCGGCCTTCTTCGAATGGCTGGAGATGCACGGCCTGGCGCTGAAGGCTGGCGACTGTGCCGCGCGTCTGCATGCGGTCACGCGGTCTGTCGAGATGAAGGCGGGAATCGTGTCGCGGGACGAGACCGAGGAAGGCGAGCGTGCGCTGCTGAACCTTGGCCACACCTTCTGCCATGCCCTTGAAAAGGCGACCGGATATTCCGACCGTCTGCTGCATGGCGAAGGCGTGGCCATAGGTTGCGGGCTGGCCTTCGAACTCTCGGCGCGTCTTGGCCTGTGCAGCCAGGAGGATCCCAGCCGCATCCGTGCGCATCTGGCGGCGATGGGAATGAAGGTCGATCTGCGCGACATCCCGGGCGATCTGCCGGGAACCGAGGCGCTGATCGCGCTGATGGGCCAGGACAAGAAGGTGCAGGACGGGCGCCTTCGGTTCATCCTTGCGCGCGGCATCGGTCGGGCCTTCGTGGCCGAGGATGTGCCGGGCGATGCCGTCCGTGCCGTGCTGGACGAGGCACTGGCGCGGCGCTAGCCGTCCAGGAACTCGATCACCGGAACCAGGCTTTCTGCGGGCGCCTCTTCCTGCGGAACATGACCGAGGCCGGGCAGCACCACCAACCGCGCGTCGGGCAATTCGGCCAGATAGTCCCGTGCATTCGCGACGGGAATCATCGCATCCTTTTCGCCCCACATGAGCAGGACCGGCACAGGGATCCGCCGCAACAGGGGCCGCGGATCTACCAGCACCGTGTGACGCATCCGGTCGAGCATCGCCTTGCGGTTGCCGGAAGCCAGCAGCAGCGCGTGGTAGCGTTCCAGCACCGGCTCGCTCAGGCGGGCGGGGTCGCCATAGGCCGCCGCAATGCTTGGGCGCAGTGCCCATCTCGGCAGGAAGCACCGGATCAGGTTCAGCATCAGCGGCAGCTCGGGGGCCGTGCCGTAGGAAAAGCCTGGGCTTGCATAGCCGTCGGGTGCGATCAGGATCAGACGGTCCACCCGGTCGGGATGCACAGCGGCAAAGCGCCAGGCCAGCCGCCCGCCGATGGAATTGCCGGCAAGCGTGGCTGATTCAAGCTCAAGCCGGTCCAGGACGGCACAGAGCAGGGCAATGGATCGTTCATTGGTATAAAGGCTGTCAGGATCCGGCCCCGACAGACCCGCGCCCGGCAGATCGAACCGGATCACCCGGTAGCGCGCCGACAGAGCTGCCGCCCAGCCATCGAAGGTGTGCAGGCTTGATCCCAGCCCGTGCAGCAGGATGATTGCGGGTGCGGCAGGTGGTCCCTCGTCGCGCAGATGCAGGTGGGTGCCGTTGATCCAGACCAGGTCGCCGGGGTGACGCAGGTAGGCGGCCTCCAGCTTGGCGCGCGGCAGGTCCGGGGTGTAAAACCAGGTCGCCGCGCCAGCCAGCAGGACCAGCAGGATCGCGATGCCCCGGGCCAGAAACCGTATCACCGCGATCCTCCGTTCCGCCTGCCAGCACCACGTTGGCATGTCGGATGGCGCAGGGGCAGCGTGTCGGCTTCAGGCGTGTTCCTAGAACAGCAGCTTGTAGACGTTGCCCAGCGTGTCGGTCGCGCTGCCGGTGCCGCTGGCGGTGCCAGATCCGATCATGAACGTCCCCTGCACCCGCCGCCCGTCGGAACAGACGGCATAAAGTTCGCCGTCGTTCACGCGGGCCACAGTCTTGGTTTCGGCCCCGACCTCCCCCCCTGTCTTCTTCCACGTCAGCGACAACCCGCGAGAGCGCGAGACGGTCTTGGGGGTTAGCGAGGTCCAGGTGCCCTCGCAGCGCACCCGGCCGGGCAGGCGGAAGGTCAGCGGGCCAGAGGTGCCGCTGACGTTCTGCATCGTGGCCTCGATGACCAGGGTCGGGTCGGCTTCGGCAATGGCGCCTTGCAGCGGGTAGAACTGCATCGTCGTCGTGCCGCCGCCGCCACAGGCAGCCAGCGGCAGGAGGGCGGCGAGGACCAGAGGGCGAAGGGTCACGGGGCGCTGTCCTTTTGCTTCCAGGCTGTCGGGGGGTTGGCTGGGGCGCTAGGATTCGAACCTAGGTATGGCGGTACCAAAAACCGCTGCCTTACCACTTGGCGACGCCCCAACCGTGCGGCGGTGTTTAGCGAAGCGTCCGGGGGCGTGCAAGGGGCCTTCGGCGAAATTTCGTCGCCGTCGCGCGACTTGTCGCGCAGGCCCTTACGGGCTAGGTGCCCGGGATGATCTGGGATGCAGTGATCCTTGGTGCCGGGGCAGCCGGCATGATGGCCGCCATCGAAGCCGGGCGCCGCGGGCGCCGGGTGCTGGTGATCGACCACGCCAGCGCGCCCGGTGAGAAAATCCGCATCTCGGGCGGGGGGCGGTGCAATTTCACGAACCTTCACATCGCGCCCGAGCGATTCCTGTCGCAGAACCCGCGCTTTGCGCTTTCGGCGCTGAAGCGGTTCACGCAATGGGATTTCATCGCCCGGATTGATGCGGCCGGAATCGCCTGGCATGAAAAGTCGCTGGGCCAGCTGTTCTGCAACGGTTCGGCCACCCAGGTCGTGGACATGCTCGTGCGCGACATGGAACGGGCCGGTGTGACGCTGTGGCTTGGCTGTGCCCTGGGCGAGGTTCGGCGCGAGGCGGCGGGATTCGCGGTTGAAACCGCGCGTGGCATGCAGCTGGCCCGGGCGGTGGTGGTGGCGACCGGGGGCAAATCGATTCCGAAAATGGGGGCGACCGGCTTTGGCTACCGGGTGGCCGAAAGCTTCGGACTGCCAGTAGTGGAAACCCGGCCCGGACTGGTTCCGCTGACCTTCGCCGAACAGGAACTGACGTGGATGCGCCCGCTGGCGGGGGTCTCGCTGCCGGGGAGGGTGTCTTGCGAAAAGATCGGCTTTGACGAAGCGCTTCTGTTCACGCATCGCGGCCTGTCCGGGCCGGCGATTCTCCAGATATCCAGCTACTGGCGCGAAGGCGAGCCAATCCACCTTGACCTGCTTCCGGGGCGCGATGTGGCGGCGGATCTGCGTGCGGCCCGGCAGACGCAGGGCAGGGCGGCGCTGCGCACGGTTCTGGGCAATTGGCTGCCCGAACGTCTGGCCAGGCATCTGGAAGAGGCCACCGGCGTGACCTTGCCGGTGGGGGCGCTGTCATCGGCGACCCTGGATCGTGTCGCCGCGCTTCTGCGCGACTGGCGCCTGGTCCCCGTGGGATCCGAGGGCTACAGGACTGCCGAAGTCACCCTTGGCGGGGTCGATACCCGCGCCCTGGACGGGCGTACAATGCAGGCCGCGGGCGTTCCCGGCCTGTATTTCGTGGGTGAGGTCGTGGATGTGACCGGCTGGCTGGGCGGCTACAATTTCCAGTGGGCCTGGTCGTCGGGCTGGGCGGCCGGGCAGGCGGTCTGAGCCGGCGCTTGCCTGCAAGCTGCGATTGCGCCATGCAATTCAGGCGGAGCAACGGGGTCAACGCACATGGGCTGGATCTACCTTCTATTGGCCGGCACGGCCGAGATCTTCTATGCCGCGGCCATGCCGAAAACCGACGGGTTCACCCGGCTGGGGCCAAGCCTGTTTGCCATATTCTTCATCGCGGCCAGCATGTATCTGCTGTCGCTGGCCACACGGACGATCCCGATCGGCACCGCCTACGCGGTCTGGGTCGGGATCGGTGCGGTGGGCACTGCGGCCTACGGCATGATCGCCCTGGGCGAGGACCGCAGCCTGCTGCGGATGCTGTGTTTCGTCCTGATTCTGGCCGGGATCGTGGGGCTGAAACTGCTGTCCAGCCCCGGAAAGTGATCTTCAGACCCGCAACGGATCGGCCTTGGCCAGCCGGTCGAAGTGCATCAGGCTGGCCACCAGCGCAGGCATGTCCCGCAGCGGAATCATGTTCGGCCCGTCCGAGGGCGCCCGGTCCGGGTCTTCGTGCGTTTCGATGAAGACCCCGGCAATGCCAAGGCTGACGGCAGCCCGCGCCATGACGGGGGCGAACTCGCGCTGGCCGCCCGAGCTGGAGCCCTGGCCGCCCGGCTGTTGCACCGAATGGGTGGCGTCCATGATCACCGGATATCCCGTCCGTGCCATGATCGGCAGGCTGCGCATGTCGGCCACCAGCGTGTTGTAGCCGAAGCTGACGCCGCGTTCGGTCAAAAGGATGCGCTCGTTTCCGGTGCTGGCAACCTTGGCCGCGACATTGGCCATGTCCCAGGGCGCAAGGAACTGGCCCTTCTTGATGTTCACCACGGCACCCGTTTCCCCCGCAGCCAGCAGCAGATCGGTCTGCCGGCAGAGGAAGGCGGGAATCTGGATCACATCCACCACCGCCGCCGCCTCGCGCGCCTGGCCAGCGTCGTGAACGTCGGTAAGCACAGGAAGCCCCATTGCGCGGACCGCGGCCAGAACTTTCAGCCCCGCCTCGATCCCCAGACCCCGGCGTCCCGACAGAGAGGTGCGGTTTGCCTTGTCGTAACTGGCCTTGAACACATACTGCGCCCCGGCGGCAGCGCAGGCCTCGGCCATGCGGCCCGCGATCATCTGGGCATGGTCCAGGCTTTCCAGCTGGCACGGGCCGGCAATCACCAGAAGCGGCCGGTCGTTGCCGACGGTCAGCCCGCCGATCGTCACATCATTCATTTCAGATTTCACTTCCCTAGGCAGAGACCTGTTCGCGCAGGATCGCTATGGTCATCGAGACCATCAGATAGATGCCAAGCATGATCAAGAGGCTGACCAGAGTGTTCTCGAAGGCGCGGGGATAGGCTGGCGCATCCGTCGGGATCGGCCGTACGGACATAGACAGGTATCGCACCTGCCGGTTCGCCTCGATCCGGGCAGTCTCCATCGATTGCAGGGACTGCGCCAGGATCATCTGGCGCGTCTGAAGATCGGCCTGTGCGACAAGCAGCTCCCCCTGCACTTCGGCTAGGCTGGTCGCATTTTCACCACCCTCGGTCATGCGGGCCCGCAGGGCGGCAATTTCGTTCTCGAGGGTGGCGATCCTGCGGATCAAGGGCTCCATCCTGGCCTGATTGGGGTTCTCGTTCGCCTGCATCTGCGCCAGCGACAGGCGATCCTGTGTCAGCTGGCCCTCGAGCGACGCAATCTGCGAGGTCAGAAGCCCGACTTCGGTTTCGGAAGAAAGAACCTTGTACTTCTCCTGCAGCTCGATCAGCCGGCGTTGCGATGCCGCCAGATTTGCCTGCGCCTCATCATAGCCGATCTGGGCATCGCGCATCTGGTCGGCCCGCAGCCGCTGGGTCAGATGGTCCACCTGTTCCTCGGCGTAGGCAACCAGCTGCTCGGCCCAGGCGGTGGCCACCTTAGGGTCTGCCGCCATGACCTCCATCCGGACGATGCCTTCCGTCGGGTCGTAGGAAATCTTCACGAAACGCTTATAGACCTTGTAGGCCTCTTCCATCGTCGCGTCGGGGCCAAGCCTTTGCAGCGGGTCGATGTTTTCCGATTGGAAATGCGCGCGAAAGCCGACATCCGCCTCTAGCCGCGCCATGGCCTCGCGCGATTGCAGATAGCCCTGAACGGCGATCGAATCCTGCGAGGTTGCAAGCGCCGTACCCGAGAACAGCCCGCCTAGCGCGCCCGAGGCGCCGCCGGCCGGACCGGCCTGCTGAATCTGGAACTCTGCCCGTGTCGCATACATGGGCGTGGCGATCATGTAGAAATACCAGCCGGCCAGGAAGGCGGGCAACAGGACGAACACCGCCATCCGTGCCGCCAGCAGCGCGAGCCTGCGCCTGCGGCGGCGTGCGATGTCCTGCTGCATCCGCAGGATTTCTGCTGCCTGGTTGACCTGGGCCCGCTGTTCGGGCGATGGCGCCGAAATCGGCTGGGCGCGATCGGGCAGTTGAACCTCGTCGCCGGGCAGGCGGGCAAGGCTGCGCCCAGTTTCCGGGGCCGGGGCAGACTGCGGGACCACCTCCAGCATCGATGAGCGAGAGAAAGGTTCGATCCCGGCCCTGCGCAGTTGCAGGACGGCATCAAGGTCCGAACGGTGGGGGATGCCGTGCTGCTGTGCGACCATGCGTGCGCGGCGCAGCTGCCGTCCGGTCAGCCCTTCGGCCGCGATGGCAGCGATGGCGGCGTCATCAGGATCCTCGGCCTTCGGCAAAGCGGGCGTGTCCGCGCCGGTAGCCGCCGTTTCGGGGCGCCGGAAGTCCTGGGTTCCGAACCCGTCCTCGTGGTTGTCGAACGGCAGGTCCGACGCCGGCGCCGGCCGTTCCATGCGACGCAGGTAGAACCGTGCTGCCTTAGGCCTCGTAGTCATAGAGCCGTTTCGCTTCCTCGAGGGTCTCGAACTGGTAGAGTCTGCCATTCTTCAGGACGGCGGCAGATCGGCAGAACTTCTGAAGCGTCTGCGGTGAATGCGACACGATGACGACCGTGGCCTTCTGCAAGCGTTCCTTCAGGATGTTTCCCGCCTTTCGGTTGAATTCGGCATCCGCTGTTGCGGGCATGCCTTCGTCGATGAGATAGATGTCGAATTCGATCGAAAGGAGAAGCGCAAAGGAAAAGCGTGACCGCATCCCCGAGGAATAGGTCGCAAGCGGCATGTCGAAATATTCGCCAAGGCCGCAGACCCAGCGGCAGAAGCTTTCCACATAGTCGGGGTCCAGCCCGTAAATGCGTGCGATGTGGCGACTGTTTTCCCTTGCCGAATGCCTGGCGTTCACCCCGCCCATGAAGCCCAGCGGAAAGGACACGCGCGACGTCTTGCGGATGATCCCTTCGTCAGGTTTTTCGAGGCCCGCCATCATGTTGATGATCGTGGTCTTGCCGGCCCCGTTCTCGGCAAGGATGCCGAGGGATCTGCCAAGGTCCACCCGGAACGAGGCGCGGTCGAGGATGACCTTGCGCTGCTTGCCCGTCCAGAACGATTTCGAGACATCCTGAAACTCGATCATTCCTGCCTCTGAGTTCCGTTCTTCTGCCCCGGTGCCGGTGCGGTCCCCCGGCCGGTCTACGAGCCTAGCGTTAACATTCCGTTTGTGGCGGTAAAAGGGCCTGGGCCTGGCATCGCCGCGTGTCGTCCTGCCATCACGGAGATTTTCCTGCCTTGCGCTGCGCCCCTGCAAGCACAAGGGCCACCGGCCCTGCCAGCAGGCTGATGGCCAGGCCAAGGCGGGCTGCCTCCTGCATCACGCCGCCCGGCAGGGCGGTTTCAATTGCCACCAGCGGCACGGTGAAACCCATCGTCATGATCACTGCAATGGCCATGATGTTGCGCAGGCTGACGCCAGCGGGCAGCCGCAGCCCAAGGGCGGCAGCAAGACCAAGGCCAACGATCAGCATTCCCAACGGACGACCGAGCCAGAGCCCCGCTAGGGTTACCAATGTCGTCGGCGTGAAGGCTGCAAGATCGACCCCGCCGCGTGTCAGGCCGAACAGGAACAGCACCACGGTCAGCGGCCGGACAAGGGCATGGGCCAGCCGGTTCAGCGGGTCGTGCAGCAGCTCTTCGACTTCCGCAAGCAGCCCGAAGCTGTGGTTGGCATGGGCAATGGCAGGGACAATC
Organism: Tabrizicola sp. YIM 78059; assembly: GCF_004959785.1. Classification (NCBI taxonomy): domain Bacteria; kingdom Pseudomonadati; phylum Pseudomonadota; class Alphaproteobacteria; order Rhodobacterales; family Paracoccaceae; genus Tabrizicola; species Tabrizicola sp. YIM 78059. The sequence goes on from NZ_SJZH01000001.1 coordinate 248,959, forward strand.
GGCAGAAGCCCCAGCGCAGGCGGCAGGCCAGAGGCTGCGACCCCCAGCCACGAAACCAGCCCCGCCAGCACATAGGGCCACAGAACCTGCCGGGCCCGCAGTGCCCGTTCGGAAGATGCGGCCAGCGGCGTCCGGCCCAGTGTCGCCCAGATGCACAGCGCAGCGCCGAGCGGCAGGCCCAGCCAGATCGGTTGCAGTGCCGCAAGGGGCCGGGTCAGCCCCAGGACAAGCAGCGCAAGAATGTCGGTGGTGATCGTCAGCACCAGAAGAAGATGCAGGGCCGGATGGCCTGGCCCGAACAGGCTGCGTCCGACCAGAAAACAGATGACCACATCCGACCCCAGCGGCACCTGCCAGCCGCTGCCGAGGCTCGCCTTTTCGGCCGTCTCGAACAGGGTGGCGGCCAGCATCCAGACGCCGCCAGCGCCGAACATCCCGCCGAGAGACAGGCCGAGCGGCAGGATTGCCTGTCTGCCGTGCAACGCCCCGCGCGGAAGGGCCAGCGCCTCCCACAGCTCCTTTCCGATGAAGAAAAAGAACATCGCCATCAGCCCGTCAGAGACAACGGACATCGGGGTCAGGGCAAGGGGCAGCGGCCGGAGCCAGGCCGGCAGCGCAATGTCGGTAAGCCGGAATTCGATCGCATCGTAATAACTGGCCGGCGACAGGTTGACCCACACCGTGGCCAATATGGCACCCCCCAGAAGGGCACGGGCGAAGCGGGTGACGAAGGGCGATACGCGATACATGGCTCTGGCCGGTTTTGCGCTATCTGAGCGCGGATCACCGGGCGCTGCAATGGCTGTCTGGGCTTGCGTCCTGCCGCGAGAGGGGGCAGGTGTCCGGGATGGGGCTTGTCGAGGACATCCGTGATTGCAGGCTGTGTTCGGGCCGGTTCGCAGCCACGGCAACGGCGCACCAGCCGCGGCCAGTGGTGTGGTTTCGCGCCGGTGCGCGCCTGTTGATCGCCGGTCAAGCGCCGGGGGCGCGCGTACACGCCAGCGGACGCCCGTTCACCGACCGCTCGGGTGACCGGCTGCGCGATTGGACGGGGCTGGCGGAAGACGAATTCTATGACTTGTCGCGCGTGGCGATCGTGCCCATGGCCTTCTGCTTTCCCGGCTATGACGCGAAAGGGGCCGACCTTCCGCCTCCGTCGATCTGTGCGGCGACCTGGCGTGCACGGACCATCGCGGCGCTTGGAACGGTGTCGCTGACGCTGCTGGTTGGCGGTGCGGCAATCCGTTGGCACCTTGGACTGCGGAAGGTGACGGCGGCCGTGGCACAGTGGCGCGCCTGGGCGGAAAGGGGCGTCTTCCCCTTGCCGCATCCCTCGTGGCGGAATACCGGGTGGCTCAGGCGCAATCCCTGGTTCGAGGCTGACCTGGTTCCCGAATTGCGTGCCCAGGTGCGGAGGCTGATGGATGAGTGAGATCGTGACCCTGCTCGATGCGGCCCATGCCGCCGTCTCGGCCGATCCGGAAAACGAGGCGCTGCGTCTGCGCTTTTTCGAGCGGCTGGCTGATGGCGAACTGGTGATCCTGCTGGAGCGCGAGGCAGTCGGCGAAAGCCTTGAACCCAAGGTCTTCGAGCTGGAGGCGGGACCGGTAGTGCTGGCTTTCGATCGCGAGGAACGGCTTGCTGCCTTTACCGGCGGCATCGCGCCCTATGCCGCGCTGCCGGGGCGGGTGGTCGCAGGCCTGCTGAAAGGGCAGGGGATCGGGCTGGGGGTGAACCTGGGTGTTGCGCCGTCCTCGATGCTGCTGCCGCCCGAGGCAATGGATTGGCTGGCTGAGGCACTGGATGGCGGACCGGAAGAAGCCGAGGCGGTGCCGGAGGAATTCCTGCCCCCATCGGTGCCCGAATCTGTGCTGGCGGGCCTGGACGCCAAACTTGCCCGAGCTGGCGGTCTTGCGGTGGCCGCAGTGCTGGCCGGGGTGCGCTACCGTGACGGTCGGCGGGGGCATCTTCTGGCGCTGCTCGATGCGGTGCCCGGAGCAGAGGAGGCATTGGCGCGCGCGATCCGCGAAGCGCTGGTCTTTTCCGGAATCGAGGCGGGCGAACTGGATGTGACCTTCCCGCCGGCATCAGACCCCGTCGCCCTGGCGATGGCACGGGTGGGCCTGCGCTTCGACCTTCCCGCACCGGAACGTGCCGAAGCGCCGCCCGCGCCCGGACTTGACCCGTCGCGCCCGCCGAAACTGCGGTAATCGAAAGGAGCGGCTGCCGCCGCAGGCCTTGCGTCTCGCCTCTGGCCGTTCCGGCCAACCGGCTCGGGATGTGGTGGTTTTCTACCCCCACGCCCCTGGAGGATATTTGGGCGGAGAGGAAGGCTATTTTGGGGTATTATGTTACCCTAAATTCAAGGCATTGATTATACGGAATTAAATCTTCTACCAGGCGCTTGACGCAGAGTAGAGCTTCGGCGATAAGCCCGCATCCGAGATTCCGGGGGCAGGGGTGCCCCCCTATTCGTTGGGAACCACGATGAAAACCTTCACCGCTACTCCGGCGGACATCGAGAAGAAGTGGATCCTGATCGACGCCGAGGGCGTCGTTCTGGGTCGCCTCGCCACGATCGTCGCCAACATCCTGCGCGGCAAGAACAAGCCGACTTTCACCCCCCACATGGACATGGGTGACAATGTGATCGTCATCAACGCCGACAAGGTGCAGATGACCGGCAACAAGCGCAACGACAAGGTCTACTACTGGCACACCGGCCATCCGGGCGGCATCAAGCAGCGGACCGCGCGCCAGGTGCTGGAAGGCGCCCACCCCGAGCGCGTGGTGATCAAGGCAGTCGAGCGCATGATCACCCGCAATCGCCTTGGCCGTCAGCAGATGACAAATCTGCGCGTCTATGCCGGCCCGTCGCACCCGCACGAGGCGCAGCAGCCGACCGTTCTGGACGTCAAGTCCATGAACCCGAAGAACACCCGGAGCGCGTGATCATGGCCGACATCAAATCTCTCGACGACCTGAAATCGGCCGTGGGTTCGGCACCCGCCGCCGTCGAGGCCGCGCCGCGCCAGCCTGTCCGCGACAAGCTCGGCCGGTCCTATGCCACCGGCAAGCGCAAGGATGCGGTTGCCCGCGTCTGGGTCAAGCCGGGTTCGGGCAAGGTTGTGGTCAACGGAAAGGACATGGCGACCTATTTTGCCCGCCCGGTGCTGCAGATGATCCTGAAGCAGCCGTTCCAGGTGGCCAATGTCGAAGGCCAGTTCGACGTGTATGCCACCGTGGCTGGCGGCGGGCTGTCGGGCCAGGCCGGCGCCGTGAAGCACGGCATCTCGAAGGCGCTGCAGCTTTACGAACCCTCGCTGCGCCCGGCGCTGAAGGCGGCTGGCTTCCTGACCCGCGACAGCCGCGTGGTCGAACGGAAGAAGTACGGCAAGCCGAAGGCCCGCCGGTCGTTCCAGTTCTCCAAGCGCTGATCCGGTTCGTTCAGGCCGGATACACGATGCCAGCGGCCGCGGATTTCCGCGGCCGTTCCTTGTTGCGGCGCAACAGAAGTGCGGGAGAGGTGCGGGCGGTTTCTGCCGATGTCCGAGGCCTTCGTCATAGGCGGCAGACGCCGCCATGCGTTCGCGCTGCATCGAAGGCGTCACTGTCGCGACGGCGCTGTGGTGCAGGCAGGGTGGGACAATGACCGAATTCTGGCCGCCAGGCGCGCGCATCACCCCTGGAACAAGGTGTATTGCGGCTGCGCGGGAAGTGGCCTGACAAGGTGAAGCTTGTCCTGTGCCACCCGGGATCCGATTGTCCATACCCGCCCCGGCGGCCAAAGGGCAAAGGCTGCAGCGGCCAGCAAGCCGTTCTCCGACTTCCGGTCCAGGAAGTCGCGATACAGGAATTTTCCGCGCACTTGTCGGGCATGTCGCCGGATCATCGCAAACGCCGGGTCGGAAGGGTCGATCGCATCCAGATGTCGCCGGGATGCACGGTAGAGTTCCAGAAGATCCCTTGTCCGGTGCTGCCCGCTCAGCGATGCCGCCCGCACCTGTGCCGCATAGCCGATGCGTCGGGTCACAAGGAACCGTGCTCCGCGCATCATCATGCGGACATAGAGATCGTAGTCTTCACCCAGTCGGATGGACTCATCGTAGCGCAGCCCTTGTCCGTCGAGGAACGCCCGCGACAGGACGGGCTTCAGAAATCCCAGCTCGCCGCGAGGACGTTTCCGGTGGGCGATGTTACCCTGCACGAATGTCGCCAGCGAAAGATCGGTAAAGTCTGCCAGCATGGTGACCGGGACAATTGGGGGCCACGGGGCGCGATCTGGGTCGACGAACAGGATGTTGTCGGCAACAAGCTCTGCCTCGGGCGCAGCGGCAAGGGCGGCAAAGCGACCTGGCAGGATCAGGTCATCTGAATCCAGTATCGCGATCCGTGGGGCCCGGCTGATGGCGATTCCAAGGTTGCGGGCGGCCGAAGGCCCGGCGTTCCGTGACTGTCGGACGACCTTCAGCCGTCGTGACCCGTCATCTGCAGCCATGGCGGCCTGATCGCTGTCATCTGTGGACGCATCGTCCACGACCACGACCTCAGATACTTCCGGCTCTGCCAAGGCTGAAGCAACCGCAGAGCCGATCGTGCTTGCGGCATTGAATGCGGCAATGATGACACAGACCTCCGACCCGGAATTCTGCACCACAGTTCATCCTCGGGCTGCGAACAGCTTGCGAAAAAACGATAGATCAGTGCGGGATGCGGAACAAGGCCATAGCCGCGCCGTCAAAGACCTCTGCCTGCAACGTGGCCTTGCATCGCGGCACTTGGCAGAAAAAAAGGCCGGGAAAGCCCGGCCCAGTCAGGGGTAGGAAGAGTGGGGACTTCAGGCTCGCCAGAACGGCTTGGCCGCCTCGATTCGTGCCTGTTCCGGCGAAAGTCCGATGTCGCGCAGCAGATGCGCATCAAGATGTCCGAGGGACTGGCGTTCGCGCTGCCGGATGATTGCTTCGGAAAGAGTACGGACCAAACGCCTGACCAGGCCGGACCGGCCGGCAAAGGGAAGGGTTCTGATGTCGCTGCGGTACATCGCAGCCTCCTGTGATTTGTATTGATACAATCGGAACATTTCTGTAGGAACAATGTAGCAAGGGTTTTCAATGAGTCGCCAGAGGATTATTGTGCCAGATACAAATTGGGTGCCGAATCTGAGTCAATTTCCCGGACCAAAGTATCTTGCCCTCTCGCGGGCCTTGCGCGAGGCGATCCGCAGCGGTGAACTTCCCCCGGATTCCCAATTGCCTACGGTGCGCGATCTGGCCTGGCGGCTGCATCTTACCCCAGGCACCGTTGCCCGGGCCTATCAGTTGGCAACCCAGGAAGGTCTGCTTGCCGCAACGGTGGGCCGCGGCACTTTTGTTGCGGCACAATCGCCACGCCTTGGGCCTACACAGCCTTTGTATACCGAACGGGTAACCGGCGGGGCGACCGGGCTTGTGGACCTGCGTCCGCCGCTGGTACCCGAGGTGGGCCAGGCCGAGGCGTTCCGCGCTGCCCTTCTGGTGATGGCGGAAGCGACGGGGCAGGGCTGGCTGGACTACACCAGCCAGCGGGGCGAGGCCGCCTTGCGGGCAGAGATCGTGGCCTGGATGGGCGACCGCATCCTGGGGCCGATCGGGCCGGATGACGTGGCGCTGACCCATGGCGGGCAGAATGCGATCTCGCTGATCTTCGACTGCTGCCTCCGCGGCGAGCGTCCGGTGGTGCTGATCGAGGAGCTGGCCTATCCCGGTTTCCGCTACGCGGCCCGCGCGGCGCGGGCCGAAGTGGTGGCTGTCGAGATAGACGAGCACGGCATGGTGCCTGCCGCGCTCGAGGCTGCCTGCCGTCGACATGGTGCCCAGGTACTGTGTCTGACGACCGAGGCGCAGAACCCCACGACCGGACGGATGCCGGTGAGGCGGAGGCAGGAAATTGCCGATATTGCCAGAAGTTACGATCTTCAGGTGCTTGAGGATGACTGCTATTCGGTTGCCGAAAGTGATATCCCCTCGTTGCGTGCGCTGGCCCCGGAAAGGGTGTGGCTGGTGGGGTCCGTATCCAAGACCATCTCGGCCGCATTGCGCTTCGGCTATGTGATCTGTCCGTCCGGCATGGGCGAGGCTGGTCGGCTGACGGCGCAATACGGCTTCTTTGCCCTGTCTCGGCCGGTGGCCGACTTGATGCTGCATCTGTTCCGCAGTGGGGCGGCTGCGGACATCAAGTCGAAGGTTCAGGCCGAATTCGCCGCCCGCCAACAGATTCTGCTGAACCTTCTGGGCGGATATGACCTGTGCTGGCAGCCGGGTGTGCCCTTTGTCTGGCTGCGCATGCCACAGGGTTGGCGTGCTTCGACCTTCGTGCGCATGGCCGAAGCTCGCGGAGTGCTGCTGCGTTCGGCCGACGAATATGCGCTGGTCCACGCGCGCGCACCGAATGCGATCCGCATCGCCATCGCCGCGAACCTGCCAAGGCATGATTTTGTCGCAGCCGTAACGACGCTGGCCGAACTCCTGGCGCGGCCCCCCGCAGACCTGACCGTCTGAGACCGGAATTTCCGACCTGTTGCAGGAATGACTCGCTCACGCCGCTGTGATTCGGCGGGGCAATTGACCGGATTGGCCTGCCTGACAGAAAGTCGGGTCACGAGCAGATATGGCGAGAGTCCGAAAATGGGCCTGCAATCGACCTTTCATGCGCCCCATGGGGGCGCAGATTTTCTTGGCTGGCGCAAGACGCGCAAGGGCACGACCGAGATTGTCTATGACGACGGCGTGGCGCGGCGCATGGTCTGGCGCGTGGCTGGCGACGACCCGTCCGAGGCACGGATTGCCGATGCGCTGCGCGTGGCGGTCAGCTCTGTCCGCGTCGTGCCGACGCTTTACGATGAGCTGAAGAAACGCGCCATTGCCATTGAACGCGTGGCAGGCTAGGTCCGCCCCCGGCCCGCGACCGGATGCCCGGAAGGCGCCCGCCTTCCGGCACCGGTTGTCGTGGCCTGCGATGGCCCTCTTGCCTTGGCGGGGTGCGTCGGGCTAGATTTGATCAAATAGCGGGGCCGGGTACCGCGCCGGGTAGAATGGCGTGGGCAGGACAGGGGGAAACATGGCTGCGACGCCTAAGTCCGAGGCCAGGGCGGGCCTCAAGCTCATCAGTCCGACGGCAATCTACGTCATCCTTCTTCTGGCTGTGCCTCTGGCGACCGTTCTGGTGTATTCGGTGATGACGGGCGGCCGCGGCGTGGTGGCGCTGCCGCTGACCATCGAGAACTATGCCCGGCTGTGGTCGCAGCCGGTCTACGGCTTCATCATGTTCAAGTCGCTGATGGTGGCGCTTACGGTGACGCTGATCACTGTCCTGCTGGCCTATCCTGTCGCCTACTACGTCAGTTTCCATGTCAGGCCGGAACGGAAAAGCCTGTGGCTGTTCCTGATCACCATTCCCTTCTGGACCAGCTACATCATCCGCGTAAGCCTGTGGTTCGTGATCCTGGGCTATGACGGTGTTCTGGACCGTGCGCTGATTTCGCTGGGGATCATGGATACCCAGTTGAACTTTGCCAGCTACGGGATCCCGGCGATCATCTTCGTTCTGGCCCACGCCTATGCGCCGTTTGCCGTTCTGCCTGTCTTCGTGAGCCTCGAGAAGGTCGATCGCAGCCTGTTGGAGGCCGGCCAGGACCTGGGCGAGACGCGCTGGCGCACCTTCCTGCGCGTGACCTTGCCGCTTTCGATGCCGGGCGTCATTGCTGCTGCGCTGATCGTCTTCATCCCGACAGTCGGCGACTATGTGACCCCGCGTCTGGTGGGCGACGGCAAGGAGCCGATGATCGCCAACTTCATCGAGACGCAGCTCCTGCGCCTGCAGAACATGCCGCAGGGATCGGCCTTTGCCGTGGCCTCGATGACGATGGTGGGTATCGTCAGCATCGCCTTCGTCCTGTTGAACCGCCGTTTCCTGCGAGGGCAGAAATGAAGAAGGCTCCGATCCTGCGCGGCTTCACGCTGGCCTATCTGCTGTTTCTGTACAGCCCCATCATCCTGCTGCCGATCTTTGCCTTCAACGACAGCCGGGTGGTTGCCTTTCCACTCACCGGGTTCACACTGAACTGGTTTTCCGAGATGCTGGGCGACGTGAACCTGCGCAATGCGGCGAAGAACAGCCTGATCATCGCGCTTTCGGTTGCCTCCCTTTCCACCGTGCTGGGCATTTTCGCTGCCCGCGCCTCGGTTCGCTACAGCTTTCCGGGCAAGGCACCGCTGATGGGGCTGATCATGCTGCCCCTGGTGCTGCCCGAAATGATCGTGGCCATGGCGCTTCTGGTCGTGCTTCTGTCATTGAACATCACGCTGTCCCTGCTGACCGTGATCATCGGCCAGACGCTGATCTGCACTCCCTTTGCCGTGGCGATCCTGACCTCGGCCTTCCAGTCACTTGACCGCTCTCTGGAAGAGGCGGCGATGGATCTGGGCGAAACGCAGTGGTCGACCTTCCGGCTGATCATCCTGCCACTGGTCATGCCCGGGATTCTGGCCAGCTTCCTGATCTGTTTCACCATCTCGTTCGATGAGTTCATCATCGCGAACTTCCTGGGTTCGGGCCAGCCGATCCTGTCGGTCTACATCTTCGGCCAGTTCCGCTTTCCGGCCAAGGTTCCGTCCATGCTGGCGCTGGGGACGGTGCTGGTCCTGTTCTCGATCATCCTGCTCGGCGTGGCCGAGTATTTCCGTCGCCGTGGCATCGCCAAGGCCGGCGGCAAAGATACCGGAGGCTTCCTGTGACCTTTTCCGACGACCGCCCGACGATGATCGAGTTCCGGGATGTCCACAAGTACTACGGCGACTACCACGCGCTGCGGGGGATCAACGGCACGATCAAGGCCGGGGAGTTCTTCTCGCTGCTCGGGCCTTCGGGCTGTGGCAAGACCACGCTTCTGCGCACCATCGCCGGGTTCGAGGATATATCCTCGGGCGTCGTGATGATAGACGGCAAGGACATGGCCGGCGTGCCGCCGAACGTGCGCCCCACGAACATGGTGTTCCAGTCCTATGCGATCTTTCCGCACATGACGGTCGCTGAAAACGTGGGCTTCGGGCTGCGCAAGGATCCACGCTCTAAGCAGGAAAAGGCCCGCGCCGTGGCCGAGGCGCTTGAGATGGTGGGGCTGAAGGGCTTCGGCAATCGTGCGGCGCACGCGCTGTCTGGTGGGCAGCGCCAGCGGGTGGCGCTGGCGCGCGCGCTGATCCTGAAGCCCAAGGTCTTGCTTCTGGACGAGCCGCTGTCGGCACTCGACAAGAAGATGCGCGAACACATGCAGGTTGAGCTGATCAAGCTGCAACGCCAGGTCGGCATCACCTTCATCCTGGTGACGCACGACCAGGAGGAGGCGCTGGTCATGTCCGACCGCATTGCCGTCATGTTCGAAGGCGAGATTGCCCAGCTTGCCGATCCCGAAACCCTTTATCGCCGGCCCAATTCGAAGAAGGTCGCCGATTTCATCGGCACGATGAACTTCATCCCGGCCGAGGTGCTTTCGGAAAGCGGTGACAAGGTGGAGGTAGAGGCCAAGGGGCTTGGTCGGGTCACCATCGACGCTTCGGCGGCGCCAGCCGCGAAAGGGGAAAGCCCGGTCGTGGGTCTTCGACCAGAGACGATGACCTTGCTCTATGACGACCAGAAGGCGATCGAGCGCGAGACTGCCGGGGTCATCGACGAGGTGATCTATTTCGGCGACATGACCTATTACGATGTCTATCTTGGCGGCACTGATGTCGAGGTGCGTCTGTCCATGCGAAACGTTCCCGGACGTCCGGTTCTGGATGTGGGAGAGAAGGTGCGCGTGGCCTGGAGTCCCTCGGCGCTGGTGCTGTTCCGCTAGGGCTGCACCCCTGCATCACGCCTCTGGCCGTTCCGGCCAACCGGCTCGACCAAGCGGGGGTCTGATACCCCCGCGCACCCGTGGAGTGTTTCGGAAGAAGCAAGCACACTTGCTCTTTTCCAAATGCTCTCAGGGGGCTTGGGGGCAGAATCCCCCCATCGCCGAGGAGGAGCGCGCAGGCGCGACGACGAGTGGAAAGCTGTGCGGCCGCACGGCCGCGCCGCATCAGAGGTCGGGGGCCAGCAGGCCCAGGCCACGCAGATAGATGCCGATGGCCGTTTCCAGCAGATCCTCGGGCGGCCAGGGCTGCGGGCCGCCATTGCCGCGCAGGAACAGTTCCACCACCCCATGGCTGACGGCCCAGACGTGGGCCGAGATCATGCTGGCCGGCGGGCGCCGGTCTGCGGGCAGGCCGCGCGCCAGGTTGTCTGCGGCCCGGTCCATCGTTGCCCGCGCCTTGGCGGCAACCTGCGCAAGGTCGGGATGTTTTCCCGGCTGCAGCCCGCTTTCGAACATGGCCTGATAATGGCCGGGATATTTGCGTGCGAAGGCCAGATAGGCGCGACCTGTTGCCTCGAAGGCAGCAATCGGCGAGGGGCGGCCTTCGTCATAAGCGTATTCCAGAAGTGCCGCGAAAATGTCGAAGCCTTGCCTCGCGACCTCGGCCAGAAGGTCGTCGCGCCCCGCGAAATGCCGATAGACGGCCGCCGGTGTCACGTCCGCCGCCTTTGCGGCCTCGGACAGGGTAAAGCCCTGCGGCCCCTTTGCGACGATCAGCGTCAGCGCGGCCTCGACAAGGGCCTGCCGCAGGTTTCCGTGATGATAGCCGCGCTTCAAGGTCAGTCCTTCGGCCGAAGCTTCGGCCCGCCGCATATGCTGCTATCGACCTTGCCGATGGCCTTCGCGTCCTTGCCCGCATAGTCCACCGCGCCCAGGATCGTCTGGATCGCGGCGATGCGGGCACGCTTCTTGTCGTCGGACAGGATCACCGTCCAGGGTGCATTGCTGAAATGGGTGCGCTTCATCGTCTCGTCGATGGCGGCGCAGTAGTCGTCCCACTTCGCCAGGCCGTCCACGTCGATCTTCGAGAGTTTCCACTGCTTCAGCAGATCCTGTTCCCGCGCAAGGAAGCGGCGCAGCTGCTCTGCGCGCCCGACCTCCAGCCAGAGCTTGAGGAAGATGATGCCCTCATCGACGATCATCTGTTCGAATTCCGGCAGTTGGCGGAAGAACTTTTCGCGCTGGTCCGGCGTGCAGAAGCCGAAGACATGTTCGATCATCGCTCGGTTGTACCAGCTGCGGTCGTAAAGTGCGATTTCGCCCTGTGCCGGGAACCAGTCGACATAGCGCTGGAAATACCACTGCTGGCTTTCGCGTTCGGTCGGTTTCGGCAGGGCCACGACATAGGCCTGGCGCGGGTTCAGGTTCTCGGTCGCCACCTTGATGGTGCCGCCCTTGCCGGCGGCGTCGCGCCCCTCGAAGATCACGATCATCCGCTGGCCCGAGGCCTTGATACCGGCCTGCATCTTGGCCAGTTCGATCTGAAGCGCGCTCATGTGGGTGTCATAGTCCTTGCGCTTCATCTCTTCCCGATAGGGGTAGGATCTTGTCAGGATCTCGTCCTTGCCGCCCTGTTCGATGGCCTTGCGCACGGCTTCGGGTGCGCCTTCGCGGAAATAGCGGCTGATTGCACCGTCGAATGGCAGGGTCATGTTGGGCCTCCCGTTTTGCCGCAGTATGGCGAATGGTCCGGTCAGCGCAATGCGGCGCGGTCGATGGCTGTGATCACCGTTTCGGGGTGCGAATGATGTGGCATGTGGCCGGCGCCCTTGATCACGGTCAGCCGCGCGTCGGGCAGCAGCCGCGAAAGCGGGCGTGAGTGGATGTCGATCGGAACGATCCTGTCCGCGCTGCCATGGATAAGCTCGACCGGCAGGGTCAGATCCCGGTAGCGGTGCTGCATCCCGACCAGTTCGGCGCGCAGAGCATTGACTTGGGCGGCATTCGCGGCCAGGGACTGACGCCGAAGGATCAGCGGCATGCCCAGGTGTTCTTCATAACCGGGTGGAACAGGGTCCGGCGCAAAGACATCGGCAGTGGCAGACCGGATATAGGCCCGCGGCACGAAGGCCGAGGCCAGCGGGGCGGCCAGCGCCCGGCCGGGTTTCGTCGCGGTGACCCTGTACCAGGGGTCAAGCGTGCCGGGCCAGGGCAGCGAGGGCGAGCCAACCAGAACCAGCGACCGCGGCCCGCCCTCCAGCGCCCAGGCCAGCGCAACCGCGCCGCCGTAGCTTTGTCCAAGAACCACGGGATTGCGGACGCCAAGCCGCGCCAGCCCCGCCGCGATGTGCCGTGCCTGCGCGCGCAGCGACACCTCGTCAAGCGGGTCGGAATGGCCAAGGCCGGGGCGGTCAACCACTGTCACGCGGAACCGGTCGGTCAGCCGGTCGCGCAAGGCATGGGTGAGGTCGCGCAGGGAACCGGAGGCCCCGTGAATCATCACCAGATCGGGGCCGCTGCCGACCATTTCGTAATGCAGCTTCCGACCTTCGACAGGGATGAAATCGCCCGACGGGGGATAGGCTGCCAGAGCCGCCGCCTCGCGTGCCGAGGCGCGCCAGTGCGTGGCGCCGGCAATGGTCAAGGCAGCGATGAGGAGGCTAGCGGCCAATCTCGTTCAGGTCATATGGCGTGGTCTGGTAGATCTCGTTGATCCAGTTGCCATATAGAAGATGGGCGTGGCTTCTCCACCGGTTCAGGGGCGGCATCGCGGGGTTGTCATCGGGGTAGTAGTTCACCGGCACGTTGATCGGCGTGCCATTGGCCACGTCGCGGTCGTATTCCTGTTTCAGCGTGTCGCTGTCGTATTCGAAGTGGTTGAAGATGTAGAGCGCCCGATGCGCTGCATCCTCGACCAGACAGGGGCCGACTTCGTCGGAGCCAAGCAGTGTCTTCAGGCCCGGAACGGCGTCGATCTCGGCCTGTTTCATCTCGGTCCAGCGGCTGACCGGGATCACGAAGTCATCCGAGAAACCGCGCAGATAGGGCGATGTCGGGCAAAGGTTCCTGTGCCGGAAGCAACCGAAGGCCTTGGCCGGCAGCATGTGTTTCTGGACCCGGTGGAAATGGTAGATCATCGCCATCCCCCCCCAGCAGACGCCGAAGGTGGAATGCACGTTGGTCTGGGTCCAGTCGAAGACTTCGCACAGTTCGCCCCAATAGGTGACTTCCTCGAAGGGCAGGTGCTCGACCGGTGCGCCGGTAATGATGAGGCCGTCGAACTTTTCTTCCTTCACCTCCTGGAAGGGTCGGTAGAAGGTTGCCATGTGTTCGGCCGCGGTGTTCTTCGTCTGATGCTCCGTCATGCGGATCAGTTGCAGGTCGATCTGCAGGGGCGTGGCGCCAATCAGGCGGGCGAACTGGTTCTCTGTCTGGATCTTCTTCGGCATCAGGTTCAGAAGCCCGATGCGCAGCGGGCGGATGTCCTGCCGCGCCGCGCGTTCGGGCGTCATGACCATGACGCCCTCGTTCCGCAGAACTTCAAAGGCGGGCAGGGTCTCGGGCAGGGTGATGGGCATCTTTCGCGTCCTTCTGGAGCGGTGGATGTAGAGGGATCAGACCTGACGATCAAGCGCGCGGGCGATCAGAGCGTCGAAGCCTGTGGCGGTGCGCACGGCTGACACCTCTTCCGCCGTCACGGTGACGCCCCAGCGCGCCATGGCGGCATAGCGCGGCTGGCGGTGTGCCAGCGCGCGGGCATAGGTCCAGCGCACGAAATGATCTGGATCGCAGGATTCTTCAGTAACATCGTGGGTTGCGCGGTATTCTTCCCACATCGCATGAAGAAAGTTCGGCTGGTAATACATCGGCTTGGGCGCGCGATCGAAGCGGCGGACCAGTTCTGCCGTATGCGCCTCGGACCCCTTGATCCAGACCAGAAGCAGCGTGTCGGACAGCTGCCGCATCACCGGGTCGCCGGGATCGTCCGGCTCCACAACCTCGCAGATCGAGCCGGAGGTGTCGCAGACGAAATTCGGATAGCCGTAGATCTCCTCGGCCCGTTCGATGAAGCGGGCGGTGTCAAGGGTAGCGGCGATTTCGGCCTGGCGGTGCTGTTCCTGCCGCTTCATGTATTCGGCAAAGGGCACGCCGCCTCGTGCCGGGTCGCCGGGCTTTCCCAGATAGGTGGACAGGGGCGCAAGGTTGTCGAAGGTGATGTTCGACGCGATGTAGACGCTGTCGGTCATCAGCAATTCCCGAAGCAGCGGCACCTTCATCGCCTCGCGCTTGAAATTGTCGGCGATGTATTCGCCCATGTAGCGGGTGCCGATCCGGTAATCGACCGAGTAGTGGAACCACGACCCCTGGTCGCGCAGCATGTTGGCAAGATGGGTCTTGCCCAGGCCCGACATGCCGAACAGCATCACCCGCTTGCGTGGGGCGGCCAGATAGTCCTTGCCGGAAGCATATATCATCGCGTCACCTCTTCGCGGCCTGTGTTAGCCGCGTGCCTTTGGCTTCACAACGAAAAACCCCGCCAGAAGGCGGGGTTTGCAGCGGCAGTACGCAAGGCTCAGAAGGTGTAGCCGACGCGGATCCCGACACCAAGCCCATGGTTTCCGCTGAAGCTTGCGCTGACCGGCGGGTTCGTCGTCGCATCACCGATATCGACATACCGGATGCCGCCGGTTATCTTGAGGCTGTCCATCGTATAGGTGACGGCAAGGCCCGCGCTTCTGAACCCGTCGGTTGGGCCGAGGTTGCCCGTCAGTTCGCCATCGGCCGGCTCATAGCCAAGGATCACCGCGCCGGACCAGTTTTCGCTGAAGCGTCTTCCGATGCCAAGATTGTAGGTCACCCGATCGTTCGGATAATCGACCAACGCTTGCCCCGAGGTGGCGAGCAGATAGGCAGGCGGTGCGATCACGAATTCCGACCAGTCCACCCAGCGGATCGAACCGAACAGCAGTGTGTCCTTGGCGATGCCCGTCTGGAATTCCAGGTTGAGAGATTGCGGCACCTCTGTCTCGAAGCCGGCGGCCACCACGCCGAATTCAAGTGACTCCAGTTGATGCGTTATCGCCGAATTGTAGGTCAGCGCCACCCGCGCGGCAATCTCGGGCTTTTCCCAAGCGACACCAACGACATAGCCGAATTCGGAATCGTCATTTGTGTCGAGCGTGTAGCCCCCCAATACCGGATGCGCCACCAGCGGTATCGACACCTCGCCGTGCACGGTCTGATACCGCAAGCCGCCATAGAGCGAGACGTTGCTTTCGAACCTGTAGCGCAGCAGGGCGGTGACGGCGCTGGACGTCAGCGTCGCGGTTGTTCCGGCAAGCGGATAGGACAGCGGTCCGAATGTGCCGGGGTAGGCCACATCGGCGCCGATCGGCTGGTCCACGATGACGGCAAGGGCCATCCGGTCGCCGATGTCCATCTTGTAGCCGAGACTCCAGGAATTGAAGCTTGACGACATGTCGCCCGAAGGAAGCAGCCCGCCCAGAACCGAGCCTGTGACCGTCGGATCGAAATGCCCGAAGCTCAGTTCCGCGTAGCGGCCCTTCTCGAACAGGATCGCGACTGATTGTGTCGAACGCTCGACACCCCCGGCCTGCGCCCCGGATGCAGCGGCCGCCAGCGCGGCGGCCGAGCAGAGAATACGTTTCATTTTCCCCCATCCCATTTGCGAGATTTCCCCTGACCGAAACGCTAAGCGCAGGTTGAAAACCGGTCAATTGATGACGCCGCGTCACGGATTCGTGACCTTGCGCTGTTGCCTGTCCGCACGGGTTTCGGCGTTCAGATTGATCCAGATGCCCAGAAAGATCAGGCCGACGCCCAGGAAAAGGCTGGCCTCGACCGGTTCGGCGTAGAACACCGCGCCAATGGCCGCGATGATCGGCAGGCGAGCGAAATCGACCGGCACCACCACATTGGCCGGCGCCAGCGACAGGGCCGTGGTCAGGCAGAGATGCGCAGTCACGCCCGCAACTGCGATGACGCAAAGCCACGGCAGGGTGGCCAGGGATGGCAGTGCAACCCTGCCGTCCCACAGCACCATGACGCCACCCAGAACCGCCTGCATCAGCGTCAGCCAGAACAGGATCGCGATGATGGGCTCGTTCCGGGTCAGCCGCTTGGTCATCAGCGTCGTCGAGGCGAAGAAGAAGGCGGCGCCGGCGGCGGCCATGATGCCCGGGTCAAGGGCGGCGAAGTCGGGGCGGGCGACCACCAGGATGCCGGCAAAACCCAGGGCCGCCGCCAGAAGCCGCGATCGGGTAAGCCGTTCGCCAAGGACCAGCGGCGCCAGCAGCATGACCCAGATCGGCGAGGTGAACTCCAACGCGAAGACCTGGGCCAGCGGAATCAGGGTGATTGACCAGAACCACAGCGACTGGCCGGTGAAATGGAACAGGTTGCGCAGAACGTGGCTGCCCAGCCGGTCAGCCGTGATCTGACCCTGCCGCCCCAAGGCAAGCGCCGCGCCGACGACGATCAGCCAGCCGATCACCGACCGGTAGGCAAGGATTTCAAAGGTGTCATGCTCGCCCCCGATCTCGCGCGTGGCAATGGCCATCGAGGTGAAGGCCGCGATGGAACCCGTCATCCAGAGCGCGGCGGCAAGGGGGCGGTGGGTCCGAGTCATGAGGCCGGACCCTCGCTGCGCCGGGCGGCAATGTCCAGAGGCGCCGGGATCGATGTTGATTTCATGCCACATCCCGAAAGTTGCGGTCTCTCGGGCTGATGCAAGGCCAACAGACATCTGTTAACCTGTTCTCAATTTAAGTGAACTTCGAGGAGCGAGTAGTGCGTTATCTCATCTCTGTCGCTGCGGCGCTTGCGCTGTCATCTGCCGCGGGATCGGTGTCGGCCCAAGGCGCCGACTGGTCGGGCCTTTATGGTGGTCTGTCGATGGCCACACATGACGGGGGAAACTACTACGACGGAAGCGACACGGTAACCTACGATCTGGAGGGGCCCGCGTTCGGTGCCTTCATCGGGTACAACTGGGGCAACGGACCGCTTGTGTACGGGGCTGAACTGGCCGCATCGAAGGGTGGGGTATACGAGGTCGAACCGGACGGTGGCACCAGCTACAAGGACGAGTATGAATATACCCGCTTCCTCGACCTGAAGGGGCGTGTCGGATACACCTTCCACAATGTGCTGCTGTACGGCACGCTTGGAGTCTCGCGCGCATCCTTCCTGTCGGATGAAACGGTGACAATCGACACGACAGGCACGGTTTTTGGCCTGGGCGCCGATTACCAGTTCGGTGGGCGCTATTTCGTGGGCGCGGAATATCTGCGCCGGCAGTATGACTTCTACGACTTCAATCAGGGGTCTGATATCGAGGGTGATATCAATACCTTCACCCTGCGCGGCGGATTCAGGTTCTGAACGCGGGCGACGGATCCACGCTTTGACCGACGTTTTCCGGGTCACAAAGGGCCGCCCCATGGGGCGGCCCTGTCGTATTTCGGCGTTCCGACTGTGGGCAAAGCCCTTCCGGGGGCAACCGGGCTATTCCAGCTCGATCGTTCCCGGCGGCTTTGATGTGCAGTCGTAGAAGACCCGGTTGATGCCCTTGACCTCGTTGATGATCCGCGTCGCGGTTTCCGACAGGAATTCGTGGCTGAACGGGTAGTAGTCCGCGGTCATCCCGTCCACGCTGGTCACTGCGCGCAGGGCCAGCGCATAGTCATAGGTCCGCCCGTCGCCCATCACCCCCACGGTGCGCATCGGCAGGATCGCGGCGAAGGCCTGCCAGATCTCGTCGTAAAGCCCGTGGCGGCGGATCTGGTCGATATAGACCGCATCGGCCTGGCGCAGGATGTCTAGCTTTTCCCGCGTGATCTCGCCCGGGCAACGGATCGCAAGGCCCGGTCCGGGGAAGGGGTGGCGGCCGATGAAGGCCTCGGGCAGGCCGAGCTCACGGCCAAGCGCGCGCACCTCGTCCTTGAACAGTTCGCGCAGCGGTTCGACCAGCTTCAGCCCCATCTTCTCGGGCAGGCCGCCGACGTTGTGGTGGCTCTTGATCGTGACCGAGGGCCCGCCCGAGAAGCTGACCGATTCGATCACGTCCGGGTAAAGCGTGCCCTGGGCAAGGAAGGTCGCCCCGCCGACCTCGGCCGCGTGTTTCTGAAAAACGTCGATGAAGAGCTTGCCGATGGTCTTTCGCTTCACCTCGGGGTCGCTGACGCCCTCCAGCGCAGAGAGGAACAGATCGCTTTCGTCGGCATGGATCAGGCGCATGTTGTAATGGTCGCGGAACATGGAGACGACCTGTTCCGCCTCGCCCAGCCGCAGAAGCCCGTGATCGACGAAGACGCAGGTGAGCTGGTCGCCGATCGCCTCGTGAATCAGGACGGCGGCGACGGACGAATCCACCCCGCCCGACAGTCCGCAGATCACCTTGGCGTCGCCCACCTGTTCCCGGATCTTGCGGATCGCCTCTTCCCTATAGGCGCCCATGGTCCAGTCGCCCCTGAACCCGGCGAGGCGCACGAAATTCTCGAACAGCTT
The DNA here is from genome assembly GCF_004959785.1 of Tabrizicola sp. YIM 78059. Lineage (NCBI taxonomy): Bacteria > Pseudomonadati > Pseudomonadota > Alphaproteobacteria > Rhodobacterales > Paracoccaceae > Tabrizicola > Tabrizicola sp. YIM 78059. The sequence continues at coordinate 267,356 of NZ_SJZH01000001.1, forward strand.
CGCGCCCTTGGGGGTATGGTGTACCTCGGGGTGGAACTGGACGGCGTAAAAATGGCGTTCGGGGTCGGCGGTTATGGCGAAGGGCGCGTTGGGCGAGGTGCCCAGCACCTGGAAACCGGGGGCGAGCTTCGAGACATGGTCGCCGTGGCTCATCCAGACCTGTTCGCGGGCCAGAGGGCCGTCCTCGGGTGGGAACCAGCCGGCAAGGATCGGATGGGTCAGCTCGGTGGGGCTGACATAGGCCTTGCCGAATTCGGCCGTGCCGTGCCCCCCTTCGACCTGACCGCCGAGGCAGTGCATCATCACCTGCTGGCCGTAGCAGATGCCAAGGATCGGCACGCCCAGATCAAAGAGGCCCGCAGGGGGCATTGGGGCGTTCTCCCAATACACACTGGCCGGACCGCCCGAAAGGATCACCGCCTTCGGCGCGAAGTCGCGCAGGAAGGCCTGGTCCACGCGGTTGTAGGGGTGGATTTCGCAATAGACCTTCAGTTCGCGCAGGCGGCGGGCGATCAGCTGCGTCACCTGGCTGCCGAAGTCGATGATCAGAAGGCGGTCATGGGCTTGGGTCATGCGCCCGCGTAGCGCGAGGTTTCGGCCGAAGCAAGGGGGTGGCGGGGCCCGGAGCCGGGGTTACGCCCCGCAGACCCGGCCGGAGGGGTCGGTCGCTGCAGGCAAAGGTCGGAATCCGCGCCGGCTCTTGTCGCTTTTGGTTGGCAGGTGACGGAAACGGGGGACGGCACGGCAAGGTTTGGCGGCATAAGGGCGGCAAACTGACGGAGGTCTTAGATGAACGAAGTGGCAGGGCGCCGGGCGCGCAGTGGGGGCGGCGCAAGCCGCCGGGCGGAACGCACCGCGATCAGCTTCGAGACCGCGCGCTTCATCCAGCGCAACATCCCGAACTTCGAGATCCTGAACGAGGAAGCGCTTCAGATCATCGAGCACAACGCCGAGACGGTGCTGGAAGAGATCGGGGTCAACTTCGTCGAAAACCCCGAGGCGCTGGAGCGTTGGCGCCAGGCGGGTGCCGACGTGAAGGGCGAACGTGTGCACATCCCGCGAGGTCTGGCCCGCAAGCTGTGCGCAACTGCGCCGTCCAGCTTCACCCAGCACGCCCGAAACCCGGAGCGCAATGTCGAGATCGGGGGGCGCAATCTGGTTCTGGCGCCGGTCTATGGCCCCCCCTTCGTGCGCGACATGGAAGGTGGTCGCCGCTATGCGACGCTGGAGGACTTCCGCAATTTCGTGAAGCTGGGCTACATGTCGAAATGGCTGCACCATTCCGGCGGCACGGTCTGTGAACCTACCGACATTCCCGTGAACAAGCGGCACCTGGACATGCTGCTGGCGCACATGACGCTGTCGGACAAGCCTTACATGGGGTCCGTCACCGAACCCTCGCGTGCCGCAGATTCCGTGGCGATGTCGAAGATCCTGTTCGGGGATGACTTCGTTGACCGCAACACGGTGATGACGTCGCTCATCAACATCAACTCGCCGCTCACCTTCGACGGCATCATGATGGGCGCGCTGGAGGTCTATGCCAAGGCCAACCAGGCAGCGATCATCAGCCCGTTCATCGTCGGCGGCGCCATGGCCCCGGTGACGGTGGCGGGGACGCTGACGCAGGTGCTGGCCGAGGTGCTGGCAGGTGTGGCCTATTCGCAGCTGATCCGTCCGGGCGCACCGGTGATCTTCGGCGCCTTCGTGACCTCGATCGACATGAACTCGGGCGCGCCCACCTTCGGCACGCCCGAGGCCGCGCACATCACCTACGGCGCGGGGCAGCTGGCGCGGCGGATGAACCTGCCCTACCGGTCGGGCGGGGCATTCTGCGGCTCGAAGCTTCCGGATGCGCAGGCGGCTTACGAGACGGCGAACAGCCTGAACATGGCGCTGCTGGCTGGGGTGAACTTCATGCTGCACGCCTGCGGCTGGCTGGAGGGTGGGCTGGTATCGTCCTATGAGAAGTTCGTGATGGACGCCGACCAGTTGGGCACGCTGCACCATCTGGCACAAGGCATCAGCATGGACGAGAACGGCCAGGCCATGGACGCGATCCGCGAGGTGGGGCCGGGCGGCCATTACCTGGGATGCTCGCATACCCAGGCCAACTTCAAGACAGCCTTCTGGCGGTCGGACCTGCTGGATTACAAGCCATTCGAGACCTGGGCCGAGGAAGGCAGCCGCGACACGCAGACGCTGGCCGCCGAACGGGTGAAGAAGCTGCTTGGCGATTACCAGCCCCCGGCGCTGGACGAAGGCATCCGCGAGGCGCTGGAGGCCTTCGTGGCGACCCGCAAGGCCGAGATGCCGGACGCCTTCATCTAAGCGTCGGCTTAACCGGGCGAAGGGGCGGCGCAAGGGCCGCCCCTTTCTATCTCAGACCATCTCAGACCATCGCGCTGCGCCGCAGCAGCTGTGCTTCAGCCAGAAGGGCAATCAGCACTTCGATGTGGCGCGCCGCCGAATAGCGCGCATCACCCTGCTGGCGCGTTGCTTCCAGTTGTGCTTCTGCCTCGATCAGGCGCGGCACGGTTTCTTCAGGTGACCCTACCGACCGGACCAGGCGGCGCAGATCGCGGTCGCGGTGGTATTCTGCCAGACCGAACCGCGCCGCGCGCATGAGAAGCCGCGGGCGACGCAGGGTGGCAAGCAGGGTCCAGACATCCGACATGGGGCACTCCATCCTTTGGTGGAGGTGACTATGCAGCAGAACAACCCAGCGTTGCGCGCTGAGCCAGGCAGCGCGCGGAGGTTACCGAAAAGTTTAGGATTTCGGATCAAGGGTTAAGGCCGGCCGAACGCTTAACAAACAGGTAACCATTTCCACCCAAGGTTGCGGATGTCCCTGGCCGGACTTCGCCTGAATGCTCGGGGTGGACAAAGACGGGACGATCGACTTGCCAGACCTGACTGCTGCCAGCCTGCCTTCCTGGCTGCCCGCTGCCGTGCGCCACTACCTTGACCATACGGAGGAGGGCACGTCCCTTCGCGCGCTTGCGCGGCGCGAGGGGATGCATGCTTCCACGATCCTGCGCCAAGTGCGCCGCTTCGAGGGCCGGCGCGAGGATCCTCTGATGGACGAGGCGCTTGATGCGATTGCCCGACTGGCCCTGCGACCGGCCGACGACCCAGCCCGAAAGGAAGACGTACCCATGTCAGCTGCCATGCGTCACACCGCAAAGACTGTCCTTTGTGACGAAGCCGCCCTTGCCCGCGAAGGCCGCCGGGTCTTGCGCCGACTGGTCGAGCCGGGAGCGGTCCTGGCCATTGCCCCGGAGATGGAGAAGGCGGCCGTGCTGCGCGAACTGCCCGATGGCCGCAGCCTGCGCACCGCAGTGCTGGACCGTGCGGTGGCGCAAGCCTTCATCCTCAAGGACTGGATCGCCTGCCGCAAGGCGGGCCGGGTTTCGGCCTACGAGATCACGGCGGCGGGCCGTGCCGCGTTGAGGCGGATGACCGAGGAGGAAGAGCGGCGGCGTCGGGGTCTGGCCGAGGCAGGCGCAGAGTTCGGCGATCAGCACCGGCATTGGGATGAGCGTGAGGTGATCGACGACGACGGGCCGCGCAAGGTGCGCTACAATGTTGCGGAAAGCCCGGTAGCGCTTCTGGGTCGCAGACTGGACCGGGACGGCAAGCCCTTTCTCGAGCCCGATCTGGTGGACGCAGCCGAACGGCTGCGCGAGGATTTCGAGCTGGCGCAGATGGGTCCGCGCGTTGCGCAGAACTGGGACAGGTTTCTGACCGGCGGTGACCGGGGCACGTACAGGCCCGACAGCGGTCTTGCCGAGGGGCCTTCGCAGGCCAGGGCGCGGGTGGCTGCGGCACTGCGCGATCTGGGGCCTGGGCTGGGTGATGTCGCATTGCGCTGCTGCTGCTTCCTGGAAGGGCTGGAGGTCGCCGAAAAGCGTCTGGGCTGGGCAGCGCGTTCGGGCAAGATCGTCCTCAGGATCGCGCTGATGCGTCTGAGACGGCATTACGACGAAACCTATGGCAAGGCCGGCCCGCTGATAGGCTAGGGCGGATCAGGCCCCCGCGCCGCGCAGGATCAGCACAAGCGAAACCGCCCCCAGCCAGACCGAGGCCAGCCGCCGCAGCAGATGCAGCGCGCGCGGCTGGCCGCGCGACCCGCCCCGCAGCGCGGCGCCAGTTGTTGCCCAAAGCAGGGCCACTGCCACGACCAGCCCCGCGAAGATGGTCAGATTTGCGCCCAGCCGTTCGGGCGAAGGCAGGATTACCAGCCCGAAGATCAGTGCCTTGGGATTGAGCGCCGTGGTCACGAACACTGCGCGGGCATCGACAGGGCCCACCTCTCCCGTGGCGGGCAGACCCCACAATCGAACCGCCAGCACCGCCACCCACATCCCTGCTGTCAGCGTGACGGCAGCATGCAGCCCTGGCCAGGCGGCCAGCACCGTTGCGCCGACCAGCGCCAACGGCAGGATTGGCGTCAGATAGCCCGCCAGTTCCGCCGGGATGAGCCGTGCCGCGCCGGCAAGGCCGCGTTCGGCCCCCGCGACCAGCATCAGCGTGTTTGTCGGCCCCGGTGTCACCAGCAGCGCAATCACGGCTAGGGTCAGTTCCGGCAATGTCATCATTTTCTCCTCATGGCGCCTGTCTGCCCCGTCGGCAAGTTCCGGTCCTTGACCCGGATCAAGTCTTGTCCCTTTCGCAAGGGGGGTGAGCAGCGTTGTGGGGGCTCTTCGCGTTGCCTTGGCGGCCGTTTGGCCTTATCTGGCAGGAAGGACGGTCCGTCAGGGGGGAACTTTCGTGCGCGACCTCAAGCTTCCCGAACAGCGCCACCCCGAAAAGGCGCATCGGCCGGACAATGCCCAGCCAAAGAAACCGTCCTGGATCCGGGTAAAGGCGCCGACGTCGGAAGGCTACAGGCAGACCCGCAACATCCTGCGCGAAAAGAAGCTGGTCACCGTCTGCGAAGAGGCCGGTTGCCCCAACGTGGGCGAGTGCTGGTCTCAGGGCCACGCCACCATGATGATCATGGGCGAAATCTGCACGCGCGGCTGCACCTTCTGCAATGTGGCGACCGGCAAGCCGCAGGCGCTTGATCCCTTCGAGCCAGGCCGCGTGGCCCATGCCGTGGCCGAGCTTGGCCTGAACCATGTCGTTGTCACCTCGGTCGATCGTGACGACCTGCCCGATGGCGGGGCAGAGCATTTCGCACAGACGATCCGGGCGATCCGACACCGCCGGCCCGAGACGACGATCGAGGTGCTGATTCCCGATTTCCTGCGATGCGGGCCCGAGGCGCTGGAAGTCGTGGTCGCTGCGCGACCGGACGTGCTGAACCACAACCTTGAAACAGTGCCGGGGCTTTATCCCGAGGTGCGCCCCGGTGCGCGCTATTTCCACAGCCTGCGGCTTCTGCAGCGGGTAAAGGAGCTTGACCCGCTGATGTTCACCAAGTCGGGCATCATGGTCGGTCTGGGCGAGGATCGGCAGGCCGTGCTGCAGGTGATGGATGACATGCGGTCGGCCGGTGTCGATTTCCTGACCATCGGCCAGTATCTGCAACCGACGCCCAAACACCACGCCGTGGCCCGCTTCGTCACGCCCGAGGAGTTCAAGGCCTATGAGACTGCCGCCTGGGGCAAGGGGTTCCTCATGGTCTCGGCTACGCCGCTGACGCGGTCCTCGTACCATGCGGGCGACGATTTCGCCCGCATGCGGACGGCCCGGCAGGCGGGGCGAGGCTGAGGCGATTTTTCACAGAAAATCAGAAACGCATGCGTATCGGGCCGCTGTTGCAGACCACGATGCACCGGGTGTGGGTCAGCAGCAGGTGAATCCCGCGTCTTCTGACCTCGATAATTAAGCGATCATGGCCAGCTTCGGCAGCAACCCAGCCGATGGCGCGAAGCACGAAACCCCCTTGGGCGGATCTGGCGGAGAGGACTTGATCGATCCAGGCATCAGGATCTGTGGTTCGGTGACGGCAACAAGAAACGCACATTCCGGCAGCATCGCCGCGGCAGATTGAGGACAGTTTTCCCCCGTCATGGAACCCCGGGCACGGCCAGAAGGTATTCTGCGACGGCCATCCGATCGCCTTCCGGCAGGCGGGCCATGTTTTCCACCACATGAACCATGTGCCCGCCCACGCTGTCGAAGTCCGGGGTGAAGCCGGTTGTCAGGTACTGCACGATTTCTGCTGCGCTCCAGCCCAGCGCGGTGGGCGTGATGTTCGGAATGCGGCCCTGACCCGAGGGGTTCGGCGCCCCGGCCAGCCAGCGCGAGGCATCCATGCCGCCCAGCGCGTCGCGGGGCGTGTGGCATTCGCCGCAATGGGCCAGCGCCTCGACGATATAGCGGCCGCGGTCTGCGGTGGGTGTCAGGTTGCCGTCCCGTGCCCAGCCTTCGTTCAGATACAGCAGCTTCCAGATGCCCAACATCCCGCGGATCGAGAAGGGGAAGCCGATCTCGTGCGGCTTGCTGGGCGTGGGATCGGCCGGCAGTGTCCTGAGAAAGGCGTAAAGATCCGCCACGTCCTGCATCCGCATCCTGGCATAGGAGGTGTAGGGCAGTGCAGGGTAGTAATGTTCGCCGCCCGGGCTGACGCCGCGTTTCAGTGCATTGGCGAGGTCCAGAAGGCTCCAACCGCCAATTCCGTGAACCGGATCTTGGCTTATGTTCGGTGCGATGAACGTGCCGAAGTCCGATGGAAAGCGCTGCCCCCCGGAAAGCACCAGTTGCGCCTCGCCCCTGGCGCCCTCGGCCATGTGGCACGAAGCGCAGCCGGCTGCCCAGAACACCTGCTCACCGCGCGCGGCGTCGCCGCTCAGGCCCGCCACGGCAGAGGCAGGTAGTGGCTTCGGCCGCGCCAGATACCACAAGCCCCCCGCGCCCATAACCGCAAGCACCATCAGCCAGCGCAAGACCCGCATTGCTCGCCCTTTCCTTTGTCGCTTTGCGTCGCTGTCCAGCCTAGGGGGCCGGACGGGCCTGTCCAGTCACGGTTTCGCGGACAGGCGGTTCACCGTCAGCCATTCGGGCCAGCCGAAGGCCCATTCCCAGGCGGCGATCGCGATGCACACTGCGATCACGCCGAGGACCAGCTTCACCCGGCCTTCCGAGGGTGGATTCTGTGCCCAGCGCTTGGCGCGGACCAGCCAGTGAATGATGTTCATGCCGATTCCACGAAGCGCACCTTGCCAATATAAGGCAGGTTGCGGTTCCTTTGCGCGAAGTCGATGCCGTAACCGACGACAAACTCGTCGGGAATTTCGAAGCCCGTCCAGTCGGCCCTGACCGGCACCTCCCGCCGCGAGGGTTTGTCAAGCAGTGCGCAGGTCTTTAGCCGCGCGGGTTCGCGCGCCTTCAAGAGGTGCAGGACATGGGACAGGGTAAAGCCCGTGTCGATGATGTCCTCGACCACCAGCACGTCGCGCCCTGCAATCTCTCCTCTCAGATCCTTCAGGATGCGCACCTCGCGGCTGGAATGCATAGCATCGCCGTAGCTGGAGGCTTCCAGGAAATCCACCTCTACCGGCAGGTCGATCTCGCGCACGAGATCGGCGATGAAGACGAAGGATCCGCGCAGAAGGCCCACCACCACCAGCTTGTCGGTGCCCCGGAAATGCTGGGTGATCTCGCGCGCAAGGGTCTCGACCCGGGCGGCAATGGCCTTGGCGCTGATCATCTGGTCGATGACATATTCGGACATGTGCCTTCCCCGCGCGTCATCCGGCTTTAACCCTCCCTTCCTTGCGCCAAGCTGGCACGGTTTCAAGAGGAGTATTGCGATGCAACGGTTGCTGATGGCCATCTGTGCGGTCGGGCCTGCCGCGCCGCTGCCGGTTTCGGCGCAGCCGGAAGATGACATCGAGCGCTTTGGGTCCGGCTGATGTTCGCGCGCGGGGACAAGACGCGATGGTTCCGAAGCTTGAGGTTCCGGTCTCGCGTGGGCATGCGCGGGCACAGGCGGATCCCGGATACCTTCACGAAAAGGGCCCTGGTCGCCCCAGGGACAAGGTGCGTGGCCAGGAACTTGCGCTGGCATCGGCAGAGCAGGGCTTTGCCACCGCCAGGCAAGACGTGGGCAGTCGCCATCAGGATGGCTTGGCCGGCGTGCCGGTTGATGAGGTGAAGGCGCGTGAATGGTACCGGAAGGCCGTGGCAGAGGACTGTCTGCCATCGTTGACGGCGCCCGGACACATGCTGTTGAACGGGAAGGGGGGCGGCGGATCGGACCACGTTGCTGGCCTTTCTTGAGCATGCGGTCTACCTTGGAGATCCGATCGCAACCGGTGAACTGCCCTGCAAGACAAGGGCGGCCACGGTGTCGATCATTAAAAGGAACATGCCCGCAGACCGTGCGGGGTGGCGGCGGCCCACCGCCTTGACCGGGCGGAAGGCGACTGTGGCAAGATGCCGGAACAGGGCGATTCCGGGCTGTCAAACATGCTTCGGGCCGATGCCTTCCATCAGCGATCGGCCGGGCAGGAATACCCGATGGCGGGAATGGACCCTGCCGAGATGATCAGGGCCGACCCTGATGCCGACGATGACCAGCAGGTTGAGCCGCTGGCCTGGTGCCACTGGGCCGCGGTGAAACCGCCCATTTAGTTTGTCACCGGTCAGGACGGCCGCTGCATCCAGTTCGAGGCCGAACAGTCAGCCGACGCTCTGGCACGCGCACACGCCCTTGCCGACTTGCCGAAACCTTCTGACCCCGCGACAGGGCGGCGCTTGATCTTCGGGGCCGGGCAGGCCACATGTCGGAAAAAGCCCGACTGCAATGCCAACCCATTCCGAGACCAAGCGCCTGCCCTACACGGCACGCCAGATGTACGATCTGGTGGCCGATGTCGCATCCTATCCGAAATTCCTGCCCTGGAACTCGGCCGCCCGCATCCGGTCGCGCCGCCCGATCCCCGGTGGCGGCGAGGTAATGGAGGCCGATCTGGTGATCAGCTTCAAGGTGTTCCGTGAACGCTTCGGCAGCCGAGTGACGCTTTGGCCGGATGCGCTGAAGATAGACACCGAATACATAGACGGCCCTTTCCGCCACATGAAATCCAACTGGGCCTTCCGCGACGTGCCCGGTGGCTGCGAGGTGGATTTCCACGTCGATTTCGAGTTCCGCAATGCTATCCTTCAGGGCATCATCGGCGTGGTGTTCAACGATGCCATGTTGCGGATCGTGCGCGCCTTCGAACGCCGCGCGGCAGAGCTTTACGGGCCAGTCGCGGCACCCGGCAAGGAACAGGGACAGGGATGAGCAACCGCACGGAAACCCGCCCGATGGGGATCATAACTGCCGCGGCGGGGATGCTGATGCTGATCCTGGTCGTCTGGGTGCTTTACGTCGCGCAGAACGTGCTGATCCCTATCGCCTTTGCCGTGGTCGTGGCCTTCGTCCTCTGGACGGTGGTCGACTGGATGGGGCGGGTGCCGGGGCTCAGGCACATGCCGCTTTTCCTGCGCCATGCGCTCGTGCTGGGGCTTTTCGTCTGGGCCATCGTGCTGCTGATCGGCACGCTGCGCAGCAACGGCGAAGTGCTTGTGCAGCGCCTGCCGCAATATACCGCGAACATTCTGGGTCTCGTTAAGCGCTTGGACGACGCCTACCGGATCGACGAATTCATTCCCGGCGGGCTGTCCTCGGTCGTCGCTTCGAACATCGACGTGACCGGGGTCGCGCGGCAGGCGCTTGGCGCGATGGGCAGCCTTGGCGGGCTGATCGTGCTGATCCTTCTCTATACCGCCTTCCTGATGATTGAATACACCGGTTTCGTGCGCAAGCTGCACCTTGCCTTTCCGACCGGCAAGAAGGCCGATCAGCTGATCGCCTTGTCATCTGACATAAACAGCAGGATCGGCGGCTTCCTTGCGGTCAAGACGCTGATCAACATCGTCCTGGGGGCGCTGAGCTATGTCGCGCTGAAATGGATGGGGGTAGAGCTTGCGGGTTTCTGGGCGATCTACATCGGGGTGCTGAACTATACGCCCTACCTGGGATCGGTGGCGGGCGTCGTGGCCCCGACGCTTATGGTCCTGGCCCAGACCGGCGAGATCAAGGCAACCCTCATCGCCATGGCGGTGCTGTCGGCGCTGCAATTCGTCATCGGCTCGCTCATCGAGCCTCAGGTCATGGGGCGCCGGATCAACCTGTCGCCGATGATGGTGCTGGTGGCGTTGGCCTCGTGGTATGCGCTCTGGGGCCTGCCGGGGGCGGTCCTGGCCGTGCCGATGACGGTGATCATCCTGGCCGTTCTGGGCGCAGTTTCCTTCACGCGGCCGATTGCGGTGCTTCTGTCGAACGACGGCAAGATCGGAGATCCAAGGCGAAGCGATTGATCTGACGCAACGGAAAGCCGCCTGGCGGACGTTAATGGGAAATTCAGCGAACGAGGGTTCCATGCGTATCGTCGCCGTGTTCCTGTCCCTGCTGCTTTCCGCCTTGCCCGCCTCCGCCGAGACCGTGCGGCTTGGCGATCGCTCCTACGAAATACAGCTGCCCGCCGAGCCGCGCGGCGCACCGCTGATCCTGGCGCTGCATGGCGGGGGTGGCAATCCTGTCCAGTTCGCCCGCAGTTCCGGCTTTGGCCGGGCTGCGGTCAAGGCAGGATACGCCGTAGTCTTTCCGGCCGGCACCGGCCGGCGGGGCGACCGACTGCTGACCTGGAACGCCGGCTACTGCTGCGCGTCGGCCGCCCGGAATCGGGAGGACGACCTCGGGTTCCTGGCCCGTGTTGTCAAGGACGCACAGGGCCGCTTCGGTCTTGGCGCCTCGGTCTACCTTACGGGCATGTCTAATGGCGCGATGATGGCCGAGACCTTCGCTGCCCGGCACCCCGCGCTGGTGACGGCCGTCGCGGCCGTGTCGGGCACGATGGACACAGGCTCGATCCGGGTCCGCGAGCCGGTGCCGGCGCTGATCATCCATGGCACGGCCGACGCCATGGTGCCCTATGCTGGCGGCAAGGGCGCTTCCTCGCTGACGCGCACCGAGTTTGCCTCGGTCGCCTCGGTGGTGCGGGCATTCCTCGCCCCCTGGGGCAGCGGTCTGGAGCAAACCGACCGGCAGATCGACCGTCGCGACGACGGCACCTCGGTCACGGTGACGGACTACCAGAAGCAGGGTCGCGTGATCTTGCGGCTGATCACGATCGAGGGCGGCGGCCACAACTGGCCCGGTGGACGCAAGGCAGGGCGTTTGCCCGCCAATGACGGTGCCGTGACACAGGAAATCGACGCCAACGCAGAAATCCTGCGCTTTTTCGCGACGCATCCGTGATTTCCCGGTCAGACAGCCCGTTTCATGCAGTCATCGCCTGCGGCCCTGCTGGCGTGGTGACGCAATCGACGTGGAGGGGGGAACCTAAGCCAAGGCCATTGCCAGCAGGCGCAGAGCATGCGCCGTCGCGGCCTCGCGCACTTTCGGGCGGCCAAGTGCCCCGAACTCCACCGTCTCGCACAATGTCGGCCGGCCACGGCGGGCCAGAGCAAAGCAGACCCGGCCCTCGGGCTTGAACTCCGATCCGCCGGGGCCCGCTATTCCGGTGATCGACACGGCCAGATCGGCGGCTGAGCGCGCCAGCGCGCCATCGGCCATTTCTCGCGCCACCGGTTCGGATACCGCGCCATGGGCCGACAGGGTCTCGGGCCGGACGCCCAGCATTTCGACCTTGGCGGCGTTGGAATAGGTGACGAAGCCGCGGTCGAAAACGTCGGATGATCCTGGAACATCGGTCAGGGCCGCCGCAACCATGCCGCCTGTGCAGCTTTCCGCCGTGGCGATCCGCAGACCCCAGTAGCGCGCCTGCGCCAGAAGCTCGGCCACCTTCACCCCAGCCATGGCTGCACCACGCCATGCCAGAGGCCCGCCAGCACGACCGAGACGATCCCGGCGAAAAGCCCCGCCCAGATGTCATCGAGCATCACCCCCGTCGTGCCCCCCATCCGGTCGGCCCGGCCCGCAAGCCACGGCTTCCAGATGTCGAACAGGCGGAACAGAAGGAAGGGCACCAGCCAGCCCGGCCATGCCCCAAGCGCCAGTCCCGCGACCCCGTGCCACCACAGGGGCAGGACGGTGAAGCACAGCGCCAGAAGCTGACCCGCCACCTCGTCGATCACCACTTCCGAGGGGTCCTCGCCCCCCGTGGCCCGCAGATAGGGCGGCACCGCCCAGAACCCGGCCAGCACGGCCAGCACGAACCCCGCCGGCACCAGAAGCGCCAGCCCCGCCTCATAGGCCACGACCGCCAGCGCGACGGTGACCGCGCTGGCCCAGGTCCCGCTGGCGGGCCGCAGGTAGCCCACACCGAAGAAGGTGGCGATGGTCGTGCTCATGGTCTCACCAGGGTTGCCGTGGCAAGGGCGGCGATGCCTTCCTCGCGGCCGGTGAAGCCCAGCCGTTCCGAAGTGGTCGCCTTGACCGAGACGCGGCCCGGCCCGACGCCCATGATCCGCGCCAGTTCCGCTTGCATCTCAAGGGCATGCTGGCCGATCTTCGGGCGCTCGCAGACCAGCGTCACGTCGCAGTTGCCCAGCTCATACCCCCGCGAACGGGCCAGGCCCATGGCATGGGACAGGAAGATGTGGCTGGGCGCGCCCTTCCATTGCGGATCGCTGGGCGGGAAGTGACGGCCTATGTCGCCCTCGGCCAGGGCACCGTAGATCGCGTCGGTCAGTGCGTGCATGCCCACATCTGCGTCGGAATGACCCAGAAGGCCCTTGTCATGCGGCACCCGCACCCCGCACAGCCACACATGGTCACCTGCGCAGAAGGCATGCACGTCATAGCCGTGGCCCAGCCGCACATCCATGTTGCGCCCCTTCAGGATTGCCTCGGCCCGCGCGAAATCGCCCGGCCAGGTCAGTTTCAGATTGCTTTCCTCGCCCTCGACGATGGTCACGTCAAGACCTGCGGCGCGGGCGACCTCGACATCGTCGGCCGCCCCACCCGGATGCGCAAGATGTGCCGCCAGGATCGCCGCAAAGCGGAAGGCCTGGGGCGTCTGTGCGCGGTAGAGGCCCGCCCGGTCCAGCGTGCCGGTCACCCGCCCCCCCGCGCCGCGCCAGAGCGCATCCGAGATCGCCAACGCAGGGGCCGCGCCCTCGCTGTCGTCCAGCGCTGCCACCAGCCGGTCGATCAGTGCCGGCGAAACCAGCGGCCGGGCCCCATCATGGATCAGCACCTTGTCGATCCCCGACCCCTGAAGCGCCCGCAGCCCTGCCAGAACCGAGGCATCGCGCGTTGCCCCGCCCTCGACCAGCCGGACCGAGGGCGGCAGGTCAAGCGCCTCGGCCCTGCCGCGGTCGTCGGGATGGATCACCAGCACCACTGGCAAACCGGCAAATGCCGCCAGCGTATGTGCCAGCACCTGGCGGCCGGCGAGCATCTGCCATTGCTTCGGCACCTCGCCCCCCACGCGGCTGCCGCGCCCGGCGGCAACGATGATGACGGCTGTCTGCATGCGACATTCCTTTTCCTGAACCTCCCTAATCTCTCTGTCCGCGCCTGACAATCTGGCGTGAGGTGGTGAGGATCTGCCTAATATTTGTGCATCGCATGTTTTTCAGCCATTATGGAGGCGTCGTTGCCTTGGACCTGATCACCGGGCGGGGTAACACAGTGCAAACTTCACAAGGAAAAGGCTGTTGCCGCTGCCCCTAGGCTCACTGACGCTGGATCCTCCCATATTCCTGGCCCCGCTGGCCGGGATCACCGACCTGCCGTTTCGCCGGCTTGTCGCGCGTTTTGGCGCGGGCCTCGTGGTCAGCGAGATGGTGGCCAGTGCCGAAGTGGTCCGCGCCCAGCCCGAGGCGCGGGCGCGGGCGGAACTGGGGTTCGGCGAACAGGCGACCTCGGTGCAGCTTGCAGGGCGGGATCCGCACTGGATGGCCGAGGGCGCGAAGTTCGTCGAAGGGCAGGGCGCACGGATCATCGACATCAACATGGGCTGCCCCTCGAAACGGGTGACCACGGGGCTTTGCGGCTCGGCGTTGCTGCGCGACCTCGATCTGGCGCTGCGGCTGATCGAGGCGGTGGTGAAGGCGGTCAAGGTGCCGGTCACGCTGAAGACGCGCCTCGGCTGGGACGACAGCCTGCACAACGCGCCAGAGCTTGCGCGTCGCGCGGAAGAGGCGGGGGTGCAGATGATCACGATCCACGGTCGCACCCGCTGCCAGTTCTACAAGGGCAGTGCCAACTGGGCGGCCATTCGCGCCGTGAAGCAGGCCGTCCGCATCCCCGTCATCGCCAATGGTGACATCACCGATACCGCGACCGCGCGCGAGGCCCTGCGCCTTTCCGGTGCCGACGGCATCATGATCGGCCGCGGGGCGCAGGGCGCGCCCTGGCGGCTGGCGCAGGTTGCGCACGACCTTTACGGCACGCCGGCCCCGAATATCCCTGACGGGGGGCAGCTTGGCCGCATGATCCTTGATCATTACGACGACATGCTCACCTTCTATGGGCGCGAGCTTGGCCTGCGGATGGCGCGCAAGCACCTTGGCTGGTATCTGGAAGAGGCGGGCCTGCCCCATGCACGCGAGGCGATCCTGACCTCGACCGACCCGGCCGAGGTGATCCGGCTGATCGAACTGGCCTTCGCCGATCTGGAGTTGGCCGCATGACCCCCGCCTACCGGATGCCCTATCCGGTGCCCGGCGTGGTCTGGGCCTCGCTGCCCTTGCCGGCGCTGCTTCTGGACCGCGACGCAAGGATCCTGGAGGTCAACCCCGCGGCCGAGACCTTTCTGAACACCTCGGACAAGGCGCTGCGCGGCCAGCCCGCCTTTGACCGGCTGGCGATCGACGCGCCAATGGAAGAGGCGCTGGCCCGCGCCCGCGCCAACCAGTCGCCGCTGAACATCAATGATGTGGACGTGACCTCGGGCGAACGCCCGCCGGTGCAGTGCACGATCCATTTGGCGCCGATGCACGACAACCCCGACGTGGTCATGCTGATCCTGTCCCCGCGCGAGATCGCCGACCGGCTGGGCCGGTCGATGGGGGTCAAGACGGCCGCGCGGTCCGCGATCGGCATGGCCGAGATGCTGGCGCACGAGATCAAGAACCCGCTTGCCGGCATTTCCGGCGCGGCGCAGCTGTTGTCGATGAGCCTTGCGCCTGAGGATCAGGAACTGACCGATCTGATCGTCGAGGAGACCCGTCGCATCGTCAAGCTTCTGGAGCAGGTCGAACAGTTCGGCAACCTGCGGCCCCCTGACCGCAAGGCGGTGAACATCCACGACGCGCTGGACCGGGCGCGACGCTCGGCGCTCGTCGGCTTTGCCGCGCACATGACCATCGTCGAGGATTACGACCCCTCGCTTCCGCCGACCTTTGCCGACAGCGACCAGCTGATGCAGGTGTTCCTGAACCTGATCAAGAACGCCGCCGAAGCCTGCAAGGATGGCGGCACGATCCGGTTGCACACCTTCTATGACCTTTCGCTGCGCCTGCGCCGCAAGGATGGCGCCTCGGCCGCCTTGCCGCTGAACGTGGAAATCATCGACGACGGCCCGGGAATCCCCCCCGATATCGCTGCGAACATCTTCGAGCCCTTCGTTTCGGGCCGCGAGAACGGCACGGGGCTCGGGCTGGCGCTCGTCTCCAAGATCATTTCCGACCACGAGGGCTGGATCAGCGTCGATTCCGTCCCCGGTCGCACAGTGTTCCGCGTGTCGCTGCCCATGGCGCCACGCGACAGAAGGAAGGAAGCTGAATAGATGGATGGCACCGTCCTTGTCGCAGACGACGACCGCACGATCCGCACGGTCCTTACCCAGGCCCTGACCCGCGCGGGATGCAAGGTCCATGCAACTTCTTCGCTGATGACCCTGATGCGTTGGGTGGAAGAAGGGAAGGGTGATCTGGTGATCAGCGACGTGATCATGCCCGATGGCAACGGGCTGGATGCGTTGCCGCGCATATCAAAGATGCGTCCGGGGCTGCCGGTGATCGTCATCTCTGCCCAGAACACGATCATGACCGCGATTCAGGCCGCCGAGGCCGAAGCCTTCGATTATCTGCCGAAGCCCTTCGACCTGCCGGACCTGATGAAACGGTCCTCCAAGGCACTTGAACAGCGACGCCGGGTGCCCAAGGTAGTGGTCCAGCCGCGCGAGGCGGGCGACGACCTGCCGCTGGTGGGCCGCACCCCGGCGATGCAGGCACTGTATCGTCTGGTCGCGCGTGTGATGAACACCGACCTGGCCGTGCTGATCACGGGCGAATCCGGAACGGGTAAATCATTGATCGCAAAAGCGATTCATGATTTCTCCGACCGTCGGACACTGCCCTTCGTCGTGGCCCAGGCCGCCGATCTTGCCGGGATCGACGGCCCCTCGGCCCTGCTGGCGCGGGCGCGGGGCGGTTCGATCGTTTTCGACGAGGTCGCCGATTATGACGATGACACCCAGGCCCGCGTAGTGCGGATGCTTGATCTGCTGGGCGACAATGCCCCGCGCGTCATGGCGACCAGCCAGTCGGACCTTGCCGCGAAGATGGAGGCCGGCCAGTTCCGCCAGGATCTGTTCTATCGTCTGGGCGGCGTGACCCTGCATGTGCCCAGCCTTCGGGAAAGGGTGGACGACATTCCGCTGCTGGCCGAACACTTCCTTGCGCGTGGCGAGCGTGATCTGGGCGCGATGCGGCGCCTTTCGCCCGAGGCGACCGACCTGATCCGCGCCTATTCCTGGCCGGGCAACGTTCGACAGCTGGAAAACACCATCCGCCGCCTGCTTGTCACCGCCTCCGAGGCAGAGATCGCCCGCGGCGAAGTGGAACAGATCCTGGGCAACCAGCCCGGCCCGGAGCCCCGGTCCGAAGGCGTGGCGGGGGAAAAGCTCTCGGCCTCGGTGGCGCGGCATCTGAAGCGCTATTTCGATCTGCACGGCGGGCAGCTGCCGCCGCCCGGCGTCTATCAGCGCATTCTGCGCGAGGTGGAACTGCCCCTGATCGAGATCGCTCTGGACGCCACCGCCGGCAATCAGGCGAAATGTGCCGATCTTCTGGGCATAAATCGCAACACGCTGCGCAAGAAGATCACCGATCTGGACATTCGTGTGACCCGTCGCCGCAAGTTGATGTAAGGACGCAACGGTCCGTGTGTCTTTCGGGTTTCACAGATCGCACCGACTAGATATAGTGGCGAAAGGCGGAAAAACCGTCGGCCAACGGGCAGATTCGGGTGGATCGCGCAATCCAGAACGACGTTTGGGCACGCTTCTCGCGCCTGCGGCGGCAACGCCGGGTGCAGACTGCGGTCACACTCGGAGTGGTTTTCCTGGGTCCGGTGCTGGCGGTGGCCACCTTCCTGGCGCTGGGCCCCTTCAACCAGGACGCCGCCTCTCCGACCCTGCGGCTGATATTGCTGTCGGATCTGATCTACGTCCTTCTGGTCGCCGCGCTGGTTCTGGCCCGTGTCGTGCGGCTGATCGCCGACCGCCGCACGCGTTCGGCGGGGTCGCGGCTGCACATGCGGCTGTCGGGCGTCTTCATGCTGATTGCACTGATCCCGACCGTTCTTGTCGCGGTCTTTGCCGTTCTGTCGATCAACATCGGGCTTGAGGGCTGGTTTTCGGAAAGGGTCCGCTCGGTCGTCGGATCCTCGCTTTCGGCCGCACAGGCTTATGAAGCGGTCCAGCGCGAGGATCTTGCCGCGGACGCGAACGCACTTGCCGGCTATCTGAACCGGGCAAAGCAGCAAAGCGTGTTTCTGCGCGACGACCAGCTGCGCCCGCTGCTTTCTCAGGCGCAGCAGGTGATCCAGCGCGGCCTGAAGGAAGCTTATCTGGTCGATGGTACAGGCGCGCTTAAGACGCGGGGTGAACGATCCTACCTGTTCGGGTTCGAGCCGCTGACAGCGGAACAGCTGCGCCTTGCGCGCGAAGGCAACACCGTCCTTATCCCCGACTGGGCCAACAACGAATTCCGGGCCCTGGTCTTTCTGCCTGCCTATACGGACCGTTACCTTTATGTGACGCGCGAGGTGGATGGCTCGATCCTCTCGCTGCTGGACGAAACGCAGGAAACCGTTCAGCTCTACAACCAGCTGGAAAGCGAACGTGGGCGGCTTCTGTTCAATTTCGGTCTGATCTATCTGGGCTTTGCGCTGATCCTGATCCTGGCCGCCGTCTGGCTTGGCCTCTGGTTTGCCGAAAGGCTGTCGCGCCCGGTGGGCCGGCTGGCCGGTGCTGCGGAACGGGTGGGCGGCGGCGATCTGGACGTGCAGGTGACTGAAGAAGAGAGCGACGACGAGATCGCCTCGCTGGGGCGCCTCTTCAACCAGATGACCCGGCAGCTCAAGGGGCAGCGCGAGGCGCTGGTCGAAAGCCACCGCCAGACCGAAGCCCGGCGCCGCCTGTTCGATTCGGTACTGTCCAACGTCACGGCCGGGGTGATCGGGCTGGATGCGGATGGCGACATCGACTTCGTGAACCGCGCGGCGGAACGGTTGCTTGATCTGTCCGACGGCCAGTCCGACATGCCCCTTGCGGCTGCTGTCCCGGAATTTGCCGCTCTCTTCGACCGGCTGCGCGAAAGCGGCAGCAATGCCGTGCAGGAGGAAGTGCGCCTGACCCGCAAGGGCAAGCTGGAAAGCCTGCTGGTGAGGATGAGCACGCGACGCAGCGATCAAGGCGGTCTCGAGGGGTATGTGGTCGCCTTTGACGACGTGACCGACCTGGTCAGCGCCCAGCGCATGGCGGCCTGGGGCGATGTGGCACGCCGCATCGCGCACGAGATCAAGAACCCTCTGACCCCGATCCAGCTTTCGGCCGAGCGGATCAGGCGCAAGTTTTCCACCCAGGTTCGCGACCATGAGGATCTGGAGCAATATACCGATGTCATCGTCCGGCAGACGAACGACCTGCGCCGGATCGTGGACGAATTCTCGAAATTCGCGCGCATGCCGGAACCCGACCGCCGCGACTGCGACCTGGTGGAACTGCTGAAGGGCGCTGTCCTGTTGCAGGAAAACGGCCAGCCTGGGGTCCGCTTTGTCAAAAGCATCCCGAATACCCCGCTGCCGATTGAACTGGATGCGACCATGATCGGCCAGGCATTGACGAACCTGATCAAGAACGCGGGTGAAGCAATTGAAACCTATCAGGAAAAGGGCGCATCGACCGGCTTTGTCCCGGAAATCCGTGTCACGTTGATGGTTGACGACGGCGAAGCGGTGATCCGCATCATGGACAACGGTATCGGCCTGCCCCCCGACCGGGCGCGCCTGTTCGAGCCCTACGTCACCACGCGCGAAAAGGGCACCGGCCTGGGCCTGCCCATCGTCAAGAAGATCATCGAGGAACATGGCGGGACACTGGCGCTTCTGGACGCACCGGTGTTCGACGGGTGCGACCACGCCGGCGCCATGGCCGAAATCCGCCTGCCGCGCACCACGCGTCGCAAGGCACGAACGTATGTCCCGCCCGAGGTTGCCGCGGCAGGACAGGGAGGGTGAGTACATGAGCATTCTGATCGTCGATGATGAACAGGACATCCGCGAACTGATCGGCGACATCCTGCGCGATGAAGGCTATGCCGTTCGGCTTGCAGCCAATTCCGACCAGTGCATGGCGGAAATCAATGTTGACCCGCCCTCGCTGATGATCCTCGACATCTGGCTGAAGGACAGCCGGATGGACGGGATCGACATCCTGAAGGCTGTGAAGCGCGACAATCCCGATATTCCGGTGGTGATCATCTCGGGCCACGGCAACATCGAGATCGCGGTCGCCGCGATCAAGCAGGGGGCCTATGACTTCATCGAAAAGCCGTTCAACATCGACCAGCTGATGGTCGTCGTGGGGCGCGCGATGGAGACGTCGCGCCTGCGGCGCGAAAACCAGGAACTGCGCCGCCGCGATGTCGCTTCGGCCGAGATGCTGGGCAGCTCTGCCGCGTTCAAGGCCCTGAAGGCGAACCTCGACAAGGTCACCAAGTCGAATGGCCGGGTGATGCTGACGGGCGAACCGGGGTCAGGCAAGGAAATGGCGGCCCGTTACATCCACAGCAATTCCAGTCGGGCCTCGGCTCCCTTCGTGGTCGTATCTTCGGCCACCATCGAACCCGAGCGCATGGAAGAGGTGCTGTTTGGTCGCGAAACCCCTGAACGGGGCGTAGAGCCCGGTCTGCTGGAGCAGGCGCACGGTGGTGTCATCTATTTCGACGAGGTAGCCGACATGCCGCTGGGCACGCAGTCGAAGATCCTGCGCGTGCTGACCGAACAACAGTTCACCCGGGTGGGCGGCGCCGACAAGGTGCGGGTAGATCTGCGCGTGATTTCCTCGACCTGCCGCGACCTGCGGGCGGAAATCGGCATGGGCCGGTTCCGCCAGGAACTTTACGACCGGCTGAATGTGGTGCCGATCACGGTTCCGTCGCTTGCGGACAGGCGCGAAGACATTCCCGAACTTGCCCGTCACTACATCGACTGGTTCCACAAGACGCAGGGGCTGCCTGCTCGCGACCTGACGCCCGAGGCCGAAACCATGCTTCAGACCATGGCTTGGCCCGGCAACATCCGCCAGCTGCGCAATGTCATCGAGCGGGTGCTGATCCTTGGCGACAGCACCGGCCCGATCGAGGCGCACGAGTTGCCCGGCAACGAGCCCCGGCCCGAGGCCGAAACAGGAATCCTGTTGTCCGGCGCGGTTGCAGCACTGCCTCTGCGCGAGGCGCGCGAACTGTTCGAACGCGAATACCTGCTGACGCAGATCAACCGGTTTGGTGGCAATATCAGCCGCACGGCCAGTTTCGTCGGCATGGAACGCTCGGCGCTGCACCGCAAGCTGAAATCGCTTGGTGTGGTGGGTGCAAACCGCGGCGGGCGCGGACTTGGCGACTACGACGAATGACGGGGCGCAGGGGCCAGGCGGCCTTTGGTTGACCCCTGTCGGCCGATCTGACATGCAGAGATCCGACGACGGCGCGCGGAGAGACTCATGAAGGTGATCATCTGCGGGGCAGGCCAGGTCGGCTGGCAGATCGCCCGCCACCTGTCCGGGGAAAAGAACGACGTCACCCTTGTCGATATCAATACCGATCTGGTCCGCCGCGCGACCGATACGCTGGACGTGCAGGGCGTGGTGGGCTTTGCCAGCCACCCTGACGTTCTGGAAAAGGCAGGCGCGCGCGATGCCGACATGCTTATTGCCGCAACCCATTCCGACGAGGTGAACATGGTCACCTGTCAGGTGGCCCATTCGGTCTTCAACATCACCCGCAAGATCGCCCGCATCCGCGCGCAGAACTATCTGTCGGCCCTGTACAGCGACCTGACCAACCAGGATCGCCTGGCCATCGACGTAGTCATCAGCCCGGAACGTGAAGTCGCCGAGGCGGCGCTGCAACGGCTTGCGGCGCCAGCTACGTTCGATACCGAAAGCTTCATGGGCGGCCGCGCCCAGCTTCTGGGCCTTGCGCTGGACGCCGAGTGCCCGGTGCTGAACACGCCGCTGCGCCAGCTGAACGAACTGTTCTCGACCCTGCGCGCGATCGTCGTGGGGATCCGCCGCGAAGGCAGGCTCTTTGCCCCCGATCCTGGCGACCAGCTTTATGCCGAGGATCAGATCTACGTCTTCACCCATGTCGAGGACGTGAACCGCGCACTGGAAATCTTCGGCAAGAAGACGAAGAAACAGGAACGCATCGTCATCATCGGTGGCGGCAACGTGGGTCTTGCCGTGGCCCGCGCGCTGGAAACCCGCACCGACCGGATTCGTGCCAAGGTGATCGAGAAGGACCGTGCCACCGCCGAGCACGCCGCCGACACGCTGGAGCGCACGATCGTCCTGCACGGCGACGGGATGGACATCGACTTGCTGATGGAGGCTTCGATCGACCGGGCCGACGCGATCCTGGCGGTGACCGACGACGACAAGACGAACCTTCTGGTATCGGTCCGGGCCAAGCAGGCGGGTTGCCAGATGACCATTGCGCTGGTGAACGACCCCACGCTTGCGCCGCTGATGGCGCCGCTGGATATCGACGCCTACATCAACCCGCGCGCTACCACCGTTTCCTCGATCCTGCGCCATATCCGGCACGGTCGGGTCCGTGCGGTCTATTCCATCGGTGATGCCGAAGCCGAGATGATCGAGGCGCAGGTCCTGACAACATCGCCCTTGGCCGGGCGGCTGATCCGCGACATCGAATTTCCGGAGGGGGTTCTGGTCGGGGCGGTGATGAAGGGCGAGAAGGTTCTGAAGCCCACGGGTGATCTGCGGATCGAGGCGGGCGATGTTATCGCGCTATTCGCAATGGCTGGCGACGTGCCTGAGGTGGAGCGCCTGTTGCAGGTCTCCATCGACTTCTTCTGATGTGGACGCGCCTGTCGGAGCTTCCGCTGCTGGTCGTGCTGATCGGCCTGACCGGCCTGCTGGCCCTCTTGCCGGCAGGATATGCCGTGGCGGTTGACCAGACCGCTCTTGGGAGAAGCTTCCTTTACCCGGCTCTGATCATCCTGATCGGAACGACGATGCTGGGTATTGCCACCGCGGCCTTCACCCCTCGCGACCCGGCACGCAGCCATCTGGCCGCCTTGGTCGGGGCCTATGTCGTCCTTCCGGTTGTCATGGCGCTGCCGATGAAGGAGGCCGTGCCCGACACCCGGTTCCTGAACGCCTGGTTCGAGATGGTCTCGTCCTTCACGACGACCGGGGCTACGGTCTATCCGCCAGCGCGCCTGCCGGATGCCGTGCATCTGTGGCGCGCCACGGTAGGATGGTTCGGCGGTTTCCTGACCCTGCTTGCCGGCTATGCGATCCTGGCGCCGCTGAACCTGGGTGGGGCCGAGGTCGCCACCGGCCGGGTTCCGGGGCGGGGTGTGCTGGGCGCGGGGCAGATGGGCCGCGGTGCCGATCCTTCCGACCGGCTGACCCGTTTCGCCCTTCAGCTTTTCCCGATCTATGCGGCGCTTACGCTGGCGCTGTGGGTGCTGCTGATGATCGCAGGCGCCTCGGGCGTGACCGCGCTGATCCACGCGATGGGAACACTGTCCACTTCCGGCATCTCGGGGCAGACAACGCTGGCTGCCAGTGGCGCAGGTTACGTTGGCGAGGCGCTGATCTTCCTGTTCCTCATCTTCGCGATCACGCGCCGGGCCATGCCCGGCACCGGCCTCGCCGAGAACCGCCGCCCGCTGTCCGGCGACCCCGAACTTCGTCTTGCCGGGCTGGTCCTGGGGACCGTGACGCTGATCCTGTTCCTGCGCCATTGGGTCATTGCCGACGAGGCCGGTTTTGCCGTGGACGAAGATCAGGCGGTGGCCTCGCTTTGGGGTATCCTGTTCACGACGGCCTCCTTCCTGACCACGACGGGCTATGTCGGTGCCGACTGGCAGACGGGCGCGGCGTGGTCCGGCATCGGCACGCCCGGCCTTGTGCTGATGGCGCTGGCCATCGTCGGCGGCGGCACGATCACCACGGCTGGCGGCGTCAAGCTGCTTAGGGTCTACGCGCTTTTGCGCCATGGCGAACGCGAACTGGAACGGATCATTCATCCCAATTCCCTGGGCCATGGCGGTCCCGAGGCACGACGGTTGCGGCGCGAGGGGGCACAGCTTGCCTGGGTCTTCTTCATGCTGTTCGCAGTCTCCATCGCGGTCACGGTGACCATTCTGTCCATCCTTCGCGTCGGGTTCGAGCCTGCCCTTGTCCTGGCGTTGTCGGGCCTGACCACGACGGGGCAACTGGCCAGTCTGGGCGCCCCGCAGCCGATTGCCTATGGCGATCTGTCTGACGCGGTGAAGGCCGTGCTTTGCCTTGCGATGATCGTTGGCAGGCTTGAGACGCTGGCTCTGCTTGCGCTGATTCTGCCTGTCCGGGGGCGATGATCCCACCGCTGCGTAACAGCCTGATTTTTGCGCTGGAATCTCCTTGCAAGGCGATTCATACTCTGGTCTGACCGTCTCTGGCGGTGCCGACAGGGGGGATCGGTCAGAACGCCCCACGCGACAGTGAAGCGACAGAAAAACAAGGCAAAAAAGCAATGGCCGCCGACAAGCAAAATCTGCAGGACGCCTTTCTCAATCATGTGCGGAAGGCGAAGGTTCCCGTGACGATCTTCCTGATCAACGGGGTCAAGTTGCAAGGCGTGATAACCTGGTTCGACAACTTCTGCGTGCTTCTGCGCCGCGATGGCCAGTCGCAGCTTGTCTACAAGCATGCGATCTCGACCATCATGCCGGGCGCGCCGATCAGCCTTTATGAAGGGGAAGACTGATCGCACAAGACCCAAAGGATGATGACGATCTCCTCGCCGGGCGCGAGGGTGGGCGGTTGCGTGACACGGCTGCAAGGCCGACGCGGGCCTGGGTGCTTCATCCGGCGCTTAAGTCCGCTGGTGGGCGCCGCCTGCCGGAACACGGGCTGGCCGAGGCCGTGGCACTTGCCAGCGCACTGCCGGAGCTGCAGGTCGTCGGCTCCGAAGTCGTGCGCCTTGCGCGTACCCATCCGGGCACGCTGCTTGGTTCGGGCAAAGTGCAGGAGCTGAAACAGAAGTTCAGGGATCAGAAGATCGACCTGGTGCTGGTCGATGGCACCGTCTCGCCCATCCAGCAGCGGAACCTGGAAAAGGAATGGGGCGTCAAGCTTCTGGACCGCACCTCGCTGATCCTGGAAATCTTCGCCGACCGCGCCCGGACACGCGAAGGGGTACTTCAGGTCGAACTTGCCGCGCTGTCCTACCAGCGCACCCGCCTTGTCCGCGCCTGGACCCACCTGGAACGGCAGAGGGGCGGCTTCGGATTCGTCGGCGGTCCGGGTGAGACGCAGATCGAAAGCGACCGCCGGGCGATCGACGATCAGGTGGTCCGTCTGAAGCGCCAGCTTGATCAGGTGGTCAAGACGCGCGAACTGCATCGCGCAGCCCGCGCCAAGGTGCCTTTTCCCATCGTCGCGCTGGTGGGGTACACCAATGCCGGCAAGTCCACGCTGTTCAACCGGATCACCGGGGCGCAGGTCATGGCCAAGGACATGCTCTTCGCCACGCTCGACCCCACGATGCGCGGCGTGACGCTGCCTTCGGGGGCCAAGATCATCCTTTCGGACACCGTGGGCTTCATCTCGGACTTGCCCACGCAACTTGTCGCCGCCTTCCGCGCGACGCTGGAAGAGGTGCTTTCAGCCGACCTGATCCTGCATGTGCGCGACATAAGCCACCCCGAGACCGTGGAACAGGCCGCCGATGTGACCGACATCCTCGCCAGCCTGGGCGTGAAGGAGGACACCCCGATCATCGAGGTCTGGAACAAGCTTGACCTTGTTGATGCTTCGCAGCGCGAGGCACTGGTTGCACAGGCGGCGCAAAGGCCGATGGTGCTGCCGGTATCGGCCCTGACCGGCGAGGGGGTGGATGCCCTGCTTGCGCTGATCGCGCGCACCCTGGACGAGGACCGGAGCGAGGCTGTCCTGACGGTCCCCTTCGATCAGGGCCGCAAGCGCGCCTGGCTGCATGAGCAGAACATCGTTCAGTCCGAGACCGAGACCGATGATGGCTGGCGGATTACCGTCCGCTGGACCGCACGGCAGGAAAACCGCTGGCAGCGACTTTAGCGCCGCGATCGGCCCAGACTCATTCGGCGGGCGTCAGCACCATGACGCCTGCTGCCGCTGCGCGGGCAAGGTCGGGATCCAGCGACATCGGGATGTATTCGCCGCGCCGCCACAGTTCGCCCAGGTCGTCGTAGTGCCTGCTGAGCGGATGGCCCGACTGGCCGGTGGCCGTGATGAACACCGAACTGTCGGGATCGGCAAAGTCATAGACCCCGCGATAGCCAGCTGAATGCACGTTCTGATAGGGCTCGGGCCCGGTGCCGCGCGTGACGCCGCGCATCAGCGTATCGTCGCCGCCGCTGGTGGATTGCCGGATGTTGACGAAATATTTCAGGATCGGCACCTCGCCCAGCACAGGGTGGTCGTGGGTCGCCTGATGCGCATCGCCCCAGCGCCAGCTTTCCAGATTCGGGCCATAGCGTTCCGTCAGCCGCAGCAGGGCCTCGTCCAGCGCGATGCGGGCAATGTCGGTGCAGGTTTCGATCGCCGCCGACTGGATTACGTCGCACCATATACTGGCGCCGCCCACGTTGCGGTAGACCCGTTCGATGAAGACCGGAGAGATATGGGTGAAACTGTCGGCCATGGCGCCCAGTTCGTCCCGGATCAGCCGGTCCATCAGGGCGCGCAGCCAGGCTTCGGCAATCAGGGGTTCTGGCAGATGCTCGTTCATCTCGCCATTCCATTCCGCCAGCAGAATCAGGGCGCGCTGGCGCAGCCGTTCCGGCGTGCCCTCGGGTGCGGGTTCGCCTGTGAACCACAGGTCCGCCCCGATCAGCGGCAAAAGGGCGCGCGCCGTCGGGTTCACGGTGTCAAGCTGCGCCTCGATGAAGCTTTCCCGTGTATGGACGCCCCGCGCGCGCATCAGCGTCAGCCAGCGCTGGATGCGCTGGGTGTCACCCCAGTCGAAACTGACGTGTTCGGGAAAGGGCCGATCCACGGTCTTGTTGTTGGTGTTGCCCAGAAGGCCCGAGTCCGGGTTCACGAAGCGCGGATTGTCCTCGTACGGCAGGACGCCGCGGAACCCGGCGGCCGGGCTCGCGCCCAGTACCGGCAAGCGGCCCTGCGACGGGTGTGCGGGGTCGCGCGCGGGCATCGCACCAACAAGCTGCATCGCGATCCCGTCCGTGTCGGCCAGCATCAGGTTTTGCGCCGGGGCGACATGCAGCCGCCCGGCCTCCAGCGCCTCGGCGACCGAGCCCGCGCGCATCAGCCGGATCGCGGCAGTCATCGAGGTATCGGCCCCGTTCAGTGCCGTCCAGGCCAGGGCAGCCACATGGCCCGGAGGCGTAACTGTTCCCAGGTTGAACTGCCCGCCGGTCATGATGGGCCCGTTGCGCGACCAGCGCAGCGTCAGGGTGACCGGTTCGGCATCCTTGACCGTGATGATCGTCTGCCGGCTGTCGAACCGGGCCCAGCCATCGGGTGTGCGGTATTCCTCGGGGTTGGCCGGGTTCACTTCCTCGATCAGTACGTCCTGGTCGTCCAGGTAGGCGGTGGTCAGGCCCCAGCCCAGCCGGTCGGACCGGCCGACGATCACTGCGGGAACGCCCGGAATCGTGCCGCCGATGACGCCGCCGGTCGAAAGTTCCAGCCGCGCCAGATACCACAGCGTCGGTGCGGTCAGCCCAAGATGGGGGTCGTTGGCCAGCAGGCTGCCGCCTGCCGCCGATCGTCCCGGCATCGCGGCCCAGGCGTTCGAGGCCCCCGCCTGGCCCGGCGCTGCGACCGGCGAGAAGGGTCCAAGTGCAAAATCGAGAGGATCTGACTGTGGCGTGACACCCGGCACCAGATCGGCATAGTCGGGCAGGGCGGCAACGCCTTGTCCCGGATCATCGGGCAATATGTCTGCCAGCCTGTCAGGTGGCAGCAGCAGCGAGACCCGCGCGCGCAGAACCTCTTTCTGGGCCGCGTCGGTCAGCTGAAGGGCCATCAGCTTCAGGATTGCGATCGAATCGGCGGGGGCCCAGGCCGATATCTCTGGCGAGAACAGGAAGAATTCGGGCGCGCCGCGGCCACGGGCGCCCTTGTTCACCTCGTTGATCCAGGCGTTCACGCCGGCGGAATAGGCCTCGAGCGCGGCCAGTGTCTCGGCGTCCTGCGCCTCTACCGACTGAAGCGCCAGCTGGTAAAGGTCCAGCCGTCGCATCAGTTCGTCCACCGCCAGCGTCGCGGGGCCGAACAGTTCCGACAATCGCCCCTGCGCCGTGCGACGCAGCATCGTCATCTGCCAAAGCCGATCCTGCGCGTGGACAAATCCCAGCGCGAAATAGACGTCGCGATCGGTCTGGCCAAAGATGTGCGGCACGTTGTCGTTGTTGCGGACGATCTCGACCGGGGCGGAAATCCCGCGCAGGGTGAAGTCCTCGTTATAGTCCACTAGCGAACGCGACAGGATCCAGTAGGCCAGCAGAACGGCGACGACGCCCAGGACGATCCCCCCGGTGACGAATCTCATCAGCCAGCGAAAAGCGGTCAGCATCGGGCCCTGTCCTTGACGGCGGAAGCGTGATCGGTTCCTAGTCGATCACCCTGGCAAGGGCAATCAGCGGGGAATCGGACATGGCGAAAGTTGCGTTTCTTGGCCTTGGCACCATGGGCTTTCCGATGGCGGGGCATCTGGCGGCCAGGGGGCACGACGTTGCCGTCTGGAACCGCACCGCCGCGAAGGCAGAGGCCTGGCTGCAGCGCCACAAGGGCCGGCATGCCGCCACCCCTGCCGAGGCCGCCCGCGGGGCCGAGTTCGTG
Organism: Tabrizicola sp. YIM 78059; assembly: GCF_004959785.1. NCBI lineage: Bacteria > Pseudomonadati > Pseudomonadota > Alphaproteobacteria > Rhodobacterales > Paracoccaceae > Tabrizicola > Tabrizicola sp. YIM 78059. Next base: position 295,636 of record NZ_SJZH01000001.1, read on the forward strand.
ATGGCATGCGTGGGCAACGACGACGACCTGCGTGCTGTCTGCTCGGGGCCGGACGGCGCCTTTGCCGGAATGACGCCTGGGGCAATCTTCATCGACCACTCCACCGTTTCGGCCACGATCACCCGCAAGCTTGCCGCTCAGGCGGCGACCGGTGGGATTGCATTCGTGGATGCCCCTGTCTCGGGCGGACAGGCGGGGGCCGAGAATGGCCAGCTTTCCATCATGTGCGGAGGCGATCCGGCAGACTATGCCCGGGTTGAGCCGGTTCTGGCCACCTATGCCCGCATCTGCCGTCTGATCGGGCCTTCCGGGTCGGGCCAACTGGCCAAGATGGTCAATCAGATCTGCATCGCCGGGTTGTTGCAGGGCCTGTCCGAGGCCCTGGCCTTCGGCGAAAAGGCGGGCCTCGATGGTGAGAAGGTGGTCGAGGTGATCTCTCAGGGCGCGGCCGGGTCGTGGCAGATGGTCAACAGGCACAAGACCATGCTGAAAGGCGAATTCGACTTCGGCTTCGCCGTGGACTGGATGCGGAAGGATCTGGCCATCTGCCTTGCAACCGCCGACGAGATCGGTGCACGGCTTCCGGTGACCGCGCTGGTGGACCAGTTCTACAAGGACGTGCAACTGATGGGTGGGGGGCGCAACGACACCTCCAGCCTGATCCGGCGCCTGAGATAGTCTCAGGCCCGGCGGCGCGCGGGGACCGCACGCCTTACGGAATGATACGGGTGTATTTCGTTCCGCCCAGCGTCGCACCCGCGATCAGGCCCTGCTGGCCGAAGACCAGTGCAATGACGGGTTCAAGCTCGGTTGTTTCCTTGCCGATCGAGGCGCCCTGTTCCGGGGTGGCATAGCGCACATCCGCCCCCACTGCCCAGCCCGACGAGCGGCGGAAGGTTTCCAGTGCATCCTGGGTCATGAAAAACAGGGCATGGGCATATTGCTGTGCGCCGATCTGGAGCCCGATCGTCCCCTTTGCGGCAGCATAGTAATCGACGGTCACGCCCTGAATGCGCAGCGCGCCGCGGCCATAGGCCCCGCCGATGCCGAAACCGGCCTCGGTCACGAGCGGCATGTAAAGCACCCCTGCGGCGCGCGCAGCAAGATCCTGCGTTCCGGGATAGCGCTGGAACAGGAAGCGTTGCGTCGCATCCACACGAGCATCGATCTGCGCAGCGCCGTTCGATCCCACGCCATTCGCGCATGCTGCAAGGCCCAGTGCGCCTGCGCCCAACACCAGACCACGTCGCGTCATGCCGTTTCCGATGGTCATTTGTCCGCCCTTTCTGCCTCACGGGGTCTGAAGGCCCCATTGCCCAATATCTAGCCGCTCACGGCCCGTTTGTCACTGTCTTACCACAAGATGGGCGGCGGGATGCCGAAACTTACGCTTCAGGGCAGAAGCGTCCGGTAAAGGGCGAAATCCTCGGCCGCAGCCCTGTGCAGCATGGCTTCGGTCTCGGGGGAAAGTTCGGTCAAGCCGGGGGGAGAGACGTTCAGGCGAGGCAGGATGATTTCGCAGTTCAGCCGATCCTCGAGGTACTGGACGAAACTGTCGATCTCCTCGTAGCGGAACAGCCGGTCCACCCCCTGGCCCTGTCGCGGACGCAGAAAGCGGGCCTGGCTGCCCACATCGGCGAAGGCGGGGCGCGGATCCTGGCACCAGGCGCGCACGAAATCGTCGAAGCTCATGCCCGCTGTCGACTTGTCCTCGGCCGTTTCCTCGCGCTGGCGGAACCTGTACCACGACCCCAGCCAGTCACGCGGCTCGCGCATCAGGGCGACCAGGGTAAAGTTGTCCTTTGAGGCTGCCTCGAGAAAGGGCCCGATGAAGCGGCGATAGCGGTGGACGGTCGTGTGCTTCAGAAGCGGCGGCCGCTGGATCGAGACAGCCGCAAGCGATTCGAGCGCGGCCGCAATCGCCGTAGAACCCGTCTTGGGCGTGGCCAGAAAGACCAGCCGCTGATCCCAGAACACAAGCACTTTCTTCCCTCGCACAAGAAAGCCAGTCGCTGCCCCGGTTTCGGGCGGCGGCATAAACTATCCGTTAACCAGACCGCGCAAAAGCTGTGTTTGAAGAGAAATTGATTGAAATGTTCCCGATTTGATCTCATAAGGACGAGAACACTTGGGGAACATGTGGCAGGATTGCCGCCCACACGCGGCTATGGAATAAGGAGACGGAAATGGCGGTGGCAAACCTTCTCGACCTCGGGGGCAAGCGGGACATGGACAAGGCGAAGGCGCTGGAAAGCGCGCTGGCGCAGATCGAACGGCAGTTCGGCAAGGGCTCGATCATGCGGCTGGGGGCCGACAGCCCGGCGATGGAGATCGAGGCCACCTCGACCGGGTCGCTTGGTCTGGACATCGCGCTGGGGATCGGGGGGCTGCCCAAGGGCCGGATCATCGAGATCTACGGGCCGGAATCCTCGGGCAAGACGACGCTGACGCTGCATGTCGTGGCCGAGGAACAGAAGAAGGGCGGGGTCTGCGCCTTTGTCGATGCCGAGCATGCGCTTGACCCGCAATATGCCAGGAAGCTGGGCGTCAATCTGGACGAGCTGCTGATCAGCCAGCCCGACACCGGCGAACAGGCGCTGGAGATCGTGGATACCCTGGTCCGTTCGGGTGCCGTCAGCCTGGTCGTGGTCGACTCGGTCGCGGCCCTCGTGCCGAAGTCCGAGATCGAGGGCGACATGGGCGACATGCAGATGGGCAGCCAGGCCCGCCTGATGAGCCAGGCGATGCGTAAGCTTACGGCCTCGATCGGCCGGTCGAACTGCATGGTGATCTTCATCAACCAGATCCGCCAGAAGATCGGGGTGATGTTCGGCAACCCGGAAACCACCACCGGCGGCAATGCGCTGAAGTTCTACGCCTCGGTCCGGCTGGACATCCGCCGCATCGGCGCGATCAAGGACCGGGACGAGGTCGTGGGCAACACCACGCGGGTCAAGGTGGTGAAGAACAAGGTCGCGCCGCCCTTCAAGCAGGTCGAATTTGACATCATGTATGGCGAAGGCATCTCGAAGACCGGGGAACTGATTGACATCGGCGTCAAGGCCGGGGTCGTGGAAAAGTCGGGCGCCTGGTATTCGTTCAAGGACGAACGCATCGGCCAGGGGCGCGAGAATGCAAAGGCCTTCCTGAAGCAGAACCCGAGCGTCGCGATGGAGATCGAGGACAAGATCCGCGCTGCGAACGGGCTGGATTTCGCCATAGCCGGCGGGGATGACGCCGATGTTCTGGACGAATGACCCGGCAAGCCAAGCGGGGCAGTCCGTGACCTTTCTGCCTGTCTGACCTGTTTGGGGCGTGAACTGCGGCGGAAGCCGGTCCTGCATCCGGAATCGCAAGGTCGGCCGGAAGCCCAGCTTCCGGCCTTTTATGTGCATGTCTCGGGCGGATAGTGGACAGGCCCGGTGCATGGGGCTACATGGGAGGCCGAATTCACGTTTCCGCCGCCCGAAAGGCCAGACATGGCATCGCTGAACGACATCCGATCGACCTTCCTCGACTATTTCCGCCGCAACGGCCACACGGTTGTGGACAGTTCCCCCCTGGTGCCGCGGAACGACCCGACACTCATGTTCGCCAACAGCGGCATGGTGCAGTTCAAGAACCTGTTCACCGGGATCGAGCGACGCGACTACGTGCGCGCCACCACTGCCCAGAAATGCGTGCGGGCAGGGGGCAAGCACAACGACCTCGACAACGTGGGCTACACTGCGCGCCACCACACCTTCTTCGAAATGCTGGGGAATTTCTCTTTCGGCGACTATTTCAAGGAAGGTGCCATCCCCTTCGCCTGGGAACTGCTGACAAAGGATTTCGCCATTCCGAAGGATAAGCTGCTGGTCACCGTCTATCACACCGATGACGAAGCAGCAGCAATCTGGAAGAAGGTGGCGGGCCTGCCGGACGAGCGGATCATCCGCATTCCGACCGATGACAACTTCTGGCGCATGGGTCCGACCGGACCCTGCGGCCCCTGCACGGAAATCTTCTATGACCACGGGCCCAGCATCTGGGGCGGCCCCCCGGGCAGCCCCGAGGCAGACGGTGACCGTTTCATCGAGATCTGGAACCTCGTCTTCATGCAGAACGAGCAGCTTCCCGACGGGTCGCTTCGCGTTCTTGACATGCAGTCGATCGACACCGGCATGGGGCTGGAACGGATCGGGGCGCTGCTGCAGGGCAAGCACGACAACTACGACACCGACCTGATGCGCAGCCTGATCGAGGCCAGTGCGAATGTCACCTCGCAAGATCCTGACGGGCCGGGAAAAATTCATCATCGGGTGATCGCGGATCACCTGCGCTCGACCAGTTTCCTGATCGCCGACGGGGTGATGCCGTCGAACGAAGGCCGGGGCTATGTGCTGCGGCGGATCATGCGCCGCGCGATGCGGCATGCGCACATGCTGGGGGCGCAGGATCCGGTCATGCACCGTCTGGTCCCGGCGCTGGTGCGCCAGATGGGCGCGGCATATCCCGAACTTGTGCGGGCCCAGGCGCTGATTGAAGAGACGCTGCGACTGGAGGAAACCCGGTTCCGCCAGACGCTTGAGCGCGGCCTGCGCCTGCTGGACGAAGAACTGGCAAGGCTGCCAGAGGGAAGCCCGCTTCCCGGCGCGGCCGCCTTCCGCCTGTATGACACCTATGGTTTTCCGCTTGACCTGACGCAGGATGCCCTGCGCGAGAAGGGGCGCGAGGTCGATGTCCAGGGCTTCGATGCCGCCATGGCCGAACAGAAAGCCAAGGCCCGCGCGGCCTGGGCGGGAACGGGCGAGGCGAAGGACGCAAGGATCTGGTTCGAGATCGCCGAGGAACACGGCACCACGGAATTCCTGGGCTATGATACCGAGACCGCCGAAGGCGTGATTTCCGCGCTGGTCCGCGACGGGGTGACAGTCGGTCAGGCGGCAGCCGGTGAACAGGTGCAGATCGTGGTGAACCAGACCCCCTTCTATGCCGAATCCGGCGGTCAGGTGGGGGATGCCGGTTTCATCCGCACCGATACCGGGCTGGCCGAGGTTACCGACACGAAGAAGGCTGCAGGGGTATTCATCCACATCGCCACGGTCACCGAAGGCACCGTGATCAAGGGACAGCCGGCGAAGCTGGAGGTCGCCCATGCCCGCCGCTCTGCAATCCGCGCCAATCATTCGGCGACGCACCTTCTGCACGAGGCTTTGCGCCGGCGGCTGGGCGAACATGTCGCCCAGAAGGGCAGCCTGAACGCTGCCGACCGCCTGCGCTTCGACTTCAGCCATTCCTCGGCGATTCCGGCTGCGGACCTTACCGCGATCGAGGCTGAGGTGAACGCCTTCATCCGTCAGAATGCGCCGGTGGAAACCCGGATCATGACCCCCGACGACGCCAGGGCCATCGGCGCTCAGGCCCTTTTTGGCGAGAAGTACGGTGACGAGGTCCGGGTTGTGTCGATGGGCGTGCTGGAAGGTTCGGGCAAGGGCGCCGAGGGGCGGACCTACAGCATCGAACTGTGCGGCGGCACTCATGTGCAGCGCACCGGCGACATCGGGGCGATGGTAATCCTTTCGGAAAGCGCCTCCTCTGCCGGCGTGCGCCGGATCGAGGCGCTGACCGGGCAGGCAGCACTGGACCATCTGCATCAGCAGGAGGCACGGCTGAACGAAATCGCCGCGATCATCAAGGCCCCGCCGGCAGAGCTGGCCGACCGCATCCGCGCGCTGTTCGAGGAACGCAAGGTGCTGGCGAACGAGGTTGCGCAGCTGCGCCGCGAACTGGCAATGGGCGGTAAGGCCTCTGGCCCGGAGGTCAGGGATATCAACGGGGTGAAGTTCATTGCTCAGGTGCTTTCAGGCGTTTCAGGCAAGGATCTTCCAGCGCTGATTGACGAGATGAAGGCTCGAATCGGCTCGGGCGCTGTTCTGCTGATCGCGGATACCGGTGGCAAACCTGCGGTTGCGGCGGGTGTCACCCAGGATCTGACTTCGGGGTTGTCGGCCGTGACGCTGGTCAAGGCCGCGGCCGAGGCGATGGGCGGCAAGGGCGGTGGTGGCCGGCCCGATCTTGCCCAAGCGGGCGGCGCCGACATCACCCTTGCCGACGCGGCAATCAAGGCGGCTGAAGCCGTGATCGGAGGATAACCCATGCCCAGCGCACTCTGGATCGCCCATGTCGAAGTGACCGACGCCGAGGCCTATGGCCGCTATGCAAAGGAAGCCGGCCCCGCCATCGCGGCGCACGGCGGGGTCTTTCTTGCCCGCGGCGGCCGCTATGTGCAGCTGGAAGGCAACGACCGGGCCCGTAACGTGGTTGCCCGCTTTCCCAGCCTGGAGGCCGCGGTGGCGTGCTACAACTCGGCCGCCTATCAGGCCGCGCTGGCCCATGCGAAGGGCGCTTCCGTTCGCGACCTGGTTGTGGTGGAGGAAATCGCGTAGGGCTTTCAGACAATTGAATGGACCAACCCTGCCGGTCGGCGAATTTTCTGCTAGACTTGCAGAAAAACAAAGGTTCGGGCAGATGATCCTTTCAGCCACGGGGGCACGCTGATGTGCCGTTGGGCCGCCTACACCGGGGCGCCGATCTTTCTTGAAGAGATCGTCAGCCGCCCCGGCCACAGTCTGATCCACCAAAGTCACTGCGCCACGCAGTGCCACACCGCGATAAATGCCGACGGGTTCGGGATAGCCTGGTATGGGGCCAGGCCGGAACCCGGCCTGTTCCGCGATGTTCTGCCGGCCTGGTCCGACCCGAACCTGCGCAGCCTTACGGCACAGGTGCAGTCGCATCTGTTCCTTGCGCATGTCCGCGCTTCGACCGGCACGGCCACCAGCCGCAACAACTGCCACCCCTTCACCCAGGGGCGGTGGAGTTTCATGCACAATGGCCAGGTCGGCGGATACGAGGCGTTCCGGCGCGATGCCGACATGATGATCCCCGAGGCGCTGTACCCGCATCGCAAGGGGGCGACCGACAGCGAGGCGCTGTTTCTTGTGGCGTTGGCCGAAGGGTTGGATGATGACCCGCGCAGCGCGCTGGAGCGTGCGGCGGCCCGGTTCATCCGGCTGTCCCGGCAAAAGGGCCAGGCGCCGCATTTGCGGATGACGGCGGCTCTGGCGGATGGGCAGCGGCTCTATGCCGTGCGCTACGCCACCGACGATGCCGCACCCTCGCTCTGGCACCGATGGTCGGACACACGGCAGGGCAGGGCAGTCGTTTCCGAACCGCTCGAGGCCGAAGAACACGGCTGGGAGGAAGTGCCCCCCGCCAGTTTCTGCACCTTCGAAGGAGACAAGGTTCGCATCGAGCCGTTCCTGCCCTGCCGGCTTGCCGCCGCCGCCTGAGCAGGGCGGGCGGGTGCCGCATCGCCCGCCCGATGCCGGGCCTCAATCCTTGCGTGAAGCCCGCTTGCGTTCGTTTGGGTCCAGCAGGCGCTTGCGCAGGCGGATGATCTTGGGCGTGACTTCCACCAGTTCGTCATCGTCGATATAGGCGATAGCCTCTTCCAGGCTCATCTTCACATGCGGGGTCAGCCGCACCGCTTCGTCCGAGCCCGAGGCGCGGATGTTGGTCAGCTTCTTGCCCTTCAGGGGGTTTACCTCAAGGTCGTTGTCGCGGCTGTGTTCACCGATGATCATGCCGACGTAGACCTGTTCCTGCGGCCCGATGAACAGGCGGCCGCGCTCTTCCAGGTTCCACAGCGCATAGGCGACCGAGACGCCGCTTTCGGTCGAGATCAGCACCCCCTGGCGGCGGCCCTGGATCGGGCCCTTGTGCGGCGCCCACCCGTGGAAGATGCGGTTGAGCACGCCCGTGCCGCGCGTGTCGGTCAGGAACTGGCCCTGATAGCCGATCAGCCCGCGCGAGGGCACATGCGCCACGATCCGCGTCTTGCCGGTGCCGGCGGGTTTCATCTCGACGAGGTCGCCCTTGCGCTCGCCCGTCAGCTTGTCGATCACGGCGCCGGTGTATTCGTCGTCCACGTCGATGATGACTTCCTCGATCGGCTCGTGCCGGACGCCGTCGATGTCGCGCATGATCACGCGCGGGCGCGAAATCGACAGTTCGAACCCCTCGCGCCGCATGTTCTCGATCAGCACGCCCATCTGCAACTCACCACGGCCCGAGACCTCGAAGGCCTCGCCGCCGGGGGTGTCGGCGACCTTGATTGCGACGTTCTGTTCGGCCTCCTTCATCAGCCGGTCGCGGATGACGCGGGACTGCACCTTGGTTCCGTCGCGGCCCGCAAGCGGGCTGTCGTTGATGCCGAAGGTCACGGTGATCGTCGGTGGGTCGATGGGCTGCGCGGGAAGTGGGGTGTCCACCTCCAGCGCGCAAAGCGTGTCGGCCACGGTGGCCTTGGTCATCCCCGCAAGCGTCACGATGTCGCCCGCTACCGCCTCGTCGATCGGCTGCTGCGACAGGCCGCGGAAGGCGAGGATCTTGGTCACGCGGAACTGCTCCAGCCGCTCGCCGATGCGCGACAGGGCCTTCAGCGTCGCGCCGGTGCTGATCCGGCCCGATTCCACCCGGCCGGTCAGGATGCGGCCCAGGTAGGGGTCGGCCGACAGCGTGGTCGCCAGCATCGAGAAGGGTTCGTCCTGCCGTGCCAGCTGTTTCGGCGCCGGCACATGGCGCACGATCAGGTCGAAGAGCGTCGAGAGATCCTTGCGCGGCCCGTCCAGTTCCAGATCCGCCCAGCCCGACCGGCCCGAGGCATAGACATGCGGGAAATCCAGCTGCTCGTCGGTCGCGCCGAGATTGGCGAAAAGGTCGAACACCTCGTTCAGCGCGCGGTCGGGTTCGGCATCGGGCTTGTCCACCTTGTTCAGCACCACGATCGGACGCAGGCCAAGGGCCAGCGCCTTGGTCAGCACGAACTTGGTCTGCGGCATCGGGCCTTCGGCGGCGTCGACCAGGAGGCAGACGCCATCCACCATGCTGAGGATCCGCTCCACCTCGCCGCCGAAATCGGCGTGGCCGGGGGTATCGACGATGTTGATCCGGGTGCCCTGCCATTCGACACTGGTGCATTTCGCCAGGATGGTGATGCCGCGTTCTCGTTCGATGTCGTTGGAATCCATCGCCCTTTCGGTGACGGCCTGATTGTCGCGGAAGGCGCCGGACTGTTTCAGCAGCTCGTCCACCAGCGTGGTCTTGCCATGATCGACATGCGCGATGATGGCGATGTTGCGAAGCTCCATCGGAGAAATCACTTTCGTTCTTGCGGTTTGGGGCGGCGATAGCGCAGGCCGCCCGGAAAGGCCAGAGGAACCTTACGCCGCGATATAGCGGTCGCGCCGGTGGTTCACGGCGAGGAACAGCGAAAAGACCGCAGCGCCAAGGAAGCTGTAGGCGAGCGTGTCGAAGGGCAGAATCAGCGCGGCCAGGCCAAAGATCGCCGCGTCCGACAGAAGTTGCGCATGGCCTGCCGGAAAGCCGGTGCGGTCCTGCAGCTCGATCCAAAGGACCGAAAGTCCGCCGAAGCTGCCGCCATGCCGGATCGCCGCCAGCGCCGCGATGCCGAAGAGCAGGCCGAAGAGGATGGCGGCCACCGCAGGCTCGATCCGGCCCAGCTCGACCCAGCCTGGCAGGAGAGCCACCAGAGCCGAAAGCGCCGCGGTCGTCACCAGCGTCTTGATCGCAAAGGCCGCGCCCATCCGCCGCCAGGCGATTCCGAGGAAGGGCAGGGTGACCGCCAAATAGACCGGCGGGAAAGGAAGGCCGGTCCAGTGCGCGATCAGTACCGCAAGGCCGGTGGTCTGGCCGGTGACAAAGCCCATATGGGTCAGGATGTGCATCCCCAGCGCGGCCATGGTGACGCCGAAGGCAATGCCCTGTGCGTCATCTGCCGCGCTGTGGCGCGGGCGGTCGGCGATCTGGTCAGGCCGGTCTGGCATGGCGGAGTCCTTGTCGTGGATCCGATGTGGCGCAAGGCATGATGAAAGTCAATAATGCTGACCTAATTTGTCGGGCGCACGAAGAAGGGCCAGAGGTTGCCCTCCGGCCCCGGTGTCGTCGTGGCGGGCATGCGGTGCGATGCAGCGCACCCTACGCCAGCAACAGGTTTCAGCCCTTCAGCGCCTTGTTCAGGTATTCGTCCACCTTTTCCAGATAGCCCATGGTGGTCAGCCATTTCTGGTCGGGTCCGACCAGAAGCGCCAGGTCCTTCGTCATATAGCCGTCCTCGACCGTCTGCACGGTCACCTTTTCCAGCGTGGTGGCAAAGTTCATCAAGGCATCGTTGCCATCCAGCTTGGCGCGGTGCTTCAGCCCGCCGGTCCAGGCGAAGATCGAGGCAATGGAGTTGGTCGAGGTCTCGCGGCCCTTCTGGTGTTCGCGGTAGTGGCGGGTGACGGTGCCGTGGGCTGCCTCTGCCTCGACCACCTTGCCGTCGGGCGTCATCAGGACGCTGGTCATCAGGCCAAGGCTGCCGAAGCCCTGCGCAACGGTGTCGGACTGCACGTCGCCGTCATAATTCTTGCAGGCCCACACATAGCCGCCCGACCACTTCAGCGCGCTGGCCACCATGTCGTCGATCAGCCGATGTTCATAGTGGATGCCTGCGGCCTTGAACCGGTCCTCGAACTCTTCCTCGTAAACCTTCTGGAACAGATCCTTGAACCGCCCGTCATAGGCCTTGAGGATCGTGTTCTTTGTGGACAGGTAGACCGGCCAGCCCTTCATCAGGCCGTAGTTGAACGATGAACGGGCGAAGTCGATGATCGACTGGTCAAGGTTATACATCCCCATGACCACCCCGGCGCCGGGGGCATCGAAGACCTCGCGCTCGATCACCTCGCCATCCTGGCCCACGAATTTCAGGGTCAGCTTGCCGGGGCCAGGGAAGCGGAAGTCGGTCGCGCGATACTGATCGCCGAAGGCGTGGCGTCCGACAACGATGGGCTTGGTCCATCCGGGCACGAGACGCGGAACATTCCGGCAGATGATCGGCTCGCGGAAGATGACGCCGCCCAGGATGTTGCGGATCGTGCCGTTCGGCGACTTCCACATCTGTTTCAGGCCGAACTCCTGGACCCGCGCCTCGTCCGGCGTGATCGTCGCGCATTTGACCCCCACCCCGTACTTGAGGATCGCATGGGCGGCATCGACGGTGACCTGGTCATTCGTCCGGTCACGTTCCATGATCCCCAGATCATAGTATTTCAGGTCGATGTCGAGATAGGGCAGGATCAGCTTCTTCTTGATGAAATCCCAGATGATCCGGGTCATCTCGTCGCCGTCGAGCTCGACGACGGGGTTTTCAACCTTGATCTTCGACATCGGGACCTCCTGTGGATTCGGTTGCGCGCTGCATAGCGGAAAATCGGACGCATGGGAAGGGCGGTATGCGATTGTATACCATTTGTCGCGGGTGCCTGCCGCCTGCCAGCCAATGATCTTGCCCCCTAGACTGAACAGTGGGTGGCGAATGGCCGCCGTCTCCCTGATCGGTCAGGTGAACCAGGGACGCGCCTTCGCCTTCACCCATTCCCAAAGGCCGGGTGCTCCTTTTGCGATCTTGCTGCCGACCCGTGTTTCCAGCTGGTCGTAGGTGACGTTGTAGGTCGCCCAGGTGCCACCGCCCGACATCAGATTCGCCATCACCGGCTGCACGCGGTCGAGACTTTTGGCAAAGCGGGCGTCCGGGGTTTCGGCGGCTTCGAATTCTTCCCACAGGCTGCGAAGGGCGGTCGCCAGGTCGTCGGGAAGCAGCCCGAAGATCCGCTCGGCAGCCTTTGCCTCGGCCGCCTGTGTCTGCGGGCTGGCATGGGCCTGACCGTTCTGGGCATGGATTGGTACGTCGCCCACGTCGATCTCGACCAGATCGTGGATGAGCAGCATCCGGATGACCCGGTCGACCGACACGCCCGGCCCGGCCTGATCGGCCAGGACCAGCGCATAAAGCGCAAGATGCCAGGAATGTTCTGCTGAATTCTCGGGACGCGAGCCATCGACCAGCGTGGTGGCGCGCATGACGTGTTTCAGCCGGTCGGCCTCGTTCAGAAAGGCGAACTGCTGCTCAAGCCGCTGCGTCAATGGCCCATGCCACCGAAATCAACCGGGGCGACGGGTTCTTCCTCGACCTCTCCGCGCCTGGCCGCGAGGGCCTGGTTCAGGAATTCCCGGCCCCGTCTCTCGGCCAGGCGAACGCGGATCGAGGTCATGAAGGCCTCCTGAAACGTGGGCGAGGCGGCCATCAGCACCTTGGCGATCTTTTCGTAGAACCGGTCGTCCCCAAGCTCGGCCTCGGCGGCCAGGACATCTTCGGCCAGCTTGTCGGCAAGATCCTGAAGCTTGGTCATGCTAGCGCGTCACCTCGGTCATCCGCCGGCGGACATATTCGGTCACCGTGTCGATCATCGGCTTCATGTGGGCTTCTTCGTCCTTGAAGAAGTGATCCGCCCCCTCGATCTCGGCATGGGTGATGGTGATCCCCTTCTGCTCGTGCAGCTTGGACACCAGCGCGCGGATGTCCTTGGGTGGGGCAACCTTGTCGGCGGTGCCATTGATGATCAGGCCCGAAGAGGGGCAGGGCGCAAGGAACGAGAAGTCGTACAGGTTCGCAGGAGGCGCGACCGAGACGAAGCCGGTGATCTCGGGCCGGCGCATCAGCAGCTGCATGCCGATCCACGCGCCGAAGCTGAAGCCGGCGACCCAGCAGTGCTTGGCGTTCTGGTTCATCGACTGCAGATAGTCCAGCGCCGCGGCCGCATCCGACAGCTCGCCAATGCCCTGGTCATACTCGCCCTGGCTGCGCCCGACACCGCGGAAATTGAATCGCAGCACCGTGAAGCCAAGGTTGTAGAAGGCGTAGTGCAGGTTGTAGACCACCTTGTTGTTCATCGTGCCGCCATAGGCCGGGTGCGGGTGCAGAACGATGGCGATGGGTGCGTCGCGGTCTTTCTGCGGGTGGTAGCGGCCTTCCAGACGACCGTCGGGGCCGGCGAATATTACCTCGGGCATGGGCCTCTTCTCATGCAGGAGCGCGCGGTTTCTTGACGCTTTCGCTCGACTAATTTAGAACCATTCTAAAGGGCGCTTGGGTGCCTGTTCATCGGGTCCGGACTGAGGTAATGCGCGCAAGGCGTGGCGTCAATCGGCTTGGCACCAGCATTTTTCGCGCCAGGAGGTGGCGATGAAACTTTCGACCAAGGGACGCTATGCCATGGTCGCGCTTGCCGACCTGGCGCTGGTCGAGGCACAGTCTGGCGGCAATGAACTGGTGTCGCTGGCCGCCATCTCGAAGCGGCAGGACATATCGCTGGCCTATCTCGAGCAGCTTTTCGTCAAGCTGCGTCGGGCAGGCCTGGTCGAGGCGGTGCGTGGCCCCGGCGGCGGCTACAAGCTGGCGAAAAGCCCCGACCAGATCCGCATCTCGGAAGTCATGCAGGCGGTCGAGGAAACTGTCGATGCCATGCACACCGGGGCAGGGGCCAGCGGGGCGGTTTCGGGTACACGGGCGCAATCGTTGACCAACCGGCTGTGGGAGAGCCTGTCGGCGAACGTCTATGTCTTCCTGCATCAGGTGCGGCTGTCTGACGTGGTGAACAACGACCTGACGCCCTGTCCTGCGGTGCCCTCGCTTTTCCGCGTGGTGGACGAGGAATGAGACCCTTGTGCCCGTGGCGGCCGCCGGGGGTTTCACACCCCCGGACCCCCGTGGGATATTTGGGCAGAGAGGAAGGACCGGGTCGTGACCAGACTTTATCTTGACTGGAATGCAACCGCACCGCTGCGGCCCGAGGCGAAGGCCGCGATGGTCGCGGCGATGGAGGTGGTGGGCAACCCCTCGTCTGTCCACGCCGAGGGGCGGGCCGCCAAGGCGCTGATGGAAAGGGCCCGCGCGAAGATTGCGGCTGCGCTGGGGGCGGACGGGTCGGATATCGTTTTCACCTCGGGGGCGACCGAGGCCGCGGCCTTGGCATGTGCCGGGCGCGGGCTGGTTTGTGCGGGGATCGAGCATGACGCAGTGGCCGCCTGGTGTGATGTCAGCCTGCCGACGGACGCGCAGGGTCGGGTGGCCGTGGCCGACGCGGGGCACACGGCACTGCAATTTGCCAACAGCGAGACCGGGGTGCTTCAGGATCTGCCGCCCGGCCTTGCGGTCAGCGACCTCACACAGGCATTCGGAAAGATTCCCCTGTCTTTCAACTGGCTGGGTTGCGACATGGGCCTGGTTTCGGCGCACAAGCTGGGCGGTCCGAAGGGAATCGGCGCCCTTGTGGTGCGACACGGGGTCGAGGTGCCGGCGCAACTGAAAGGCGGCGGGCAGGAAATGGGCCGCCGTGCGGGAACCGAGAACCTGATCGGCATCGCGGGCTTTGCCGCCGCGGCCGAAGCTGCGCAGCGCGACCTTGCAAACGGACTGTGGGACGAGGTTGCCGAAATTAGAAATATTCTAGAATCAGAGTTGTCGGCAGCAGGAAATGGGACTATTTCTGTCGGGAATGCCGCGCCCCGGCTGCCGAACACACTTTGCCTGATCGCGCCCGGATGGAAGGGCGAGACCCAGGTCATGGCGATGGATCTGGCGGGTTTCGCTGTCTCGGCGGGATCGGCCTGTTCCAGCGGCAAGGTGCGCGCAAGCCGCGTGCTGACCGCGATGGGCCTTGACGAGGCGCTGGCGGCGCAGGCGATCCGGGTCTCGATCGGCCCGGGGGTGACGAAGGATGACGTGGGGCGGTTCGCGAAAGCCTGGACCGCCGGCTATGCCAGGGCCCGCGCGCGGGCCGCATGAGGGAGAGACGGGTCGATGAACGCGATTGTTGAAACTGCCGCCCAGGACATCCGTGAAGGGGTGGACCGCGAGACGATCGAAACCGTCCAGGCGATGGCCGGCAAGTACAAGTACGGCTGGGAAACCGAGATCGAGACGGAATATGCGCCGAAGGGCCTGAACGAGGACATCGTGCGCCTGATCAGCGAAAAGAACGGCGAGCCCGAATGGCTGCTGGACTGGCGTCTGGCGGCCTACCGGCGCTGGGTCAAGATGGAAGAACCCCGCTGGGCGATGCTGCATTACCCGGAAATCGACTATCAGGATCAGTATTACTACGCCAAACCCAAGAGCATGGCGCAGAAGCCCAAGTCCCTGGACGAGGTGGATCCGAAGCTTCTGGCCACCTACGCAAAGCTGGGGATTCCGCTGAAGGAACAGATGCTTCTGGCCGGGGTCGAAGGGGCGGATGAACCGCGCAAGGTGGCGGTGGATGCCGTGTTCGACTCGGTCTCGGTCGGCACGACCTTCAAGGCGGAACTGGCGAAGGCCGGCGTGATCTTCTGTTCCATCTCCGAGGCAGTGCGCGAACACCCCGAGCTGGTGAAACAGTATCTGGGCAGCGTCGTGCCGCCGACGGACAACTTCTTCGCCACGCTGAACAGCGCCGTGTTCAGTGACGGGTCGTTCGTCTATGTGCCCAAGGGCGTGCGCTGCCCGATGGAACTTTCGACCTATTTCCGCATAAACGCGGAAAACACCGGCCAGTTCGAACGGACGCTGATCATCGCAGACGAGGGGTCTTACGTCAGTTATCTGGAAGGCTGCACTGCGCCCAAGCGTGACACGCATCAGCTGCACGCGGCGGTGGTGGAGATCGTGATCCTGAAGGATGCCGAGGTGAAATATTCCACCGTCCAGAACTGGTATCCGGGCGACGAGCAGGGCCGGGGCGGCATCTACAACTTCGTCACCAAGCGCGCCGATTGCCGCGGCGACCGGGCCAAGGTGATGTGGACACAGGTGGAAACCGGATCGGCGATCACCTGGAAATACCCCTCGTGCATCCTGCGCGGCGATGACAGCCAGGGCGAGTTCTATTCCATCGCCATCGCCAACAACGCCCAGCAGGCCGATACGGGAACCAAGATGGTGCATCTGGGCAAGCGCACGAAGTCGCGCATCGTGTCCAAGGGCATCAGCGCGGGCCGGGCGCAGAACACCTATCGCGGGCTTGTCTCGATGCATCCGAAGGCCAAGGACAGCCGCAACTATACGCAGTGCGACAGTCTTCTTATTGGCGACAAATGCGGGGCGCATACCGTGCCCTATATCGAAGTGCGCAACAATTCCTCGCGCGTGGAACATGAAGCGACCACCTCGAAGGTGGACGACGACCAGCTGTTCTACTGCCGCTCTCGAGGGATGGACGAAGAGGAAGCCGTTGCCCTGGTGGTGAACGGCTTCTGCAAGGAGGTGCTCCAGGCCCTGCCGATGGAATTCGCCATGGAGGCGCAAAGCCTGGTCGCGATCAGCCTGGAAGGAAGCGTGGGGTGAACGTCACGGTGCAGACCGGGCGGCGGCGCAGGGGCACGTTCGTATCGCCCCTTGCTCATGTCGTGCGGACGGTCATCCATGGCGAGCCGATCTTCTTTACCGTCGGCAACCCGTTCGACGCGATCCAGCGCTGTCACATGGAAGGTCGGTTCTATGAGCAGGAAGAACTTGCCATCATCGCCAGGCATTTTCCCATAGGCGGAACCTTCCTTGACGTCGGGGCCAATGTCGCGAACCACACCATCTATGTTGCGAAGTTCCTTCACGCGTCGCGGATCGTCTGCATCGAGCCGAACCCCCCGGCAATCGCGCTGCTGGAAAGCAACGTCTGGCTGAACGGCCTTGCGAAGGTGGTCGATGGGTCTTTTCTTGGTGTCGGCCTGTCGGACCAGCGGAAAGAAAATGTGGGCTTCCGATACTCCGGCAGAAATCTGGGAGGGGCGCGGGCCGTCGAAGGGGAAGGAGCGATCCGGCTTGAGCGCGCGGACACGCTGCTTGCCGGGCAGCGCTTCGATTTCATAAAGATCGACGTGGAAGGCATGGAATTGGCAGTGCTTTCCGGCATGAGCGGCATGCTGGCCACGCATCGGCCGAAGATGTTCATCGAAGTGGACAACGCCAATGCGCAGGGCTTTGCCGCCTGGCTGGAAGGTTCCGGCTATCGCGTGGTCGAGCAGTTCCGGCGCTATTCGGCAAACATCAACTACCTTGTTGCACCGGTGCCATGACACGTCCGTGCATGATATCGAAGCTGAAAGGCAACCGGCCGGCGCGTGTCTTTCGTGCCTGGCCGGGCCCAGTGGTGCAATCCGCTGCTTTGGCGGATCCGCGGGCGTCACTGCGCGGCGGGCCTGGCGGAACGGCTGCGGGCCAGGTGGTCGATCGTGGTGCCTTTCGACAAAGACGTTTGGAGGCCGGCTGCCAAGACGTCAAAAGGCGGGCCCGCAAGGACGCGCTGGCGGGCCGGATGGCGCGCTGGCCCATCTTGCCCGGCCCGATAGCTCCCGGATTGCCGATCCGGGTGATCGCATGTTTTCCGACCCGATCTGATGGTCGCCCGACATTCACAGGATGAGAAAGATGCTGGAAATCAAGAATCTGCACGTCAAACTTGAGGAAGAGGACAAGGTCATCCTCCGTGGTGTCGATCTGAAGATCGGCCCCGGTGAGGTGCATGCGATCATGGGGCCCAACGGGTCGGGCAAGTCGACGCTGTCCTACGTGCTTGCCGGGCGCGAAGGCTATGAGGTTACCGAAGGGTCGGCCATGCTGGAGGGGCAGGAACTTCTGGAGATGGAGCCAGAGGAACGCGCCGCGGCGGGGCTGTTTCTGGCGTTCCAGTATCCGGTGGAGATCCCCGGCGTCGGCAACATGACCTTCCTGCGCACCGCCGTGAACGCCCAGCGCAAGGCGCGCGGGGAAGAGGAACTGTCGGCAGCCGATTTCCTGAAGGTCGTGCGCGAAAAGGCCAAGGCGCTGAAGATCGATGCCGACATGCTGAAGCGTCCGGTGAATGTCGGATTCTCGGGTGGTGAGAAGAAGCGCAACGAAATCCTTCAGATGGCCATGCTGGAGCCCCGCATGTGCATCCTGGACGAAACCGACAGCGGCCTTGACGTGGATGCGATGAAGCTGGTTTCGGACGGGGTGAATGCGCTGCGTGACGGCAAGCGGTCGTTCCTCGTGATCACCCACTACCAGCGGCTTCTGGACCATATCAGGCCTGATGTCGTGCACATCATGGCAGGTGGCCGGATCATCCGGACCGGTGGGCCTGAACTGGCGCTGGAGGTGGAAACCAACGGCTATGCCGACATCCTGGGCGAGGTGGGTTGATGGCTCTGGCGGCTGCGAAGGAAACGGCGCTGGCGGCGCGCGAGGCTGCCCTGCGGTTGCCCGAGTGCTCAGGCTGGCTGGGCGCGGCGCGGATCTCGGCCCGGGCCCGGCTGGCTGCCATGGGCCTGCCGGCCAGGCGTGACGAATACTGGCGCTATACCGATCCGGCGAGCCTGAATGCGCCCCAGGCCCCTGTGGCGGCAGTGTTCCGGCCCGGCGACGAGGCCCCCGCCTTCGACGGGATCGACCGGTTTAGGATTGTCTTCGTCGATGGTGTCTTCGATGCCGCAGCTTCGGACGACCTGTCGCTTGCGGGGGTGGAGATCGAGCGCCTCTCGCAGGCGGGTGGCTCCGACATCCATTGGGCTCAGGGGATCTATGGCGTGCTTGAGGCCCGGGGCCAGTCCCCCGTGCAGCGGCCCTATGCGGCGCTGAACACGGCCTACGCGACCGACGGCGTACTGATCCGGGCCACCGGCCGGGCGACAAGGCCGATCGCACTGGTTTATGTTCATAATTCAGAGACATCCGATGCGATCCTGCATCACTGCATAAAGGTCGAGGCCGGTGCCGAACTGACAGTGCTTGAAAGCGGCCCGGCCGCGGCGCGGTTTTGCAAGGTGATGGAGGTGGACATCGCGGATGGCGGGCGTTTCCACCACATCCGCGTACAGGGACGCGATCACGAACGCCGGGCGGTGACGCATGTCTTCGCCCGTCTGGGGGCGGAAGCACTGTTCAAGTCCTTCACGCTGACCGCGAACGGGCGGCTCACGCGGAACGAGGCGGTGATCGAGCTTTGCGGGCCAGACTCGGTCGCCCATGTTGCCGGTGCGGCGGTGGGCGACGGCGACTTCCATCATGACGACACGGTGTTCATCACCCATGCGGCCGAACATTGCGAAAGCCGGCAGGTGTTCAAGAAGGTGCTGATGAATGGCGCGACCGGCGTGTTCCAGGGCAAGATCCTTGTGAAGCCCGGTGCACAGAAGACGGATGGCTACCAGATCAGCCAGAGCCTGCTTCTGGATGAGGACAGCCAGTTCCTTGCCAAGCCCGAACTGGAAATCTACGCCGACGACGTGAAGTGCAGCCACGGATCCACCTCGGGCGCGATCGACGAGACCGCGCTGTTCTACCTTCAATCGCGTGGCGTGCCGCGCGTGGTGGCACAGTCGCTTCTGGTTCAGGCCTTCCTGGCCGAAGCCATCGACGAGGTGGCTGACGAGGCCATTGCCGAGGACATCCGTGGCCGGCTGGAAGCCTGGCTGGCACGGCACGCGGCCAAGGCAGGCGCATGACGGTCACCACCGATCTTGTCGCCACCTGGCGGTCGCCCAGGGCGGCCGTGCGTCGGCATCTGGCGCGGGGGGTGTCTGAGCCCTTCGCATTTTCGCTGCTGCTAGTATTCCTGATGCTTGCCTTCATCGGCCAGTGGCCGGTTGCGGCGCGCGAAGCCTTTCTTGCGGGCGAACCATCGGCCGCGCCGCGCATCCTGGCGCGGGCTTTCGCGGTTCTGGCCACCATTCCGCTGTGGTATGGTCTGGCCGCGCTCAGCCGGCTGGTCTCGGGCGCGCTTGGCGGGCGGGGAACATGGTATGGTGCACGCATCGCACTGTTCTGGGCGCTGGCGACGGTGGGGCCGCTGATGCTGCTGCAAGGCATGGTCGGCGGGATGATCGGGCCGGGGCCGGGGCTTTACGCGGTGACGACGGCAGTGGGACTGGCGTTCCTGTGGCTCTGGTTCACCATGCTGCACGAGGTGGAACGCGGATGACGGGCCTGCGCGATCAGATCATTTCCCTGGCGCGGCTGTCGGTGCAGGACCCGCGCCGTGGCGCACGCACGCTTCTGTCGATGGACGTGCCGCTTCCCGCGCGCACCGCGGGCCTTCTGCTGATGGCGGTGGCTTCGGCGGTGCTGATGCATCTGGGGTTCCTGCTTCTTCCACCCGCAAATGACCAGATGAGCCAGTTCCTGATGCAAAGCCCGATCCGCACAGCGGTGATCCAGTGGCTGATCCTCGTTATTTCGGTCTTTCTGATCTTTCAGATCGGTCGCGCCTGGGGCGGGCACGGCAGCTTGCCTGACACGCTGCTGATCGTCGTCTGGTTGCAGGTCATCATGCTGGGGGTGCAGGTGGTGCAGCTTCTGGCACTGATCCTTGCGCCGCCTCTGGCGGGCATTGTCAACATCGCCGGCCTGATCCTGTTCTTCTGGCTGCTGTCCAGCTTCATCGCCGAACTTCACGGCTTTGCTTCGCGCGGGAAGGTTCTGGCCGGGATTTTCGCCACCACCTTCGCCGTGGCGCTGATCGTGGTCTTTGTCCTGTCGCTGTTCATCGGCCCGGAGGCTTTGCAAGGTGGTGTATGACGTCCGGAAAATCCGCGCCGACTTTCCGATCCTCGGCCGCGAGGTGAACGGCAAGCCGCTTGTCTATCTGGACAACGGCGCAAGCGCACAGAAGCCTCAGGTGGTCATCGATGCGGTGACACGGGCCTATTCGATGGAATATGCCAATGTTCACCGTGGCTTGCACTATCTTTCGAACCTCGCCACCGACAAGTACGAGGCGACGCGCGGCAAAGTTGCCCGCTTCCTGAATGCCGGATCCGAGGACGAGATCATCTTTACCACCGGCACGACGGAAGGGATCAATCTTGTCTCCTATGCCTGGGCCGCGCCCCGGCTGCAGGCGGGCGACGAGATCGTGCTCAGCATCATGGAGCATCATGCCAACATCGTTCCCTGGCACTTACTGCGCGAACGGCAGGGCGTGGTGCTTAAATGGGTCGAGGTAGACGGCAAGGGCGACCTTGATCCGCAGGCGGTGATCGATGCCATCGGTCCGAAGACGAAGCTCGTTGCCGTTACCCACATGTCGAACGTGCTGGGCACGGTGGTCGATGTCGCGGCAATCTGCCGTGGCGCGCGGGAAAAGGGCGTACCGGTCCTGGTGGACGGGTCGCAGGCCGCCGTCCACATGCCGGTCGATGTTCAGGCCATTGGCTGCGACTTCTACGCCATCACCGGACACAAGCTATATGGACCAAGTGGTTCCGGGGCGATCTTCATCTGCAGCGACCGTCAGGCTGAGATGCGCCCCTTCCTTGGCGGCGGCGACATGATCCGCGAGGTGACGCGCGACACCGTCACCTGGAACGACCCGCCGATGAAGTTCGAGGCCGGCACCCCCGGTATCGTGCAGCAGATCGGGCTGGGCGTCGCACTTGACTATCTGATGGACTTGGGAATGGCGAATATCGCCGCGCATGAGCGCAGCCTTCGCGATTACGCCCGCGACAGGCTGGCGGGGCTGAACTGGCTGAACGTTCAGGGTCAGTCGGCCACGAAGGGGGCGATCTTCTCGTTCACGTTGGACGGCGCGGCGCATGCGCACGACATCTCGACCATCCTGGACAAGCGGGGCATCGCCGTGCGCGCTGGCACCCATTGCGCCATGCCTCTGATGGAACATCTGGGAATTACCGCCTCGTGCCGGGCGTCGTTCGGGCTTTACAACACTACCGAGGAAGTGGACGCCCTTGTCAGCGCGCTGGAACTGGCGCATGAGTTATTTGCCTGACCGGGCAAGGGCCCACGGATTTCACGAGTGATCCGTGGGCCTTTCAGGTCAGAAGCGGAAGGCGAAGGCAAGTGCGCCGCTGGTGTCGCGTTCCCCGGCGCGGTTGCCGAAATTGTCGGATCGGATCAGCGACAGTTTCATCTCTAGCCCGTCGGTCAACGCTGTCTGGTAAGTCATTTCCAGATCCAGCTGGCGGTCCTGCGGGGCAAGGTCCAGCGCCACGCTTTCGAATCCGGTCGAGGCGCCATTGCGAACCACTGGCAGCTCCAGCTTGGTGCGGCCCGCAGAAATGGCCAGCGGCATGCCGATCCCCACGGACAGCCGGTCGCCGGCTGAAAAGATCCCGCCTTGCCCTGCCGTCAGCTTGACTGCATCAAACCGGGCAGAGCCGGTCGCCCCGAAGGCGGTTTCGCCGCCAAGG
Organism: Tabrizicola sp. YIM 78059; assembly: GCF_004959785.1. Taxonomy (NCBI): domain Bacteria; kingdom Pseudomonadati; phylum Pseudomonadota; class Alphaproteobacteria; order Rhodobacterales; family Paracoccaceae; genus Tabrizicola; species Tabrizicola sp. YIM 78059. The sequence continues at coordinate 317,746 of NZ_SJZH01000001.1, forward strand.
TCGGTGACGCCCACTTCGCCCGACAGCGCCAGGAAGGCGCCTGCGCCCAGATCCTGCGTGATGCCGAGTGTGACCGACGCCATGGTCGCGGTATTCCTGCTGTCCATGCTTGTCAGGTCGCCGTCGTCGCGCAAGAGCTTCACCCCCATCTCGATGCGTGTTGCGCCGTCAGTCAGGGCTCGGCTCAGGCTGAAGCCGGCGGTCTGCGATCCTTCCGTCGGCAGCAGGATCGATGCTCTGGCAGTGCCATCCGGCGTGGTCAGGGTTGCTACCGGTCCGGCATGGGCGGCAAAGGGGGTGGCCAGCGCGGCGGGTTCGGCCATCCGTTCTGCCGTAAGGTTGCCGCCAAGGCCCTGCGCCAGCAGCCGACCTGCCTGTGCCCCGGGCCGTGCACCCGAAGCCAACGCAGCGCCGGGCATGACGAAACCTGCAGCCAGCGCATCGCGCACCCCGACCTCGGTTCCTGCCAGAGACCGTTCCACCGCATCGCCAAAGGCGCTGCCGGTGCGCAGCGGTGGCGTGTCTGTGTGCAAGGCCATTCCGTTTGCCAGCGGCAGCGTGACCGCCCCGATCGGCCGCAGCGCGGCCTCGATATCCAGGAAGCCATGGCCGTAGATCACCGAATAATCCTTGAAGAACCCGGCGGCTAGTTCAACGCGATCATCGGCAGCGAAGCCGCTGAACAGGGTATCGGCCGAGGCAAGCAGCCGCACACGCAACTGGTGCGGTGTCAGGTCGGGGAAGGCTTCGGCCAGAAGGGCCAGCGCGCCTGCAACCTGCGGTGCGGCAAAGGACGAGCCAGTAGTTTCGTCATAAATCGCCCCGCCATAGACCGCTGCATCCCACGAGCCGTCGGCCACGATGCACCAGCGCGCCGACTGGTAGCAGGGCGAAGACAGCAGATGCACCGACGTCACATCCCCATCCAGCGACACGGTCGGCACGCCGTTGGCCACGGCCAGCCAGCCGGCTTCGAACTCTGGCCGCAGCCAGGGCAGGCCATCCATGATGCCGGATCCGCCGGTGTCCGCGTTTGCGACAGCGAAGACGACCACCCCTTCGGGGTCGGGGCCGGGGCGATTGACGGCATAGGCGTGCAGCGTGTTGTAGTAGGCCGCCCCGTCCGGGCCGGCGAAGGCCGCGTTGAAGCCCGACTGGTCGGCGGAAAGACCGCCATAGCCCCACGAATTGTTCCAGGCCACGGCCTTGGCAGTGATCGCCGCCTGGCCCAGTTCGCTCAGTTTGGTCCACTGTCCAGGGTCGCCGTAGTAGCCGAAGATCGCTGTCGCCCCCGGCGCGGTGCCGACAAAGTTCGGCGAAAATCCAAGCGCCACCGAGGCGACCGAGGTGCCGTGTTCGTCGTCGTAACAGACCGATGGTCCGCAGACGACCGCCGGCCCGTTTGACACGACGGTGACGCGCCCGGCCAGGCTTTCATGCGTGGCCGAGATGTGGCTGTCTGATATCGCGATCACCTGGCCTGTCCCGGTCAACCCTGCGGCATGTGCAAAGGCCGCCCCGGAAGAACGCAGGGGCTGGTTCGTGGCACCGGCAGGCACGCCGGGGTCGATGAACTGACGCAGCCAGGCGATTCCGGCACCGTTGTCGTATTCGGGCCGGGCCAGCAACGCCGCGAGACTGGCCGTCACCGCCGCTTCGTCGAACAGGTAGCCACGGCTCAGCAGCGAAATGGCGATGGGTGGTGGGGCTGCGAAGTCGGGCAGATACGCGGACAGGTCTGTTCGCCCGTCGCCGCCCCCGCCACAAGCGGCCAGAAGGGCAAGGCTGGAGAAGGAAAGCGGCAGTGCCGGGGCGCGCAGGATGCGAGGCAGCAGGGGCACGGAATATTCCTCAGGGTCGATTGTGCGCCTTACTGCGCAATTCTGAAGAGATTCGGTCAAGAGCCCGATGCCCGATGCGCCCGCTCTGTCGCCACGGCGGGCGCTTTGGCAACAGACGGCTCTGGTCAACGCCGATTGCCGTTGAAACCGCCGTAACGTTCCGCTAAAGACCAGCGCAGGCACCCGTAGCTCAGCTGGATAGAGTGCTGCCCTCCGAAGGCAGAGGTCACAGGTTCGAATCCTGTCGGGTGCGCCATAAAATCAATGACTTGGCTGGAATAGCAGGGTGCGGGTCCGCCAAGGACTGCTGCCTGATCCTGCGGCATGTGCGAACGCTTTCCGGCGTCGTCGCGCACCCTGAGCAGCCCGGAAGGGACAGAGCGACCTCTGTGCTTTGCGTAGCCCGGCGGCAGACCCTGACGCTCTGCCAGAACCCGGACTGGAGGTGCTTCACCGTGTTGCGGCGGCAGATGGCCCGCCTTGGGTGACAAGCTCTGCGAAATGGGGTCATCTTTCCGTGCGAATCCGTGAGAGGAAAAGATGAAACGATCCCGCATCAACGACATCATGCGCGCCGCAGACGAGATGATCCGCAGCCACGGCTTTGTCCTGCCGCCCTTTGCCTACTGGACACCCGACGAGTTCAAGGCCCGGAAAGAGGTTGCCCGCGCCCTGATCGATGCGCGCTGCGGCTGGGACATCACTGATTACGGCCAGGGCCGCTTTGACGAGATGGGGCTTTTCCTTTTCACGCTGCGCAACGGGCGGCTGGCCGACCTTAAGCGCGGCGGGGGCATGTGCTACGCGGAAAAGTTGCTGATCAGCCGCAAGGACCAGCTGTCGCCTATGCACACCCATGTCATAAAGGCCGAGGATATCATCAACCGCGGCGGCGCGACTCTGGTGATCGAACTTTACGGTTCGGACGACCTGGGGCGCTTTGCCGAGGACCGGGGCGGAACGGTCTTTTGCGACGGTATCGCGCGGTCTTATGGCCCGGGCGAGAAGCTGAAGCTGGCACCGGGTGAAAGCGTCACGCTGATGCCGGGTGACTGGCACGCCTTCTGGGGCGAAGGCGGCGACGTGCTGATCGGCGAGGTCTCGACCGTGAACGACGATCTGACCGATAATATCTTTGTCCAGCCCATCGGCCGCTTCGCCGATGTGGACGAGGACGAGCCTCCGCTGCACCTTCTGGTCAGTGACTATGATCGCTGGCTGTAAATGATGGGGGGCGCCCATGGCGCCCCCGTTTCATGTCTTCGGGTCGCGGATCAGTTCTCGGGCGCGGCAGGCGGGCAGACACCGTCGGTCAGGGCCGTTGCGCAGGCCTGTGCAGGGGCCGGCGCCGCAGCCGGGGTAGCCGCGGGGGTGCCGCCACCTGTGGCGATGGAAGGCGGCGGCAGGATGGTCAGCGCCGGCACCGCATTCGCCGGGATCACCGGCGCGGGCTTCGGCGTCTCGGCCTTCTTCGCCGGGGCCGGGGGTTTGGGTATGTAAAGGCCCTTCGGCATTTCGCCGTTCGCCGTCAGCACGATCACCTTTTCGCCGCCCTTCAGTCGGCCGTAGAGATCGATCACGTCCTGGTTGATCATGCGGATGCAGCCGGAAGAGGCATTGCGGCCGATCGACTGCCATTCCGGCGTGCCATGGATGCGGTAACCGTAATCCTTGCCGCCCGAAGTCAGATAGATCGCGCGCGCGCCCAGCGGATTGGTCGGCCCGCCCGGCTGGCCATTCGCCCATTTTGCCAGCTTCGGATCACGGGCAATCATCTCTTTCGGCGGGGTCCAGGTCGGCCAGGGTTTCTTGTCGGCGACGATCGCCTCTCCCGACCATTCGAACCCGGCCCGGCCCACGGAAATGCCGTAGCGGATTGCCTTGTTCTTGCCAGTCACGAAATACAGCAGTCGTGTCTTGGGGTTGATGATGATCGTCCCCGGCGCCTGATCCGTTTCATAGGTCACCACCTGCCGGCGGTGGCTTTCCGGGATCTGATCGACCGGCAGGGCCGGGATCTGGATCCCGGCATCCATCGTGGCGACATAGACGTTCTCTTCGGGCTTCGGCAGGTTCTGGTTCGAGGCCGAAGGGCTGATCGTCGGATCGACGCAGGCTGCCATGGCAATCAAGGCAAGGGCTGCGGGCAGGACCATCAGCCTGCGGGTCATGGAAATGTCAGTCTGGCGCATAAGGCACTCGCTTTCTTGCCCACAGGCATCGGGCCTCCGGGAAACAATGTAGTGACGGTAACTTGGCCGTGAGGTTCCGTCAAACGGTGCATGGCCCCGGTCTGGATCACGGGCGCGTGAAATCCGGCGGAATTCGCGGCCAATCGGGAATTCCCCGGCCCTACCCGGCGGCTACCGCATCGACCTCGACCAGCAACGCCGGCGAAGCAAGGCCTGCCACGATCAGCAGAGTCGCCGCCGGAGGCGGCGCATCGCCCACCCATAAATCGCGCCGCGCGCGGTAGGTGGCCACCGCATCCGGGCTGTTCTCTGTCAGGTAGACGGTTATCTTCATCAGGTTGTCTCGCCCCATGCCGACCGCGGCAAGCGCCCGGTCAACATTGGCCAGGGCCACGTCCAGCTGCGCGGCCAGACCCACGGCCAGGGTGCCGTCGGGGTGGATGCCGATCTGGCCGGAAATCTCCAGCCGTCGGGTCGCGCCCTCGGCCAGCGCGATCTGGCTGTAGCGCGATGCGGGCTTCGGCATGGTCTCGGGTGAAATGTGCCGGATCATCAGGTCACCGCCGCACGTTGCTTGAATTCTGGCCTGTCCCAGGTGCCGTAGTCCAGTATCCTTGTCAGGACATTCACCGCACGGGCCACGTCATCTTCATCGACGTAAAGGGGCGTGAACCCGAAGCGCAGGATGTCGGGGGCGCGGAAATCGCCGATCACCCCCTCGGCGATCAGCGCCTGCATGATCGCATAACCTTCGGGGTGGCGGAAAGACACCTGGCTGCCGCGCATCAGATGCGACCGGGGGGTGGCCAGTTGCAGCATCGGCGCGCGGCTTTCCACCCCCTTGATGAACTGGTCCTGGAGCCGCAGCGACTGGGCATGAACCTCATGCAGATCCACATCCTCCCATATCTCCAGCGCCGCCTCGAGGGCGGCCATCTGCAGGACCGGAGGCGTGCCGACCCGCATCCGCTCGATCCCCTGGCCGGGGCGGTAGGACAGGTCGAAGGCGAAAGGCGCCTCGTGCCCCAGCCAGCCCGAAAGGGCAGGGCGCGCGGCGTCGGCATGGCGCGGGGCAACATAGATGAAGGCCGGGCCGCCGGGGCCGGAGTTAAGGTATTTGTAAGTGCAGCCCACGGCGAAATCGGCCCTGGCGCCGACAAGATCGACGGGGATTGCGCCCGCGGAATGGGCCAGATCCCATACGGTTAGCGCGCCAAGTTCATGTGCGCGCCGGGTGATGTCGGCCATGTGATGCCGCCGCCCGGTGCGGTAATCGACCTCGGTCAGCATGACCACGGCGACGCTTTCGTCGATGGCCGACATCACCTCTTCGGGGGCAACGGTCTTCAGCCGGTATTGGCCGCCCAGTGTCCGGCACAGGCCCTCGGCCATGTAGAGGTCGGACGGAAAGTTGCCGGTATCCGACAGGATGACCCGGCGCTTCGGGTTCAGATCCAGTGCCGAGGCCAGCGCCTGATAGACCTTGATCGACAGCGTGTCGCCCAGAACCACCGTGCCGGCCTCGGCCCCGATCAGTCGGGCGATCCGGTCGCCCAGCATCCGCGGCTGCGCCATCCACCCGGCGTGGTTCCAGCCGCGGATCAGCATCTCGCCCCATTCGTTGCGCACCGCCGCATCCACCCGTGCCGGCACCGTGTTGACCATCGGCCCCAGTGAGTTGCCGTCCAGATACACCACACCTTCGGGCAGATGGAACTGGGCCTTCTTGGCGGCGAAATCGATTGGCATCGGCGGTCTCCTCTTCATCACCCGTTATCCGCTCTGTCGTGGCGAAAGCCAAGTGCTGCCGCATCGGGCAAGGGAAAGGCGGCTTGCGCCTCGCCCGGCGCTCTGTCTAGATCGCGGCCGGAGGACCTCCCGTGCGCGCGATCCTGTCCGAGATCGACATCCCGCCGACCTGGCTGGCGCTGCATGTGGCGGCGGTCTGGGTGCTGTCGTTGGTGTCGCCCGCTGTCCTTGGTGACGCGGGGGCGGCAGCGGGAAAGGTTCTGGTGTTACTGGGCGCGCTCATCATGGCCGCCGCGGTGACGCAGATGGCGCTGAGACGGACAACCGTCATTCCGCGCCGGATGCCCTCGACGCTGGTCACCACGGGGCTGCTCAGTTTGTCGCGCAATCCGATCTATCTTGCAGATGCAATCATCCTTCTTGGTGCCATCCTGTGGCTGGATGCGATCCTGGCGCTGCCGCTGCTGGCAAGCTTCACCTGGCTGATCCAGACGCGCTTCATCATTGAGGAAGAGGCCCGCCTGACTGCTGCCTTCGGCCCCGAGTTCGGCCTGTGGGCGGCCCGGACCCGGCGCTGGCTGGGGCGAAAATGACGCGGTGCACGGCGGAAGAACTGGGGTTTGAAATATTGTTGCGCGGTGATAAGTGATCGCGTCAATTTATGACTCGGGGCGGGACACCAGCCCAGGCAAGCGGGGGAAAAGTGTGAAGATCGGAGCGTTGACGGAAATCTTCCCGGGGGAAAACCGGGTGGCTATGACGCCGGATTCGGCTGTGCAACTGGCAAAGCTGGGCCATACGACCTGCATCCAGTCCGGGGCAGGGGCGAAGGCCGGGTTTTCGGATGCTGCCTATGCCGCTGCTGGCGTCGAGGTGCTGCCTGATGCAAAGGCGGTCATTGCAGCGGCGGACGTGATCGTCAAGGTCCGGGGTCCGGATGCAACCGAACTCGCCACGCTTCAGGACGGTCAGACTCTGATCAGCTTTTTCTGGCCCGCGCAGAACCCCGACCTGCTGGAGGCGGCAGCAAAGAAGAACCTGACCGTGGTTGCCATGGACATGGTGCCCCGCATCAGCCGCGCGCAGAAGATGGATGCGCTGTCCTCGATGGCGAACCTCGCGGGCTATCGCGCGGTGATCGAGGCGGCGAACAACTTCGGTCGTTTCTTCACCGGCCAGGTCACGGCGGCCGGCAAGATCCCTCCTGCCAAGGTGCTGGTGGTCGGAGCAGGCGTTGCCGGTCTTGCCGCGATCGGGGCGAGCGTCAGCCTCGGCGCGATCACCCATGCCTTCGACGTGCGCCCCGAGGTGGCCGAACAGATCGAATCGATGGGCGCGAACTTCGTGTTCCTCGAATTCGAGCCGACCCAGGACGGGGCGGCCACGGGCGGCTATGCCGCGCCTTCCAGCCCCGAGTTCCGCGAAAAGCAGCTGGCCAAGTTCCGCGAGCTGGCGCCCGAGATGGACATCGTCATCACCACCGCCCTGATCCCCGGCCGGCCGGCGCCGAAGCTGTGGACCGAGGACATGGTCAGGATGATGAAGCCGGGGTCAGTCATCGTGGACCTCGCGGCGGAACGCGGCGGCAACTGCGACCTGACGGTGCCGGATCAGCGGATCGTCACCGACAACGGCGTCATCATCATCGGCTATACCGATTTCCCCAGCCGGATGGCGACGCAGGCCTCGACGCTTTATGCCACCAACATCCGGCACATGCTGGCGGATCTGACGCCGAAGAAGGACGGGATCATCCTGCACAACATGGAGGATGACGTGATCCGCGGCGCCACGGTGGCGCACATGGGGGCGGTGACCTATCCGCCGCCGCCGCCCAAGGTGCAGGCCATCGCCGCGGCAAAGCCCAAGGAAAAGCCGAAGGAACTGACGCCCGAGGAACGCCGCGCGCAGGAGGTCGCGGCCTTCAGGGCGCAGACCCGGCAGCAGGTCTTGCTTCTTGCGATCGGCGGCGGGCTGATGCTGCTGGCGGGGCTGTATGCTCCGGCCAGTTTCATGAGCCATTTCATCGTCTTCGTGCTGGCGGTCTTCGTCGGCTTCCAGGTGATCTGGAACGTTTCGCATTCGCTGCATACGCCGCTGATGGCGGTGACGAACGCGATCTCGTCGATCATCATCCTCGGCGCGCTGATGCAGATCGGCTCGGGGTCGTTCCTCGTGATCCTTCTCGCCGCGCTGGCGGTCTTCATGGCCGGGATCAACATCTTCGGTGGCTTCCTTGTCACCCGGCGCATGCTCGCCATGTTCCAGAAGTCGTAAGGGGACAGACATGGCTTACGGATTCACCACTGCGGCCTATGTCGTCGCCGCTGTCCTCTTCATCCTGTCGCTGGGCGGCCTTTCGGGCCAGGAAAGCGCCAAGCGCGCGGTCTGGTATGGCATCGTCGGCATGGCGCTGGCGGTCGCGGCCACGCTTTACGGCCCCGGCGCGGGCCTGTGGTGGCTGTCGGTCGTCCTGATCCTGGCCGGCGGCGCCATCGGCTGGGTCGTGGCGCAGCGCGTGCAGATGACCGAGATGCCGCAGCTTGTCGCCGCGATGCACAGCCTTGTCGGCCTTGCCGCGGTCTTCATCGGCTTCAACACCCACATCGAGCTGATCCGCATCGCCGGACTGGACGAGGCCGCCCGCGCCGCGCTGACCGGCTTTGCGGGGACCATCGCGCATAAGACCGGGGCCGAGGTGACGATCCTGAGGATCGAGACCTTCCTCGGCGTCTTCATCGGCGCAGTCACCTTCACCGGATCGGTCATCGCCTTCGGCAAGCTCGCGGGCAAGGTGGACAGCAAGGCCACCAAGCTGCCGGGCGGGCATCTGCTGAACGCGGGCGCGGCGCTGTTGTCGCTGGTCCTGCTGGTCGTCTATCTGCAATCCGGCTCTACCCTCGCGCTGATCGTGATGACGCTGGCGGCCTTCTTCATCGGCTACCACCTTATCATGGGGATCGGCGGCGCGGACATGCCGGTCGTCGTGTCGATGCTGAACAGCTATTCGGGTTGGGCGGCGGCGGCCATCGGCTTTTCGCTTTCGAACGATCTTCTGATCGTGGTGGGGGCGCTGGTGGGCTCTTCGGGTGCGATCCTGTCCTACATCATGTGCAAGGCGATGAACCGGTCGTTCATCAGCGTGATCCTCGGCGGCTTCGGCAACAGCACCGGCCCGGCGATGGAAGTCACGGGCGAACAGATCGCCATCGACGCCGAGGGCGTGGCCGCGGCGCTGAACGATGCGGACAGCATCATCATCGTGCCGGGCTACGGCATGGCGGTGGCCCAGGCGCAGCAGTCGGTTTCGGAACTCACCCGCAAGCTGCGCGCCAAGGGCAAGAATGTCCGCTTTGCCATCCATCCGGTCGCCGGGCGTCTGCCCGGGCACATGAACGTGCTGCTGGCCGAGGCCAAGGTGCCCTACGACATCGTTCTGGAGATGGATGAGATCAACGAGGACTTCCCCGAAACCGACGTGGCCATCGTCATCGGTTCGAACGACATCGTGAACCCGGCCGCGCAGGAAGACCCGAACAGCCCCATCGCCGGCATGCCGGTGCTGGAGGTCTGGAAGGCCAAGCAGGTGATCGTGTCCAAGCGCGGGCAGGGCACCGGCTATTCCGGCATCGAGAACCCGCTGTTCTACAAGGAGAACACGCGGATGTTCTACGGCGACGCGAAGAAAAGCATCGACAGCCTCTTGCCATTGATCGACTGATTCACGCAGGCCGGGCCTTCTGGTCCGGCCTGCACGCGCAGGGGCACAAACCTTTTCGACAATCACAGCTGACCAGATGCGGTGACCTGGCCGCAAGCCACCCCTCGTTCATCACGTCAGTCCCTTTGGTGGATATTTGTCGGTTTCGGATCGGGCAAACATGCCAGGGGCCAAGCCTTCAGCTTGCTCAGCCTCCCGGAGCGCTTCTGCCGGGGTCGTCTTGCCAGGCCAGGAATTCCGCCTGACGCAATTGAATTCCGCCTGACGCAATTGTAGTTGGATCCCCAAGCGTTAGCTTGCTGCGGGCCTCGGCCCTGCCTTTCCGCAGAGCGAAATTTGCAACACCTCGCCGGCATACCCTTGTATTCCGGCATTTTTCTGGAAAGCGTGCCAAGTACGGCCTACCTGTCACGCCGACCTGTTCGAGAAAACTGATGCCGATCGCCGACCATCCCCTGCGTTATGCCACCGTCAATGAACTGCACGCCAGGCCCTTTCCGGCGTTGCAGGTGCCATCGACCGCAGTCTATGTCGCGATCAAGGAGCCGGTTCAGGCGCACAACCGCGACCGGCAGAAGGATCTTGCCCATCTTGTGGCGCTGCTCGACCGGCACGGAAGCCAGCATCCCCAGCCCGGCGCCACCCATTTCCAGGGCCCGATCGGCCGCGCAGAGCTGAAGTGGGAAAGCCACACCGAATTCGTCACCTATTCCGCCTTTTCGCGCGGGCTGTCGAAGCGCCCGTTCGATCCGGCCGATGCCGAGGTGCTGCCCGAGGACTGGCTGGCCCAGGCACCCGGCAAGCGGCTGACTTCTGTCATGATCCGCATCGCGCCATTGCCTGCCTCGGACGCCGAGCTTCTGGCCCAACTGGACGAATGGTTCGTGCCCGAAAGCCTTGCCGTGTCCCGGGTGGTGGATGGCGCCGCCGTGATTGCGGGCGACTTCCGTATCGACCCGGCGGGTCACATGCGGTTTGCCGTGTTCGTGCGACCCGGCACAGGCCCGCGCCGTGTCGGCCGGATCGTGCAGCGCCTGTGCGAGATCGAAACCTATCGCGCGATGTCGATGCTGGGCCTGATGCGATCACGCGACCTGACGGCGCGGCTGAATGCACTTGATCCGCGCTTGTCGGCCCTGGTGTCGGGCCTCGACAATGCCGAACCTGCCCCCGAGGCGGCGCTGCATGACCTGCTTTCCATTTCGGCGGAACTGGAAAGCCTCGCCGTGCAGTTCTCGTTCCGCTTTGGGGCGACGGCGGCCTATGAGGCGATCGTGAACCAGCGGATCGAGGTGCTGCGCGAGCAGCGGATCGAGGGTCGGCAGACCTTTGGCGAATTCATGATGCGTCGTTACGACCCTGCCATGCGTACCGTGAAATCGGCCGAGGGGCGTTTGAAGGCCATGGCAGAGCGGGCAGAGCGGGCGGCAGAGCTGTTGCGCACCCGGGTGGATGTGGAACGTTCGGCGCAGAACCAGAAGCTTCTGGAATCGATGGACCGGCGGGCCGACCTGCAACTGCGGCTGCAACGCACGGTCGAGGGGCTTTCGACCGTGGCGATCAGCTACTACGCCGTCAACCTGATGGCCTACCTGCTGGAACCTTTGGCCTATCGGTTCGGCATCAGTCATGGCGCGCTTTTGTCCGGGCTGGTGCCGGTCGTGGTTCTGGGGGTCTGGCTGATGATCCGCCGTATCCGACATCACCTTAGCTAGGCCGACTGGGGCCCCCGCTTTGCCCCGTCTGCACCGGACCGGCGAGGAGTGAATAAGCCACCGAAGCGCCCGTGTGTTGCCGCGGGCCGGATGGTCAGCATATAGGGCGGGATTTCCGCCAGCGTCTCAGAGGCTTGGGCCTGGCGCAATCCTGGTGCCATCGGTGAACCGCTGGAACCGGAACCGCGACAGATCGTGGCCGACGTGGCCACCCGTCACCAGGTCGGCCACCACGCGCCCCATGCCCGGCCCGATGCCGAAGCCATGCCCGCTCATTCCCGTGGCGATCGTCAGGCCGGGAATCGGGCCATGGTCCACCACCGGCACAACATCGGGCATCGTGTCGATCATGCCGCCCCAGGCCGTGCGCAGCTTTGGCCGACCGAGTCCAGGAAAGGCGCGGGCAAAGGCGTCCTGCACCCGTCCCAGCGTGCGCAGGTTCGGCGCGGGGTTCAGGATGCGCATCGCCTCGAACGGGGTCGGCTGATCCTCGGCCCAGCGGCGGGGGGTGCTCCAGGCATCAGGAAAACCCTTCGGCGCACGCAGGCGGAAGCTGGACGATCGCCATTCCTTCTTCAGGATCGGTGTGTATACCCTGAACGATCGGAAGGCGTCGGGGCCGATGAAGAAGTCATGCTCGGCTCCTCCCGGCGCGATGGAATATCCCCCGTCCGCGCGCCGGCGAAAGGCGAAGTCGTCGTCGGCAGCGTTGCCGGGGAAGATCTCGGGCAAAGGTTCCGTGGCGGCGACCGAGGCAAGCACGGACAACTGCGGAATACCGATGCCGTGCCTGGCAAGGAACAGTCGCGACCACGCGCCCGCGGCAACCACCACATGGTCACAGGCGACCCGGCCTGCCTCGGTCACCACACCGGCAACCCTGCCTGCTGCCAGGTCAAGGGCGCGAACCGCGCAGGCTTCCCGGATCGCCACCCCCATTTCGGCAGCGCGTGCGGCCAGCGCGGGAACAGCGGTCCATGGCTCGGCGCGGGCATCCGAAGGGGTGTAGATCGCTCCCTTCCAGGGGGCCACGGCACCCTTGAGCAGCGCTGCCGTCTCTGCCCCCGTCAACAGCCTGGTGTCGAGCTGGTGCGCCCGCGCATGATCCATCCAGGCCGCGAAGCCCGCCATTTCGCGTTCGGTCTTCGCCAGATACAGAACGCCGGTCTGCCGGAAGCCAAGCGCTTCGCCCATCTCGTGCGAAAGCGATTTCCAGATCGACAGGCTTTCCACCATGATCGGCAATTCGCCCGGATCCCGGCCCTGCTGGCGCACCCAGCCCCAGTTGCGGCTAGACTGTTCGCCGGCGATCCTGCCCTTTTCCAGCAGCAGGACGGAATGGCCCTTACGGCTCAGGAAGAAGGCCGTCATCACCCCGATGACACCGCCGCCGATCACCACGATACCGACACGTGGCGGCAAGGGGGCGGCAAAGCGGACAGGGTTTGCGTCGGTGATCGGGAAGGTCATGGCTCAGGATCTGCTGCAAGGTCCCCGCCGGTCCATCCGTCTTGCACAAATGGGGCAGGGCGGCGCGGGGCGACATGCGGTGCGCGACACCGCAGGGATGGACGTATCCGGTGCCCCTGCTGGGGTGGGGGGCGGAATGGCGTCATGCCAGCGCCTCGAGAAGCCGCTCCATGAACTGCTGGCCGGCCTCGAATTGGCTGATTTCAAGGTATTCATCGGGCTGATGTGCCTGGGCGATGTCGCCGGGGCCGCAGATGACGGCAGAATAGCCCGCCTGCTGGAACTGGCCTGCTTCAGTGCCATAGCTGACAACGCCGGTCGCGTTGTCGCCGGTAAGGCGGCGGACCAGGGCTTCTGCCTCGCCGTTCCTTTCGGGTTGCAGTCCCGGGACGCCGAAGAAGCGATCCAGGTGAATCGCAGCCTCGGGGCGGACCTTTCGCATCGCGGCCTCGATCTCGCGGACCCTTGCCTCGAACCGCGCCTCCCAGTCGGGGATCGACTCGCCCGGCACCACGCGCATCTCGACGGAAAAGTGGCAGTCGGCCGCCGTGATGTTGTGGGCCGTGCCTCCCCGGATCATGCCGACATGCAGCGTGGTGAAGGGCGGGTGAAAGGCGGCGGCCAGCGGCGTCGGCGTACGGGCCTGAAGCTCGGCGTTCACATCGTTCAGCCAGTCGATGAGCCGCGCCCCCTCCATGATCGCCGAGACGCCGTAGGGCAGCAGCGAGGAATGCACTTCATGGCCTTTCACATGCACATGATAGCCGGTGCCGCCCTTGTGCCCGGTGATCAGCCCCATGCGGCTGGGTTCGCCGATGATTGCGGCGCTGCCTTTCGGTACCACCTCCTGCATGGTGCGGATCATCGGCGGTGCACCGGTGCAGCCCACCTCCTCATCATAGGAAAGCGCAAGTTGCAGCGGCCGGCTTACGCCGCGGCGCTGCGCCTCGACCAGCGCCCGGACGGCCAATGCGACAAAGCCTTTCATGTCGCAGGTGCCGCGGCCATAAAGCCGCCCGTCACGTTCGCTGACCGTCCAGGGGTCGGTGGTCCAGCTCTGCCCGTCCACCGGCACCACGTCGGAATGGCCCGATAGAACCAAGGCGCCTGCCTTCCATGGCCCGGCATGGGCAATCAGCGCGGCCTTCCGGCGGTCCTCGTTCCAGTGCCGGAAGCAGCGAACGCCGTGGCCTGACAGGTAACCCTCCAGCCAGTCGATAAGCCCGAGATTCGAATCGCGACTCACTGTCGGAAACATGACCAGCCGGTCAAGGATCTGACGCGACGTCAGTACCTGCATTTCGGGCATCGACACTTTTCCCAGATGTTGTGGCCAGCCTGTCGTCGGCCCCCGGAACTGTCAATATCTGGCGGAATGACCGGCAAATCGGTCAATCTGCCGGCAAGCTGCTGTGGAATCGCACGGCGAAACGGGATTGATAGAGTGCGGGAAATCGGGAACAGTGGCCCGAAGTGTCGGCAACCGAAAGTTGTCGATCCCAAAAAAGACGAACAAAAACAAGAAAGAAGACGACACGGGGGAGCACTTGATGGCCGAAGGGGCCGCGCCAGTCCTTGACGTCAGGGGCCTTAAGACGGTTTTCCGCACCCGCGGGGGCGAAATCCATGCCGTGAACGACGTCAGCTTCCAGCTCAGGCGCGGCGAGCTTCTGGGCGTCGTGGGTGAAAGCGGCTCGGGCAAGTCGGTCACGATGATGTCGCTGATCCGGCTGCTTCCGTCGCCGCCGGCAGACATCCGCAAGGGCGAGGTGCTGCTGAACGGGCGGGATCTTCTGAAGATGTCGCCCGAGGCCCTGCGCGAAGTTCGGGGTGCGAGGGTCGGTTTCGTATTCCAGGATCCGATGACCAGCCTGAATCCGGTTTTCACTGTGGGCGACCAGATCATGGAGCCCCTGCGAGAACATCTGGGCATGACCAAGGAGATGGCTGAACGTCGGGCGGTGGAGCTTCTGGAGCTGGTCGGCATCCCGGACGCGCGGAAACGGCTGAAATCCTACCCGCACCAGTTTTCCGGCGGCATGCGCCAGCGGGTGATGATCGCCATCGCGCTGGCTTGCGACCCGGACGTGCTGATCGCTGACGAACCGACTACGGCGCTGGATGTGACAATCCAGGCGCAGATCCTGGAACTGGTGAAGGATCTTCGGCAGAAGCTTGGCATGGCGATCATCTGGATCACGCATGACCTGGGCGTGATTGCAGGCATCGCCGACAGGGTGATGGTGATGTATGGCGGGCAGGTGGTGGAACAGGCCCCGGTGGGCGAACTTTTCGCCAATCCGCAACATCCCTATACCCGCGCGCTTCTTCAGACTATCCCCAGGATCAATGGCCCGCGCGAGACGCGGCTGAAGGTGATCGAGGGCCAGCCGCCGATCCTCAGCGCACCCCTTGCCGCCTGCCCGTTCCGGGCCCGCTGCGAATATCGGCATGATGCTTGCGACCGGATGAACCCGGCGCGGCGGCCGGTGGATGGCCGCCCGGTGGGGCAGGGCCACGATGTCGCCTGCCACTGGCAGGCCCCCGCGCGGGTGGAGGCGGCCCATGCTTGACACGCGCCCGGCCCCGCTGGTCCAGGTCGAGGACCTGCGGATGTATTTCCCTATCTATACCGGGATACTGCGCCGCCATACTGGCAACGTGAAGGCGGTGGACGGGGTGAGCTTCTCGATCCAGGCGGGTGAGACCCTTGGTCTGGTTGGCGAGTCCGGCTGCGGCAAGTCTACCGTGGGCCGGGCCATGCTGCGGCTTTACGAACCCACCGGCGGTCGGGTGGTGATCGACGGCGACGATGTTGCGCATCTGCCACCCGAAGCCCTGCGCCGCAAACGCCCGACGATGCAGATGGTCTTTCAGGATCCGCAGGCCAGCCTGAACCCGAGGATGACGCTGGCGCAGATCATATCCGAGCCGCTGGACGAACACACCGACTGGTCGCGCGACAAGAAGATCGAGCGCGTGCACGAGCTGATGGACCAGGTCGGTCTGAATCGCCGCTTCATCAATCGCTATCCGCACGAATTCAGCGGTGGTCAGCGCCAGCGCATCGGCATCGCCCGGGCCTTGGCCCTGAACCCCAGGTTCATCGTCTGCGACGAACCGATCGCCGCGCTGGACGTGTCGATCCAGGCCCAGGTTGTGAACCTGCTCGAGGATCTGCAGGACCGGCTGGGGCTGACCTATCTGTTCATCAGTCACGATCTATCGATGGTGCGCCACCTGGCCGACCGTGTGGCGGTGATGTATCTCGGCCGGATTGCCGAACTGTCGCCCTCGGCCGACCTTTACGCCCGCCCGTTGCACCCCTATGCCGAGGCGCTGTTGTCGGCGGTGAACGAACCCGACCCGGCAATCGCGGCGCGGCGCAAGCGGATCATCCTGAAAGGTGACGTGCCTTCCCCGGCCAATCCGCCCGTCGGGTGCAATTTCTGCACCCGCTGCCCGAAGGTCATGGACATCTGCCGGCAGGTGAAACCCGATCTGGTCGAGGTCGAACCTGGCCGTCTGGTCGCCTGCCATCTTTTCGAAAGCCGACAAGCCGCCGGGACTACCGGCGCACCCGAGGCAACAGAGCGCAACCAACAAGGAGTGTCGCAATGAAACTGAGAACCGCCCTTCTGGGCGCCGCCGCTGCGGTGGCCTTCGCCCCCGCTGCCTTTGCCGAGCGCGGGGCCGACGGTCATGTGAACGTGCTGTATTGGCAGGCGCCTTCGATCCTGAACCCCTACCTCAGCTCGGGCACCAAGGATGTGGAAACCGCCTCGCTGGTCCTTGAGGGCCTGGCGGGCTTTGACGACAAGGGCGTGGTCTTCCCGCGTCTGGCCGAGTCGATTCCGACCGTGGAGAACGGCGGCATCACCGAGGATCTGACCCAGATCACCTGGAAGCTGAAGCCGGGCCTGCTGTGGTCGGACGGCACGCCCGTAACCTCGGCAGACGCCAAGTTCACCTGGGAATACTGCACGCATCCCGAAGGCGGCTGTGCCCAGGCCGCGCGCTATGAAGGGATCGAAAGCATCGAGACCCCGGACGATCTGACCATCGTGATCAAGTTCTCTGGCCCGAAGCCAAACCCCTACCAGGCCTTCGTGGGGGGCACCTCGCCCATCCTTCAGAAGGCCCAGTTCGAGAACTGCCTTGGCGCTGCAGCCTCGACCTGCACCGAACAGAACTTCAAGCCGATCGGCACGGGGCCCTTCGTCGTGACCGACTTCAAGGTGAACGACACCGTCAGCCTGGCGGCCAACCCCAACTATCGTGACCCGGCCAAACCGGCCTTTGCGACCATGACCGTAAAGGGGGGCGGCGACGCCGTGGCGGCTGCCCGTGCCGTACTGGAAACGGGCGAATTCGACTATGCCTGGAACACCCAGATCAACCCGGAACAGCAGGCGCAGATGTCGGCTGCCGGCAAGGGCGTGCTGCTGAACGGCTTCGGCACCCTGGTCGAGCGGATCGAGATGAACTTGACCAACCCCGACCCGGCCCTGCCGGAAGGTGAGCGTTCAACCACCAAGCATCCGCATCCGTTCCTGTCCGACATCCGCGTGCGCAAGGCCCTGTCGATGGCGATCGACCGGCAGATCCTGGTGGACATCGGCTATGGCAGCGCGGGTCGCCCAACCTGCAACCTGGTACCCGCGCCCGAGATGTTCGCGTCGGACAACACCGAGTGCATCCCGCAGGACATGGAAGGTGCCAAGGCGCTGCTGGAAGAAGCGGGATGGACCGACACCAACGGCGACGGAATCCGCGACAAGGACGGTCAGAAGCTGCGCATTCTTTACCAGACCTCGACCAACCCGGTCCGGCAGGACTTCCAGGCGGTCATCAAGGACTGGTGGACGGAACTGGGCGTGGAAGTCGAGCTGAAGAACATCGACGCCTCCGTGTTCTTCGGTGGTGACCCGGGCTCGCCCGACACCTTCCAGAAGTTCTATGCCGACGTCGAGATGTATGCCAACAACTTCGACGGCACCGATCCGGAACCCTATCTGGCACAGTACAAGTGCGACAAGATCCCGGGCCCGGAAAACCAGTGGCAGGGCGAAAACATCAACCGTTTCTGCGACCCTGCGTATGATGCGCTGGTGGATGAACTGGCGAAGACATCGGCCATGGAAGAACGCGCAGCCATTGCCAAGAAGCTGAACGACATGCTGACCAAGGATTCCTATGTCGTGGTCCCGCTGGTCGATCGCGGCCGTCTGTCGGCGGCCTCGAACACGCTGGGCGGCGTGGTCCTGAACACCTGGGACACCGAATTGTGGAACGCCCAGGACTGGTTCCGCGTGAAATGATCCTAACCTCGGGCGGGTCATCGACCCGCCCGGCCGGCGGGGGCCCCGGGGCTCCCGCCACCCTCTTTGCCGCTAGACTGCTGACCCGAGGCGCCCGCCCATGCTCACCTACACGCTGAGACGGCTTCTTTTGGCCATCCCGACGCTTCTGCTGATCAGTCTCGTCATCTTCCTGCTGGTCGATCTGGCCCCCGGATCGCCTGCCTCGGAAATCCCGCTGACCGTGCCGCCCGAGGTCCGCGCCAAGATCCTCGAGGCGCTGGGGGTGAACGAGCCGGTCCACATCCGCTATCTGCTGTGGCTCAAGCAGTTCTTCTGGGTGGAACCTCTGAACGGTTTCGACGCGATCTTCGGAACACATTACGCCGAAGGCATGCAGCGCATCATCAGCTACCAGAGCCGCAGCCCGGTCTTTCCGCTGATCGGCGAACGCCTGCCGCAGACCCTGACGGTCATCGGTACCGCCTATCTGGTCGGCGTGCTGATCGCCCTGCCGATCGGGATCTATTCCGCCTACCGGCAATATTCGCTGTTCGACCAGTTCGGCACCATGTTCGCGATGATCGGCTTTTCGGTGCCGACCTTTTTCACCGGCACGCTTTTCATCATCATCTTCGCGGTCTGGCTTGGCTGGTTCCCCACGAAATACAACACCACGCTGGTCGTGACCGACTGGGCAAGCTTCAAGGAACAGCTGCGCCAGATGGCGATGCCCGTGATGGTTCTGGGCCTTGCCAATGCCGCAGCGATCAGCCGCTACATGCGGTCCTCGATGCTGGAAAACATGAGCCAGGATTACGTCCGCACCGCGCGCGCGAAGGGGATGAGCGAAAGGACCGTCGTGCTGAAGCACGTCCTGCGCAATTCGCTGATTCCGGTCGTTACCGTCATCGCGCTGGGGATCCCGTCGATCTTCGGTGGCGCGATCATTACCGAGAACCTCTTCGGCGTGAACGGCATCGGCTCGGCGCTGATCCAGGCGATCCGCGGCAATGACCTTCCCATGGTTCAGACGCTGGCCTTCATCTTCGCGATCCTGATCGTGACCTTTAACCTGATTGCCGATCTTCTCTACGGCATGCTCGACCCGAGGATCCGCTATGACTGACACCGATCTTGGGGTGCCCCCGCCGGAATCGCTTCGGGCTGCGGTCTGGGCGCAGTTCCGCAAGCACCGCGGCGCGGTGTTCGGGCTGGTGGTTCTGACACTGCTGATCATCTTCTCGGTGGTGGGACCGCTGGTCTGGTCGCCCGAGAAGCTTTCGGTCGTCGAGGCGCTTAAGTCGAAGAACCTCGGCCCCAGTCTCGTTCATCCGATGGGCACCGACCAGCTGGGCCGCGACCAGATGCAGCGGATGATGGCCGCGGGACGCGTCAGCCTTGCGGTGGGCTTTGTCGCCATGGTGATCGCTATCTTCCTTGGCACGCTGATCGGCGTGCTGGCGGGGTATTTCAAGCGGCTTGACGGGCCGCTGATGCGCCTGACCGACATGTTCCTGGCGCTGCCGCTGATCCCGCTGTTGCTGGTCATGGTGATGCTTTTCCGCGATCGCATCGCCGGGGTTCTGGGGCCCGAGCTGGGCGCCTTTGTCCTGATCGTCAGCGCCATCGGCATCACCAGCTGGATGCAGGCAGCGCGGATCGTGCGCGGCGAGGTTCTGGCGCTGAAAGAACGGGAATATGTGCTTGCCTCGCGGTCGATCGGTGCGCGGCCGTTCCGGGTGATCCTGCGCCACATCCTGCCGAACGTGGTCTCGCCGGTCATGGTGGCGGCGACGCTGGGCGTGGCCGAAGCGATCATCACCGAAAGTGTGCTCAGCTTCCTCGGCCTTGGCTTCCCGCCTGACTTCCCGACCTGGGGTCGGCTGCTTTACGAAGGGCTCGACTACTTCCAGTATTACCCGGAGCGGGTGATCTTCCCTGGGCTCGCGATCTCGCTCACGGTGCTTTCGGTCAATTACATCGGCGACGGACTGCGCGACGCGCTGGACCCGCGGATCCGGGGCAGGTGATGCCGGCGCACCGGGCCTCAGCCCCGGCGTGAGCCTCGTCCGGTCTGCCATGCGATGAGGATGGACCCCAGGATGCACCCGGTGAACAGGTAAAGACCCCAGGCGGTTTCGACCGTCACATGGCCCGCACCCTTGGCGATGACGATGTAAAGTGAGACCAGGAACACTTCGGCCATGGCAAGTTTGCCAAGGATCTCCAGCGCCGGCAGCAGCCGCGGAGACAGGAGTTCCCAGTGCAGCAACGCCAGGCCGATCGTTTTTATGTAGGGGGCAAAAACAGCAAGGAAGGTCACGATCAGCGCGAAGGCCGGGTCGGACCGCCATAACGATTGCAATCCGGTCACGACCGAGATCTCGTCCATCCCGAAGACAGGCAGAAGCGCTGCGCGCAGAAGCGGCGCGAACCAGGCCACCGGGAACAGGATCAGCAGGGCAAGGTTGAAGTATTTCAAGGCGGGTCTCCCATGGCTGCCGTTGCACCGGGGCTTTCACACCCCTGGACCCCTGTGGGATATCTGGGCAGCGAGGAAGGAGCGGGTGGGTTCAGCGGATGCTTTCGATCGGCCCCTCCGCCCGGCCGTGGATGAACTGCTGCACATAGGGGTCTGGCGTCGCGTCCAATTCGCTGACCGGTCCGGTCCAGCGGATCACGCCGCCGTGCAGCATTGCCACGTTGTCGGCAATCGCGCGGACCGAGGACATGTCATGCGTGATCGTCATCGCGGTCGCCCCCATCTCGACCACGATCTCGCGGATCAGATCGTTGATGACGCCAGCCATGATCGGGTCGAGGCCGGTGGTCGGTTCGTCGAAGAAGATGATCTCTGGCTCGGCTGCGATGGCGCGGGCAAGGCCCACGCGCTTCTGCATGCCGCCTGAAAGTTCGGCAGGGTAGAGGTCGGCGGTCTCGGGCTTCAGGCCGACGCGGCGCAGCTTCTCGATCGCGACCTCGCGCGCCTGGGCTTTCGGCAAGGCATTCGCGCCGCGAACCAGCCGGAAGGCAACGTTTTCCCAGACCTTCAGCGAATCGAACAGGGCGCCCCCTTGGAAGAGCATCCCGAAGCGCGAAAGAAAGGCGTCGCGGTCGCCCTTGGTCACATCCTGCCCGTCCAGAGTGATCGTTCCGCTGTCGGGGCGCACGAGGCCAAGGATGCATTTCAGAAGGACGGACTTCCCTGTGCCCGAGCCGCCGATGATCACCATCGAGGTGCCCGAGGCGATGGTGAGGTTCACCCCCTGCAAGACGCGGTTCTGGCCGAACCGTTTGTGGACATCGCGCAGCTCGATCATGAGGTGAAGAAGATCTCGGTCAGCACATAGTTCGATGCCAGGATCAGCACGCTGGCCGAGACTACTGCCGATTTTGTCGCCCGGCCCACGCCTTGAGCGCCGCGGGCCGAGTTCATGCCATGGTAGCAGCCCATCAGCGCGACGATGAAGCCGAAGACCGCGCCCTTGACCAGGCCCGAGCCCACATCCCAGACCTCGAGAAAGTCGGCGGTGTTCTTCAGATAGGTGGCCGAGTTGAAGTCCAGCCGCGTGATCCCGACCAGCCAGCCGCCCATGATGCCGATGGCATCGCCCACCGCGACCAGCACCGGCATTGCAATGGTCGCAGCGACCACGCGGGGGACGGCCAGATACTTCAGGGGATTTGTGGACAGTGTCACCAGCGCGTCGATCTGTTCGGTGACCTTCATCGTGCCGATTTCGGCCGCAATGGAGGAGGCCACGCGCGCAGCCACCATCAACCCGCCGAGGACCGGGCCAAGTTCCCGCGTCATGCCGATTGCGACGATGCTTGGGACCACCGATTCCGCGTTGAACCGCGCGCCGCCGGCATA
This sequence comes from Tabrizicola sp. YIM 78059, assembly GCF_004959785.1. NCBI lineage: Bacteria > Pseudomonadati > Pseudomonadota > Alphaproteobacteria > Rhodobacterales > Paracoccaceae > Tabrizicola > Tabrizicola sp. YIM 78059. The sequence continues at coordinate 339,611 of NZ_SJZH01000001.1, forward strand.
GATCTGCAGGGCCAGGGCGCCGCCGGTGAAGATCGCCGTCAGCCCGACCACCGGCAGCGAGAGCCAGCCGATCTGCAGCAGCGCCAGCCCGAATTCCCGCAGATAGTAGGGTGGGCGCAGGATGTGACCCAGAACCTGCGCGGTGAACAGCCCGACACGGCCGACCGCTGCAAGCGCCTCGAGGACCGGGCGGCCGATGGCGCCAAGAATTGCCGTCATGCGCCGCGCTCCTGCCAGCGGCGCTGATAGCGCGGGCCAAGCGCGGTCAGAATTTCATAGCCGATTGTGCCAGCCACATCGGCAAGGCCATCTATCGTCTGGTTCGGACCAAGGATGTCAAGGCTGCCGGGCACTTCGCGCAGATGGGTGACATCGACGGTGATCGCATCCATCGACACGCGGCCGACCACGGGGCAGGGCACATCGCCATCCCAAAGCTGCACCCGGTTCGACAGGGTTCTGGGCAGACCGTCCGCATAGCCCGCTGCCACCGTGGCAATGACCGAAGGGCGATCGGCAATCCAGGTGCAACCGTAACCGACCGCCTCGCCCGGTTCGACCGTGCGGGTCTGGATCACCGGCAAGGACAGGCTGACAACGGGGTGTGCCGCAGCGTAGGGAAGCCCGCCATACAGCCCGATGCCGGGGCGCGTCAGGTCGAAATGCCAGCGCGGACCCAGCAGGATGCCCCCCGTCGCAGCCAGGCTGCGGGGCAGGCCGGTGCCGTCGGTCATCTGATGAAAGACGCGCAACTGCGCTTCGTTCAGCGGATGGTCAGGCTCGTCTGCGCAGGCCAGATGGCTCATCAGCAGTTCCGGGCCGGCCTCGACCAGGATCGATGCCACCGCCTGCCATTCCTGCATCTCGACGCCAAGACGGTTCATCCCGGTGTCGAGCTGCACCCCGAAGGGATGGCCAGGCAGCGCCTCGAGATGCCTCGTGATCTGCTCGAGGCTGTTCAGCATCGGCGTCAGATCCAGGTCGTGGATCATCTCGGTGTCGCCCGGGCAATGCCCCGAAAGAACCGCGATCTGCGGCCCCGGGCCTAGCGCCTGCCGGACGGCGGCGCCTTCTTCGGCGTAGGCCACGAAGAACCGCCGCGCCCCGGCCCGGGCCAGGGCACGCGCGACGCGCGTTACCCCCAACCCGTAGGCATCGGCCTTCACCACCGCAGCCGTCTGCACGCCCTGTCCGGTCATCCGGTCCAGCGCCCGCCAGTTCGCGGCAATGGCATCAAGATCAATCGTCAAGGTCGCGGTTGCCATGCCGGCTGTTTCGACCGGCAGGCTGGCGTGGTCAAGCGGAAAGAACCGGCCGGGCGGCACCTTGCGCTTTCTCTTGCCACGGGCAACTCTGCCGCCGAGCGGAGGGCAAGCAGCATGGCCAGCGAATCCGAACCACATGACGAAGCCGGCCTCTGGCTCACGGTGCTGTGCTGGATCGGTCTGGCCGTTGCCGCACTGGATGCCTTCCTGCAACCCCTTCCGGCCGGCCTGACCTGGGCAGCACTGGCGCTGGCCTACCTGACCGGTGGGGTGCCGGCTGCACGATCGGCCCTGGGCGATCTGTGGCAGAACCACAGGCTGGACATCGACCTTCTGATGGTTGTCGCCGCCTTGGCCGCGGCGGCCGTGGGGGCTGCGCTGGAAGGGGCCGTGCTGCTGGCGTTGTTCTCGCTGTCCAACACGCTGGAACATCGCGCCATGGGCAAGGCCCGACGTGCAGTCGAGGCGTTGATGCAGCTGCGCCCCGAGTTCGCCCTGCGCGAGGGGCCGGACGGCGTGACCGAGGTTCCTGTCGAAACCCTTGTCCCCGGCGACCGCGTCATCCTGCGCCCCGGCGCGCGGGTGCCGGTGGATGGCCGCGTCCTTGTCGGGACCGGTCATCTTGACGAAAGCACCGTCACCGGGGAATCGGAACCCGTGCGCAAGGCGCCCGGCAGTCCGGTGCACGAAGCCACGGTCAACCTGGACGCTATCCTGACGATCGAGGTCATCCGCAGCCTTGCTACCTCGACAGTGGCGCAGATGATCCGCCTGGTGACGGAGGCACAGGCGATGCGTTCGCCCTCGGAACGATTTTCCGACTGGTTTGGCCAGCGCTACACCATCGCAGTTCTAGGGGGCTCGATCCTGGCTTATTTCGGCTTCCGGCTGGCCGGATACGACGGTGGCGATGCACTTTACCGCGCGGCCACCGTACTGGTTGCCGCCAGCCCGTGTGCCGTGGTGATCTCGGTTCCTGCGGCGATCCTTTCTGCCCTTTCTGCTGCTGCTCGGGGCGGGGTGCTGTTCAAGGGGGGCGCCGCGCTGGAGGGCCTGGCAGAGGTGAAGACCTTCGCCTTCGACAAAACCGGCACGTTGACCACCGGTCGCGCTGGGGTGACCGGAGTGGTTGCGCTGGAGGGATCCGAGCACGACTTCCTGGCCCTTGCCGCCGGGCTCGAGGCGCACTCGGAACATCCGATCGCAGGGGCGATCCGGGCCGAGGCGGCAGCGCGCGGCATCACCCCTGCCGAGGTTTGGGATGTGCGCGCCCATCCCAGCGAAGGCATCACCGGGCAGGATGCGGAAGGCCCGCTATGGGCAGGAAATGCCCGCATGCTGGCGGCCATGGGCGCCACTCTGCCGGCCCGACTGTCCGGCATGGCAGATGGGTCCGAGACCCTTGTTGTCGTGGGCCGCGGGGCCAAGGTGCTGGGCGCGCTCACGGTTGCGGACGAGGCGCGCGAAACTTCGGCCGAGGCGGTCGCGGCCCTGCGCGAGGGTGGGGCGAGCATCCTGATGATGACCGGCGACCGGGCCGAGGTCGCCAGCCGCATTGGCAATGGGCTGGGTCTGCGGGCAGAGGAAATCCACGCGGCGCTGCTGCCCGCAGACAAGGTGGCTCTTGTCGATCATGCGGCCCAGCGGGGAAGGGTGGCCTTCATCGGTGACGGGGTGAACGATGCCGCAGCCCTTGCCCGTGCCGATGTCGGCGTGGCGATGGGGGTTGCGGGCAGCGAGGTCGCGCTTCAGGCGGCCGACGTGGCGCTGATGGCCGAGGATCTGCGCAAGCTTGCCGCCGCCCGCAGGCTTGCGCTGCGCACGGCGCGCGTCATCCGGCAGAACCTGACACTGGCGCTTGGCGCGATGGTGCTGCTGGTGACCGGCAGCCTTTTCTTCGAACTGCCGTTGCCGCTTGCCGTTATTGGCCACGAAGGCGGCACGCTGCTTGTGGTGCTGAACGGTCTGCGCCTGCTTGCCGACCCGATCCGCGTGCGCTGAAATACCGGCCTCGCGGGGCAGGGCCCGGCATCTGCTGTCTCATCCTGCGGTGCGGCGTGGATGGCCGCCCCTGCGTCCTGCCCGATCCGAAATTGACAGACCGGGTGACCGCGCCCTGCGCCTTCCCTTGTGTCGAGATTGAAGGAAATCCGGCGAAAGGTGGAGCCGCGATAAAAGCAATTTCACCCCAGAACGAACAATTACCATTGAAAAAATCAATACTCTGCCGTCCGATCTTCTATCGCCCGAGCGCCCGGTCCAGATGCACGTATCCGCCATCGACGAACAGCCATTGCCCGGTGGTATGGCTGGCCTTGTCGGAAAGCAGGAAGACGACTGTCGCCGCGATCTCCTCTGCCGTGGTCATCCTCTGGCCAAGCGGGATCCGTGCGGTGATCAGGGCCTCCTGACCGGCCGGATCATCGAAAGAGTCCAGCCATTTGCGATACATTGGCGTCATCACCTCCGCAGGGATCACCGCATTCACGCGCACGCCATCAGGTGCAAAGGCCGCCGCCCATTCCCGCGTCAGCCCAAGCTGGGCAGCCTTGGCCGCCACATAGGCCGATGTCCGGCCCTGACCCGTCAGCGCCGTCTTTGAGGAGATGTTGACGATGGACCCCTTGGCGGCCTTCAGATCACCCAGCGTCAGATGGGCAAGCGTATAGTAATGCACCAGATTCTGGTCCAGTGACCGCCGGAAGGCCTCTGGTCCGGCCTCAAGCCCAACCCCGTCATTTGTGCCGGCATTGTTCACCAGCCCATCAATCCGCCCGTAGCGCGCGCGCACCTCTGTCACTGCCCGCCGGCAGTCCTCATCCCGTGACAGATCGGCCAGAATGACATGAGCGTTGGGCTGCAATTCCTTGAGTTCCGAAAGGAAATCTGTCTCTGGCTTGCGCCGGGCCAGGATCGCGGGCACCGCACCCTCTGCCGCCAGCGCCCGACTGATCGCCCCGCCAATCCCCGCGCCGCCGCCAGTGACGATGACCACCTTTCCCGCAAGACCCAGATCCATTCCCACCTCCTGTTTTCGTCAGACTGGCGAAATGGTTGCGAAAGGCAAGATGCAAACGCCTGCGCACTTTCTGCCGTCTTCTCAGACTGTTAGAGCCACCACTTGACCGACGGTTGGGTGAGGTCGGCGATGAATTCCGGAACTTTCAGAAACCACCCTCCGACCCGCCAGACCCCTGCCACGGCTTCGCCAGGTTGCCGAACCGGGTGAACCGGCCCTCGAAGGACAGCTCGACAGTCCCGATCGGACCGTGGCGCTGCTTGCCTATGATGACCTCGGCCTTGCCATGCACGCTTTCCATGAGTGCCTGCCATTGCGCCATCTTTTCCAGTTCGTGGTCGCCGGGCTTTTCGCGTTCGCGGTAGTATTCCTCGCGGAAGACGAACATCACCACGTCCGCGTCCTGTTCGATTGACCCGGATTCCCGCAGGTCGGACAGCTGCGGTCGCTTGTCCTCGCGCGCCTCGACCTGACGGGACAACTGCGACAGCGCCACGACGGGGATGTTCAGCTCTTTGGCGATTGCTTTCAGTCCCTGCGTGATTTCAGAGACTTCCTGAACGCGGTTGTCCTTGGACGAACCCTTCAGAAGTTGCAGGTAGTCGATGAACAGCACATCCAGACCATGCGTCCGCTTCAGACGCCGCGCCCGGGCGGCGACCTGGGAAATCGGAAGCGCCGGTGTGTCATCGATGTAAAGCGGGCAGGATTCCAGCGCCTTGGCCGCCTCCACGAAACGTCGGAATTCGGCTTCGGTCATGTCGCCGCGGCGGATCTGTTCGGACGGAACTTCCGAGGCCTCGGACAGGATCCGCGCCGCAAGCTGCTCGGCGCTCATTTCAAGCGAGAAGAAGCCGACCACGCCCCCTTCCACAGCGCCTTCCGTGCCGTCGGGCAGGCGGCCACGCTTGTAGGCCTTGGCGATGTTGAAGGCTATGTTCGTGGCCAGAGAGGTCTTGCCCATCGAGGGTCGCCCGGCAAGGATCAGCAGATCCGAAGGGTGCAGACCGCCAAGCTTTCTGTCCATGTCGATCAGACCGGTGGAGATTCCCGCCAAGCCCCCATCGCGCTGATAGGCGGCATTGGCAACATTCACTGCGTCTGTCACGGCCTTGAGAAAGCTTTGAAATCCGCGTTCGGCTACGCCTTGTTCGCCCAGTTTGTAAAGCCGCTGTTCCGCTTCGATGATCTGGTCTTTCGGCTCGGACGCGACCTCCACCCTTGCCGCCCTGGCCGCAATGTCGCGGCCCAGCTGGATAAGTTCCCGACGCACCGCCAGGTCATAGACCATCTGGGCATAATCCCTTGCGGCGTAGGCCGAAATCGCCGCCCCGGCAAGGCGCACCAGATAGGCCGGTCCGCCCAGTTCCTTCAGGCCGGGGTCGTCCTCGAGGAATGCCTTCAGCGTCACCGGCGAGGCAAGGGCATTCTTCTGGATCCGTGCGGCAGCGACTTCGAAGATGCGCTGGTGGACGGGATCGAAGAAATGCTCGGCCCGCACGAGCGCCGAGATGCGGTCAAACACCTCGTTGTTGGTAAGAATCGCGCCCAGAAGCTGCTGTTCGGCCTCGATGTTGTGCGGCAGAACCTCGGCTTCAGAGTCGCCCTGGGCTGCGGCCGGAACCATCGGCCTCAGTGCGGTGATCTCGGTCATGTCTGCCCCCTGCCGTGTTTGGCTGTTTCTTGTTGCATCCACCGGTTATCACGACCCTCGGTGGAATGGGTTGGGGGTAAGCTGTGCATAAGCTGCTTATCCACAATTTTCAGATTACCATATCTGGCGCACCTGTTGAAGATCACGCCAACCTATCGCAAACGCACCACGGTCTTGCGCCGACCGCTACCGAAGCGTCCCGATGTCCGGGCGTGGAATCAGCCCGTTCGGGCGTCCTGCCAGGCGCGGGGAGCGTTCAGGAAGCTTTCCACCTCGGAAAGGGTTGCGGCGTCAAAGGTGCCTTGCGCCCGCGCCTCGGCCAGCACGTCCCACCAGGTGCAAAGGTGATGAAGTGTCACGCCGTGCGCGGCAAGCCTTGCCTCGGTATCGGGAAAGATTCCGTAATAGAAGATCACTGCCGTATGGCCACAGGTTGCGCCGGTTTCGCGGATCGCATCGACGAAGGAAAGTTTCGAGCCGCCGTCCGTGGTCAGATCCTCGACCAGAAGGACACGCTGTCCCTCAGTCATGGTGCCTTCGATCCGGGCGTTGCGACCGTATCCCTTGGGCTTCTTGCGAACGTAAGTCATGGGCAGGGCAAGGCGTTCGGCCACCAGCGCCGCAAAGGGGATACCGGCGGTCTCGCCCCCGGCGATGTTGTCGAACGCCTCCATCCCGGCTTCGCGCATCACGGTGATGGTCAGGAAGTCCATCAGTGTGGAACGGATGCGCGGGTAGGAAATGAGTTTGCGGCAGTCGATATATGTCGGTGAGGGAAGGCCCGAGGCCAGGGTGAAGGGTGTCTCGGCATTGAAGTGGACCGCCTTGATTTCCAGCAGGGCGCGGGCTGTCAGGCGGGCGATTTCGTCCTTGGGCGGGAAGGTCGAGGGGATCATGCGATGGTCCTTTCGGCGGGGCATGTCGTGCGCCTGCGTTTGCGTCTTGCGGTGATGACATTTGACGCAGGCATCGGGGGACGGTCAGGTCACGACGTGCCAGTGCACGGGAAAGCCGGGGTTGAAGACGGTGACGGGACCAGAGCCAGAGACGATCTTTTCGGGCCATGTGCATGGCTCGGGCCGTTTTTCCAGGGTGATCGTGGCGGTGTTCACCGGCAGGCGGTAGAAGGCCGGGCCGTGGCGCGACACGAAGCCTTCCAGCCGGTCGAGTGCGCTTTCCTCCTCGAAGACATGGGCAAGAAGGCTGAGGGTGTTGGTGGCAGTGAAACAGCCCGCGCAGCCGCAGGCGGCCTCTTTCAGCGCATCGACATGCGGCGCGCTGTCGGTGCCAAGGAAATAACAGGGGTTGCCAGAGGTTGCGGCACGGCGCAGGGCCAGGCGGTGCCTTTCCCGCTTTGCGACCGGCAGGCAGTAGTAATGCGGCCGGATCCCGCCCGCGAGGATGTGGTTCCGGTTCAGGATCAGGTGATGCGTGGTGATCGTCGCGGCAAGGTTTTCCCCGCCTTGGGCGGCATAGGCCACCCCTTCTTCGGTGGTGATGTGTTCCATCACCACGCGCAGCTCGGGCAGGCGGCGGCGCAGGGGATCAAGCACCGTGTCGATGAACACGGCTTCGCGGTCGAAGATATCGACTTCGGGTGTCGTGACCTCGCCATGGGTGCAAAGCGGCAGGCCGATTCGTGCCATGGTTTCCAGGACAGGCATGACCTTTGCCAGATCACGCACCCCCGATTGCGAATTGGTCGTGGCACCCGCCGGGTAAAGCTTTACCGCCTTCACCAGGCCCGAGGCCGCTGCACGTTCCACATCGGCCGGATCAGTGCCTTCGGTCAGATACAGCGTCATCAGCGGCTGGAATGCCATTCCCGGGGGCAGGGTGGCCATGATCCTGTCGTGGTAGGCACGCGCATCATCCAGCGTTACCACCGGCGGCACCAGATTGGGCATGACGATGGCGCGGGCGAAATGGCGGGCCGTTTCCGGCAGCACGGCCTGAAGCATCGCACCATCGCGCAGGTGCAGGTGCCAGTCGTCGGGGCGGGGCAGGGTCAGCGTTTGCATGGTGCCCCGGGTAACCCAAACCTCACGGTCTTTCCAGTGGCAAGGCGATGCATGACGAACACAGCCGCCCAGTTCGAGGGAATGGTTGCCGCCTTCCGGTCCTGGCCAGGCACCGGGCGTCCCCGCAGCCTCGGGAACGGGAAAGCGCCCCTCGGGGCCTGATCGCGGTCGCACCTGCGCCACAGGGTCTGCCAACCCTGCTGGCCGGGCCTTGACCTGGGTCCGCAGCATGGCCTGCCGCGTTTACGCCTGGACTGGCAAGCCGAAGAACCTACGCCCCTTGCCGCGCGGCCTGGCTGCGGCCTCGTCAAAGGATCAGGCGCCGCCCGTAAGTTCCTCAAGCCGCCGGGCAAAGCGCGGGGCGTTCAGCCGCCGCGTGACCGAACGGCAGATCATGATTTCCCGCTGCCGGTTTCCCGACATGCGGGCCCGCGCCAGAATTGCCCGCAGATAGCTTGCATTCGACCGACGCCCGCGCCACAGCCACGCGAAGTAGGATGCGGAAAGCTTGCCGTCCATTGCCGCCTCGAGGATCCGGTCCAGTACCTTCATCTCGATGAGCGTGTCCTCGGTGCCCTCGCCAGTGTAGCGGGCATAAAGCGGCGTGACCCACGGGCGATGGAACAGCGCGGCATGCATCGCGTCGGGCCGGTGCAGCGGGTCGTGGATCAGCCAGACCCGTTTGGCGCTTTCGATCATGTCCGGCGCATAGCCATAGCGGCTGCGGAAGTTGATCCGCCGGGCGATCCGGTGGCGTTCATCCCAGCCGGCAAGCGCAGGATCAAGCGTGGCGCGCGGGGCAACCAGCACCAGTTCGGCCCCCGGTGCCGTGATCGAATAGGCGGCCGCCGCATAGCCTGCCGGTCCGGCACCGTAGAAGATGACCTTGTCGAAATCCTCAAGGAAGCCGTCGTCAGAAAGCCGATCGAAATAGCGGAAGACCGCAGGATCGCGCCACCAGGTTTCACCTTCGGAAAGGATGGTCAGCAGTGACCAGCCGCGCTGCTTGCAAAGCCTGTAGTGTTCGGGAAGTTTGTCTTCGCGTTCGCGCAGGTCGGCGGCATCTTCAAACGTCACCAGAAGAACAGGTCGTTCCTCGGCGAAAAAGGCATAGTGGCGCTGGCCGAGCGGCATGAAATCACCGTCGCCCTCGGCAATCTTCAGCATGGCGTGCTGCCATTCGGGTGCCGCAGAGATTTCGTTCATGTGCACCTTCGCATCGGGGCGAAAAATGCTGCCCCGGCCTTGGAATGTGAAGCGAAAAGCCAGTTTACACAAGGGTTTACACGCCAAAGTCACGCCCGATGCGCAAACAACGGATCGGCATTGTTTCGGTATTGCGGGCCGGCGCAACCATTGGGCAAAGGGAGGGGTGAGGCGATCAACCCCCGGTCGCGCGGGCCCCGTTCGCGGCCTTGCGGATCGCATCTGCGACCTCTTTCGGCAGAACGCGCGACGGCGGCGCCATGAGAAGCCGACCGTAAAGCGCGCGCCAGGGTTCCTCGGTCAGCAGGGCACGGACGCGCTGCCGTCGCCATGACAGGGCCGCGCCGTGCAGGCCACCGAGGACGCTGTCCTGCATGAGTGCGGACCGAAGGCCCGAACTGTTCAGCGACAGGATGCTCCGGTCCTCGACATCGCAGAAGTTGCGGTCGATCCAGTAATCCATGCCCATCACCGAGCCCTCGCGGTTCGGCCGGCCCCGGTCGCATTTCAACAGGTAATCCTCTATCGAACCAAGCGCATAATGGTTCAGCTGCGCCAGACGGTAGTTGTCCTGCCCGAAGGCAGAGTAGACGCGGCCTGTCCGGTATTCCGCGGGAAGCCGCCGGCCCGAGCCATCGAACCAGCAGGCGCCGTCAAGCCGGTCGGGGTTCGCTGCGCGTGGGCGATGCACCCCAAGCTTGCCGTAGCAGCCATCGTTGCGGAACAGGGTCTTGAACATCGCCGCCCGCCAGGGCCAGTGCAGAACGGCCGGTGCTGCGCGAGTGAAGGTCTCGGTGACCGTTCCGTCAGTCGCCACGACCCCCGCGTTGCCGAAAAGCCGCCAGGTCAACGGAATGGCCGTGGCCTGCGGCAGCGCCGCCAGCAAGGCCGGGATCGTCCGGTCGCCGGCGTGGACATTGATGAACTCATCGATGTCCAGGACGATCAGCCAGTCCGCCGTGCGCACCAGTGGGTGCCTGTCCGCCTGTTTCAGGGCCGCCCATTGCGGGCCTTCGTCATGGGGCCCCGGATTGCGGACATGGGTCAGCCAGCCCAGTTCGGCCAGCCGGTCCAGCATCTCGTCTGTTCCGTCCTCGCAATCGTTCGAGAACACGAGGAAATCGGTGATCCCGCAGGCCCGGTGATGCGCCAGCCATTCCAGCAGGAAGGCGCCCTCGTTCTTCACTGTCAGGACGGCCGTGATCTTCACGACCGCCTCCCCAGTCTTCCTTCAACTGTCCCCGCCGGAGGCATCCACCCTCTCCACCCGCGCCACGCCGCAGGCGTAGCACGGGCGAAGAAGCCCGGCCAAGCTCAGAAGAATGCCTGCAGCCCGGTGATCGCCCGGCCCAGGATCAGAGCATGGATGTCATGCGTTCCCTCGTAGGTGTTCACCGTCTCGAGGTTCACCATGTGGCGCATGATCTGGAAATCTTCCTGGATGCCGTTGCCGCCATGCATGTCGCGCGCCATCCGCGCCGCTTCCAGCGCCTTGCCGCAGTTGTTGCGCTTGACGATGGAAATCATCTCCGGTGCTGCGTTGGCTTCGTCCATCAGCCGCCCGACGCGCAACGACGCCTGCAACCCCAGCGAAATCTCGGTCATCATGTTGGCAAGCTTCAGCTGGTAAAGCTGCGTTCCCGCGATCGGCTTGCCGAACTGCTTGCGGTCAAGCCCGTACTGCCGGGCGGCGTGCAGGCAGAACTCCGCGGCCCCCATGACGCCCCAGCTGATGCCATAGCGCGCCCGGTTCAGACATCCGAAGGGCCCCTTCAGACCTTCGACATGCGGCAGAAGCGCGTCCTCGCCGACCTCGACATCCTTCAGCACGATTTCGCCGGTGATGGATGCCCTAAGCGACAGCTTGCCCCCCACCTTCGGCGCCGACAGGCCCGTCATGCCCTTTTCCAGCACGAAGCCCTTGATCTTGCCGCCATGCGCCTCGGACTTGGCCCAGACCACGAAAACATCCGCGATGGGCGCGTTCGAAATCCACATCTTCGCGCCGTTCAGCACATAGCCGTTCGCCGTCTTCTTCGCCGTGGTCTTCATGCCCGCCGGGTCGGACCCCGCGTCGGGTTCTGTCAGGCCGAAGCAGCCGATCCATTCGCCGGTTGCGAGCTTGGGCAGGTATTTCTGCCGCTGCGCCTCGGTGCCATAGGCGTAGATCGGATACATCACCAGGCTCGACTGCACGCTCATCATGCTGCGATAGCCCGAATCGACCCGCTCCACCTCGCGCGCCACCAGCCCGTAGGCCACATAGGACGCGCCAAGCCCACCGTATTCCTCGGGGATCGTCACGCCCAGAAGCCCCATCTCGCCCATCTCGCGGAAGATGCCCGGGTCCGTCGTCTCCTCGCGGTAGGCAGCCACCACGCGCGGTTGCAGCTTTTCCTGCGCATAGGCGCGGGCCGCATCGCGCAGCATCCGCTCTTCTTCCGTCAGCTGATCGTTCAGCCGGAACGGATCCTCCCAGTCGAAACGCCCCAGATCCGGGGCATCCTTGGCCTTCAGTTTCGGTGCATCCAGCATGGTCAGACCTCCATTCGCTGACGGCAGTATTGCACGAAAGGGCAGGGGCCTGCTATCGAAAGCCCTGCACGGGTTCATGAGGGAAACTCATAATGCTGCCCCGCCGCTACCTGCCGCCGATCCCGGCCCTCATGGCGCTCGAGGCCGTCGATCGCCTCGGCACCGCCTCCGGGGCGGCACGCGAGTTGAACCTGACACAGGGTGCGATCAGCCGCGCGCTGCAAGGGCTGGAAAGCCAGCTCGGCGTGCCGCTCCTGATCCGCGAACGCCAACGCCTGCAGCTGACGCCGGCGGCGCGGGACTATGTGAACGATGTGCGCAAGGCCCTGCATCTGCTGGCCTCGGCCTCGGTCACCCTCAGGGCGAACCCGATGGGAGGGTCGCTCAACCTCGCGATACTGCCCGCCTTCGGGATGCACTGGCTTGCCCCTCGCCTTGCGCGCTTTGCCCAAAGCCACCCCGAGGTGACGGTGAACCTGTCCACCCGCCTGCGCCCTTTCGATTTCGCTGGCACGACCTTCGATGCCGCCATTCACTACGGGCGGCAGGACTGGCCGGGTGTGGCTTACCTCAAACTCATCGACGAAGCGGTGATCGCTGTCGCCGCGCCGGGTCTGGCAGGGCTGACCCACGCGACGGACATCCTGTCTCATCCGCTTTTGCAGCTGGAAAGCCGCCCGGGCGACTGGGGGCGCTGGCTTGCGCATCACGGCCACCCGGGGCACAGGCCGACGGGCATGATGTTCGACCAGTTCGCCACGCTGATCCAGGCCGCGATCCACGGCATGGGGCTGGCACTGGTTCCGACTTTCCTGATCGGGCGCGAGCTGGACGAGGGCCGGCTGGTTCCCGTCTTCGGCCCGCCCGTCGCTGCGCTTGGCAGCTACTATCTGGTCTGGCCGCAGGCCGGCCCCGACCGGGCGCCCCTGCGGTCGTTCCGTGACTGGCTGGCCGCTGAAACGGCTTGACCCTTGCGCAAGGCCCGGACAACCTGCCGCGACGGCCAGGAGGAACGATTGACCGCCATTCCCAGAGACATCGACGGTGTGGAAGCCTTGCTTGCAGGGCAGGGCTATGTCGCATCGCGCGCGCTGGCGACGGTGGTGTTCCTGGCGCTGAAACTTGGGCGTCCGCTTTTTCTGGAAGGCGAGGCAGGGGTCGGCAAGACGGAAATCGCCAAGACGCTGGCCTCCGCCCTGGGCCGCCGGCTGATCCGCCTGCAATGCTACGAGGGGCTTGATGCGGCTTCTGCCGTTGCCGAATGGAACTTTGCCGCACAGATGATCGCCATTCGCACCGCCGAGGCCACGGCCGACCGCGACACGCTGCAATCCGAGCTGTTCACCGAACGCTACCTGATCGAACGCCCGCTTCTTGCCGCCATGCGCCCCCAGCCCGGCGGCGCGCCGGTTCTTCTGATCGACGAACTAGACCGCACCGACGAACCCTTCGAGGCCTTCCTGCTGGAGGCACTGTCGGATTTCCAGGTGACCATCCCCGAACTTGGCACGATCCGGGCGCCTGAACCGCCCATTGTCATCCTTACCTCGAACCGCACGCGCGAGGTGCATGATGCTCTGAAACGCCGCTGCCTGTATCATTGGGTAGATTATCCCGGCTTCGATCGCGAACTTGCGATCCTGCACGCCCGCGTGCCCGAGGCCCAGGCGCAGCTTTCGCGCGAGGTGGTGGCCTTCGTCCAGCGCCTGCGCTCGGAAGACCTGTTCAAGAAACCGGGCGTGGCCGAAGCGATCGACTGGGCGAAATGTCTGCTGGCGCTGGATGTGATTGCGCTTTCGCCCGAGGTGATCGCCGACACGCTGGGCGCGATCCTGAAATACCAGGATGACATCGCGAAGATCCAGGGCGCCGAGGCCAGGCGCCTGCTGGACGAGGTCAGGCGCGAACTGGCTCCGGCCTGAGCATGGCGAGCTACGCCCAGCTTGACCTGCCCGAGGACGGCAAGCTTGCCGAGAACCTGGCCCACTTTGCCCGCGCCCTGCGCAAGGCGGGATTGCCGGTCGGTCCTGGTCGAACTCTGGACGCGGTGCGCGCCGTGGCGGCAGCGGGCTTTGCCCGGCAGGAGGATTTCTTCCACACCCTGCAGGCGGTCTTTGTTTCCCGACCCGAGGAACGCGCAACCTTTGCCCAGGTGTTCCGCCTGTTCTGGCGCGACCCGCGCTACATGGAACACATGATGAGCCTCATGCTGCCGCAGATCCGCGGCGTGCAGGAGGATCGCGCCGCCCAGGCCGCCGAAAAGCGCGCGGCCGAAGCGCTGCTGGACGGGCAGTTGCCGCCCATGCCCCAGACCGGCGAGGCGCCTGAACAGATCGAGATCGACGCCACCGCCACCCTGTCGGCCGAAGAACGGCTTAAGACCCTCGACTTCGAGCAGATGTCGGCCGAGGAGATCGCCGCAGCCAAACGGATGCTTGCGCGTCTTTCGCTGCCCGTGCCGCCACTGAGGATCCGCCGCACCGCGCCTTCGGCCCTGACCGCCCGGATCGATGCCCGCCGCACCCTGCGTCAGGCGCTGCGCCACGGAGGAGAGATCGCCAGCCTTGCCCACAAGGCCCCGGTCACGCGGTGGCCGAACCTTGTCGTGCTGTGCGACATTTCAGGGTCGATGACTGACTACAGCCGGATGGTGCTGCACTTCGTTCATGCTGTGGCCAACCGCAAGGGGCAGGGCTGGGCTAAGGTGCATGCCTTCACCTTCGGCACCCGGCTGACGAACATCACCCGCCACCTGCGTGCGCGCGACGTGGATGCCGCGCTGAAGGCAGCCGGGCAGGAGGCGCAGGACTGGTCGGGCGGCACACGCATCGGTCAGTCCCTGCATGTGTTCAATCGTGACTGGTCGCGCCGCGTGCTTGGGCAGGGGGCGGTGGTGCTGTTGATCACCGACGGGCTTGACCGTGACGATGCGGGGGTTCTGGCAAAAGAGGCCGAGCGTCTGCACCTGTCCTGCAGAAGGCTGATCTGGCTGAACCCGCTGCTGCGCTGGACCGGCTTTGCCCCGAAGGCCGCCGGCATCAGGGCGCTTCTGCCGCATGTGGACAGTTTTCGCGCAGGCCATTCCATTGCCTCGCTGGAAGCTCTGGGTCAGGCGCTGTCCGACCCCGGTGACCGTGGCCTGCGCGACAGGCTGCTGGCACGGATGCATGACTAGGCGCGGGCTTGCGCAGCGGTTATCCTGTTGCAGGGCCTTGCTATGGCATATCAGCGCCTGGCTGCCTTAATTGGTCGGGCCGGGCTTTGACGGGAACGATGCAGGTCTGCTGCATTGCCGGCATGGCCCTTCAATGTGAGGAACGATGATGAGAAAGCTTCTGATTTCCACGACGGCCCTGTCGGTCGCCATCAGCCCGGTGGGCACCATGCCCGTCCATGCACAGGTGCTGAACGACGATGGCTCTGTGACCGGGCCGGACGGGTCGGTGCTGTGCGTGCCTACGGCCGAGGCGCCCTGCGATCTGGAGGCCATCATCGAATCCCTGAAACAGGCCGAGGCTGCCGCGGCCGAGGCTGCCGCCGCCCAGGCTGCCGCAGAGGCAGAGGCAGAAGCGGCCGCCCGGGCCGCCGAGGAGGCCGCAGCACAGGCCGCCGCCCAGGCGCAGGCCGAGGAAGAAGCCCGTGCTGCGGCCCAGGCGGAAGCCGAAGCGCGTGCCGCGGCAGAAGCGGCGGCGCTGGAAGCCGCCCTGGCCGAGGAACAGGCCCGCGCCGAAGCGGAAGCCGCCGCCAGAGCCGAAGCCGAAGCGGCGGCGCAGGCGGCAGCAGAAGCTGCGGCACAGGCGCAGGCCGAAGCCGAAGCCGCCGCCCGGGCGGCCGAGGAAGCAGCTGCCAAGGCAGAAGCCGAGGCTGCCGCCCAGGCCGCCGCCGAGGCCGAAGCTGCCGCCCAGGCCGAGGCCGCAGCGCAGGCGCAGGAAGAAGCCGAGGCTGCGGCAGCCGCACAGGCCGCCCTGGAAGCCCAGATGCAGGCCGAGGCCGAGGCTGCCGACCGGGATGCGGCCGAAGCTGCCGCACAGGCGGAAGCAGAGGCCGCCGCACAGGCGGAAGCCCCTGCCGAGGCCGTTGTCGAAGAAACTGTGCCTGATGCACCGGCCGAAGGGGTGATCGTCGAACAGGCTGCGCCCGAGGCCCCGGCAGAGGAGGCGGTCGTTCAGGAAGCGGCGCCCCAGGCTCCGGCCGAAGAGGCGGTTGTCGAACAGGCGACATCCGCACCTTCTGACGAGGGGATCGTCAACCCGGCCACTGGCGAGATCATCGATCCGGCAGTCGCGGCGGCCGCGCTGGCGGCGGCCGAGGCCGAACTGAAGACCGACGCGTCGGGGCAGCTCATCGATCCGGCGGCAGGCCTGAAGGTGGCAGAACAGGAACCCGTTGACATTACCCAGGCGGTCGATGCCCCTGTCGTCACCGAGGCCGAGGTTGAAAGCTTGACACAGCTTCTGACCTCAGATCCGACTGCGATCGAACCCGAGGCGATCGCCGCTGCGGCAGCTGTCGCGGCGGCGCCTGCCGAAGGCGCCGCTCAGACGATCGACGGCACGGTGCCCCCGATGCTGGCTCCGGCGGATCCTGCGGCGGTGGTCGCGGCCGTGACCGAAACCATTGCGCCGGATGCCGTGCGCAGCTCGGCCCAGGAATTCGCCGCGCCGCCCGTGGCCCTGTCCGGCGGCAAGAAAAGTGGTCTGTCCGACCTTGAGAAGGCGGGCCTGCTTGTGCTGGGCGCGCTGGCGGTTGGCGCGATCATCAAGTCGGCCAACAACGAACGCGAAGAGCGCCGCGTCGTTTCGAATACCGGAGACCGGGTGATTGTGCTGCGGCCGGATGGCACCTATCAGGTGCTCAAGGACGACGACACCGTGATCCGTCGCCCGGGTTCGACCGTGCGGACAGAAACCTTCAAGGATGGTTCGACCCGCACCATCATCGAACGCGAGGATGGCACTCAGGTCGTGACGATCCGCGACGCGACCGGCCGGGTGCTGCGCCGCGCGACCTATGACCGGCTGGGCCGCGAGATCATCCTAATCGACGATCTGGTCCGCGAAACCCCGGTTGTGGTGCGCGACCTGCCAAAGCCGGGGCGCAGGATCGTGATTTCGCCGAATGACAACGATGCGGCGCTGAAGCGCGAGCTGGCCGCGATCGAAGCGGAGCGGGCAGGTCGCAAGTTCAGCCTGCGCCAGATCCGCGAGATCCCGGAAGTGCGGGCTCTGGCGGCGGTGATTGATGTGCCCAACATCACCTTTGCGACCAATTCCTCGGTCGTGGCGGCCTCCGAAGCACGCAAACTGGCCGATCTGGGCCGGGTGATGCAGCGGCTTCTGGAGGTGAACCCTGGCGAGGTCTTCCTGATCGAAGGCCATACCGACGCCACGGGGCCGGCCGCGCTGAACCTGGCGCTGTCGGATCGGCGGGCAGAATCGGTGGCGCTGGCACTGACCGAATATTTCGGCATTCCGCCCGAGAACATGGTCGTTCAGGGCTATGGTGAAACCGAGCTGCTGATCGACACCCAGGCGAACGAGCCCCGCAATCGTCGGGTCGAGGTGCGGGTCATCACGCCGCTGATGCGCACCGCGCAGCTTCGCTGATCCTGGCCGAACCGGAATGGCGCCGCAGAGAGCCCACTCTGCGGCGCTTCCTTTTCTGCCGGCCCTTGCGCATACTTCGGCCCGAGGAGAACCCGCATGACCCAAGCCGCGCATGACCAGATTCCCGAAGCAGCGCTTGCCTGGCACCGGCAGGGCAAGGGTGCGGCGCTGGCGACCGTCGTGGAAACCTGGGGATCGGCCCCGCGTCAGGCGGGTAGCCAGCTGGCAGTGTCGGGTGCGGGCGAGATGGTCGGCTCGGTCTCGGGCGGCTGTGTCGAAGGGGCAGTGGTGACCGAGGCGCTGGAGGCGCTGGAAGACCGAAAGCCACGCCTTCTGACCTTTGGCGTCAGCGACGAGACCGCCTTTGCTGCGGGACTGGCCTGCGGTGGCACGATCCGCGTGCTGGTAGAGCCGGTGGGCGAAGGGGCCGAGGCCCTGCCCGAATCGCTGCTGGCCGATCTGGTCGCCGCGCGTGCGGCATCCCGCGCCGTGGCGCTGGTCACGCGGCCCGAGGGCTGGTACCGCGCGCTGGTGGCCCCCGGCCAGGATGCGGCGGTCGATGCACGGCTGAAATCCGACCGCTCGGGGATGGAGGAGGACGGCCGCTTCATTGCCGTTCACAACCCGCCGCTGCGGCTGATCGTGGTGGGTGCGGTGCATATCGCCCAGCCGCTGCTTTCCATCGCGCGCGCCTGCGGCTATGTGCCAACCCTGATCGACCCGCGCGCTGCCTTCGGGTCGCAGATGCGGTTTCCCGGCGAGACGATCCTTGACGACTGGCCCGACGAGGCGTTGGCCCGACTTGCCCCCGATGGTCGTACGGCCATTGTCACCCTGACTCACGACCCCAAGCTGGACGACCCCGCGATCCGCTTTGCCTTGCGTTCGCCCGCCTTCTATCTTGGCTGTCTGGGTTCAAGGAAGACACATGCCAAACGGCTGGACCGCCTTGCCGCGGCGGGTTTCTCGCCTGACGAGATCGCGCGGATCCATGCGCCAGTCGGCCTGGATATCGGCGCCCGGACGCCTGCGGAAATCGCGGTGTCAATCATGGCGCAGATTACCCAGACCCTGCGGACCTGATGTATTTCGGCCCTGTCCCGCTTGCCGTGGCCGAAGGTGCGATCCTCGCCCATTCCGTGGCCGTGCCCGAAGGCCGCCTGCGCAAGGGGTGCAGGCTGGGCCCGGCAGAAATCTCGGCCCTTGCCGCGCTTGGCCTGACCGAGGTCATCGTCGCGCGGCTTGGCCACGAAGACATGGACGAGGATGAAGCCGCCCTTGCCGTGGCCGAAGCACTGGTGCCCGATCCGGCGGCGGCGGGACTGCGGCTGAAACCGGTAGGCACCGGCCGCGTGAACCTTCATGCCACCGCCGCCGGCGTGGTGGAGGTTCTGCCCAATCTTGTGGATGCGCTGAACGCGGTCGATCCGATGATCACCCTGGCCACCGTGCCGCGATGGCAGCGCGTGGCCGCGGGCGAGATGGTCGCGACAGTGAAGATCATCGCCTACGGTGTGGCGCGCGCTGCCGTGGCGGCAGCTTGCGCCGCCGGTCGCGGAGCGCTGCGGCTTCACCCGGCGCGGCTGTCGTCGGCCATTCTGATCCAGACCGTGACCGGCGCCGATGACGGCAGCAGCGGCCACCGTGCCATCCAGTCGCGGCTTCAGGCGCTGGGGGTTGAGATGTGGCCCAAGCGCCTGGTGCCGCACCGCGAGGCCGATCTTGCCGTAGCCCTGGCCAGTGCTGCAGGGGCGGAGTTGATCCTGCTTCTGACCGCTTCGGCGACCTCTGACCTGAATGATGTCGCACCCGCAGCGCTGCGTTGCGCCGGTGGAAAGGTCGAGCGCTTCGGGATGCCGGTCGATCCGGGAAACCTGCTGTTCCTGGGCAGCCTGGACGGTCGCCCGGTGATAGGCCTGCCAGGCTGCGCCCGCAGTCCCGCACTGAACGGGGCGGATTGGGTGATGGAGCGGGTAATCTGCGGGGTTCCGGTGACCGGAGCCGACATCGCCGCAATGGGGGTGGGGGGGCTGCTGAAGGAAATTCCGCAGCGCGGCCGGCTGCGCGAGGCGAAATGAAAACGGGGGCAGACTGCCCCCGCACTGCTTCGCACTCAGGCGGCGCGGCTCATTTCGGGGCGACCATCATCACCATCTGACGGCCTTCCAGCTTGGGCATAGACTCGATCTTTCCGGCGTCGCCCACGTCGGCGGCGACCCGGTTCAGCAGTTCCAGCCCAAGTTCCTGGTGCGCCATCTCGCGCCCGCGGAAGCGGAGCGTGACCTTCACCTTGTCGCCTTCCTCCAGGAACTTCAGCACGGAACGCATCTTCACGTCATAGTCATGCTTGTCGGTGCCCGGCCGGAACTTGATTTCCTTGATCTCGATGATCTTCTGCTTCTTGCGCGCTTCGGCCTCGCGCTTCTGCGTCTCGTACTTGAACTTGCCGAAGTCCATGATCTTGCAGACCGGCGGGACGGCATTCGGCGAAATCTCGACGAGGTCAAGTCCGGCCTCCTCGGCCATCTGCAGGGCTCGTGCCGGGGTCACCACACCGACATTTTCGCCATCCGCCCCGATCAGGCGGATTTCCGGGGCGCGGATGCGGTCGTTGATGCGCGGGCCGGTTTCGCGTTGCGGCGGGGCGTTGTGGGGTCTGCGGGCTATGGTGGTGGTCCTTCGTGCTGTTGCGTTGTGCGCGCGCAATCTAGACCCGAGCGCCTCGCCCTGCAACCCGGCAACCCAGTCCAGAAGCCGGATTTTCCGCAGCTTGCAGCCGATTTCCCTGTTCTCGGGCGGGGGCTGCCCTTTCAATTCCGGGTCCAAGCTGCCATATGACCCGCATCCGGGCCAGAGGCTCCGGTCAAAGGAGTATTTGACATGAACAGAACCGTAATCATCGGCGCCATCGTCGTCCTTCTGGCTGCGGGCGGCTATTACCAGTTCAGCTACAAGCCCGCTCAGGAGGCCGCCATGGCCGAAGAGGCGGCTCGCAAGGCCGCAGAAGCCGCCGCAGCGGAAGCTGCCGCCGCCGAAGCTGCCGCTGCCGCCGCTGCTGAAGAGGCTGCAAAAGCTGCCGCTGCCGCGCAGGCCGAGGCCGAGGCCCAGGCTGCCGCCCTGCAGGCGCAGCGCGAAGCCATCAGCAACCTGGCGCAGACCGCGCTGGATCCCAACGCCTTCAATCCCGATCAGGCGCGGGAGATGATCGATCAATCCTGGCTGGAACAGGCCGTGAAGGACCAGCTCAAGACCGCCATTGATGCGGCCGCGACCAATCCGGCTCTGGTGCCGGAGGTGATCGCCCAGGTTCGCGCCGCGCTTGGTCTCTGATCGGAAGCAACCGATGCAACGGCAAAGGGCCGCGGGGATTCCCGCGGCCCTTTTCGTTTTTGTCATCGGCAAGTTGCGGCGAACCTAGATCCCGTCGCCGACGAAAGCCTTTTCCACCACGAATTCCTTCGGATCGCTGTTGGCGCCTTCACGCAGGCCAAAGCCTTCGAGAATCGCTTTAACGTCGATGTTGAAGGCAAGGCTGCCGCAGACCATTGCGCGGTCCTCGGCGGGATTCATCGGCGGCAGGCCGAGATCGGCAAAGACCTTTCCCGAGGCAAGGTTGTCGGTCACCCGCCCCATGTGATGGAAGGGCTCGCGCGTGGTGGTGGGGTAGTAGATCAGCTTGCCGCCCACCATCTCGCCGATCAGCGGGTCATCCTTCAGGCTTTCCACCAGCTGCCGGCCGTATTCCAGCTCGGCCACCTCACGGCAGGTGTGCATCATGATGACCTGATCGTATTTCTCGTAGGTCTCGGGTTCGCGCATCAGGCTCGCGAAGGGGGCGATGCCGGTGCCGGTGGCCAGGAACCAGATCCGCTTGCCGGGCAGAAGCGCATCGTGGACCAGTGTGCCCACGGGCTTTGGGCGCAGGATGATCTCGTCCCCCGGCTTGATGTGCTGGAGCCGGCTGGTCAGCGGGCCGTCGGGCACCTTGATCGAGTAGAACTCCAATTCCTCGTCCCAGGCCGGCGAGGCGATGGAATAGGCCCGCAGCAGGGGTTTGCCCTTGTCGTCCAGAAGCCCGATCATCACGAACTCGCCAGAGCGGAAGCGCAGCGACTTCGGCCGGGTCACGCGGAAGGAAAACAGCCGGTCGGTCCAGTGCTTCACGCTGGTCACGGTCTGGGCATCGGGCAGATGCGGTTTGGCGGCGACGGGGCTTGCTTCGGTCATCAGGCTGATTTCGGTCATGTGGATCGATCCGGCCCTAGACCGGCTTTCCTTTTTTAGCGTTGATTCAGATCAGGCGGAAGTCAGGCGCGCAGCCGCGCCTGATAGTGATGCGCCTGCCAGTCGGCGCGGAAGCGCCATTGCGCCTCGGGCTGGCGCGCGGCGAGTTCGTCGGGGATCTCGGCCCCGTCGAAGCCCACCCGGCGCAGCATCGCATACTGGTCGGCGATCACCGGACCCAGCGCCAGCAGTTGCCCGCGGTAGCCCATCTCGCGCAGGCGGCGGGCAATGGTGAAGGCGCGGCCGTCGTTGAAGGCGGGGAAGGCCACGCGGATCAGGCTCAGCCGGTCGAGATGCCCGGCCAGCGCCGCCGGATCGTCGGTGTTCGTCAGGTCCACCGCCGCCTGGTCGGTCAGATCGGCAAGGCCCACGACCTCGCGCTCGGGTGCCGGGGCAAAGCCCGCATCGGTCACGATCACGCTCATGCTGCGTTCTCCTTCGGGGTGCGCACGGCCTTGCCGTTGATGAAATGGATGCCGCATTCGGTCTTGCCCTGGCCCCGCCAGCGCCCGGCGCGGGGATCCTCTCCGGGCTTTACCGGGCTCGTGCAGGGCGCGCAGCCGATCGAGGGATAGCCTTTTGCCACCAGCGGATGCCGGGGCAGGCGGTTTTCGACCATGTATTCCTCGATGTCCTCGCGGCCCCAATGCGCAAGCGGATTGACCTTGATGCGGAAGTCCCCCTCGTTCTCGAAGAAGTCCAGTGTCCCGCGTTCCGCGTTCTGGAACCGCTTGCGCCCGGTGATCCAGCCGTCGAAGGGCGCGAGCGCGCGTTCCAGCGGCTCCACCTTGCGCACGGCGCAGCAGGCGTCGGTGTTGAACTGGTGCAGGGTCCCGTCCGGGTCCTCGAAGCTGACCCGTGCCGGATTGGCCCGAATCGTGCGGATGTCGCAGAGGTTCAGCTTCTCGGCCAGTTCCCGTTGATAATCCAGCGTTTCCTGGAACAGCATCCGGGTGTCGATGAACAGCACCGGCGTTTCCGGAGCGATGACGCTGACCAGATGCAGAAGCACGACCGACTCTGCCCCGAAGGAAGAGACAAGCGCGACCTGGCCCAGGTCTTCGTCGTTCAGTGCATGTTCCAGCACGGCGGTCGCCGAGTGGTGCTTGTAGCGCGCGTTCAGCGCCGCGACACGCTCGGCAACCGGGCCTTCGTGGCGCCCGTCACGCGGCATTCCGTTCCCCTTCGGCCTCGTAGAGTGCGGCCTTGAACGGTTCCATCCCGACCCGGCGGAAGGCTTGCAGGAAGGTTTCCGACGGCTTCAGTCGCAGGTCCAGATAGGCACGCAGGATGCGTTCGATGGCGGGCACGATCTCGTCATAGGCAAAGCCCGGGCCGGTCTTTTCGCCGATAACCGCGTCCTCGGTGCCGTCGCCGCCGAGGGTGATCTGGTAGTTCTCCACCCCCGCACGGTCGAGGCCGAGAATGCCGATATGGCCGACATGGTGATGCCCGCAGGCGTTGATGCAGCCGGAGATCTTGATCTTCAGCGGGCCGATCTCGTGCTCCAGCTTCAGCGCCTCGAAATGGGTGGCCAGTTCCTGCGCCACGGGGATCGAACGGGCGGTGGCCAGCGCGCAATAGTCCATGCCGGGGCAGGCGATGATGTCGGACAGAAGGCCGACATTGGCGGTGCCGAGTCCGGCCTTGACCAGCGCCGCATGCAGCGCCGGCAGGTCGGACTTATGGACATGCGGCAGGATCACGTTCTGTTCGTGGCTGATCCGCAGGTCGGAATGACCATATCTTTCAGCAAGATCGGCGATGAGCCGCATCTGGTCGCTGGTCGCGTCGCCCGGCGTCTGGCCATGCGCCTTCAGGCTGATGGTGACGATGGCATACTGGTCGTTGCGGTGCCGGGTCAGGTTGGTGTCGGCCCAGGCGCGGAAGACCGGATCGGCCTTGTAGAATGCGTCATAGGCATCGGTCGGCGCGTTGCGGAAGGCAGGGGGCGCGAAGGCCTCGCGGATCTCGGCCAGCAGTTTCCGGTCCGCGCCGCCGAACTGGGCGCGCAGCTCTGCAAAGCGCGCCTCGATCATCTCGGTGATCGCTTCGCGGCCGGTCTCGTGCACGGTGATCTTGATGCGCGCCTTGTACTTGTTGTCGCGGCGGCCAAGCGTGTTGTAGACGCTGAGAATTGCCTCGACATAAGGCAGAAGGTCCGCCTCGGGCAGGAAGTCGCGGACGGTGACGCCGATCATCGGGGTCCGGCCAAGGCCTCCGCCGACGATGACCTCGAAACCGGGCTCACCCGCCGCGTTGCGGACCATCCGCAGGCCGATGTCATGCGCCTTGGTCACGGCGCGGTCGTTGGGGCTGCCGGTGATGGCAATCTTGAACTTGCGCGGCAGGAACTGGAATTCCGGGTGGTCGGTGGACCATTGCCTCAGAAGTTCGGCGTAGGGGCGGGGGTCGGCAATTTCGTCGGCGGCGGCACCCGCGAAATGGTCGGCGGTGACGTTCCGCACGCAGTTGCCCGAGGTCTGGATCGCGTGCATCTGCACATCGGCCAGTGCCGAAAGGATCGCGGGCACGTCCGGCAGTTTCGGCCAGTTGAACTGGATGTTCTGCCGGGTGGTGAAATGGCCATAGCCCTTGTCCCAGGTGTCGGCGATGTAGGCCAGCTGCCGCATCTGCCGGGGCGAAAGCGAGCCGTAGGGGATCGCCACACGCAGCATGTAGGCGTGAAGTTGCAGGTAAAGCCCGTTCATCAGGCGGAGCGGGCGGAATTCTTCCTCGGTCAGGCTGCCGTCGAGGCGGCGTTCGACCTGCTGGGAGAACTGTGCGACGCGGGCACGCACGAAGGCTTCGTCGAAGTCGGAATAGGAATACATGCCTGCCTCACTGCGCCAGATCGGCCTGCTTGCCGTGCGGATAGTTGGATGGGCCGCGGGTTCGGAAGACTTCGCGGAAATGGGTGGGTTCGGGCCCGTTTGGGCCGGGACGGGCATCGGCAAGATAGGCCCCGACCACGACCAGCTTCTGGGCATTTGCATGCAGAAGCCGCATCTGGGCATGGGCCTCGTCCTCGATCAGCTCGGCCTCGTGGTGGAACGGCGACCAGCGGTCATCTGCGGTCAGATAGACCACATCGCCTTCGCGCAGCAGGTTCGCGGTGACAACCTTGGGGGTGAAGCGGCGGCTCATCAGGGGCCTCGGGAACTGAAAACCTGTCCGGAATATAGAATAAATTCCCTCTTGGGGACCAGATACCCTTGCAGATAAGGACATCTGTTCCGATAATCCACAAAATGATGGCGTGTGTTCCGGGAATGGGAGGAAATCAGGGATGAGTGCCGCGCTGGACGATCTGGACCGGAAAATCCTGTCCGAACTTCAGGCTGATGCCGAGCAGTCGCTAGACGAGATCGCCCGCAAGGTGGGCTCGTCCAAGACGCCCGTCTGGAACCGGATCCGCAAGATGCGCGAACAGGGGGTAATCACCCGCACCACGGCAATCCTCGACCCCGAGTCGCTGGGGCTCGAGGCCTGTTTCTTCGTCCTGATCCGCACCTCCGAGCACGAGGCCGAATGGCAGCGCAAGTTCCTGAAGGCGCTGAAGGAACGCCCCGAAGTGCTGGAGGCACACCGGCTGGCTGGGGACATCGACTATATCCTGAAGGTGCGGGTGAAGAACGCACGGGCCTATGACACCTTCTATCAGGCGCTCATTTCCGAAGTGAAGATCTACAACGTGACTGCTCTGCTGAGCATGGAGGAGATCAAGTCAACCACCGTGCTGCCCATATAACCGGTGCGGGGGACGGGCGCGCCGTCGGCGCAGATCCTGTTTGTCGCTTCTGGCCGTTCCGGCCAACCGGCTTGTGCGGCGGGAGTTTCACACCCCCGCACCCCAGTGGGATACGTGGGATATTTGTGCAGAGAGGAAGGGGCCTTCCTGTCCGCACAGATATCCCGGTGAGCGCGAGGTGGCAGCACCCGTCGTTCCAGATGAGGAGGCGCAGGCCGACGACAAGACGCATGGCTTGCGGCGCAAGCCGCGCAATCAGGTCAGCGCCGGACGCGCAGCGCACGAAGGCCGTGGAAGTGATAGACGTCGGCATATTCCGGCTTCCCGGTCAGGCGCAGGCCGGGATGGCGCGCGAAAAGGATTGGCAGGGCAATTTGCAGTTCAAGCCGGGCGAGGGGGGCACCGACGCAGAAATGCAGACCCGCGCCGAAGCTGACATGCGGTCTGACCGGTCTTGCGGGCAGAAAGCGATCGGGGCTGTCCCATGCCCCGGGGTCGCGGTTTGCGGCTGCAAGCAGCAGGCCTACCTGGTCGCCACGGCGGAATGTGTGGCCCATGACCTCGACATCCTCGTAGGCCCAGCGGGTGAACATGTGCAGCGCCGGGTCGAAGCGCAGGATTTCCTCGACCGTTCCTTCCACCGCGTCCGGCCCCAGTGCCGAAGCCGGTGTGCCGGTTTCCAGCAGCACCTTCACCCCGTTGCCGATGGTGTGGACGGTCGCCTCGTGGCCGGCGTTCAACAGCAGGATGCAGGTGGTGATCAGCTCGTCCGTTGTCAGCTTTTCGCCCTCCATCTCGGCGGCGATCAGCTGGGTGATCAGGTCGTCGGCCGGCCGGGCGCGGCGCTGTTCGACATAGCCGCGCAGGAAGGCGACGAAATCTACGGTCGCGGCCACGGCGCGGTCCTCCATATCGCGCGTGCGGCCGGCCATGTACATGCCGACCATCGCGTTCGACCAGCGCAGCAGGTCGGGAGCCATGACCTCTGGCACACCCAGGAGACGCGCGATGATGCGAACGGGCAGCGGCTGGGCGAAGGCTTGCAGAAGGTCGAACTCGCCCTCCGGGAAGGCATCGGCAAGCTCGTGCGCAAGGGCCGCGATCTCGGGCCCAAGGCCGGAGATCCGGCGCGAGGTAAAGGCGCGCAGGACGAGGTTGCGCAGACGAGTATGGCGGGGAGGCTCGAGTTCCAGCATGGAATGGGCCTCGACCGCGTAGAAGGGGGCGAGATGCGGCGGGATCGGCTGCTGCTTTTCCGGGGGCACTTCGCGGCCAAACCGGCGGTCGCGGAAGATCGCGTTCACGGCGGCCGCATTGCCGGTACAGACCAGACTGTAGTCCTGCCAGTGGAAGAAGGGCCCGGCAGCGCGGGCGCGTTCGTAGAACGGGTAGGGGTTCTGGACGAAGGCGGGGTCGGTCGGGGATTGCGTCAGTGTCTGCATCAGGGGGCTCCGGTCGTGGTCCAGCGCTGGCCGATCAGTCCCTGGGCTATCAGTGCACCGGCAACGACGATGCCGGCGCCCAGCGTCTGCAACCAGTTCCACGGGCCGCCCAGCAGGAAGACGATCAGCATGGTATAGAAGGGCACCGCGTTCATGTGCATCGAGGCGGCGCCAATGCCGATCCGGCCGACCGAGACGATCCACAGAAGTTGGCTGATCGCCATGGAGCCGATACCGAAGATCGCAAGGCCGGCAAATTCTGCCGGACCGATCGCCTGCCACTGGGGCCAGTTGTCGCGCAACAGCCCATCCCCAAGCGCCGCAATCAGCGCCACCACGGCGCAGCCGGCCACCGTCACCGTGCTGCGGCCAAGAGGCGAAAGGTCCGGCAGGGCCTTCACCGTCTCGCGCGAGCCCCAAGTGTAGCACAGGACCGACGCCAGCGCGGCCAGAACGCCGATGCCGAAATCAAGGTTGCCCTCGGTGCCCGAGACCGCGATCAGCCCGCCCGCGACCGAGAGCAGCAGCCCCAGGGCAAGCGCCCGGGTAAAGGGGCGCCTGTCTGCCAGGCATTCCAGCAGGATGCCGGCGACGGGCATCACGGCCGTCACGATGGCCACGGTGACCGGATCGTTGAACTGCAGCGCGATGATGACGAAGAAGGATGCAAGGCCCAGGGTGACGAAGCCCACCCAGGCGCCGGTTCGCCAATCGGCCCGCAGAACCGTGTTGCGGCCCTCCCACAGCCACCAGACCGGCAGCAGGACCAGCGCGGCCAGCGTCGCCCGCCCCGCGGTCAGCGCGATGGGCGGCATGTGCGGGATGATCAGGTTCGCTGCAGGCAGGCCCGCGGCCCAGATTGCCATCGAGGCCAGACAGATCAGGTTCGCGGCAAGAAGCGCGCGTTGCGCGCCGGGGGAAATGGCGGTCATCGGCACAGGCTATCCTCGGGTGCGGTGCGGGCTGATCTGTCCGCGACGCGCGGATGTCGTCAGGCGGACAGGGCCGCGACAATCGCACCGAAATCGGCGGCTTTCAGACTTGCGCCCCCGACCAATGCGCCATCGACATGCGGAACGGCAAAGATATCCGAAGCGTTCGAGGGCTTGACCGAACCGCCGTACAGCAGACGCACGCCTGCAGCCTCATTCCCGATCAGGCCTGCCAGGCGGTTGCGCAGGAAGGCGTGAACCTCGGCAATCTCGTCCAGTGTCGGCGTGCGGCCGGTGCCGATGGCCCAGACCGGTTCGTAGGCGATGACCAGATTCGCCGCCGTCGCGCCCGTGGGGAACGACCCGTCAAGCTGACCCCCGATCACGTCGAGCGTTCGGCCCGCATCGCGTTCGGCCTCGGTCTCGCCGATGCAGACGATTGCGGTCAGCCCTGCCGCAAGGGCGGCCTCGGCCTTGGCTTTCACCAGGGCATCAGTCTCGCCATGGTCGGTGCGGCGTTCGGAATGGCCAAGGATCACATGGCTTGCCCCCGCATCGGCCAGCATGGCAGCCGAGATGTCGCCAGTATGTGCGCCTGAAGCCTTCGGGTGACAGTCCTGCCCTCCGACCTTCAGCGCGCTGCCCCGCGCCATGTCGGCCATGCGGGAGATCAGTGTGGCAGGAGGGCACAGAAGCATCTCACAGGCGGGTGCGGGATGAGTGGCAATCAGCGTTCGCACCTCGCCCAGGGCGGCCGCAGTCCCGTTCATCTTCCAGTTCCCGGCGGCGAGCTTCTTCATCGCATGATTCCCCTGTTGCCTTGCGCGGGCCTGACCCGCGTGGCGACAGGAAAAGCCCATCGGGGCCGGCAGGGTCAAGGGGTCAGGCGGCCGAAGTGTCGCGGAACTTGATCGACTCGCCGCAGCCACAGGCCTCGACCACGTTCGGATTGCGGAAGGTGAACTTCGATTCCAGCAATGACGTCTCGTAGTCGATCTCGGTCCCGATCAGGAACATCTGCGCCATGGGTGCGATCATCACACGGGCGCCGTCCTGTTCGACCACCTCATCCAGCGGATTGATCGTGTCGGCATATTCCATCGTGTATTCCATGCCCGCGCAGCCGCCCTTCTTCACGCCGATGCGCAGACCCTTGTGACCGTCTCGCTGCATGAGGCGCGCGATCTGGCGGCTGGCTGCGGGGGTCAGGGTGACGGCGGCTTTTCCGGGAATGCCGAACATCTCAGATCCTTTCGATGATCCCGCAAGGTAATCCCGCCGGGGCAGCCGTTCAAGGCCGCGTCACATGAAGCCCAGTTCCAGCCGCGCCTCGTCGGACATCATGTCCATGCCCCAAGGCGGGTCGAAGGTCATGTGCACATCGACCTGCTTGACGCCCGGCAGGGGTTCCACCGCATCGGCAACCCAGCCCGGCATTTCGCCCGCAACCGGACAGCCTGGGGCGGTCAGGGTCATGGTGATGTCCACCTCGTTCTCCGGGCTGATCTCGATCGTGTATACAAGACCCAGGTCGAAGATGTTCACCGGGATTTCCGGGTCGAACACGGTCCGGCAGGCTTCAACGATCTGCGGATACAGCGGATGGTCGGTGGTAGAGGGCTTGATCAGCGGCTTGCCCTCGATCTGGTCCTGCATCGTCCTCGCCCCATCATGGGTTGTTGAGCGATTATATAGGGAATCGCCCCGTCGAGGTCCAGAGCCTGCCTAGAACGGGATTTCGTCGTCCATGTCGGACCGTCCCCCACCGCCTGCGGGACCGCCGAAGTCACTGCGCCCGCCCTGCGATCCGCCGTCATAACCGCCGCTGCCGCCCTCGTCATAACCACCGCGGTCGTCGTATCCGCCGCCAGAGCCACCCCCTTCGCCACGGCCGCCCAACAGCGTAAGGTTCCCGGAATACGGGCGCAGAACGATTTCGGTCGTATATCTGTCCTGGCCGGACTGGTCCTGCCATTTCCGAGTTTCAAGCTGACCCTCGATATAGACGGTGCTGCCCTTGCGCAGATACTGTTCGGCGATCTTTCCCAGCGCCTCGTTGTAGATCGCGACCGAATGCCATTCGGTACGTTCCTTACGCTCGCCCGTGTTGCGGTCGCGCCAAGTTTCCGATGTTGCGATGCGCAGGTTGACCACCTTGCCGCCGTTCTGGAAGCTGCGCACCTCGGGGTCGCGGCCGAGGTTGCCGATGAGTATGACCTTGTTGACCGACCCCGCCATGCGATTCTCCCTGATCCGGCTTGCCACGGTCAGTGTCGCCGCAGCCTGGTTAACGAACTTATACCGACGCCAGAGGCGGCTGCAACTCGGCTTGCGTCGGTCCGTTTGCGATGCGGGTGGCACCAGGCATCCGCATCTTCGGCCACCCGGGCGGATTCGCGGCTGGAAAAGTCTGGACAATTCGCTATAGTCCGCAGGTCTGCAACTTGACGGGAACGGGCTCGTGAAGGGTTTCGGAACATCATTGGTCATGATCGCAGCAATCGGCGCCCTTGGGGGGGAACTCTTTGCCGCAAAGGCCGAGGGTCTGAAGCTTACCAGCTCGACCAAGTCGCGAAGCGCGATCTTCGAATCGCAGGCCAGGCTGATCGACGAGAGGCTTTCGAAACAATATAGCGGGTCGGTCAGGCTGACGCCGAACTATAAGAAGGGCGACGCCGTGGCCGCCGGAGAGGCGGTGCCGAAATTCCGCGGCAGCTACAAGGGCAAGTATCTGGAGGTCGCAAAGGCCGCCGCGCGCAAGCATGGCGTGCCCGAGGATCTGTTCCTGAGGCTTGTCCAGCAGGAATCGGGCTGGAACCCGTCGGCAGTAAGCCACAAGGGGGCGACCGGTCTTGCGCAGCTGATGCCGGGCACGGCACAGAAACTGGGTGTCGATATTGATGATCCGCACCAGAATCTTGAAGGCGGCGCGCGCTATCTGCGGATGATGTATGACCGCTTCGGCAGCTGGCGCCTGGCTCTGGCGGCATACAATGCGGGCCCCGGGGCGGTGGAACGCCACGATGGCATTCCGCCTTACGCCGAGACAGAGAATTACGTGAAGGCGATCCTGGGCTAGGCAGCATCCAGCTGGCGATCCGGTGGGCGCAGGTTGGATTGCCGCGCCGGTTCGCCGGCATGTCGCGCTTGGCGCTTGCGTTTCGTGCGCGCCGCAACGCAGAGGCGACGTTGTCCCTTGCCCGCCAGGCCTTGCCACAGACCCATCCGCCTTGGCGCAGCGACCAACGCCGCCAGACGGCCCGGCGCCCTTGGCGGTCTCTGTGCGCGAGACATTTCAGGACGCACCGCACGTCCCGCCGAATTCGGAATGGTGTTATCGGAATGACGGGGCCCTGCCAGACGACGTGCCTTGCCTTGCCTTCTTGCAAATGCTTCTCATTTACAGTCTAGTATTGCAAGAGGAACCCGATGTCCTGGCCCCGTCTTGCCCTGATCGCCGCCCTGGCCCTTGCCGCCCTGCCGGCCAGGGCCGAGGACCGCCTGAAGGTCGTCACCACCTTCACCGTCATCGCCGACATGGCACGCAACGTCGCGGGTGAGGCTGTCGAGGTCGTCTCGATCACCAAGCCCGGGGCCGAAATCCACGGATATGAACCCACCCCGCGCGACATCGTGGGGGCCTCGGACGCCGATCTGGTCTTGTGGAACGGGCTGGGGTTGGAACGCTGGTTCGAGCAGTTCCTGAAAAACCTGGGCGAGGTGCCGTCGGCCACGCTGAGCGACGGGATCACGCAGATCCCGATATCTGCTGGCGACCACGAGGGCCGCGCGAACCCCCATGCCTGGATGAGCGTGGATAACGCGCTGATCTATGTGGACAACATCGAGAAAGCCCTGTCCGCCGTCGATCCTGCCAATGCGAGCACCTATGCCGCAAATGCCCGGGCCTACAAGGCCCGGCTGCGCGACGTGCTCGAGCCGCTCAGGGCACAGATCGTCGCCCTGCCGGAAGACCGCCGCTGGCTTGTCACCTGCGAGGGCGCCTTCAGCTATCTCGCCCGCGATCTGGGGCTGAAGGAGCTTTACCTCTGGCCGATCAACGCCGACCAGCAGGGCACGCCGCGCCAGGTGCAGGCGGTGATCGACGGGGTGCGCAAGCATGCCATTCCTGCCGTATTCTGCGAAAGCACCATCTCTCCCGCACCCGCCGAACAGGTTGCACGCGAGACCGGCGCAGCTTTCGGTGGCGTTCTTCATGTGGACAGCCTTTCGGCCGCAGATGGTCCGGTCCCGACCTACCTGGATCTTCTGCGGGTTACCACCGAAACCATCGTCCGGGGGCTGACAGCGGCGGAATGAGGCACCGATGCGCGATGTGATGGCAGAAACGACGACAGAGGGGATCCTCGCCGAACGGGTGACGGTAGCCTACCGCAATGGTGTGACCGCACTGACTGATGCCAGCTTTTCCGTTCCGCAGGGGTCGATTGCCGCGCTGGTCGGGGTGAACGGGGCCGGAAAATCGACGCTGTTCAAGGCGATAATGGGCTTTGTGCCCCTGTCGCGCGGGCGCATCCGGCTGATGGGACTGCCGGTCGCGCGGGCGTTGCGGCAGAATCTGGTCGCCTATGTGCCACAGGCAGAAGAGGTGGACTGGTCCTTCCCGGTGCTGGTCGAGGATGTGGTGATGATGGGCCGTTACGGGCACATGGGCCTGCTGCGCCGCCCCTCGGCGACCGACAGGGCAAAGGTGGACGAGGCGCTGGCGCGCGTCGGCCTTTCCGACCTGCGCCATCGCCAGATCGGAGAGCTGTCGGGCGGGCAGAGGAAGCGGGTCTTCCTTGCCCGTGCGCTGGCGCAGGAAAGCCGGATCATCCTGCTGGACGAACCTTTCACCGGCGTTGATGTCACCACCGAAAGCCAGATCGTCGCCCTGCTGCGCGACCTGCGGGACGAGGGGCATGTCATGCTGGTCTCGACCCACAATCTGGGCTCGGTGCCGGATTTCTGCGACCGGACGATCCTGGTCAAGGGTACGGTGCTTGCCCATGGCCCGACCGAAAGCGTTTTCACGCGCGAGAACCTTGAAAGGGCGTTCGGCGGCGTCCTGCGGCGCTATACGCTGGGCGGGACCGACCTGCACGAGGACGACGATGCTCGCGAGGTCAGCATCCTGACCGATGACGAACGCCCCTTCGTCCAGTATGGCCGGAAGGCGGGTGCATGAAGGCCGCATTGCGCCTTTGCCCCCCACGCCGTGGAAGGGAGAGGGGATGCACACACGCCAGGCCCGTTGCTCCAGTGCCGGGCCGGCGTTTCTGCTACCTTGCGATCCGGGAAGGGGTGGCACGCGCCATTCGTCCGAACGGAAGGGTCTGACGATGCTTGAACCCTTTGCCTACGGCTACATGACCAATGCGATGTGGGTGGCGGCCCTGGTCGGCGGGGTCTGCGGCTTTCTATCCGCCTATCTGATGCTGAAGGGCTGGTCCCTGATTGGCGACGCCCTTTCCCATTCGGTCGTGCCGGGCGTTGCGGGGGCCTACATCCTGGGCCTGCCATTTGCCCTTGGCGCCTTCCTTTCGGGCGGACTGGCAGCCGGCGCGATGCTGTTCCTGTCCTCCCGTTCGGGCTTGAAGACCGATACGGTGATCGGGCTGATCTTCACCGGCTTCTTCGGGCTTGGCCTGTTCCTGATCTCTGTCTTTCCGACATCGGTCTCGGTTCAGACCATCGTGATGGGCAACATCCTTTCGATCTCGCCGGCGGATACGGTGCAGCTGGTGCTGATCGGGGGAGTCTCGGCCGCCGTCCTTCTGGTCCTGTGGAAGGATCTGATGGTCACCTTCTTCGACGAGGCCCATGCCCGCACCATCGGCTTGCGCCCGGGCCTTCTGAAGGTGGTGTTCTTCACCCTGCTTTCCGCAGCGACCGTGGCCGCGATGCAGACGGTGGGGGCTTTCCTGGTCGTCGCCATGGTCGTGACGCCTGGTGCCACCGCCTATCTTCTGACTGACCGCTTTCCGCGCCTGCTGGCATTCTCCGCCGGAATCGGCGCCGCCACCGGCTTTGCCGGGGCCTACGCCAGCTATTTCCTCGACGGGGCCACCGGGGGCGTGATCGTGCTGTTGCAGGCTGCGCTTTTCGGCCTGGCTTTCGTACTTGCACCGAAACACGGGCTGCTGGCCGCCCGCGCGCGGGGGAGGGCGGCATGATCGAGGCCTTCCTTCAGCCATTCCAGTTCCCTTTCATGCAGAATGCTTTCTGGATTGCGCTGATCGTCGCCCCGCCCTGCGCGCTTCTGTCGTGCTTTCTGGTCCTGAAGGGTTGGGCGCTGATGGGCGATGCGGTCAGCCATGCCGTGCTGCCCGGGATCGTGCTGGCCCATCTGGCCGGCCTGCCACTGCTGGCGGGGGCCTTTGTCGCCGGTCTCGGCTCGGCACTGCTGACCGGGTTTCTGGCCGATAACAGCCGGGTGAAGCGCGACACGGTGATGGGGGTGGTGTTCTCGTCCATGTTCGCCCTGGGGATCGTGCTGAACACCGCCTTTCCCGGCGAGCTGCACCTGGATCACATCCTGTTCGGCAACATGCTGGGCATCGGGCGCGAGGATCTGATCACCGCCGGGCTGATCTCTGCGCCGGTCACGCTGATGCTGCTGCTTTCATGGCGCGATCTGATGCTGCACGCTTTCGATCCGGCGCAGGCGCAGGTCAGCGGTCTGCCTGTGCGGGCGCTGCATTACGGCCTTCTGGCGGCGCTGTCCCTGACCATCGTGGCGACGCTGTCCTCGGTCGGGCTGATCCTTGCCATCGGCCTGCTGATTGCCCCGGGGGCCATCGGCTTCCTGCTTGCCCGCAGCTTCGGCAGGATGCTGGCGGCCGCCACACTTGCCTGCCTTGCCGCGATGCTGGCGGGAGTCTGGATCAGCTTTTACCTCGATGCCGCCCCGGCACCCACCATCATCCTGATCCTGATTACGATGTTCGGCCTTGCCTTTGCCGGAAAGCGCCTGCGCCGCGCCGTCTGATCCTGCTTTACCCGCGACCGGTCAGCCCTTACCCATGTGGACATGACCCATCTGCCCAGTCCCTGGATCCGGGCTATAGAGCTGAGCCGCGCCTGGATTGACTGCCAGCCATCCCGCCCCAGCCGGGAAAGGCGTGGCGACCCGCGGCCACATAGGAAGCGCCGCTGATGCCCGCCCCCACGCCTTCGGCCAATGCCGCGATCTGGTTCTCTGCCGATGGATTTGACCCGAAGGCAAGGGGCATCAACGGCCGCCGCGTTGCGGGCGAAGGTTTTCTGCGCGGCTTCTTTGCCCATGGCGCGGTGGACGAGTTCGTAAGCCTTGCCCACCGTGCTGCGGATCATGCCGCCTTTGCCGCAATGGCGGCCGAATGCCGCGTCACCCGGCCCTTGCGCGCCGTTCCCTTGCACCAGCCAAGACAGCTCGCCCCGGTCGATCTGGTCTTTTACCCCTCGCCCCCGCCAACTGTCGAGTTCTGGCGGCGCGCCCCTTACGGCACGGCAGCCTGGGCCCTTTGCGGAATCACCCATACGACGGCCACGGCAACCGTGATGAACCTGGTCTTCGATCTGCGATCGGCGCCGCAGATGCCATGGGATGCCCTGATCTGCACCTCGAACGCGGTTCAGCAGTCGATGCGGACACTGATGGAGCTGGCCGAGGCGCATCTGGCCGATCGCTTCCCCGGGGCCGTCATGCCCGCACGGCCCCTGTTGCCGGTGATCCCGCTGGGCGTGAACTGCGACGATTTCCGCAGGGACGAAGGCAGAGGAAGGGCTCTGCGCGACCGCCTGGGAATCGGTCCGCAGGATGTGGTCGTCGCCACGATCGCGCGGCTGACGCCTGACGAAAAGTTCGATCCCCTGCCGCTGTTTCTGGCGATGGAAATGGCAACCCGCGACATCGCGGCCCGGGGTGGCCGACTGCACCTTGTTCTCTGCGGGTATTTCCGTAACGAGACCTGGCGACCAGCCTTTGCCGAGGCGGCGGCGCGGCTCATGCCATCGGTGGGGTATCACCTGCTGGACGGCACCAGCACGGAAGAGCGACTGGCAACGTTGTCCTGCGCCGACATGTTCGTGTTCCCGATCGACAATGTGCAGGAAACCTTCGGCCTTGCCCCGGTCGAGGCGATGGCCGCCGGCCTGCCGGTCATCGTGTCGGACTGGGACGGGATGAAGGATACCGTAAGCACGGATGCCGGCATCCGTGTGCCTGTCGAGATGCCTGCACCTGCCACGGCGACGCATCTTTCGCTGCGGCATCTGGGTGGCACCGACAGCTATCTGCAATATGTCGGCCAGATTGCCGCCCTGACCCGGGTCAACGTGACCGCGCTTGCCCGGGCGCTGGTGGTGCTGGGCACCGACAGGGATCTGCGTCTGAAGATGGGGGCAGCCGGTCAGGCCAGGGCCAGAAGACTATACGACTGGCAGGCGGTCATTCCGCAGATCCAGGCGCTGTGGGCCGAACAGGCCGCCATGCTGGCCCATGCCAGGGCAAGGGGCGGACGTCCCGTCGCTGCGATGGATCCTGCCCGGATTCCGGTCGGTCCCGCGCCCGAGGTGATGTTCGCGGCTTATCCGAGCACCCCGCACCCCGATCCCCGGACCCGCCGCCTGCGTGCGGTGGCGTATGGCGATCGTCCGGATGTCGGAGCAACCTTCGCGCTTCGGCGCTATGCGCAAGGCGGGCGCATCATCGAGCGACCGGAAAGGGTGCAGGCGGTTCTCGACGGCTTTGCAGAGGCGGGCCCGGATGGCGCCACCCTGGCGGAAATCGCCGCACGGGTGGGCCTTCCCGGCGTTGTCGTGTCCGTTATCAGCCTGTGGCTGCTCAAGTATCACTTTCTGGAAGAGGCCCCATGACCCGACGCATCATCCTGATCACCGGTGCCGGCGCTGGCATCGGCCGCGCGACGGCACGACTGTTTCTTGCAGAAGGCTGGGAGGTCGTGTTGCTGGGTCGGCGGACCGAGACGCTGGCCGAAACCGCTGAGGGTCACCCTGCAGCGCGCATCATCGCTTGCGATGTCGGCGACCCCGGGCAGGTCGAGGCCGCCTTTGCCCGGCTTTCGCGGCTAGATGTCCTGTTCAACAACGCCGGGATCTCGGCCGCCGCGGCGCCGATCGACGAGATTCCGGTCGAACGCTGGCTGGACGTGTGCCGCACGAACATCACCGGCATGTTTCTTTGCGCACGAGCGGCCTTCGGCCTGATGCGACGCCAGTCACCCTGCGGCGGGCGGATCATCAACAACGGCTCGATCTCGGCCCATGTGCCGCGCCCCGGCTCGGCGCCATACACCATGTCCAAACACGCGGTCACGGGGCTGACGCGGACACTGGCGCTGGACGGTCGGGCATTCGACATCGCCTGCGCCCAGATCGACATCGGCAATGCGCTGACCGACATGGCCGCACGGTTTGCAAAGGGCGTGCCCCAGGCAGATGGCAGCATCCGGGCCGAGCCGGTGATGGATGTCGAACATGTGGCCCGGATGGTGCTGCACATGGCCAGCCTGCCGCTGGAGGTGAACACACCTTTCGTCACGATCATGGCGCGCGACATGCCCTATCTTGGGCGGGGCTGAGGCGGATCA
The DNA here is from genome assembly GCF_004959785.1 of Tabrizicola sp. YIM 78059. Taxonomy (NCBI): domain Bacteria; kingdom Pseudomonadati; phylum Pseudomonadota; class Alphaproteobacteria; order Rhodobacterales; family Paracoccaceae; genus Tabrizicola; species Tabrizicola sp. YIM 78059. The sequence goes on from NZ_SJZH01000001.1 coordinate 376,919, forward strand.
GTCCTCGGCAGAGAACAGGTTCCGAAGCAGCCGGATCTGGGCCAGAACCTTCGGATCCTGGATCGAATAGTAGATCGTCTTTCCGTCGCGCCGGGTGGTGACAAGACCTTCCAGCCGCAGACGCGCCAGCTGCTGGCTGACCGCGGCCTGTCGTGCGCCCAGAAGTTGTTCCAGTTCGGTCACCGACCTTTCGCCTGACGCGAGGTGGCAGAGGATCATCAGCCGGCCTTCATGACTGAGGGCCTTCAGGAATGCAGCCGCTTTCGAAATCCGGACGGCGATGGATCCTTCGATCTGCGCATCGCGCAGACCGGCTGCCAACAACTCAAGCGCGGCGTCCGTCTCGCGCGCCGATCGATCAAGCGACATGCGGGGATCCCATGCAATACTGATCGGGTACCTTAGCATGTGGTCGGGCCGGGTGCGAGGGCCACTTGCAGCCGCGCAGGCGCGCGGGCAAGGTCTTGCCGAATCTTGTGCCGATCCCCGGGGACGAAAACCTGCACCGGTCAGCACCATCCGTTGAAAGGACGCATCCGATGACCCGCCCGCTTGCCTTTTCTGCGCCCGGCCGTTTCTGGCGCGGCAACCTGCATACGCATTCCACGCGCTCTGATGGCGTGTTGGACCCCGAAGAGGTCTGCCGCCGCTACCGTGCCGAAGGGTATGACTTTCTTGCCCTGACCGACCATTTCATCGGCAGTTACGGCTATCCGATTGTCGATACCGTGCCCTTCCGGACCAAGGGGTTCACCACGATCCTGGGCGCCGAGCTGCATTCCGGGGCGATGAAGAATGGAGAGATCTGGCATATCCTTGCCGTCGGACTGCCGGCAGACTTCGCGCCATCCGACAGCCCGACCTTTCAGCCGAAGCCGGGGCAGGAGACAGGCCCCGAGATCGCGGCGCGCGCGGTGGCGGCTGGGGCTTTCGTGGCCATTGCTCATCCCCAGTGGTCGGGGCTGACGCTCGAGGATGCCCGCAGCATCTCCGCCGCTCATGCCGTGGAGATCTACAACCACGGTTGCGCCACGGGCTGCGATCGTCCCGACGGCGCGGCGATTGCCGACCTGCTGCTGACCGAGGGCCGTCGGCTGACCCTGATCGCTACCGACGATGCGCATTTCTCTGAACCCGACCATTTCGGCGGCTGGGTGATGGTCAAGGCCGAGGAGAATACGCCCGAGGCGCTGCTTGCGGCGCTGAAGGCCGGGGCCTTCTATTCAAGCCAGGGGCCGGAACTGCGCGACGTGTATCTGGATGGCGACCATGTGGTGGTGGAATGTTCGGCTGCCGTCTCGGTCGTGGCGATGGGACACGGCACCGGGGCCAAGGCGGTGCATGGTCATTCCATGACCCATGCGCGTGTTCCGCTGGCGCGGCTGAACAAGTCGCCCTGGGTGCGCGTGGCCGTCATAGATGCGGCCGGCAGGCGCGCCTGGTCCAACCCGATCTGGTGCGACTGACCGGCGGACCGGCACGACGTGCCGCCTTGCGGCTGTCATCCGATCGCGTGCAGATAGGCCGCGCAGCCGGTCAGGGCGGCATAGTCGTCCTCGACCACGGTGATCGAGAAGTCCTGTTCCAGAAGATCCACCCGGCGCGGTTCGCGGAACTGGGCGCCAAGGCCGAAGCTTGCCATGTGCGGCGTCATCGCGCGGGACATTCCGCCGATCAGGTAGATGCCGCCGTAGGGCAGGTGGATCAGCGCGAGGTCTGCCAACATCTGGGCCAGAATATGAACGTAAAGCCGCGCGGCGTGGATGGCGATCGTATCGCCTTCCTCGGCGGCCTTCAGCACCTCGGCCGAAGTCAGGCTTGCAGGATGGCCTGCGGCATGGGCCGCGAAGGCGTGCAGGTTGGCAAGGCCCCGTCCCGCCAGCACCTCTTCGACCCCGGCATGGGGGGGCTCGCCCGCAGCGCGCAGCTTCGCCTCGATGAAGCGGGCCAGCTGGAAATCCTCTTCCGTGCGCACCGGCATGTTGACATGGCCGCATTCCGAAGGCGGAACCACCCGACCCTGTGGCCCGGGATGAACGGGCGCCGCATTCACTCCGGTGCCAAGCCCCACGACCAGCATCGGGGCCGCCCGCTTGACCGGACCATCCACCACCCGACGAAGGTTTTCTGCCCGGATATGACCCAGCGCCTGACCCTGGGCCTGCAGATCGTTCAGGATGGCGACCTTGCCCGCACCAGTCGCGGCGGTAAGCTTGGCTCCGTCGATCACCCAGTCGAGGTTCGTCATCGTGGCGATACCATCCTGCACCGGCCCTGCCGCCGCGACGCAGACACCAGAGACCTGAGCGCCTGTCTGATCCAGATAGTCGCGCAAGACGTGAGCAATGTCCTGACCGCGCGCCTGATAGTCGCCATTCGGGAAACGTCGTATCGAGTCGATACGGACCTCTGTCCCCTCGGCCAGGGCAACTCGCGTGTTGGTGCCGCCGATGTCGGCAAGAAGGGAAAGCGTCATTGCTTGGCCTCAGTCGTTGCGCGCCAGGGCGCGGGCGAGGGCGTGATAGGAGGATTTCGGCGTGCGCGCCAGTGTGTCGAAATCGACATGGACCAGGCCGAAGCGCTTTTCGTAGCCCTCGGCCCATTCGTAGTTGTCAAGAAGCGACCAGTAGAAGAAGCCCCTGACATTGGCCCCGTCGGCAATCGCCTGCTTTGTCGCAGCAAGGTGGGTGAAAAGGAAACTCTCGCGTACGTCGTCGTTTACCTGGCCATCTTCAACCACATCGGCGTTTGCCATACCGTTTTCGGTGACATAGATCGGCAGGTCGCCCACATGGTCGCGCGCCAGCCGGATCAGAAAATGGTGCAGGCCCTCAGGATAGATCTCCCAGCCCATCTGCGTGCGGGGCAGTTCTCCGGGAACGTCGCGCAGGCTGGGCCACGGAGTGCCGGGGGCATGGGCGTGCAGGTGGCGGGTGTAATAGTTCACCCCCAGCCAGTCGAGGGGCTGTCCAATCAAGGCCATGTCGTCCTGCCAGTTTTCGGGCATGTGCGGGCCAAGTCCCTTCAGCACATTGGCGGGATAGGTCCGGCGGGTGATGCCTTCGATGAACCATCGGTTGAAGATCGCATCCCAAAGGTCTGATGCGGCTTGGTCTTCCGGGCTGTCTGTCGCCGGGGTCGCATGGTCGAAGTTCAGCACGATGCCAAGGTTCGGCTGGCCCATGCAGCGCAGACGTTCAAGGGCCAGGCCATGGGCCAGAAGGATGTGGTGCATCGCGCGGGCGGTGGCACGGATATCGCGCAGGCCCGGCGCATGGACGCCCATGAAATGCGAAAGCCACGCGACGCACCAGGGCTCGTTGATCGTGGCGATGGCGGACACGCGGTCGCCCAGCCGGCGGGTGATGGCTTCTGAAAAATCCGCGAAGCGGTGGCAGGTGTCGCGGTTGGTCCATCCGCCCAGATCGGCAAGTGCCGAGGGCATTTCCCAGTGGTATAGGGTCTGAAACGGTTTCAGGCCCCTGGCCAGCATGCCGTCGACCAGACGATCATAGAAATCAAGGCCTTCCGGGTTTACGTTCACCCCATCCGGCATGACCCGTGCCCACGAGGTCGAAAAGCGGTAGCCGTCCAGGTTTGCGGCCTTCAGCAGGTCCAGGTCCTCCTCCCAGCGGTGATAATGGTCACAGGCGCGGCTGCCGTCCTCGGCGCGCACGACATTGCCGGGGGTGGAGGCGAAGCTGTCCCAGTGGCAGGGGCCGCAGCCGCCGAAGGCAGAGCCCTCGATCTGGTAGGCAGCGGTGGCGGCCCCGAACACGAAGCCCACGGGAAAGTCGAAACGTGTCAGCATGTCAGGCCTTCGGGGCAGGGCCGGTGGACTGGCCGATGATCAGCTCGGCCTCGAGCAGGCGTTGTTGCGGGCCGGCGTCGGGATGGGCGATGACGTGAAGCAGCATCTCGGCGGCTAGCCGACCGGCCTCGCGCACCGAGGATCGCGTGGCGGTAAAGATCGGCACATCCTCGCCGTTCTTCATGTAGGAAAGGTCGTCGTCATGAATGATGATCGAGATGTCGCGGCCAATCACTAGCCCGGCACCTTCGACGGCCCGGCGGGCACCCATGCCCGAAATCATCGAGGAACAGAGTATCGCCGTTGGCGGACGGGGCAGGGCAAGCATGGCCTGCGAGGCACGGTAGCCGGAGAATTCGGTCATCTCCCCGGAGAACATCAGCGACGGGTCCGGTCCAATGCCGCGCGCGGCCAGCGCATCCAGATATCCGGTGCGACGGCGGATGGCAAAATCCATGAACTCCAACCCGTTGACCAGACCGATGCGGACATGGCCGAGGTCAAGCAGGAATTCGGTCGCACGCTGAAAGGCACGGCGGTTGTTCACGTCAACCCAGTTGTAGGGTTCGGCCGCCCCGGTCGAACGACCATGAACCACGAAGGGCAGACCGATCTCGCGCAGCAACGGGATGCGGGCATCGTTCAGCCTTGGGGCGTGGATGATGACGCCATCCACATTGCCCTTGGATTTCAGGCTGCGGTAGGTGGCCTCCTCATCTTCGTCGGCGACGACAGACAGGATCATGTCATAGTCGTTGCGGCTGTAGATCTCGCCCGCCCCGGCGATGAAATCGGCGAAGACCGGGTTCACGATCTCGTGTCGCGTGGCGATGGGGATGACATGACCCACGGCCATGGCGCGGCCGGTGGCCAGGCGGATCGCCCGGGTGTTCGGGTGGTAATTGTGCCGTTTTGCGGCAGCGATGACGCGCGCGCGTGTGGCCTCGTTGACCTCGGGGTATCCGTTCAGCGCGCGCGACACCGTTGTGGGCGACAGTCCCAGCTTGGTGGCGAGTTCCTTAAGATTCATCGGTTCGCTGGCTCAAAACGGTTTCAACTGCCCGGAAGATAGACGGCTTGAGCAGCAAGCGTCAAAAGGTATCGCCATGGGCCTTTGATGTTTACGGTTCGGATTCGGCGCACACAACAGGCAGTTTGCGTTGTTTGAAGGCGCTTTGGATTGACTTGCAAGGCAGGATCGGCGAGGGTTGGCTATCCAAAGCGGTTTGAAGCGATTCTGCCGCCCTTGGCACAGCGCCCCGCCAATAGGGCGGGGGAATCGGGAGGACTACAGATGAAATCCGGACTTTACGTCAGCGTCGCCGCGCTGGCGCTGGTTGGCAGCGGCGCGCTTGCGCAGGACCTTGCGTTCCCGGTGGGCGAGGGTGCGTTCAACTGGGCATCCTACGAGGAATTCAAGGCCGCGAACGGCGGCCACGACGGCAAGGAGCTGACGATTGCCGGCCCTTGGCTGGGCCCCGACCAGGAACTGGTGGAATCCATGCTGGCCTATTTCGAGGCCGCCACCGGCGTCGACGTCAAGTATGTCGGCTCGGACAGCTTCGAACAGCAGGTGCGGATCGACGCCGAGGCGGGATCATCGGCCAACATCTCGGTCTTCCCGCAGCCGGGCCTGACCGCGGACCTTGCAAAACTGGGTTTCGTGGCACCCCTGACCGACGCCGATGCCGCATGGCTGCGTGACAACTATGCCGCCGGCCAGTCCTGGGTAGATCTGGCCAGTTTCCCCGGCCCCGACGGAAACCCCGCGCTGTTCGGTTTCTTCTATAAGGTCGATGTGAAGTCGCTGGTCTGGTACAACCCCGAGAACTTCGAGGATGCCGGCTATGAAGTGCCGCAGACCATGGAGGAACTAAAGGCGCTGACCGACCAGATGGTGGCCGATGGCGTAACGCCGTGGTGCATCGGTCTGGGTTCGGGCGGGGCGACCGGCTGGCCGGCGACCGACTGGGTGGAAGACCTGATGCTGCGCACCCAGACCCCGGCCGATTATGATGCCTGGGTCAGGAACGACCTGAAATTCAACGACCCGAAGGTCGTGGCCGCGATCGAGGAATTCGGCTGGTTCATCGAAGATGGCCGAGTTGCCGGCGGCAAGGGTGCGGTTGCCACCACCGATTTCCGCGACAGCCCGAAGGGCCTGTTTACTTCGCCGCCGCAGTGCATGATGCACCGTCAGGCCAGCTTCATCCCCTCGTTCTTCCCTGAAGGCGTGAAGATGGGTGTGGATGCCGATTTCTTCTACTTCCCGGCCTATGCCGAAAAGGATCTCGGCAAGCCGGTGCTGGGCGCGGGCACGCTGTTCGGCATCACCAAGGACAGCCCCGAGGCGCGCCTCTTCATCGAATGGCTGAAGACCCCGATCGCGCACGAGGTCTGGATGGCCAAGTCGGGCTTCCTGACCCCGTACAAAGGCGTAAATGTCGATCTCTACGGCGACGCGACACTGAAGAAGATGGGCGAGATCCTGCTGGGCGCCGACACCTTCCGCTTTGATGGGTCGGACCTTATGCCGGGCGGCGTGGGCGCCGGCGCATTCTGGACCGGGATGGTGGATTTTGCCGGCGGCAAGTCGGCCCAGGCAGTGGCCGACGCGATCCAGGCTGCCTGGGACGGGCTAAAGTAAGCGTGCGCATGCCGGCAGTATGAGTGTCCCCGGGCGTTCCACAGGAGCGCCCGGGTTACCGTCCGGGCCTGCTGAAGGGCGGCCTCATCAGCAGAGCCGGGCCAGCCGGTCGCATCGGGGAAACGTTTCGGGGGAGGATCATCGGAATGCATCCGGCGCTTCAGGGCCTGATCACGATCGTCGTCGGCGTCGGCGGCTGCGTGGCCTACTACTATTTCTCGAACCTCTTCCTCGACAAGGTGCTGTTCCCGGCGCGGGGTCCGCAGGCGGGGCGCAACATCAACCGGGCCAACATGATCCGGCCCTGGCTGTTCCTGGCACCTGCACTGATCGCGCTTGGTCTGTATTTGGCCTATCCGGTCTTTGCCACGCTGCACCTTTCGCTGACCCAGCGCGTGACCGGGGGCGGATACGATTTCGTGGGGCTGGACAACTATGCGAAGATGGGCGCCGAGCCCAAGTTCTGGGAAGCCCTGCAGAACAACATGCTCTGGCTGATCGTGGTGCCTGCGGCCTCGACCGCCTTCGGGCTTCTGGCGGCGCAGCTTTCGGACCGGATCAGGTGGGGCAACATCGCCAAGTCGCTGATCTTCATGCCGATGGCCATTTCCTTCGTCGGCGCCGCTGTGATCTGGAAGCTGGTGTATGACACCCGGCCCGAGGGGCAGGATCAGATCGGGGTGATGAATGCGGTCTGGCTGGCCTTCGAGGAAGGCAGCATCTGGTCCTTCGTCTTTCTCAAGGCGGTGCCCGTGCTTCTGGTGGCAGGTTTCGCGCTGGCCGTGGTCTGGATCGCCTGGGTTCTGGCAAGACCTGTGGTGCGGCGCAGCGGTCCGGTGTCCACCGGAAGAACCGTCGCTGCGGCGCTTGGTGCGCTGGTGGCGCTGTGGCTTGCCTATGAATCGCTGCGCGGCATCATCGGGATCGCGATGGCCGACCTGCCCTATGGCCAGCCCCAGACCTGGCTGACCATGCCGTTCTGGAACAACTTCTTCCTGATGGCGGTGCTGGTCTGGATCCAGACTGGCTTTGCCATGGTAATCCTGTCGGCCGCTCTGCGCGGTGTACCGGAGGACACGATCGAGGCCGCCATCGTCGATGGGGCGAACCCGTTCCAGATCTTCTTCCAGATCAAGGTGCCGCAGATCATGGGCACCATCGTCGTGGTCTGGACCACGATCACCATCGTCGTGCTGAAGGTCTTCGACATCGTCTATGCGATGACCAACGGCCAATGGCAGACGCAGGTTCTGGCAAACTACATGTACGACAAGCTGTTCCGGGCGAACGACTGGGGCGTGGGCTCGGCTGCCGCGATGGTCATCATGCTTCTGGTGACGCCGATCCTTGTGTGGAACGTCTACAACGCCCGCAAGGAGATGCGCTGATGGCCCGCGACCGGAGGGGAACAAATCATGGATAACATTGTCGGCAAGAAATCCGGGCTGACCTGGGCGGTGCAAATCTCGATGGCGCTTCTGGTGGCGCTGTGGCTGTTCCCGACAGTGGGCCTTTTCGTGTCGTCGTTCCGAACGGCCGACCAGATCGCAACGTCCGGCTGGTGGTCATCTCTGGCCACCCAGGAACGGCAGAACCCGGCGATCCGCATCGAGGGAGATGTCGTCGAGGCGGACGGCCAATTCACCATCTCGGGCAACCTGTTCGGCCGACATGGTGTGACGGTCAGCGCCTGGGGCACCAACAGCCGCGAGCCCCAGGCCTATGCACCGGGCCAGACCGTGGATCTCGGCGACGGGCAAAGACTCACCGTGCAGGAGAACGGCGATTTCGTCCTGAGCTCGGCCACCGATTTCGGCGACCAGCGTCTGCCGCGGGTATTCACCACGGCCACCACCCCGCCCGAATTCACGCTGGACAACTATCGAGCGATCCTTTTCGATCCGAAGAACGTGGACGGGATGGCCAAGGCCTTCTTCAACACGCTAACCGTTACAATTCCCGCAACGATCATCCCGATCCTGGTGGCAGCCTTTGCAGCCTATGCGCTGGCCTGGATGGATTTTCCTGGCAGGGCTCTGCTGATCGCGGCCATCGTGGGCCTTCTTGTGGTGCCCCTGCAACTGGCGCTGATCCCGCTGTTGAAGCTGCACAACGACGTCGGCATCGGGAAAAGCTATCTGGGCGTCTGGCTTGCCCATACCGGGTTCGGCCTGCCGCTGGCCATCTATCTGCTCAGGAACTACATGGTCGGCCTGCCGCGCGACATCATCGAGAATGCCAAGGTCGATGGGGCGACGGATTTCCAGATCTTCACCAGGATCGTGCTGCCTCTGTCCTTCCCGGCGCTGGCGTCTTTCGCGATCTTCCAGTTCCTCTGGACCTGGAACGACCTGCTGGTGGCGCTGGTGTTCCTGCTGGATGCCAGCGGCGAGACGACGGTCATGACCAAGCAGATCGTCGAACTGATGGGCACCCGCGGCGGCAACTGGGAGATCCTGGCAACCGCGGCCTTCGTGTCGATCGCGGTGCCGCTTCTCGTCTTCTTCCTGATGCAGCGCTATCTGGTGCGCGGCCTGTTGGCGGGGTCGGTGAAGTGAGCCTTATGGAACGCGAGGGACGCAAGGTGCTGGCGGCTGACCCGGAATGGTGGCGTGGCGCGGTGATCTACCAGATCTATCCGCGCAGCTTTCAGGATTCGAACGGTGACGGGGTGGGGGATCTGGCCGGGATAACCCGGCGTCTCGACCATGTCGCGCGCCTCGGCGCCGACGCGATCTGGATCAGTCCGTTCTTCACCAGCCCGATGAAGGACTTCGGTTATGACGTCAGCGACTATTGCGACGTCGATCCGATGTTCGGCACCCTGGCAGACTTCGATGCGCTGGTGGCGCGCGCCCACGACCTGGGCCTGCGGGTGATGATCGACCTGGTGCTCAGCCACACCAGCGACCAGCACCCCTGGTTCAGGGAAAGCCGCAAGGATCGTACCAACCCGAAGGCAGACTGGTATGTCTGGGCCGATCCTAAACCCGATGGCACGCCGCCCAACAACTGGCTGTCAATCTTTGGCGGCAGCGCCTGGGAATGGGACAGCCGGCGCGAGCAGTATTACCTGCACAACTTCCTGACCTCGCAGCCTGACCTGAACTTTCACCACGCCCCGGTTCAGGAAGCGCTTCTGGACGTGGCGCGCTTCTGGCTGAAGCGGGGGGTCGATGGCTTCCGGCTGGACACGATCAACTTCTATGTTCACGACAAGTATCTGCGCGACAACCCGCCCCTGCCGAAGGAGCTGCGCAACGACAGCATCGCGCCCGGCGTGAACCCCTACAATCACCAGCTGCACCTTTTCGACAAGAACCAGCCGGAAAACCTTGATTTCCTGAGGAAGTTCCGCGCCGTGCTGAACCCCTGGAACGCCGCCGCCGTGGGCGAGGTGGGCGATGCCCAGCGGGGGCTTGAGATCATGGCCGAATACACCTCGGGCGGCGACAAGGTGCAGATGTGCTATCCGTTCGAAATGCTGCAACCCAAGCGGCTGACGGCTGCCCTGCTGGAGGAGACCTTCGCCCGGATGCGGGCGGCGGCGCCCGATGCCTGGCCGTGCTGGTCCTATTCCAATCACGACACGGTGCGCCACATCACCCGCTGGGGGCTGACGGCAGCGGCAGCCAAGTCCTACGCCACGCTTCTGGCGTGCCTGCGCGGCTCGATCTGCCTTTATCAGGGGGAAGAGCTGGGCCTGCCCGAAGCCGAGCTGAGCCTCGAGGAGTTGCGCGATCCCTACGGCATCCAGTTCTGGCCGGAGTTCAAGGGCCGCGACGGGGCAAGAACACCGATGGTCTGGGTGACCGACAATGCGAGCGGCGGGTTTTCAGACGCCACGCCGTGGCTACCGGTGAAGCCACCGCATCTGCCCCTGTCGGTCGCTGCGCAGGAAGGCGATGCTGGCTCCATCCTGTCGCATTACCGCGCCGTGCTGGCCTTTCGTCGGGCGCATCCAGTTCTGCGGACGGGCACGATGGAGGATATTGCGGCCCAGGGCGATGTGGTCAGCTTCCGGCGCCGGGGCGAGGAAGAGATCTTCTGCGCCGTCAATCTGGGTGACAGGCTGGCCGAGGTCAGGATGCCCGAGGGAAACTGGGAAACGGTCGGAACGGAACTTGGCAGCCAGGCGGCGACGGGCGGGCGCGTGGCGCTGGGGCCCTGGGGCGTCTGTCTGGCCAAGCGGGCCTGAGGGGAGGGGCTTATGGCTGAACTGGTCTTGAAGAACGTCGAAAAGGCCTACGGCGAGGTCAAGGTGTTGAAGGACATCAACCTCGACATCAAGACGGGCGAGCTGATCGTCTTCGTCGGCCCCTCGGGCTGCGGGAAATCGACGCTGTTGCGCATGATCGCGGGGCTGGAGAGGATCACCGGCGGCGATTTCAGCATTGACGGGGTGCGAATGAACGACGTGCCGCCGGCGCAGCGCGGCATTGCCATGGTGTTCCAGAGCTATGCGCTGTATCCGCACATGACGGTGCGCGACAACATGAGCTTTGCGCTGAAACTGGCGAAGAAATCGCCGCAGGAAATTGCCGCGGCGGTGGAAAAGGCCGCGCGCATCCTGCAACTGACACCCTATCTTGATCGTCTGCCCAAGGCCCTGTCGGGTGGGCAGCGGCAGCGGGTCGCAATCGGGCGGTCGATCGTGCGCGATCCGAAGGTCTATCTTTTTGACGAGCCCCTGTCGAACCTCGACGCGGCCTTGCGGGTGGCCACCCGGATCGAGATTGCCCAGCTGAAGGAGGCAATGCCGAATTCGACGATGATCTACGTCACCCACGACCAGGTAGAGGCGATGACGCTTGCCAGCCGGATCGTCGTGCTGGCGGGCGGGGGGATTTCGCAGGTAGGCACGCCGCTGGAACTGTATGAAAAGCCCGAGAACGAATTTGTCGCCCAGTTCATCGGCAGTCCCTCGATGAACCTTATGCCCGGCGAGGTGGTGGCAGCCGGTGCCGAGACGATGATCCGCCTCGACAACGGCGGCATGGCGAGATCGGCGGTGCCGACGCAGGCCGCTGACATGGGTTTGCGGGTCAAGGTCGGCGTCCGGCCGGAGGACTTCCACGAGACAGATGGCGACGCGATCTTCACCGGCGAAGTCGAGATTACCGAGGCCCTGGGCGAGGTTACGTTGCTTTATTTCAAGCGGCAGGGCGACGCGCCGCAGGTGGTGGCCAAGCTTCCGGGCATCCGGTCAGAACTGCGCTATCAGATGGTGAAGCTGACCGCCGAACCCAGGAAGGTTCACCTGTTCGCCAACGGCAAGTCGCTGCTTTACCGCTGAGCCGGTACCATCGGCCCCGGACAGAGCGGGCGATCGGCGATCTTGCGGGCGGCCTGTCCGGTCTTGCGTGGCGCGGGTAGGGCGGGCAGGGTGCGCGCAGACATGGGGGGGAGATGGTCACGGTGACGGATGAAATGGTCGAGGCCTACCAGCGCGACGGGGTCGTTCTGGTCAGGGGGCTCTGGGCCGACTGGGTAGAGATGCTGCGTGCTGGCGTTGCGCGGAACATGGCTGCTCCGACGCAGCAGATGGCGACGCTGAAGCCGGGCGAACCGGGGTATTTCTTCGACGACTACTGCAACTGGCAGCGCATTCCGGAATTTGCCGCGGTAATCCGGCAGTCGGCCGTGGCCGATGTCGCGGCGCGGCTGATGCAGTCGGAGAGGGTGCAGTTGTTCCATGATCACGTTCTGGTCAAGGAACCCGGCACGACCAAGCCCACGCCATGGCACACTGACGGGCCGTATTACTTTGTCGAGGGCAGGCAGACCGTCAGCTTCTGGTCGCCGCTTGACCCGGTGAAGGATGCAGCCTTGCGTTGCGTGGTGGGCTCTCATCTGTGGGAAAAGGATGTGCTGCCGACGCGGTGGGTCAGCGAGACCGACTTCTACCCGGGCGAGAATGACTATCTGCCGGTGCCGGACCCCGAGGCCGAGGGAATGAAGATCGTGGAATGGGAGATGGAGCCCGGCGACGCCGTGGCCTTCAACTTCCGCACCCTGCACGGGGCGCGCGGCAACATCACGACGAACCGGCGGCGGGCGTTTTCCCTGCGCCTGGTGGGAGAGGACGCACGCTATGTCGAAAGGCCCGGCCCGACCTCGCCGCCCTTTCCCGGGCACGGTATGCGACCTGGCCAGCGGCTGCGCGAGGACTGGTTCCCGGTTCTGCGCGGCTGAGACGACGGAACGCTTCCGGCCGTCCTGCCCCGACGTTGGTCTTGGCCGGAAGGCATCTCCTGGGGAGACAGCTGCGGTATTATGAAGCGCCGCCTGCCGTGATCGCCCCATTGCCTTGGCCGAAGGGCGCGATATGAGTATGAGGAGGGCAGGAGACCTTCGAATGACCCCCTCTGATCCCCGTCTCGACGCGCGCCCCAAACGCTATCCGCCGCCAGAATTTCCGCCCCGCCAGCCGGCCCTGTTCGCAAGGACGCCGCCGGCACTGTTTCCGCCGGCGCTGGGTCTCTTGGGCCTTGCCATCGCGCTGCGCATGGCATTGGGGCGGCTGGGATGGGATCAGGCGCCGGGCGATCTTCTGGCAGGGGTCGCCGTGGCGCTGTGGGGTTTTGCGACGGTGGTGTGGCTTGCCAAGGTCGCGCGCCGGCCAGGCGTCGTGGTCGAGGATCTGCGGGTTCTGCCCGGACGGGCGGGGCTGGCGGCCATGACCATGGGGGGCATGGCGGCGGCCGCGCTGCTGGCGCCGCATGCGGCACAGATCGCCAAGGTACTGCTGGTCGCGGCACTGTCCGGGCACCTTGTGCTTGCGCTGTTGTTGATCCGGCTTCTCGTGTCGCTTCCCCCGCCAGGGCGCGAGGTGAACCCGACCTGGAACCTTAGCTTTGTCGGGTTCATAGTCGCTGCCCCGCCGGCACTTGCCCTTGGCTGGGCTGATCTGGCTGCCGTGCTGTTCTGGGGCACGCTGCCCGTGGCAGTGGCGATCTGGGTGATGAGCGGCCTGCAGTTCCTGCGCGTGACGCCGCCGGCGGTGCTGCGGCCGCTGCTGGCGATCCACATTTCCCCGGCAGCACTGTTTGCCACGACCGCGGCACTGATGGGGATGCCGGACATCGCCGCAGGCTTTGTCGCGCTTGCGGCTGCCTTTGCGGCGGTTCTGGTCTTGTCATGGCGCTGGTTGGGGGAAACGGGCATCTCGCCCCTGTGGGGCGCCTTCACCTTTCCGCTTGCGGCGTTGGCCACGGCAATGCTGGTGAAGGGGGGCGGTTGGCAGTGGGTCGGGTTCGGCCTGGTCGGCGGCGGCCTGGTGGCGATTCCGCTGATCCTGTGGTGGGTCTGGAAGCTTTGGCCGGGGGGCAGGCTGGCAGCGATCACGAACGCTGCCGAGGCGTGACTTGTCCGCCATTCGTCAGCTGCTGGCCCACCGGGGCGACCATCCGCAGCAACCGTCTGCCAAACGGGAAGCCCGTGACCGCCTAGCGGATGAGGGACACCCAGGCGCGGGCAAGGGCCAGGCCGTGCGCATCGGCCTGGACGCCAAGGGCGGCGGCCTCGTCCGGATGGCGCAGGGCCCAACCGGGCGCCAGGGCTTCGACCTGGGCGGGGAACCGGCGCAGCCAGTCGGCCACCACGGGACGCGAGGCCTCGAAGTGGAACTGTGTGCCATAGGTGGCCCGACCGATGCGAAAAGCCTGATGCCTTGCGGTCGGACTGTGGGCCAGATGAATGGCGCCTTCGGGCAGGGTGAAGGTGTCAGAGTGCCACTGGAAGATCGGGAACCGGTCGGGAACTGCCGAAAGCACAGGATCTGCGCGCCCGGCTTCGGTCAGGGTGACATCGACCCAGCCGAATTCCGGTGCGGTGCCCAGATGATTCTCGGCCCCGTAGGCGCGGGCAAGGATCTGGGATCCAAGGCAGATGCCAAGCACCGGCTTGTCTGCCGCAGTATAGGCCGCCATCAGGCCGGCGAGTGCTGGAAGATAAGGATGGGTGTGGTCGTCCAGTGCGGACTGTTCACCGCCAAAGACCACCAGCGCATCGGCATCGGGGGACGCAGGCAATGGGGCGCCCGACCATGGCTTGTACAGGTCGATCAGCGCGGCCCGTTCGTGCAAAGCCACGCCGACTTGGCCATGATGGGTGATGCGGGTATTTTCGACGATGGCAACGCGCATTTCGGCCTCTTCTCCAGCAGGGTGTAATCAGCACGAGCGTGCAGTGGCTGCAAGGGGTGCTCGCGGGGTGGATTTGCCCTTGCACCTGCGCGCGGGGCGTGAAATGGGGAACCGCCAAACGATGCTTGCTCCCGGAGGCTTTACCCATGGAGATTCGTGAGGCTCTCACCTTTGACGACGTGCTTCTGGTGCCGGCGGCATCCAGTGTCCTGCCGTCGGACGCGGATACCTCGACCTGGGTGACGAAGGCGATCCGCATGAACATCCCGCTGCTGTCCAGCGCGATGGACACGGTGACCGAGGCGCGCATGGCTATCGCCATGGCTCAGGCCGGCGGGATCGGGGTGATCCACCGCAATCTCGACCCCGAGACCCAGGCGCGTGAGGTGCGCCGGGTGAAGCGTTTCGAGTCCGGCGTGGTCTATCAGCCGATCACGCTGCGCCCCGACCAGACGCTGGCCGACGCGAAGGCGCTGATGGAACGCTATTCGATCACCGGCTTTCCGGTGGTGGATGAGGCGGGCCGCGTGCTGGGGATCGTCACAAACCGCGACATGCGATTTGCCAGCGACGACAAGACGCCGGTGCGGGTGATGATGACCAGCGAGAACCTCGCCGTGCTGCGCGAACCTGTGGACCGCGCCGAGGCGATCAGCCTGATGAAGGCGCGGCGGATCGAGAAGCTCCTGGTGACGGACGGGCAGGGCAAGCTGACCGGGCTTCTGACGCTGAAGGACACAGAGAAATCGGTGCTGAACCCCAATGCCTGCAAGGATGAGATGGGCCGTCTGCGGGTCGCCGCGGCCTCGACCGTGGGGGATGCGGGGTTCGAGCGCAGCCAGGCGCTGATCGACGCGGGGGTGGACCTGGTGGTGATCGACACGGCGCACGGGCACAGCGAAGGCGTCTCGAAGGCGGTGGAGCGGATCAAGCGGCTGTCGAACACGGTTCAGGTCGTGGCCGGCAACGTGGCCACCGCCGAGGCGACGCGGGCGCTGATCGACGCGGGCGCTGATGCGGTAAAGGTGGGGATCGGGCCGGGCTCGATCTGCACGACGCGGATCGTCGCGGGCGTGGGCGTGCCGCAACTGACCGCCATCATGGATTCGGCCCGGGCGGCGGGGGATATTCCGGTGATCGCGGATGGCGGCATCAAGTATTCCGGCGATTTCGCCAAGGCCATCGCGGCGGGGGCCTCCTGCGCGATGGTGGGCAGCGCGATCGCCGGCACCGACGAAAGCCCGGGCGAGGTGATCCTGTGGCAGGGGCGCAGCTTCAAGGCCTATCGCGGCATGGGCAGCCTTGGCGCGATGGCGCGCGGCTCGGCCGACCGCTATTTCCAGAAGGACGCGGCCTCGGACAAGCTGGTGCCGGAAGGCATCGAGGGCCAGGTGCCCTACAAGGGCTCGGCGGCGGCAGTCATTCACCAGATGGTCGGAGGGTTGCGCGCGGCGATGGGCTATACCGGCAACCGCACCATCGAGGAAATGCGCACCCGCTGCCAGTTCGTGCGCATCACCGGGGCGGGGCTGAAGGAAAGCCACGTCCACGACGTGCAGATCACCCGCGAAAGCCCGAACTATCGCATCGGCTGAGGCCGGGTCATGACCCCCGGCGCGCGTGCCTCGGCGGCCATCGCCATCCTCGACCGGATCCTCGCCGGAGAGCCGACGGAACGCGCGCTGACCAACTGGGGCCGCGCCAGCCGCTTTGCCGGCTCGGGCGACCGGGCGGCGGTGCGGGATCTGGTCTTCGACGCGCTGCGCCAGCGCCAGTCCGCGGCGGCGTTGGGGGGCGGGCTGACGGGGCGGGGTCTGATCCTTGGCCTGATGCGCGCCGCGGGGCAGGAGACGCTGTTCTCCGGCGCAGGCCATGCCCCGGCACCGCCTGGCCCGCAGGACCAGGGCCGACCACCCGGGGGGGCCGAGGCGCTGGACGTGCCGGACTGGCTGCTGCCCGAGCTTGAGGCAAGCCTGGGGTCCGACTGTCCCGCCGTGCTGGAGGCGCTGCGGCACCGCGCGCCTGTATTTCTGCGGGTGAACCTGCGAAAGGGCGATCGTATGGCTGCCATCGCGGCGCTGGCAGAGGAAGGGATCGTGGCAGTGGCGCATCCGCTGGCTTCGACTGCGCTGGAAGTGATCGCCAATGCGCGCAGGGTCCAGACTTCGCGGGCCTACCTGTCCGGACTGGTCGAGGTTCAGGATGCCTCCAGCCAGGCGGTGGTCGAGGCGCTGCCCCTTGCCGATGGCATGCGCGTGCTGGACCATTGCGCCGGCGGCGGCGGCAAGACGCTTGCCATGGCGGCACGGGCCGATCTGCGGCTGTGGGCACATGACATCGCGCCCCGGCGGATGGCCGATCTGCCCGAACGGGCGCGGCGCGCGGGAGTGCGGGTTACGTTCACCGACCGGCCCGAGTTGGCGGCGCCGTTCGATCTGGTCCTGGTCGATGCGCCCTGTTCAGGATCCGGCAGCTGGCGCCGCGACCCCGAGGGGAAGTGGGCGCTGACGCCGGATCGTCTGGCCTCGCTGGTGGCCGAACAGGCTTCGATCCTGGCTCGGGCGGCGGCCATGGTCGCGCGAGGGGGCATTCTGGCCTATGCCACCTGTTCCCTTGTCCGGCGCGAGAACCAGCTTCAGATCCAGACCTTCCTGGCAGCAAGCGCCGGTTGGCGGCAGGAACGCGAGCTTTCGCTGACACCGATATCAGGCGGCGACGGGTTCTTTCTCGCGGTACTGCGGCGAGCTTGACCGAAGTATTGCAACCATAGCGTGTGTATCGTAAGCGATTAAGCATCGGTTAACCTTTTGGCGGCCATGTTCACCTGGGAACAGTCGGGACGGATCGGTCGCGTGTCTGAAATGCTGCGCAGGGCTTATACGGGTCTTGACCGGGTTCCTTCGGCAGTGCTTCTTGCTCTTGCCGCCTTCGGGTCGGGCCTTCTGGCCCTGTGGATCACGACCACGGCAACTGTGGGCAACCCGGCGGGCGTAGCGGCTGCCACGGTACTGGCGCTTGTTGTTGTGCTGTGGGGGGTGTCGCATCTCCAAAAGCGCGACGGCCGGGCCCAGCATGCCGGCAGCTTTGCCCTTGTGGGGGCCGATGCGGCCGCGTGTTTCATGACCAATGCTGCCGGGCAGGTGATCTTCCAGAATGCGGCGGCCGAGGCCAGGTTTGGCAACAGCATCCGGTCCCTGACCGATGTCCTTGGCGGGCTGGTGCTGGCTCCGGGCCTTCTGTTGCTGGCCCTGTGCCGTGCGGCCGATCGCGATGGCGCAGCGCGGCGCGATCTGCCGATGCATGAGGGCGTTCTGCGCCTTTCCGTTCATCGTTCTGCGCCGGACCGCTATTTCTGGCGCATCGACGAATTCCGGCTTCCCGCCGCCGTTTCATCAGATCTGCCTTCATGCGACCAGCCGCCGAAGGATGCAGGCGGGGCGGACCTGGAGGAAGTGCCGGTTGCCCTGATGTCCTTCGGGTCAGATGGCGTCCTGCGGTCGGCCAACAGGGCGGCGCGCGACCTTCTGTGGCAGGGCGAGTTGCGCGCGGCGATGTTCCACGATGTCTTTGAAGGATTGGGCCGTCCTGTGTCGGACTGGCTGTCCGACGTGGCCTCTGGACGCTTGCAAGGCGGTGCAGAGGTGCTGCGCGTGCGTAATGCAAGGGAAGAAACCTTCCTTGAGGTGACCCTGCGCCGTTTCGTCGATGGCGGTCGGCCGGGTGCTCTTGCGGTGCTGAATGATGCCACCCGCCTGAAGACCTTGGAGGCGCAGTTCGCGCAAAGTCAGAAGATGCAGGCAATCGGCCAGCTTGCAGGCGGAATCGCGCATGATTTCAACAACCTGCTGACCGCCATTTCCGGCCACTGTGACCTGCTGCTGCTGCGCCACGGGCACGAGGATCCGGACTTCGCCGATCTGGAACAGATCCGTCAGAATGCCAACCGTGCTGCGGCGCTGGTCGGGCAGTTGCTGGGCTTTTCCCGCAAGCAGACGTTGAATCCGGAAAGGCTTGATCTTGAAGAGGTCTTGTCGGACCTGACGCATCTTCTGAAACGGCTGGTCGTGGAACGGGTGGATCTGAAGCTGTCCAGTCCGGCCGCCCTCCAAGGGCGGCCGCTGAAGCCGATTCGTGCTGATCGGCGGCAGCTGGAACAGGTATTGATCAATCTGGTGGTCAATGCCCGGGATGCCATGCCCCAGGGTGGAACCATCGAAATCGCGACCGAATCCATCACCTTGACAGAGCCGATGTGCCGCGATCGCGCCTCGGTTCCCGCCGGGGATTACACGGTGATCCGGGTGATCGACTCCGGGATTGGGATTGCCGATGAGAACCGCCAGAAGATCTTCGAACCCTTCTTCACCACCAAGCGCGCGGGCGAGGGCACGGGACTTGGCCTGTCGATGGTCTATGGCATCATCAAGCAGTCGGGTGGCTTCATCTTCGTCGATTCCAATCCGGGTGCAGGCAGCACCTTCTCGCTTTACTTCCCTGTATTCGCTGGCGAAATGACGCGGCCCTCGCCCATCGAGCCGCGTCGTGGCCCGTCGCGCCCTGGTGCCGGTGTCGTCCTTCTTGTTGAGGATGAGGCACCTGTGCGGGCCTTCGCCGTGCGTGCCCTGCGTCTGCGCGGGCACACCGTACTGGAGGCAGCAACCGGAGAAGAGGCATTGCATGCGCTGGACGACCCCGGCCTTGACGTCGACCTGTTCGTGACCGACGTGGTGATGCCGGGGCTCGACGGGCCGGCCTGGGTACGAAAGGCGTTGGAAAGGCGGCCGGGGGCAAAGGTGATCTTCATGTCGGGCTATGCCGAGGACGGATTGTCGGAAGACCAGTCACGCATTCCCAATTCGGTCTTCCTGCCCAAACCCTTTTCGCTGAACGACCTTGCGGAAACCGTGCAGGCCCAGCTTGCCCGCTAGCCGCGCAGACGGCGGGCGGCCTCTGGCGCGAAGTAGGTGAGGATACCGTCGCAGCCTGCGCGCTTGAAGGCGATCAGGCTTTCCAGCATCGCCTTTTCCCCGTCGATCCAGCCGTTTGCCGCGGCCCCCCGTATCATCGCGTATTCACCCGAGACCTGGTAGGCATAGGTCGGGGCGCCGAAAGCGTCCTTCACCCGGCGGCAGATGTCGAGATAGGGCATGCCGGGCTTGACCATGACCATGTCCGCCCCTTCGGAAAGGTCACGCGCCACAAGGCGCAGGGCCTCGTCGCTGTTGGCCGGATTCATCTGATAGGTCTTCTTGTCGCCCTTCAGGGCTCCCGTAGCGCCAACCGCGTCGCGGAATGGTCCGTAGAAGGCACTGGCATACTTTGCGGCATAGGACAGGATCGCCACGTCCTTGTGTCCGGCGGCCTCAAGGGCCTGACGCATCGCCCCGATCCGGCCGTCCATCATGTCGGACGGCCCCAGGATATCAGCGCCCGCTTCGGCCTGGACCAGCGCCATCCTGACCAGCGCATCGATGGTTTCGTCGTTGAGGATCACCCCGTCCGCGACCAGCCCGTCATGGCCATGGGCGTTGTAGGGATCAAGCGCCACATCGGTCATGACCGCAATTCCAGGAACCTGCGCCTTGATCGCGCGGATCGCGCGGTTCGCCAGATTGTCAGGGTTCCAGGCCTCGCGGCAATCGGCCGTCTTCTTCGCGGGATCGGTGTAGGGAAAAAGGCAGACCGCCGGAATGCCCAGGCCGGCCGCCATCGCGGCAGCCTCGACCACAAGATCAACCGAAAGCCTTTCAACCCCCGGCATCGAGGCAATGGGTTCGCGCAGCCCCGACCCATCGCGAACGAAGATCGGCCAGATCAGGTCCGACACCGTAAGCTGCACCTCCTGCGTCAGTGCGCGCAGCGCTTCGGTTCGGCGGGTCCGCCGGAACCGCGTCTGCGGAAAGGGCGCAAGGACAGGCTGCATGGGCTGGCTCCGTGAAGGTTGACGCAAGGAGGACTTGCGGCTTCCCGTTCTGCCTGCCATGGAAAAGGGCGCACCTCAAGTTATCTGTGCTTCCCAAACGGGCAGCCAGGGAAAGGACGATCCGAAAGGTGGACGTTATCGACAAGGCGTTCGAAGTGATCGACATGCGGTCCTTCTCGAACCTCTGGTACTGGATCGCTCTGGCTGTCATGTGGTCATCGGTCAACTACTGGGTGCTTGGCGTGCCATACGACATGATCCAGCGCGCCCGGCGCGAGGGCGGCAAGGCGCAATCCGATCTGGAAGACCTGGTGCGGATAAACACCGACCGGCTTCTTGCGCTGGTGGATCAGGGCGCGATGGTGCTGGTCGCCTTGGGAAGCTTCTGGCTAAGCGTGCTTGCCGTGTCTGGCTTCTACTACGATTTCGAATTCGCTCAGGCTGTCTTTCTGCTGATCTTTCCGCTGAGCCTGGTGGTCCTGCTCAGCATACGAGCAAGTCGGCGCATCCGGGCCGGTGCTGACACAGGCGAAGCGTTGTACCGCCGCCTGATCGTTCATCGGCTCTGGACACAGGTGATCGGCATGGTCTCGATACTCGTGACCGGCATGTATGGCACGTGGCAGAACCTCAGCATTTCGGTCCTGAACTGATCGGGTCGGCATGACAGCAGAACGCATCATCCTGGGCGGCGCGCCCGAAGGTTTTGACGCGCGGCTTGTGGCGAAGGAAATGGCGCGCGGGCGCCCGGTGATCCACATCGCCCGTGACGACAAGCGGGCCGAAGCTATGCGGGCGGCGCTGGCCGTGATGGCGCCAGAGGTCGCGGTGCTGGATTTCCCGGCCTGGGACTGCCTGCCCTATGACCGTGTCAGCCCCAACCCCGACATCAGCGCCCGCCGCATGGCCACGCTTTCGGTGCTGGCCGACGGGCTGAACGGCCCCTTCGTTCTGCTGACCACGCTGAATGCTGCGACCCAGAAGGTGCCCGCGCGTGACGTGGTGCGCGCTGCCTCGTTCCGGGCTGAAGTCGGGCAACGCGTCGATGAGGCACGGCTGAAGGGCTTCCTTGCACGGATGGGGTTTTCGCCTGTCTCGACCGTGGCGGAACCCGGCGACTATGCGTTGCGCGGAGGGATCATCGACATCTACCCGCCTGGGCCGGGCGGCCCGATCCGGCTGGATTTCTTCGGCGATGTGCTGGACGGCGCACGGCGGTTCGATGCCGCCACCCAGCGGACCGTCGAAAAGCTGAAGCGTGTCGAATTCGCCGCTGTGTCCGAGATCATCCTGGACGAGGCGGCTATCGCCCGGTTCCGCCAGAACTACCGCATCGCATTCGGCGCGGCGGGCACGGATGACCCGCTGTACGAAGCCGTCAGCGCGGGACGCAAGCACCAGGGGATGGAGCACTGGTTGCCCTTCTTCCACGAGCGGCTGGAGACGCTGTTCGACTATCTGCCCGAAGCCAGCGTGATGCTGGACGACCAGGTGACACCCGCGCGTCTGGCTCGCTGGGAGGCGATCGACGACAGCTATGATGCGCGCCACGAGGCGATGAGTGCCAAGGGGCGCATCGACACGGTCTACAAGCCTGTGCCGCCCGGGGAACTGTATCTTGACGACGCCGCATGGCAGTCAGCATTGGCCGGGCACCGCCTGGTGCAGCTTTCGCCGTTGCCCCAGGCGCCAGGGCCTGGCGTGCTGGATGCGGGCGCCCGGGCCGGGCGGAACTTTGCACCCGAACGTCAGCAGGAAAACGTAAACCTTTTCGGCGCACTGGCCGATCACATCGGCGCGCTTTCGAAAGAGGCCCAGGTCGTCGTCGCCAGCTGGTCCGAGGGCGCGCGAGAGCGGCTGAAGGGTCTTCTGGCCGACCATGGCCTGACCGGGGCACGGGAAATTGCCGATTTCCGCGAGGTGCCGGAAGGCAAGGGCGGGCTTTTTCTTGTCGTTTGGCCGCTGGAAGCCGGCTTCGTGGCGCCGGGCCTTGCGGTGATCTCGGAACAGGATGTGCTGGGCGACCGGATGGTGGGAAAACCCCGCCGCAGGCGCAAGGCCGACAACTTCCTGCGCGAGGTCGATACCCTGTCGCCCGGCGATCTGGTGGTGCATGTCGAACATGGGGTGGGTCGCTATCTGGGGATCGAGACGATCACCGCGCTTGGCGCGCCCCATGCCTGTGTTGCACTGGAATATGCCGACAATGCAAAGCTTTACCTTCCGGTCGAGAATATCGAACTTCTCAGCCGCTACGGCCATGAGGAAGGGCTGCTGGACCGTCTGGGCGGTGGGGCATGGCAGGCGAAGAAGGCAAGGCTAAAGGAACGGATCAAGGAAATTGCCGACCGCCTGATGCGGGTGGCGGCGGAACGCGCGCTGCGCCATGCCCCGATCCTGGAGGCGCCGCACTCGCTGTGGGAGGCCTTCGCTGCCCGCTTCCCCTATCAGGAAACCGACGACCAGCTTGCCGCGATCGCGGATGTGGTGGCCGACCTGGAAAAGGGCAGCCCGATGGACCGGCTGATTGTTGGCGATGTCGGCTTCGGCAAGACAGAGGTTGCGATGCGCGCGGCCTTCATCGCCGCGCTTTCGGGGATGCAGGTCGCCGTGGTCTGTCCGACGACGCTGTTGGCGCGACAGCACTACCGCAGCTTTGCCGAGCGGTTCCGGGGTTTTCCGATAACAGTCAAACCCTTGTCGCGCTTTGTTTCAGCAAGGGACGCCAATGCGACCCGCGCCGCCATGGCCGACGGATCGGTAGATATCGTCGTCGGGACCCATGCGCTCTTGGCAAAGGGGGTGACGTTCAAGAAACTCGGGCTGCTGATCATCGACGAGGAACAGCATTTCGGCGTTGCCCACAAGGAACGCCTGAAGGAGATGCGGTCGGAAGTGCATGTGCTTACGCTGACTGCCACACCGATTCCGCGCACGCTGCAACTGTCGCTGACCGGGGTGCGGGATCTCTCGATCATCGCGACACCGCCGGTGGACCGGCTTGCGATCCGCACCTATGTTTCGGAATTTGACACGATAACCATTCGCGAGGCACTCTTGCGCGAAAGGTTCCGGGGCGGGCAGTCCTTCTATGTCGTGCCCCGGATTTCAGACCTGAACGAGGTCGAGGACTTCCTAAAGACCCATGTCCCCGAGGTAAGCTACGTCATCGCCCATGGTCAGCTGGCGGCAGGCGAGCTGGATGACCGCATGAACCAGTTCTACGATGGCAAGTATGACGTGCTGCTGGCGACAACCATTGTTGAAAGCGGTCTGGATATACCCCGTGCAAACACGATGATTGTTCACAGGGCGGACATGTTCGGTCTGGCCCAGCTGTATCAGATCCGGGGCCGGGTTGGGCGGTCAAAGACGCGGGCCTATTGCTATCTGACAACCAAGCCGCGCGCGCCGCTGACACCTCAGGCGGTGAAGCGGTTGCGCCTGCTGGGCAGCCTTGACAGCCTTGGTGCTGGCTTCAACCTGGCCAGCCACGACCTTGACCTGCGCGGGGCGGGGAACCTTCTGGGCGAGGAGCAGTCCGGCCACATCAAGGAAGTGGGATACGAACTCTACCAGCAGATGCTGGAAGAGACGATCGCCAGGATCAAGTCAGGTGAATTGCAAGGTTTGTCCACGATTTCCGATGACTGGAGCCCGCAGTTGAACCTTGGTGTTCCCGTCATGATCCCCGAGGACTACATCCCGGATCTCGACATCCGGCTGGGGCTTTACCGACGGCTGTCGTCGCTGACGACAAAGGTGGAACTGGAGGGCTTCGCGGCCGAACTGATCGACCGGTTCGGCCCCCTGCCGAAAGAGGTGAACACGCTGATGCTCATCGTGCGCATCAAGGCGATGTGCAAGCGGGCAGGGATCGCAAGGCTGGATGTGGGACCGAAGGGCGCAACGATCCAGTTCCACAACGACAAGTTCGCCAATCCCGCCGGTCTGGTCGATTTCCTGAAGGCCCAGGGGCCGGCGGCAAAAGTGAACGGCAATCGTATCGTGCTGACGGGCGAGATGAAGTCGGAGGCAGACCGCATCAAGGGTGCCTTCGCAATAGCCCGCGATCTGGCCGAGGTGGTCAGGGCGGGAAAGGCGGAAAAGGTCGGAAAGGCGGGATAACTAACCCGCTTGCCGACGACTTCGTGCATCTGTCCGGCAAGGACGTGCGCACCACCCCAGACGGCTCTAGTCCCGCGGCTCGCCCAGGGTTGCCAGTGACAGGGCCAGCGCCAGGCCGATCAGCACCGCCACGCCCCACAGCAGCGGCATCACCGTGCCGTCGAAGGCCAGTCCGACCGGGATTGCCAGCAGGACCGAGCCCACGGTTGCCAGCGACAGGATGACCGATGCCGCAAGACCCGCAATATGGCCCACGGGTTCCATGGCCAGCGCGTTAAGGTTGCCCATTGTCAGGCCCATCATCGCGAACAACCCGATGCACCACACCAGATGCACGACAAAGGCCGTATTCCCCGTGACCAGCCCCGTACCCAGCAGCCCCAGCGTAACCAGCGTCAGGCCGATCTGGGCGGCGTAGGTGCCCCGCACCACGCGGCGCATGCCCAACGTCATCACAATTCGGCTGTTCAGCAGGCTGCCCGACATCGAGGCCACCGCGATCACCGCGAACCAGAGCGGGAAGCTGTCGGCGCGGCCGTGGACAGTTTCGAAGATCGGCTGGATCGAGGACAGCGTGGCGAACAGCGCGCCCAGGGTCAGGGTCTGCAACACGGTCGAGACGATCACGACCGGATGCCGGGCTAGCTCGATCGTGGCGCGGGCAAGGTCGCCCAGATGCAGGCTGCGCCGGCTGTCTTCGGGCAGCGTCTCGGGTTGGCGCAGGCCAAGCCACAGCATGGTCAGACCGGAAAAGGCGACATAGGCCAGAAAGATCGCGTGCCAGTCGGCCAGCGCGATGATGCCCTGGCCCATGAGCGGCGCGATGGCAGGGACGATGGTGAAAATCATCATCGCGAAGGACATGATCCGCGCCATCTCGCGCCCGTGGAACAGGTCGCGGATCATGGCGACCGACACGGTTCGCGGCGCCGCCGCGCCGATCCCCTGCACCAGGCGCGCGATCAACAGGGTTTCCAGTGTGGGCGCGACATAACAGGCCAGGGCCGCCAGCGCGTAGACGCCCGAGCCTGCCATGATCACGCGTTTGCGCCCGAACCGGTCGGACAGCGGCCCCGCGACGAAGGTGCCAAGCCCCATGCCAAGGACAAAGCTGGTGACCACCAGCTGCGCGGCATTCGGCGCCGATGGGGTCAGCGTCGCGGCGATATCGGGCAGGGCCGGCAACACCGCGTCAATGGATATGGCAATGGTGGCAAAAAGCATCGCCATCAGTGCGACAAATTCGGTCTGGCCGAGTCTATGGGTCGGGGCCTGGGCCTTGTCAGTCACTGGGCTTGCTCGCGATCGGCAAGTTCGGCGATGACCTGTGCCCAAAGTCCGGGCGGCTGGGCTCCGGTCACCACATAGGTCTGGGCGACAAGGAAAGTGGGCACCGAACTGACCCCCTTTGCCCGCGCATCGGCATCGCGGGCGGCGATGTCGTCGGCATCGGCGTCGGATTGCAGCAGCCGCAGCGTGGCTGCCGGATCCATGCCCGCCTCGCCCGCAATGGCCGCCAGGGTTTCCATTTCGCCGATATCGCGGCCTTCTTCCCAATAGGCGCGCATCAAGCGGCTGACGACTTCGGACTGGCACCCCTCGATTCCGGCCCAGTGGATCAGGCGATGGGCGTTCAGCGTGTTGGGTATCCGCTGCGGCCTGTCGGGATCAAGCGTCACGCCGGCGGAGCGGGCGACCTCGCGCAGGCGTTCGTGGACTGCGTCCACGCGCTCCTTCCCGCCGAACCGGGCCTCAAGCCAGGCGCGCTTCGGCACCCCTTCGGCCGGCATGTCTGGGTTGAGCTGGAACGGGTGCCATTGGACGCTGAAAGGATGGTCGGGATGGTCGGCGAGCGCCCGGTCGAGATTGGCCTTGCCGACAAGGCACCAGGGGCAGACCGGATCCAGAAAGATGTCAAGGCGGACGGGCTGGCGGATCATGTGGCGGGCCTTGCGTAAAGCGGGCCGAGGGCCCGGCGGATGACCTTGCCGGTCGCAGTGCGGGGCAGGGCAGGGATGTGCTGGTAGTGACGCGGTTGCTTCCAGCGGGCAAGTGCGCTTTCCGCGCGCCGGCGCAGAAGCGCGTCGCCGATTTCGCACGGGGCTTCGTAGAAAAGGGCGATGATCTTCGTGCCGGGTGCGGGTTCGACCTCGGTCGCAGCGCAGGCCAGAAGGCCCGGAAGGCCCTCGAAGGCCGCCTCTACCTCGACAGGCGAGACACGGAAGCCCCCCGCGTTCAGCAGGTCGTCCTTGCGGCCCAGGTGGGTTACGGCGCCGTCAGCCGCCATGATGGCCATGTCACCGGTGCGGAACCAGGGGCCTTGCGGGGCGGGTGCCCCCAGGTAACCGCGCATCAGGCCGGGATCGGTAGTGGCGACGGCAAGTTCGCCCTGGGCGCCGCGTGTGACGGGTTGGCCGTCCTCGCCCAGCAGCGCGACGTGGCGGCCGGGCTGGACATATCCCACGCTGCCGGGCAGCGCCGGGCGGGCGGGAGAGCCGGACAGATAGGTCGAGATTTCGGTCATCCCGAGCGCCTCGTGCACCCGGGTGCCGGTCGCATCTTCCCAGGCCGCGCGAGTGGCCGGTGGCAGACCCTCGCCCGCCGATAACGCGTGGCGCATCCGGGGCAGGGCAGGGATGGGCGCGCGCAGCATCTGGCGAAATACGCCGGGCGCAGCGGCAAAGATCGTGGCCGCGCCACGGGCCAGCAGGGTGGGCAAGGCGGCAGGCGGCGTGCCGGGTGCGGGGATCAGCGCAGTGGCGCCAACCGTCCAGGGGTCTAGCAGCCCGGTGCCCAGCGTGTAGGTCCAGTTCATTGCCCCGGCGTGCAGCAGCCGATCTTCGGGGGTCAGCCCCTCCCATCCCTGGTGCATCGGCTGCCGTGCCAGGATTGCGCGATGGGCGTGGCTGACCGCGGCAGGCCTGCCCGAAGTGCCAGAGGTGAAGATCACATAAGCCTCGGTCTCCGGGTCGGCGGCGACAGGGGGCAGGGGCGGCATTGCCTCCCACAGGGCGAGGTCGGGTGCGATGGTGGCGATTTCCCCCTGGGGCAGGGCGATTCCGGGCTCGGCCACGATCAGGCGGGGCCCGACAAGGCCGGCAAGTCGCGTGATCTCGGCCACCGTCAGCGCGGCAGAGGTGGGGACGGGGACCAGGCCTGCCGCGATGGCCCCGAGAAAGACGATGGGAAAGGCGGGGCCGTTCCCCAGTCGCATCAGGATGCGGTCGCCGGGGGCGAGGCCAAGGGTGAAGAGATGGCGCGCGCAACCCAGGACGAGGGCCTGAAGTCGGGCGTAGGTCAGGGTCTCGTCCCGGTCGGAATGCAGGATCACCAGCGCAGGTTTTTCATCGGGCGCCCTGGCGCGGCCCAGTACATGCGCCGTAAGGTTCATCGCGGGTGGCACAGGCGGATGCGGGCGGGTGTCGATGACTGAAAGCATGGCCAAGGGGTGGCATTGCCGCAGCGCAGTTGCAAGGCCGGTGCCTGTGGACTATCGGAGAACCATGCAACCGACCGATCCAAAGACCATGATCCGTGTCGCCCGCGAAGCCGGGGGCGAGGTGCATGTGGAACCGGTAAACCTGGGCGAAAGGGTGCGCGAGCTGCGCCGGTCAAAGGGCTGGACGCTGGAAGAGGCGGCAACGCGCGCGGGCCTGGCGCGGTCCACCCTGTCCAAGATCGAGAACGGCCAGATGAGCCCGACTTACGAGGCGCTGAAGAAGCTGGCGCAGGGGTTGTCGATCGGTGTGCCGCAGCTTTTCACGCCGCCATCCAAGGCGCAGGTCATGGGGCGGATGGCGGTAACCAAGGCGGCCGAGGGCCAGAGCCAGGCAACCGCCACCTACGAGCACGAGCTTCTGGCCGCCAGCCTGACGAAGAAGCAGATGCTGCCCTACCGCGCCACGATCCGGGCGCGGGCCTTCGAGGAATTCGACGGCTGGGTCCGCCACGACGGTGAGGAATTCCTCTATGTCCTGACCGGCGTGGTGCGGCTTTATACCGAATTTTACGAACCCGTCGACCTGCGCCGGGGCGACAGCGCCTATTACGATGCGGCTATGGGCCACAACGTGATCAGTCTGTCGGAAGAGGATGCAACGATCCTCTGGGTCACGTCCCTCGTCTGAGACAGTGGTGCAGGCACCCGGGAGTGGACCCTCTCCCGGGCCGTCAGAACATGCTCTGGACCTTGCGTGCGCCGGCCGAGACATCCTCGCCCACGCCGGCGACCGTGTTGCAGCCGGCCAACGCCAGCAGAGTTGCGGTCAGGATCAGGAATTTCTGCATCGTTCTGCCTCGTATCGTTGCCCGTGGGTCATTCCTCATACCACCACAGGGCGGGAAGATAGGAGTAGCCCCAGTCGCCGTAAAGCTGCACCCGTTCAGGCTGCTTCAGTTCCTTGCGGTGGACGATCAGGTTGCGGTCGGCATACCAGAAGGGCACCACATAGCGCCCGGCAGTCAGCAGCCGGTCCAGCGCCTGGGCGGCGGCCGCGGCCTCTTCCTGGCTGCGGGCGGACAGAATCGCGCCGATCACCGCGTCGATGGCGGGCGACTTCACCCCCATCCAGTTGCGCGAGCCCTCGGTATCGGCCGCCTCCGATGACCAGTAGAGGTTCTGTTCGTTGCCCGGTGACAGCGACATGGTGCGGATCATGTAGGTCATGTCGAAGTCGAAGGTGTCGGTGCGCGTCTTCATCTGCGCGCTGTCCAGCATGGAAACCGTGGCGGTAACGCCGATGTCCTTCAGCGCCTCGACATAGATCGCGGCGATGCTGGCAGCCTCGTCCTGGCCGATGGTCAGCAGGATTTCGAAGGTGAAGGGCCGGCCGGCGGCGTTCTTCAGAAGGCCGTCGTCGGCGATGGTCCATCCGGCCTCTTCCAGAAGCGCCAGCGCGCGGCGCAGGCCGGCGCGGTTGCGTTCGGTTCCGTCACTGGCCGGCAGGGCGTAGCCTTCGATCGTGCCGGGCAGAAGATCGGCGCGGAATGGTTCAAGCAGTTCAAGCACCCGTCCTTCGGCCGGGGCGCCGGGAACCATCGCGAACGGGCTGTTCGAGAAGTAGGAGGTGATCCTTGGCGCGGCGCTGCCGGTGATCGTGCGGTTGATGAAGTCGAAGTTGAACATCTCGATCATCGCCTCGCGCACGCGCCAGTCGGCAAACTGCGGTCGGCGCGTATTCATGACGAAACCGATGATCCCCGAGGGCCGGTCGTGCGGCACCTCGAGCTTCACCATCTCTCCGCTGGTGATGGCCGGAAAGTCGTAGCGGCTGGCCCAGCGGGCAAGGTTGTCCTCGCGATAGGCAGTGATCGCGCCGGATTTGACCGATTCGAAGACCGCGACAGGGTTGGCGAAATAGTCGAAGCGGATCGTATCAAAGTTCCACTGGCCGCGGTTTATGGGCAGATCCTTTCCCCACCAGTCGGGGTTGCGCCGGAAGGTGATCTGCACGCCGGGATCGACGCGATCGACGACATATGGCCCCGACCCGGTCAGCCGGTCCAGCGTCGTTGCCTCGAAATCCTTGCCGTCGAAATCCGCCTTCTTCAGGATCGGACGAAGGCCTAGGATCAGCGGAAGTTCGCGGTCTTCGGTGTTGAAGGTGAAGCGCACCGTGCGCGGGCCGGTCGCTTCTGCGCTTGCGACCTTCTTCCATGCACCATGATATCGCGGATGGCCCAGCGTGCCCAGCGTCTCGTAAGACCAGAGCACGTCCTCGACAGTCACAGGGCTGCCGTCGGCGAATCGCGCCTCTTCACGCAAGGTAAATTCCACGTAGGTCCGGGCATCGTCAGTCTCGACCGATTCGGCCAGAAGGCCGTACAGGGTAAAGGGTTCGTCGAAGCTTCGCGCCATCAGCGTCTCGAATGTCAGGGGCGCGACACCCTCGGCCGGGCTGCCCGCGGTAATGAAGGGGTTCAGCGTGTCGAAGCTGCCGTTCACCGCCATGGTGATCTGACCGCCCTTGGGAGCATCAGGGTTGGCTTGGGGCAGGGACACAAAATCCGGGGGAAGTGCGGGGTCGCCATACATAGCTATGCCATGCATCGGTTCGGCACGCGCCAGTGTCGCGCTTGCGGCAAGGGCCAGCGGCAGGGCAAGACGGATCACGGCAGCGGCTAGGTGGCGCAACATTCTGGGGTCCCTGTTCATAGGTCGTTCCGGTCGCCGAGCCTAAGCATGTCCGTCAGCCAATTCAAACTTTTAGCTTGGCCATCGGCAAAGAGACGACTATAAGGAAGTTACTGCTCGATAGGTTTCTTGCCTGTATGAAACCTGCCTCAAAGACTTGACGCCGGCCTCGCGCCGGCGTTTTTTTTGTGCGCAATGACTGGCGCCGTCCGCCGCAATCGCCGTATGCTTTTTCGCAGATGCAGCACGGGAGAGCGCGATATGACGCTGAAGGGCAAGCGGGCCATCGTCACCGGATCGAATTCGGGAATCGGTCTGGGTGTGGCAGAATCGTTGGCGGCGGCTGGGGCCGACGTGGTTCTGAACAGCTTCACCGACCGCGCCGAGGACCATGAGCTTGCCAGCGATCTGGGCGCCCGGCACGGTGTGACGGCGCGTTACATCGCGGCCGACATGTCAAAGGGGGCCGAATGCCGGGCCCTGGTTGAAAAGGCCGGTGGGTGCGACATCCTGGTGAACAACGCCGGGATCCAGTTCGTCAGCCCGATCGAGGAGTTCCCGGTCGAAAAATGGGATGCGATCCTGGCGATCAACCTCAGTTCCGCCTTTCATGCCACCGCCGCTGCCCTGCCGGGGATGAAAGAACGGGGGTGGGGCCGGATCGTGAACATTGCCAGTGCCCACGGTCTGACCGCCAGCCCCTTCAAGTCGGCCTATGTCGCCGCCAAGCACGGTGTCGTCGGACTGACCAAAACCGTTGCGCTGGAGGTTGCCGGCCAAGGCATCACCTGCAACGCGATCTGCCCCGGCTATGTACTGACGCCCCTGGTCGAGGCGCAGATCCCGGAACAGATGAAGGTCCACAGGATGGACCGCGAAACGGTGATCCGTGAGGTCATGCTGCAACGCCAGCCCTCGCGCCAGTTCGCCACGGTCGAACAGATTGGTGGTACGGCTGTCTTTCTGTGCAGCCCGGCGGCGGATCAGATCACCGGAACGACGATTTCCGTCGATGGCGGCTGGACGGCGTTGTAAGGCGCCTCCCGGTCGCGCAGGCGGTTTCCTTGCCCACGGCAAAGCAAAGATCGGGGCCTAGCGCGGCGCAGACCTGCCGGGGGTTTCAGGCTTGGCCGCCGCTTCCCTGGGCATGGGATAGACCAGCCCGCCCGAAACGATCAGCTTGGCGGCGTCGTCCACGCCCATGTCCATCACGACCAGATCCTTCGTCGGCACGAAAAGCAGCATCCCGCTGGTAAAGGGCGTCAGGCCAACGAACACGGCCGACATGTCGGGTCCGAGCGCCGCGAGCCGCGCGGCCAGTTCGCCCTTTGGCCGGGTTGACAGGAACCCCAGCGCCCAGCTGCCGGGGCGGGGAAATTCGACCAGAACGACCTTGTCGAAGCTTTGTTCCTTCTTGTTGAAGAAGGTCTCGGCCACCTGTTTCAGGGCGCCGTAGATCGACCGGA
This sequence comes from Tabrizicola sp. YIM 78059, assembly GCF_004959785.1. Taxonomy (NCBI): domain Bacteria; kingdom Pseudomonadati; phylum Pseudomonadota; class Alphaproteobacteria; order Rhodobacterales; family Paracoccaceae; genus Tabrizicola; species Tabrizicola sp. YIM 78059. The sequence continues at coordinate 409,174 of NZ_SJZH01000001.1, forward strand.
CTATCGGCATCCGGTTAACCAGATCTTCACCCTTTCGGATGATCGACCGGCCCAGAAGGCCCTTGGCCAGCCAGCCCACCAGAATCGTGCCGATCAGGAAGACCAGTACCCCCATGCCCCGCACGGGAAATTCGTAATCCGGTCCGAACCAGTCGCGGATCAGTACGTCCGGCTGATAGGCGGCGGGAATAAGCGGCAGGATCCATCCGTCGATCCAGCCGATCGCGGCCCAGACGACATAGATCGTCAGCCCCACGGGCAGGACGACGACAAGACCGGTCAGGAAGCTGGCACGCAGGCTGGCCAGAAAGCCGCGGCGGGTCGGTTGCGACGGTTCGTTCACGATGTCAGGCCCCCAGTAGGCGGCACATTAGGGTCAGCCGGGCGCCTCCCGCAACGGGGCCGGGCCTTTCACACGAGAATTTCAGTCTTGCCGGTCCAGATGGGCGGCGATGGCTGCTGCCAGCCGGGCGTTCGACAGGACCAGCGCGATATTGGCCGCGAGCGACCGGCCGGCCGTGCGTTCAAAAAGGCGTTGCAACAGGAAAGGGGTCACGGCCTTCGCGGCGATCCCATCGCGCGCGGCCTCGGCCAGCGCAGCCTCGATATGCGGCAGGATCTCAGAGCGCGGGATCTCGGCCTCGGCCGGGATCGGATTGGCAACCAGTTGGCCACCCGGCAGGCCAAGCCGGACGCGCATGCGGTGGGCGGCGGCGATCTCGGCGGGGCTATCCATGCGCAGCGGTGCTTTCAGACCCGAAGAACGCGACCAGAAGGCTGGAAAGTCGTCCTGGCCCACGGCGATGACCGGCACGCCCATGGTTTCCAGGTATTCCAGCGTCTTAGGCAGGTCCAGGATCGCCTTCGCCCCGGCGGCGACCACCGTGACCGGGGTTTCAGCCAGCTCTCTCAGGTCGGCCGAAATGTCAAAGGTAGTTTCCGCCCCCCGATGCACGCCGCCTATGCCGCCAGTTGCAAAGACCTTGATACCTGCCAGATGCGCACAGATCATCGTCGCGGCCACCGTGGTGGCCCCGATGCCTCCCGAGGCGAGGCAGGCCGCCAGATCGGCCCGGGAAAGCTTTGCCACGTCCCGGGCCTGGCCCAGGGCGTCGAGCTGTGCCTCGGTCAGGCCGATGTGGATTTGCCGGTCCATGATCGCGATGGTGGCAGGCGTGGCGCCATGGGCGCGAACCTCGGCCTCCACCTGTCTGGCCGTTTCCACATTCCGCGGGAATGGCATGCCGTGAGTTATTATTGTGCTTTCAAGGGCTACAACCGGGGCTCCGGCCTTTCGGGCCTGCGCCACTTCGGGCGAATAGGTAAGCGGCAGGGTCATGAACCGATATCTCCCGATACATAGGATGCTGCGGCCCGCAGCGCCTGTTCCAGGGCGTCTGCACGCGAGGCGCCGCGCCGTTCGGCCACCAGATGCGCGGCCATGAACGTATCGCCCGCACCGGTGACACGTGTCACCTGCACCTGCGGCGGGGCGGATGCGATGACACCTTTGCCGCGGCGCCCGTCCGCGGCAGGCGCGCTGCCATCTGTCACCAGAACGCGCTCTGCGCCGCAGGCAAGCAGGGCCTCGGCGGCCTCGGGTGCGGTGGCTGCATCGCTGCGCGCCAGGATGTTCGCCTCTTCCAGGTTGACGTAGAGCGTGGCCGAGGGATGGGCCAGCAGGGGCAGCAGACGGCCGGCCTTGCCGGGCGAGGCAGGCGCCACACGCAGGTCGGCGGCCGATAAGAGAGGAGAGGCCGCAATCGCGGCAAGCAGCGCCTCGGTAAGATTGCCATCAAGGGCGATCGGCCCACCCCACGGCGCGGCAGCAGTGCCGAGGCGCCCGTCCGACAGCGGGCGCAGGATCCTGTCGCCCGCAGCCTCCAGCGAACGGGCGTCAGCTATGGCCGCGATCAGGCCATTCGCACCCTCGACGGCCATGTAGCGGTCAGTCGGCAGATCATCCGGCCGGTAGACATGGTCCGTCACCAGCCCCAGTCGGTCGCAGGCGGCAAGCAGTTCGTCGCCCTCGGCATCGCGACCAATGGCTGTCAACAGGGCAGGGGTCATGCCGAAGCGACGCAGGGTCATCGCGATGTTCATGGCCACACCCCCGGGCAGGCGGCTGATGCGTCCGGGCATGTCCGAACCCAGCCGCATCGACGTGGACGAGCGACCGATGATGTCCCACAGGACCGAACCGATGCAGAGGATTTCGGGCATCATTGTGCCTTGATTGCTGAAAGCCCCGACCGGCGCAAGCCCGACCGGGGGCAGGCGCAACGCACCCGTGCGTCTGGACATTCGTGGCTAGCGGCAAGGCCCGTCTCGGGTCATGCCCTGCAACCGCCTGTCGAAAGGCGACGACTGCACGAGGCCGTCGGGGGAGGTTGCGAGAGGATGGGCGAAACAGGGCCTTGATGCCCTCACAGCTTCCGTCTATACGCGCGGCACTTCACAGGGTTGGTGCGGGCCTTGGCGGGGAGAAATCCCGTCAGGTCCACCGGTTGGGGCAATAGCCCTGAAATCACTGGCCCGAGGCGCGAAACCGGAAAGGAAAAGGACATGGCGCTCCCCGAGTTCACCATGCGTCAGCTGCTTGAGGCTGGCGTTCACTACGGCCACCAGACCGCCCGCTGGAACCCCAGGATGGCGGAATACATCTATGGCGACCGCAACGGCATTCACATCATCGACCTGACCCAGACCGTTCCGATGCTGGAACAGGCCCTCAAGGTCGTGCGCGACACCGTGGCCAAGGGCGGCCGCATCCTGTTCGTCGGCACGAAGCGTCAGGCCCAGAAGCCGATCGCCGAAGCCGCCGAGAAATGCGCGCAGTATTACATGAACCACCGCTGGCTAGGCGGCACGCTGACCAACTGGAAGACCGTCTCGCAGTCGATCCAGCGCCTGAAGCACCTGGACGAGGTGCTGGGCGCGGGTGGCGAGGGCCTGACCAAGAAGGAACGCCTTGGGATGGAGCGTGACCAGGCCAAGCTGCAGGCCAGCCTGGGCGGCATCCGCGAGATGGGCGGCATTCCGGACCTTCTGTTCATCATCGACGTGGGCAAGGAAGACCTCGCCGTCCAGGAAGCGCAAAAGCTGGGCATCCCGGTGGTGGCGGTGGTCGATACCAACTGCTCGCCCAAGGGCGTTGACTATGTGATCCCCGGCAACGACGACGCGGCGCGCGCCATCGCGCTGTATTGCGACCTCGTGGCCCGCGCCGCGCTTGATGGCATGTCGGCCCAGATGGGCGCGGCCGGTGTCGACCTGGGCGCTCTGGAAGCTGCCCCCGAGGAACAGGCGGTCGCCGAGGCCTGAGCCCCGGACTGTCACCGAATTTTCACCCGGCGGGCCTATCCCGCCGGGCCATCGATTCCAAGGAGAGAGACAATGACTGTCACCGCTCAGATGGTGAAGGAACTGCGCGAATCGACCGGCGCGGGGATGATGGATGCCAAGAAGGCCCTGACCGAAACCAACGGCGACATGGAAGCTGCCGTTGACTGGCTGCGCACCAAGGGCCTGGCCAAGGCCGCCAAGAAGGCCGACCGGGTCGCTGCCGAGGGCCTGATCGGCGTCGCCGTCACCGATGGCCGCGGCGTGGCGATCGAGATCAACTCGGAGACCGACTTCGTCGCCAAGAACGAGGACTTCCAGGCGCTGGTCCGCGACGTGGCGAACGTGGCGCTGACCACCGGCGACTCGATCGAGGTCGTGAAGGCCGCCCATCTGAACGGCAAGACGGTCGAAACCGTCATCCAGGAAGCCATTGCCCGCATCGGCGAGAACATGACCTTCCGCCGGATGCATGTGCTGGAAGGCGACACCGTGGTGTCCTATGTACACAATGCTGCCGCTCCTGGCATGGGCAAGATCGGCGTGCTGGTCGCGCTGAAGGGTGACAAGGCCAAGGCGGAAGAGATCGGCAAGCAGTTCGCGATGCACATCGCGGCAACCGCGCCGCTGTCGCTGTCGGAAGCCACGCTCGATCCGGCCGTGCTGGAACGCGAGCTGGCCGTGCAGACCGCCAAGGCCCTGGAAGAGAACGCAGCTTCGGCCAAACCCAAGCCCGAGCAGGTGATCCACCAGAACATCATCCCGGGCCGGATGAAGAAGTTCCTGGCCGAGAACACGCTGCTTGGCCAGGCGTTCGTGATCAACCCTGACCTGACGGTGGCCCAAGCGGCCAAGGAAGCCGGGGTCGAGATCACCGGCTACGCGCGCGTCGCGGTGGGCGAAGGCGTCGAGAAGAAGCAGGAAGACTTTGCCGCCGAAGTGGCAAAGGCCCTGCAAGGCTGATTGCCCGGACGAACGGGGAAGGGGCCGGAGCCGCGAGGTGCCGGCCCCTTTGCTTTTCGGCGCCCCGAAAATGCAAACGGCGCAGCCCCGGGGAGAGCCGCGCCGTCAGGTTCGTCCCGGGACCCTGGGGATGAGGACACGATGGAACGAACCGGGTTCCCGCCGCACCAGAAACGGACCGGGGAACCTTGCGTCGTATTCGGCGGACCATACATCTGACCTTGGGTAAGGACAGTATGGGAAACCTTACCTGGCCTTATCGCGCTGCGCGGGCCGCGTCGGGCAGTCGTTGGAAGATCATGTTCAGCAATGCGCCCTTGGCCACCGCCTGCGCCGTGGTTTCGACGGACAACGCCTCTCTGGCAAGCCGCAGGTGCTTTTCGACCATGGCAGGACTGACGCCCATGAGAAGCGCCACGTCCTGCGTGGTCTTGCCGTCGGCAACCCATTCCAGAGCTTCACGCTGGCGCGGGCTTAGCGCCCGGTGGCGGGAAAGATGGGGCAGGTGGACAATCGTCAGATGCATCATGTTGGCGACAGCCAGGATCTCTTCGCGTCTTTCGGCAAAGATGCGGTCCACATCCTGGTGGGTCAGGCCGGGGTCGGCAATCATGCCCATTGCGCCCTTCGACCGTGCCGAAACCTCGGGGAAACTGACCGAGATCCCGGCAGTGACACCCATGGCCAGGTTCTGCCGCACGGCCTCGGCTTCTTCTGCGGAAAGGTGTCCGGCTTCGAACGCCTCCTTCACCCATGTCCAGGTGCAGGCGCCCGAATTGCATTCGGCCCAGCGAAAGACGGGGGTCTTTGCATAGAATCCACCGCGGAAATAGCGGTTCACATAGTCAGAGTCGCAGGTGGACAGAAACAGCGCATCGTCCGGATCGCCGATCGTCTTCAGATGGCGGAACCGCGTGAAGCCGTAGTTCACGCGCCGAAAGCCCAGGCTGGCAAAATGTGCGGTCGCCAGCGCCCAGGCTTCATCAATGCTCTGCGCGGCAGCGATGCGGTTCAAGAGAGGCAAAATCGAATGATCTGTCATGGCAATCTTCCCTGTCGCCAGCGCAGCCCTGCGGAGAGGTGGTCTCAGCCTCTGGGCACACCCCGGCAATGCGCGAGTGATACGGAACGCAAGCCGGGCTGTCGAGACTTCGCATGGCGAAATGCCGGCGATGCCGCGACAAGACGGAACTTTTCATCGACACCGGGGCGGGAAATCAAAGCCTTGGTGTCAGATGTGTCACAAGACGGGGCAGGGCATCATGATGATCGAAGATGATCCGCGCCCCAAGCGACTCGGCCGAAGCCTTGCGATAGCCGCCCGTGAACAGCGCCAGCGGAACGTCTGCTGCGTGGGCGGTTTCGGCATCTACCTCGCTGTCGCCAACGAACAGCGCCCGGCGTGCGCCCGTTGCCGCGATGGCGGCCCGCAGCGGGGCAGGATGTGGCTTGCGTTCGGCCAGACTGTCTCCGCCGATGAGAGCCCGGAACAGCTGATCAATTCCGAAATGGCGCAGTGCGGCGCGTGCAGGTGCCTGTGGCTTGTTGGTGCAGATAGCCAGGGGATAGCCGCGATCATGCAGATCGGTCAGCATCTCTGCCACAGATGGGTAAAGCGAAGTCATTGCAAAGGCTTCTTCGTAAATACTCAGAAACTCCGAAACCATTGCCGCATGCAGGTCACCGCTATCCGTCATCCCTCGGCTGGCAAGAAGGCGGCTGACCAGCACGCCAACGCCGTTTCCGATGAAGCCCCGGACCACGTCGAAGGGGAAGGGCTCCATGCCCCGGGCGCCGAACACCTTGTTGGCCGCGCAATGGATATCGGGCGCGCTGTCGATCAGCGTGCCGTCCAGATCGAATATCAAGGCAGGCAGATCAGTCACGCGCTGCCTCGGCCGCTGCCCGGATTGCGCGGATGTTGGCGCCATAGGCGGCCGGGGCGTCAGCAGAGCCACCCTTGAACACCGCCGAACCGGCCACCAGCACATCGGCGCCAGCGGCTGCAACCAAGGGCGCCGTCTTTTCGGTGATGCCACCGTCAACCTCGATGTGCACCGGGCGGTCGCCGATCAGGGCGCGCAGGCGTTCCACCTTGGCCACCTGGCTGGCGATGAAGCCCTGACCGCCGAAGCCAGGGTTGACCGTCATGACACAAATCAGATCCACAATGTCAAGAAGATCGGACACCGCCTCGACCGAGGTGCCGGGGTTCAGGGCAACGCCGGCCTTTTTTCCAAGTGCACGAATGGCTTGCAAGGTGCGGTGAATGTGCGGTCCGGCCTCGAGATGTGCGGTGATGATGTCGGCACCGGCCTGAGCGAAGGCATCCAGCCACGGATCCACCGGCGAGATCATCAGATGCACGTCCATCACGCCTTTTATGTGCGGCCGAAGTGCAGCACACATCGCCGGTCCGAACGTCAGGTTCGGCACGAAATGGCCGTCCATGACATCGACATGAACCCAGTCGGCACCCTGTGCCTCGACCGCGCGACATTCCGCGCCGAAGTTGGCAAAATCCGCAGCCAGGATAGAGGGGGCGATCTTGATGGAACGATCGAACATGGCTCAGGCTCCTGTGGTGGTGTGGCGCGTCATATCCCGGGGAGCACCGGCTTGCCAGAGCCCTTTCCATTACATAATACTGATTATGCGATAATCGGATTTGCGCTTACTCCCTGCTCCAAACAGAAACGGCCCGGTCACTTCAACCGGGCCGCTTCGATATTGCGTTTCGATCAGCCGACCAGTTCGAGGCCCGAGAAGAAGAACGCAATCTCGCGCGCGGCCGACGCTTCGCTGTCCGAGCCGTGCACCGAGTTCTCACCCTTCGACAGCGCGAATTCCTTGCGGATCGTGCCGTCGGCGGCCTGGGCCGGATCGGTCGCTCCCATGACTTCGCGGTTCTTCAGGATGGCGTTCTCGCCCTCCAGCACCTGCACCACGACCGGCTCCGACGCCATGAAGGCGCAAAGCTCGCCGTAGAACGGGCGCTCCTTGTGTTCAGCGTAGAATTGGCCGGCCTGGGCGGGCGTCAGGTGGATGCGCTTAGATGCGATGACGCGCAGGCCGGCTTCCTCGAACTTGGCAATGATCTTGCCGGTAAGGTTGCGCTTGGTCGCGTCGGGCTTGATGATCGACAGGGTGCGTTCAATGGCCATCGGGCTCTCCATGGGGTTGCGGCGCGCACGCCGGAATGGGACGGGCGGCTGCTACCACGGCCTGCCCGGCTTGAAAAGGTGCCGCAGCATTGACGGCAGGGCGCGCTTAGGGCACTTCGCCTGCATGCTGAAGATCGAGGACATCACCTACAGCGTCGAGGGCCGCCCCTTGTTCGAGGGCGCGACCGCGACCATACCGACCGGCCACAAGGTGGGCCTTGTCGGCCGCAACGGCGCGGGCAAGACCACGCTCTTTCGGCTGATCCGGGGAGAGCTTACGCTGGAAGGCGGCACGATCACCCTCCCCCAGCGTGCCCGCATCGGCGGCGTCGCGCAGGAAGTGCCGTCCTCGGACACCTCGCTGGTGGATACGGTGCTGGCCGCCGATACCGAACGCGCGGCATTGATGGCCGAGGCCGAGACCGCCACCGATCCGCACCGGATTGCCGAGATCCAGGCCCGGCTTTCTGACATCGACGCCTGGTCGGCCGAAGCGCGGGCTTCCAGCATTCTCCGGGGCTTGGGCTTCGATGCTGACAAACAGCGCATGCCCTGTTCCGCGTTCTCGGGGGGGTGGCGAATGCGGGTGGCGCTGGCGGGCGTGCTGTTTGCCCGGCCCGACTATCTGCTTCTGGACGAGCCGACCAACTATCTCGACCTCGAAGGCGCGCTCTGGCTGGAAAGCTATCTTCAGAAATACCCCCACACCGTCCTCATCATCAGCCACGACCGTGGCCTTCTGAACCGCGCTGTGCAGGGCATCCTGCATCTTGACAGCCGCAAGCTCACCTACTGGCAAGGCGGCTACGACCAATTCGCACGCCAGATGGCCGAGCGCCGCGCCGTGTTGCAGGCCGAGGCGAAGAAGGTCGAAGCGCGGCGTGCCCATCTGCAAAGCTTCGTCGATCGCTTCAAGGCCAAGGCCACGAAGGCCGCACAGGCGCAGTCGCGCGTCAAGATGCTGGAAAAGCTGACCCCCGTCACGCCGCCGGAAGAGGCGAAGAAGGTCGCCTTCAGCTTCCCTGCCCCCGAGGAGCTCGCGCCGCCGATCATCAATCTGGACGGGGCAGCGGTGGGCTATGGTGGCCCCCCGGTCCTGCGCCGGCTGAACCTGCGCATCGACCAGGACGACCGTATCGCGCTCCTTGGGCGGAATGGCGAAGGAAAGTCTACACTTTCCAAGCTTCTGGCGGGTAAACTTCAACCGTCCGAGGGCAGGATCGCCCGCTCGTCAAAGCTGCGGATTGGCTATTTCGCCCAACATCAAGTTGACGAGCTGCATCTCGACGAGACGCCCCTACAGCACGTTATGCGCCTGCGCCCGGACGAGGGGCAGGCCCGCCTGCGCGCGCGGCTGGCGGGCTTCGGGTTGATGGCGGACCAGGCGGAAACGGTAGTGGGTCGTCTGTCGGGCGGGCAGAAGGCGCGACTGTCGCTGCTTCTGGCCACCATCGACGCGCCGCATCTTCTGATCCTCGACGAACCCACCAACCACCTCGACATCGAAAGCCGCGAGGCACTGGTCGAGGCGTTGACCGAATATCCGGGTGCGGTGATCCTGGTGAGCCACGACATGCATCTCCTCAGCCTCGTGGCTGACCGGCTCTGGCTGGTCAAGGATGGTACCGTGACGCCCTATACCGAGGATCTGGAAGCCTACCGCCGCCAGCTTCTGGCGGGTGATGACGAGGTGAAAACCGCGCCGAAACCCACGGAAAAAACAAGGAAAACCAGTCGTGATGAGATCCTTGCCCTGAAGGCAGAGGTCCGCAAGTGCGAGGAGCGGCTGGAAAAGCTGAGCGCGATGCGCGACAAGCTTTCGGCCAAGCTTGCCGACCCCGCGCTTTACGAGGACGCGCGCAAGGGCGAACTGGCCACCTGGAACGCGAAATATGCCGAGGTGATGCAGGCGCTCGACAAGGCCGAGGCGCTGTGGCTTGCCGCGCAGGAACGGCTGGAGGCGGTTGTCTGAGACGCCGATACCCTGGAGCTACCGCCAGGCAACGCGCGAATGGCAGGCCTTTCTTGCCCACGCGCGCCAGGCGATGGATCTCGAGACCGACAACCTTGCCTACACCGCCGTCCGGGGCGTCTTGCCGGCCTTCCGGCGACGGCTGACCGCGCAGCAGGCCATCGACCTCGCCCAGGTCCTGCCCAGCGACCTGCGTGCGCTTTTCGTCGCCGACTGGCAGATCGAGCCGCCCGTCCTGCCCGGCACCCGCGCGGACTGGACGACCGAGGCGATGGCCTTGCGCCCGCACCACAGCCTGACGCCGCCGAATTGCGTCGAGGCGACGGCCTATGCGCTGCGCAGATCCATCCTGCGCGCGGAGCTGGGGCGGGTGCTGGCCACCCCGCCCCCCTTCGCCGCCGAATTCTGATCGACCCCCGGCATCGACCCGGCGACCCTCGGCCAGGGCATCTTCTGAGGTTCCGCTTCCCAAAGCGCGGGTTGCCGCCTAGCCTGCGGGAAACTCCCGGGGGACAGATGCCGGAAACCGCCTTTCTCATCACCGCCTTCGCCACGCTGTTCGTGGTGATCGACCCGCCGGGCCTTGTGCCGCTGTTCATCGCCCTGACCCGCGGCATGGCGCCCGACCAGCGGCGGGCCATGGCGCGGCGGGCCTGCCTGATCGCAGCCTTTCTTCTGCTCATCTTCGGCCTGGCTGGCGAGGCGATCCTTGCCTTCGTCGGCATCTCGATGCCTGCCTTCCGCATCGCAGGCGGAATCCTGCTGTTTCTCACCGCGCTCGACATGCTGTTCGAGCGCCGTACCCAGCGGCGCGAAGGGCAGCAGGCCGAGCCTGACCACGACCCCTCGGTATTTCCACTGGCAACACCCCTGATCGCGGGGCCCGGGGCGATCGCCACCATGATCCTGCTGGTCGGTCAGGCCGGGCCTGACTGGACCGGCACGCTTTGGGTGCTGGGGCTGATGTTGGTGATGATGGCGGTGACCTTCGCCTTCCTGCTCGCCTCTCCGCCTCTGGAGCGGATGCTGGGCCGCACCGGCACCATCGTCATCACCCGCCTTCTGGGCATGCTGCTGGCGGCCCTTTCGGTGCAGTTCGTGATCGATGGCGTGCGCGGCACGGGACTGATCGGCTGACCTTTCCTTCGCCGCCCCCTACCCCCATATCAGGCGGGAATGGAGACAGGCATGGACGGCGAAACCCTGGCCCGCGTGGGCTATCTGGCAATCATCCTGGTGGCGCTTGGCGGCTGGGTGCTGGTTGAATTCCGCCAGCGCATGGGTCAGGCGCTGCGCATGGCCATGGCTTGGGGGTTGATCTTCGTCGGGATCGTGGCCGGATACGGCCTTTGGTCCGACATCCGCCGCGACATCCTGCCCATGCAAGAGGTGACGCAGACCGGATCGGTCGTGGTGCCGCGCGCGCCGGACGGGCATTATTACCTGACGCTTACGATAAATGGCACGCCGATCAGGTTCATGGTCGATACCGGCGCCTCGGGCATGGTGCTGTCGGACCGGGATGCCGAGCGGCTGGGAATCGCGCCGGACAGCCTGATGTTCCTTGGCCAGGCCAACACCGCAAACGGCGTGGTGCGGACGGCGCGGGTGACCTTGCCGATCGTCGAACTGGGCCCGTTCCGGCACCAGGATTTCCGTGCATTCGTCACCGAAGGCGTGCTGGAACAGTCGCTTCTGGGCATGGACTACCTGGGTCAGTTCCGGATGGAATTTGCCGACGGAAAGCTGATCCTCAGGCCATGACGTCCAGCCCCGGGTTTTCGGCCGCCCCCTTTCCGGCCCTAGTGCCAGGCGTCTGGCATTTCGGCCTTTCTGCGCGCGACGAAGTCATGCAGCGCCTCGCGGATGCCGTCGTCAAGCGGCGGCGGCTGATATTCTGCCAGCCGCTTCTTCCAAAGCCGGTTGGCACGCGTCGCGGCATCGGTTGAGCCGGCAGCCTCCCATTTCTCGAACGGTTCGTTATCCGACAGCTCGCTGTCCCAGAAGGCCGTTTCATAGTGCTTCATCGTGTGGCTGCAACCGAAGAAGTGGTTGCCGGGTCCCACCTCGGCGAAGGCCTCGACGGCAAGCTGGTCTTCGTCGATCCTGACCCCGTCCAGATAGGCGTGCAGCGCGCCACACAGGTCTGCATCCAGCATGAATTTCTCGTAAGACATGGACAACAGGCCATCGAGGAACCCGGCCGAATGCAGGATGAAGTTTGCCCCGCAATGGATTGCTGCCAGCATGGACATGGTGCCTTCCATCATCGCCTGCGCGTCAGGCAGCTTCGACGTGGTGAAATTGCCCGAACACCGCAGCGGCAGATTCAGCCGACGCGCCAGCTGCCCGATCACTTGCGAACCGATCGCTGGCTCTGGCGTGCCGAAGGTGGGGCTGCCCGATCGCAGCGACATCGAGCTGAGGAAGTTGCCGAAGATCACCGGTGCGCCCTTTCGTTCCAGCTGCGTCAGCGCGCAGCCGGCCATCGTTTCGGCCAAGGCCTGCACGATCCCGCCCGCATTCGTCACCGGCCCCATCGCCCCGCCCAGGATGAACGGCACGATCACCGCCGCCTGATTGGCGCGGGCATAGGCGCGCAATGCCAGCGTCATCGTGCCATCCCAGACCAAAGGCGAATTGACGTTCACATTCCCCAGAATAACGCAATTTTCGTTCACAAACGCCTCGCCAAAGACGATCCGGCTCATCTGGATGCTATCTTCGGCCCGGCTTTCAGCGGTGACAGAGCCCATGTAGGGCCGATCCGACAATTCGATATGGGCAAGCACCATGTCGAGATGCCGCTTGTTCACGGGCAGATCCGTCGGTTCGCAGATCGTCCCGCCGGAATGGTGAAAGTTCGGCGAAGATTGCGCCAGGCGGATGAAGTTGCGGAAGTCCTCGATCGTCCCGAAGCGGCGGCCGCGGTCCAGATCCATCACGAAGGGGCTGCCATAGGCGGGGGAAAACACCACGTTCCTGCCCCCGATCCGAACCGAATTGGACGGATTGCGGGCATGCTGGGTGAACTCGGATGGAGCTGACTTCAGGATCTCGCGCAGCATGCCGGGTTCGAATTTGACCAGCACGCCATCGACCTTTGCGCCGGCACGGCGCCACAGGTCCAGCGCCGCGGGGTCGTCGCGGAACTCGATCCCCGTTTCGGCCAGAACCCGGTCGGCTGCCTGTTCTATTCGGATCAGGTTCTCTTCAGAGAGCACGTCATAGGTCGGGATGTTCCGCACGATGTAGGGCCGGCCCATGCCGCCCCCCTTTGCCGCCCGTTCCGCCTGCCGTGCCTGCCGGCCCGACCGCACCCTACCCTCGCCCATTGCCGCTCCTCCAGAAAACTCGACATGGGTGTCAGGTTTGGCGTATCGAGAACTGGGGTCTGGTCCATTTGCGACATCGAGCCACTAAAATCTTGTCAGGTCACCACATCCGGGGCCATCCGGCCGGTGTGATGTGCGATGCCTGCAAGTGCATGGGCTGCGCGAATGACCGGGGCGAGTGCCTCTTGCGGGTCATGGTCAAGACCATCAGGCCCCGGCGCATAGCGTTCCAGATAAACCCGCAGGGTGGCCCCTTCTGTTCCCGTGCCGGAAAGCCGGTATACGATCCGGCTGCCATCCTCGAACATCACGCGCACCCCCTGCCCCGCGCTTACCGACCCGTCCACGGGATCGGCGTAGGCGAAATCATCCGCGCGGCTGACCGTCATATGTTCGATGACCTGGCCGGGAAGGCTGCCCAGCGACGCCCGCAGGCCCGCCATCATCGCCTCGGCCGCAGCCGTGTCGATCGCTTCGAAATCGTGGCGGCTATAGTAGTTGCGCCCGAAACTTGCCCAATGTTCGCGCAGGATTTCGGCCACCGACTGCCTGCGGACCGCCAGGATGTTCAGCCACAATAGGATCGCCCATAGCCCGTCCTTCTCGCGCACGTGGTCCGACCCGGTGCCAAAGCTTTCTTCGCCGCAGATGGTGGCACGGCCGGCGTCCAGCAGGTTGCCGAAGAACTTCCAGCCTGTCGGCGTTTCATACCTGGCGATCCCCAGCGCGTCGGCCACCCGGTCCACCGCGGCGCTGGTCGGCATCGACCGGGCCACGCCCTTCAGCCCCCCGGCATAACCTGGGGCCAGATGCGCATTCGCCGCCAACACCGCCAGACTGTCAGATGGCGAGACGTAGATTCCCCTGCCCACCACCATGTTGCGGTCGCCGTCGCCATCTGATGCAGCACCGAAGTCCGGCGCCTCGGGGCCGAACATTTCGTCCATCAGCGCCTTTGCCCAGGTGGGGTTAGGGTCAGGATGCAGGCCGCCGAAATCAGGCAGGGGCGTTGCATTCACGCAAGTCCCCTTCGCTGCGCCCAGCCGATTTTCCAGTATCTCCACGGCATAGGGCCCGGTTACGGCGCACATCGAATCCATCCGCATGCGGAACCCGCCGGCGAACAGGTCGCGGATAGCCGCAAAGTCGAACAGCCTTTCCATCAGGTTCGCATAGTCGGCCACGGGATCGACCACATCCACCACCATTCCGCCCAGCGTTTGCCGGCCGACCTGCGACAGATCGACGTCCTGTGCCTCAAGAATGCGGTATTCGGCGATTTCTGTCGTGCGGCGATACATAGCCTCGGTGACGGCTTCGGGCGCGGGGCCGCCGTTGGGCATGTTGAACTTGACCCCGAAATCCTCATTCGGGCCGCCGGGGTTGTGGCTGGCCGACATGATGATCCCGCCGTCCGTCCTGTTCAGGCGGATCAGATGCGAGGCCGCCGGCGTCGACAGGATCGCCCCCTGCCCCACGATCACCCGTACCGCCCCGTTCGCCGCCGCCATCCGCAGGATCACCTGCGCTGCGCGGTCGTTGAAATAGCGCCCGTCGCCGCCCAGGACAAAGGTCTTGCCCGCGCAGCCCACCACATCAAAGATCGACTGGACGAAGTTTTCCAGATAGTGCCGCCCCATGAAAACCGGCGTCTTCTTGCGCAATCCGCTGGTGCCGGGCTTCTGACCCGGGATCGGGGTCGTTGCGACAGTGGTGATCATGGCTTTCCTCCCTTGGACGTGCCGGCGAGCGACCGGAACAGAAGAACCGAATGCGCCGGCACATGGGTCATGTCGGATGCCTTGCCGGTGGGCACCAGGTCGGGGCGCGTGGTGTCCAGCAAAAGCTCCCAACCCGGCGCGGTTTCGGGCAGGTGCAACGCGGCGGAAGACCCGGTGTTGAAGACGGCAAAGATCGCATCCGGGCTGGGATCCCCACCTTCGGCCTGCATCCGCAACTCGACGCACAGGCAGCGGAAGGCCGGGTCGTGCCATTCCTCGGATTGGGGGACCGTGCCGTCTGCCCGGCGCCAGATCACATCCGGCAGGCCGTCCGCAGCGCGCAGGCGGGCATGCAGGAACCGGCGCTGCCGCAGGACGGGCAACGACCGGCGCAGCGCAGTCAACCGTTCGACAAAGGCCTGAAGGTCGCGGTTGGCCTTCGACCAGTCGATCCAGCTCGTTTCGTTGTCCTGCGCATAGGCGTTGTTGTTTCCACCCTGCGAATGCCCGATTTCATCGCCCGCAAGGATCATCGGGACGCCCTGGCTCAGCATCAGCGTGGCCAGCAGGTTCCGTTTGCGCAACGCGCGGGCGGCAAGCACGGCCGGGTCTTGCGTCGGCCCTTCGACCCCCAGATTGTCGCTGTGGTTCTCGTTCTGGCCATCCCGGTTGTCCTCGCCATTGGCGAAGTTTCGCTTGACGGTGTAGCTGACCAGATCTTCCAGCGTAAAGCCGTCGTGGCTGGTGACATAGTTGATCGAGGACGTGGCCGCGCGCCCCGAATGGTCGAAGCGTTCCGCGCTGCCCAGGATGCGCGCTGCAAGATCACGTGTCATCCCCGCATCGCCCTTCCAGAACCGCCGTACCCCATCGCGGAACCTGTCGTTCCATTCCTGGAACGGGTGCGGATAGGCGCCCAGCTGATAGCCGCCGGGGCCGATGTCCCAGGGTTCGGCGATCAGCTTGACGCGCGACAGGACCGGATCCTGCCGGATCGCATCGAAGAACCCGCCATTCGGGTCGAAACCGTGCGCCTCGCGTCCAAGAACGGTGGCCAGATCGAAGCGGAAGCCATCGACATGGCCGACTTCGACCCAGTAGCGCAGCGAATCCATCACCATCCGCAGTACCATCGGGTGGGTCAGGTTCAGCGTGTTCCCCGTTCCCGTGTCGTTGACGTAATATCGCCCACCCATCGCCAGCCTGTAATAGCTGGCATTGTCGAGGCCACGGAACGAAAGCGTCGGCCCCCATTCGTCGCCCTCGCACGAGTGGTTGTAAACCACATCCAGGATCACCTCGATCCCTGCGGAATGAAAGCGGCGAACCATGGTCTGGAATTCCCACAGCGCGCCCTTCGACATGTAGCGGGGCTCGGGGGCGAAGAAGGCAAGGGTGTTGTAGCCCCAGTGGTTGCGCAGGCCCCGGGCCACCAGAAAGCGGTCGTCGATGAAGCCCTGAACCGGCAAGAGTTCGATTGCCGTGACGCCGAGCTTCAGAAGATGGTCGATTACCGGGTCACAGCACAGGCCCAGATAGCTTCCGCGCAGGCCCTTCTCGACCCCCGGGTGCAGCTGGGTCATCGACTTGACATGCGCTTCGTAGATCACCGTGTCGATGCGCGGGGTGCGCGGCGGCTGGTCGTTGCCCCAGCTGAAACTGGGGTCGGTCACCACTGCCTTGGGCACGGCAAAGGCACTGTCCCGGGTGTCGAAGCTTAGATCCCCGCGCGGGCTGCCGATCTTGTAGCCCATCAGCGCATCCGACCATTTCAGACGCCCCTCCAGAGCGCGGGCATAGGGGTCGAGCAGCAACTTGTTCGGGTTGAAGCGGTGCCCCTGTTCGGGTGCATAGGGGCCATAGGCGCGAAATCCGTAGACGGTCCCGGGGGTCAGGCCTCCGACATGGATGTGCCAGATGTCGCCGTCCCGTTCGATGATGGGCAGACGGCACAGCTCTTTCCGCCCGTCGGAAGAGAACAGGCACAGTTCGATCCTTTCGGCATTGGCCGAAAACACGGCGAAATTCACCCCGTCGCCGGTCAGGCTGGCCCCCATTGGCCAGGGGCGGCCCGGCCCGACCGCATGGCCGGCCAGCCGCGCGGGCGGCGAGACGCCTTGCGAGGTCACGCCACCAACCCTTCGTAAAGGTGCGCATAGGCCTTGGCGCTGTTTTCCCAGCCTACGGGATGGGCCATCGCATTGGCACGCAGCTTCGCCCAAAGCCTGGGCTGGCGGAAAAGCTCCAGCAGCCTTGCCATTGCTTGCCCGAAGGCAAGCGCATCGACCGGATGAAAGGTCACCCCTGTGGCCGCCCCGACCGCCAGAGTTGCGGGCGATGCGCCGATCACCGTATCGGCAAGCCCGCCCACCAGGCTCACCAGCGGCAGTGTGCCGTAGCGCAGGCCATACATCTGCGTCAGTCCGCAGGGCTCGAACCGCGAGGGCACCAGCACGGCATCCGCCCCGGCAAACAGCCTGTGGCTCAACCCCTCGTCATAGCCGATCCGCACGGCTACCCGGCCTGGAAACCGGTCGGCCAGATGCCGCATCGCCCCCTCCAGCCCCGCATCGCCGGATCCGAGCACGATCAGTCCGCCGCCGCCCAGCACGAAATCCGGGATCACCAGCGGCAGAAGGTCGATACCCTTCTGGTCGGTCAGCCGGCTGACCACGATGGCCAGCGGTCCGGGAACCTCCAGCCCGAACTCCTCGCACAGGGCCTTGCGATGCGCGGCCTTGCCGGCGATGGACTTGCGGTCATAGCCCGGATCCTCCCGCGCGGGATCCCAGATGCGCGTGTCCACCCCGTTCAGGATCCCAGAGACCACCGACGCCCGTGCCGCGATCACACCTTCAAGCCCCATGCCGAATTCTGGCCGCATCAGTTCCGCCGCATAGGTGGGCGAAACCGTTGTGATCCGGTCGGCCGTGACCAGACCTGCCTTCAGGCTGGAAATTCCCCCGTAATATTCCAGCGCCTCGGGGTGCCAGGCGTGACCAGGCAGGCGCAGAACCCCCAGCATGTGGGCGGGTGCCCAGCCCTGAAAGGCGATGTTGTGGATGGTCATGACCGTTCTTGTCCCGCCGGCGCCGTGATAGGCCAGGTAGGCAGGGGCCAGTCCAGCCTGCCAGTCATGGGCATGCAGGATGTCCGGCTTCCAGCCGCCCAGCCCCTCGCGCGCGATACGAGCCCCGATCCAGGACAGAGCCGCAAAGCGCACCGCATTGTCGGGATGATCGCCCGATGGCCCCGTATAGGGCCCGCCGTCACGGTCATAAAGGTGCGGTGCGTCCAGCAGCAGCAGCGGCACGCCCGCTACCTCGCCTGACAGCACCCGCCCCGGCCCGCCCCAGAGGTCCGGCTCCTCCAACAGAACCGGCCAGTCGGCCGCCCGGGCCCGGACCGTGCGATATGCTGGCAGAAGCACCCGCATCTCCCAGCCGGTCGCGGTCAGGGCCCCGGGTAGCGCGCCAACCACATCGGCCAGCCCGCCGGTCTTGACCAGCGGAACACATTCCGACGCCACCGATAGCACCCGCCCGCGCACTGTCATGGCGCCCTCTTTCTTCCGTTCCCAAATATCCCACGGGGGTCCGGGGGTGTGAAACCCCCGGGGCCTCCGCCCGCGCGCCGTCAGGACAGTGCCCGCGCCCTGGCGTCGATCATGTCCTGCGTGATCAGCACGATGCCGCCCTCCGACCGGCGGAACCACTTCGCATCTTCCTCCGGGTCCTCGCCCACCACAAGGCCCTCGGGGATCTCCACTCCGCGGTCGATCACGCAGTTCTTCAACTGCGCCTTCCGGTTGACCGTCACCTGTGGCAGGGCCACCACATATTCCAGGCTGGACCAGCTGTGCGTGCGCACACCGGTGAACAGCAGCGAATTCCGCACCTCCGATCCCGAAACGATGCAGTCGCCAGAGACCAGAGAACTGACCGCCATGCCGCGCCGGCCGTCTTCGTCATGAATGAACTTCGCAGGCGGCACGATCTCGGCATAGGTCCAGATCGGCCAGGCGTTATCGTAAAGGTCGAGCTTGGGCACGAAATCGGTCAGGTCGATGTTGGCCTGCCAGAAGGCGTCGATCGTGCCCACGTCGCGCCAGTAAGGCTCGGTTTCCAGACCGCTGGTCACGCAGCTGTCGGCAAAGCGGTGCGCTACGGCCTTGCCGTGCTTCACGATCTGCGGGATCAGGTCGAAGCCGAAATCGTGGGTCGAAGTGTCGTCCGCCATGTCGCGGATCAAGAGGTCGCGCAGGAAGGCCCAGTCGAAGACATAGATCCCCATGCTGGCCAGCGCATGATCGGGGTCGCCCGGAATGGCGGGCGGATCCTTGGGCTTTTCCAGGAAATCGGTGATCCGCATCGTTGCATCGACATGCATCACACCGAAGGCCGTGGCCTCCTTGCGTGGCACGGTAAGGCACCCGATGGTCACATCGGCCCCCGCCTCGACATGCTGGCGCAGCATGACCTCGTAATCCATTTTATAGATGTGATCGCCGGCGAGGACGATGACGTATTTCACGCTGTAGCTGTCGATGATGTCGATGTTCTGCGCGACCGCATCGGCAGTGCCCCGATACCAGTTCACTTCATCCATCCGCTGGCTGGCGGGCAGGATGTCCAGGTATTCGTTCCGTTCGGCCCGGAAGAAGCCCCAGCCGCGCTGGACGTGACGGATCAGGCTGTGCGCCTTGTATTGCGTGGCGATCGCCATCTTGCGAATGCCGCTGTTCAGCGCGTTCGACAGGGCAAAGTCGATGATCCGTGTCTTGCCGCCGAAATAGACCGCCGGTTTCGCCCGCCGGTCGGTCAGCTCCTTCAACCGGCTGCCTCGGCCCCCCGCCAGAACGAAGGCCATCGCCTGACTGGACAACCGCTGGTTCGGTCTCGGTTTCATTCTTCCCTCCCCTGGCGGTGTATCCCGCCCTTCAGTCCTGTTGCAGATAAAGTGCCGACAAGGGCGGCAGCGTGACAAGCGCCGACTGGGTCTGCCCGTGCCAGGGCGTGGCTTCCGTGACCACACCGCCCAGATTGCCGCGGTTGCCTCCTCCGTAGGCTTCGGCATCGGTGTTCAGGATCTCGCGCCAACGGCCTGCCGAGGGCAGGCCCAGCCGATACTGCCG
The DNA here is from genome assembly GCF_004959785.1 of Tabrizicola sp. YIM 78059. Lineage (NCBI taxonomy): Bacteria > Pseudomonadati > Pseudomonadota > Alphaproteobacteria > Rhodobacterales > Paracoccaceae > Tabrizicola > Tabrizicola sp. YIM 78059. The sequence continues at coordinate 428,805 of NZ_SJZH01000001.1, forward strand.
CTCCACCGGCGTCATGTTCATCAGCGCCACTACCGGCCGGTCGCCGTCGCGCCCTTTCCTGACCCAGGCGAAGACCCCCGCTTCGGCGTCATTCGACTGGATCCAGTCAAAGCCCTCCGGGCGGCAATCATGCACATGCAGGGCGGGGGTCTCTCGATATACCCGGTTCAGGTCGCGGATCAGACGCTGGACGCCATGGTGTTCGGTCAGGTCCAGCTGGTGCCAGTCAAGGCTTTGCGCGTGGTTCCATTCCGCGCCTTGCGCAAATTCCTGCCCCATGAACAGCAGCTTCTTGCCGGGATGCGCCCACATGAAACCGTAATAGGCCCGCAGGTTTGCGAATTTCTCCCAGGCATTGCCCGGCATCTTGGCTAGCATGCTGCCCTTGCCGTGCACGACCTCGTCATGGGAAATCGGCAGGATGTAGTTCTCCGACCAGGCATAGACCATGCCGAAGGTCATCTGGTGGTGATGGTACTTGCGGTAGATCGGATCCTTCTGGATGTAGGACAGCGTGTCGTTCATCCAGCCCATGTTCCATTTGAACCCGAAGCCCAGCCCGCCCAGGTCTGCGGGTCGCGACACGCCGGGAAAGGCCGTCGATTCCTCAGCCACGGTCATGATGCCAGGACATTCGCCGTAGGCGGTGATGTTCATCGCCCGCAGCATGTCGATCGCCTCGTAGTTCTCCCGCCCGCCATCCCGGTTCGGGATCCATTCGCCAGGTTTGCGGCTGTAATCGCGGTAAAGCATCGAGGCCACCGCATCCACCCGCAGCCCGTCAACGTGGTATTCCTCCAGCCAGTACAGGGCGTTGCTGACCAGGTAGTTCTTCACCTCGGTCCGGCCATAGTTGTAGATCAGGGTGTTCCAGTCCTGATGGAACCCCTCGCGCGGGTCGTCGTGTTCGTAAAGCGCGGTGCCGTCGAAGCGGCCTAGGCCATGGGCATCCGTCGGGAAATGCCCCGGCACCCAGTCGAGGATCACGCCCAGGCCCTTGCGGTGCGCTGCATCGACGAAGGCGCGGAACTCGGATGGCGTGCCGTGGCGGATCGTGGGGGCGAACAGGCCTACCGGCTGATAGCCCCATGAGCCATCAAAGGGATATTCGCTGACCGGCAGGCATTCGATATGTGTGAAGCCCATGTCGGCGGCGTAATCGACCAGCTGTTCGGCCAGTTCCAGATAACTCAGCATCCGGTTGCCCGGCGCGCGCTTCCAGGATCCCAGATGGACCTCGTAGATGCTGATCGGCGCGTCGATGGTCTGCCTGGAAGCACGCCCGTCCATCCAGCCGCCATCATGCCAATCACCGCGGATTGTCCTGACAACCGAGGCATTTGCCGGCGGATGTTCAGATCCGAAGCCGACCGGATCGGCCTTCAGCGGCACGATCTGCCCACCCGGCCCCCTGATCTCATACTTGTAGGCCGTGCCCTCGCCCAGGCCGGGCATGAAGATTTCCCACACCCCCGTTGCGCCCCGCCGCCGCATCGGGTTGCGTCGCCCGTCCCAGACGTTGAAATCGCCCACGACCGAGACCCGTTCCGCGTTCGGTGCCCAGACGGCAAAATGCACGCCTTCGACCCCTTCATGCGTAATCACATGCGCCCCCAGGGCCTGCCACAGCCGGCGATGCGTACCTTCGCCCAGCAGATATTCGTCCAGCTCGCCCAATACCGGGCCGAACCTGTAGGGGTCGTCAAATTCCCATTGGGTTCCATGGCCTTCGGCGCGAAACCTGTAGTCTGTCCTGCGCGCCAAACGGTGCGTGAAAAGACCCGGAAGTCCCCGATATGGCGATGCTTCTGCCGCCGTCTTGCCCGTCAGCACCCAAAGGCGCTCTGCCCCCGGGACGAAGGCGCGCACCTCCCAGCCCTTCGCCACCTTGTGCGGCCCCAACACTGCGAAGGGGTCGCCATGCCGGCCCCCGGCAATCGCCTCGGCTGCGCCCCGGTCCAATGTCGTCTCAGCCATGCTTCCCTCCCCCGAAAGCCGCCGGAGCGTGTTACAGCGCCGATGTCGTTTGCCAGATCTCTTCCATGTAACCGCGGATCGTCCGGTCAGAGGAGAAGAACCCGCTTCGCGCCGTGTTCAGCGCCGCCATCTTCCACCAGCGCGCCGGGTCGGCATAGGCCGCATCCACCTGCGCCTGTGTCGCGTGATAGGCCGCGAAATCCGATGCCACGAGGAAATAGTCGTGGTGCCAGACCCTGTGCACCAGCTGGTGATAACGTTCGGGTTCGTCGGGGCTGAAACGTCCCTCGGCGATCATCTGCAGCACATCCATCAGCGGCTGGCTTGCCTCGATGGCCTTTCTGGCATGGTCGGGATCCTCGCGCCGCCTGGCCACTTCTTCCGCGGTCAAGCCGAACAGGAAGAAGTTCTCTGCGCCAACTTCTTGCAATATCTCGACATTCGCGCCGTCCAGCGTGCCGATTGTCACCGCGCCGTTCATCATGAACTTCATGTTCCCGGTGCCCGACGCTTCCTTGCCGGCGGTCGAGATCTGTTCCGACAGGTCGGCAGCCGGGATCACCCGTTCCGCCATCGTGACATTGTAGTTGGGTGGATAGACGATCTTCAGCAAATCCCCTGTGACCGGATCATTGTTAACAATCAATGCCACATCATTGATAAGGCGAATGATTTCCTTTGCGACGGCATAGCCGGGCGCGGCCTTGCCACCGAAGATCTTGACGCGCGGCACCCAGGGCTCCCTCGGGTTCGCGCGTATCCGATGCCAATGGGCGACGGTTTCCAGGATGTTCAGCAGCTGGCGCTTGTATTCGTGGATGCGCTTGACCTGCACGTCGAAAACCGCATCGGGCGAGACCTGCACCCCCAATTGGCGCCCGATCCAGTTTGAAAGCTCGACCTTGTTCGCCCGCTTGGCGGCCGCGAAATCGGCCCGGAAACCGGCGTCTTCGACATGCGGCTCAAGTTCGCGGAGGCGGTCGAGATTGGCCTCCCACCCGGTTCCGATCGTTTTGGTGATCAAGGCCGAAAGCGGCCGGTTCGCCATCCGCAGCCAGCGGCGCGGAGTGACGCCGTTGGTCTGGTTCACGATCCGACCGGGATGGAGCGCGTGCAGTTCAGGGAATAGGGTCTTCTTCACCAGATCGGTATGCAGCGCGGAAACGCCGTTCACCTTGTGCGACATGATGAAGGCCAGCTCTCCCATCCGCACTTCCTGGTGCTTGACGATACCCACATAATGCGGACGGCTGGGATAGGCGCGGCGATGCCAGCTGTCGATCCGTTCCACGATCTGCATGTGCCGCGGCAGAACGGTCCCGAACGTATAGGTCGCCCAGCGTTCCAGAGCCTCGGGCAGAAGCGTGTGGTTGGTGTAGCCCAGGCAGGCCCGCGAAATGGTCAGCGCCTCGTCAAACGGAAGGCCGTGATCATCCGTCAGCAGACGGATCAGCTCTGGCCCCGCAATTGCGGGATGGGTGTCGTTCATCTGGATGGCAACATGCCTCGGCAGCGCGCGCAGGTCGGAATGGCTGGCCAGGAACCGGCGCAGGATGTCCTGCAGCGCGGCTGAGGTCAGGAAGAATTCCTGCTTCAGCCGCAGCACCTTGCCCTGGTAGGTCGTATCGTCCGGGTAAAGAACCCGGCTCAGCGTGCGCGCCAGCGTCTCGGGCTCGGCCGCAGCCGTGTAGTCGCCGCGGTTGAAGCGTTCCAGATCGAACTGCGTTGTCGCCTTGGCCCCCCAAAGCCGCAGCGTATTGGCCCACTTGCCCTGCCAGCCGATGACCGGCGTGTCATGCGCCTCGGCGATCACGGTTTCGCCCGGGTGCCACACCTCGCGTCCGTCGCGCGATGCCACATGGCCCATGAAACCGATGGTATAGGCACTTTCGGGCCGGGCGAATTCCCAGGGATGTTCCTGGGCAAGCCAGTTCTCCGGGGTCTCGATCTGGCGCCCGTGGTCGAACCGCTGGTGAAACAGCCCATGCTCGTAGCGGATTCCGTAGCCATAGGCGGGGCAGCCGAGCGTCGCCATCGATTCCATGAAGCATGCCGCAAGGCGACCAAGCCCCCCGTTCCCCAAAGCCGCATCGGGTTCGTCGTCGATCACCGCGCGCAGATCGACGCCAAAGGCTGCCATCGCATCCTGAGCAGCATCGTAAAGACCAAGGTTGATCGTCGCGTCCTCCAGAATCCGGCCGATCAGGAATTCCATCGAAAGATAGTAGACACGCTTGTGGTCTTCCGCCCAAGTGCGGCGTGTCGATGCGAACCAGGGCTCGACGATGCGGTCACGGATCGCATGGGACAAGGCGATGCGCCAGTCATGCACACTGGCATGCGGAGCATCCTTGCCGACCGTGAACATCAGATGGCGCAGGATATCGGCCTGCAGAAGGTTCGGGGTCACGCTCAGATCGGTCACGGTTCTGTCCAGCATGTCAGTTCGTTCGCAAAGCCTAAGCGCCGCAGGACGGCGGTCAAGCAGTCAGTCGGGCCCTGCGATGGGTGTCCAACATGAACAGGACCATTCAAACCGCTTTTGTGTTACCGCAACCATAACTCCTGTCTACTGTTATTTTTCAAATGTCTGCTCTGATTAATGCCGTTTCAAACCGGTTTGATTCATTGCGTCGGGCCAAGGGTATGGATCCAAAAGGGAAACCGGTACGGACACCCCGGACTCGGCCCATTCTGCGGCGCATCACGGCGGGATCCGTTCGGCCAGTCGGGCCGACTGGGGCACGCGCAGGTGGACGTGCTATCCGAGCCAGCCCTTCGGCAGCGTCATGATTCCCGCCCTGCCCCGGGTGATCGCCGCGCAAACTGCCATGGGGGAAAGGAAATGTGATCATGTCGATGTTGCGAAACCCGCACAACCCTGCCACAGCGTCGCAAGATCGTCGTCAAGCGGGTTTGCCAACGCTCGCAAGCGACGCAATATATTCAGAACGCGACAACCAGAGCCAGAGCACGGAGCAGTCAGATGGCCTCTTCCCCAGCAAGCCCCCAGCAAGGCGGCACTTCGGGTCAGACCCCCCAGCAGCAGGGTCAGCAGACCGGTACCCCCACCCAGCAGGCCGGTCAGACGGTCTTCAGGGACTGGGCGTCGATCTGATACCTGGCGCGCCGTTGACAAGCCGGGGGCCAGCCGCAAGTCTGGCCCCCTGTTTGTTTCGGCCGCGCCCAGCATGACCAGCCCTGTCTCGACGATCCCGAACCTTGGCCCCGCTTCTGAGGCAGCCTTCGCGCGTGCCGGCATCACCAGCGCCGAGGAACTTCGCGCCATTGGCCCCGATGAAGGTTATCGCCGGCTGCTTGCTGCGGGCACACGGCCACATTTCATTGGCTATTATGTGCTGGTGATGGGCTTGCAGGGCCGCCCTTGGAACGACTGCAAGGGCGAAGAAAAGAAGGCCCTCCGCAAACGTTTCGATGCCCTGTGCGCCACCTTCAACCGGTCCGACGCAAAACTGCGCGCCGATCTGGAACAAGCGCTGGACATGCTCGGTGTTGTCGCGCGAAGCTGAGTCCTGCGCCACGCCCGCAGTTCTGAGTGTAAACTGGTGCCCCCAGAGAGATTCGAACTCCCGACCTTCGGTTTACAAAACCGCTGCACTACCGCTGTGCTATAGGGGCTACGCGTGCCGTAGATATGCCATTGGCGCCGCAAGTGCAATCGGCTCTGAGTGCGCCGCGCTTCCGGTCGGTGTGCCAGCAGGGGTGGTCGCGAGAGAGAGTGAAGCGCGCAGGATCAGCGGCCCGTGCGGGGTGCGGGGCGATCAGTCCCGCTCGCCCCTGGCAACGATCACCACGGCAATCATCCCGACCGCCATGACCAGCAACGCCGCCGGCGCCGCCTCGGACAGACGTTCCAGGCTTGCAAGCTCGAAGACCCGGGTAGACAGCGTGTTATAGTTGAAGGGCCGCAGCAGAAGAGTTGCGGGAAGTTCCTTGACGCAATCGACGAAAACGACCAGCAACGCGGTAACAACCGAACTTTTCATCAGCGGCAGATAGACCGCCCCCAGCGTGCCGCCGGCCGTCCTGCCCAGCGACCGGGCCGCCATCGGCAGCGAGGGCGAGACCCGGCCGAAAGCCGCATCCACCGCCCCCTGAGCTATCCCGAAGAAGCGCACCATGTAGGCCAACCCCAAGGCAAAGGCAGTTCCGGTGATCATCAACCCGGGGTCCCAGCCGGTCAGGGACAGGACTGCATCAGCCAGGCGATGATCGACAGCGGCGAGTGGCACCAGCAATCCCAAGGCCAGAACCGCCCCCGGCGCGGCATAGCCGATCAGCGTAAGGGGCAGCAGCCAGCGCACCATGGCCGATCCGGCCAGCCGCAGCGCATAAACAAGATAGAGCGCGGCGCCGACCGTCGCCAGCGCCGCAAGGCCCCCGACAACAAGAGTATTCCGCAGCGCCTCCACAAGTCCTGGCGCCAGCCAGCCGTCTGGTGCCTGCATGGCATGGGCCAGCATCACGGCCACCGGCAGCACGAAACCGCCCGCAAAGGGCAGCAGGCAAAGCGCCGTTGCCAGCCAGCGCCGGGCACCCAGGATCTGCTGGCGTTGCACCGGGCGCAGTGCCCGGCTGGTCTGGTGGAAGCGCGCGCCGCCGCGACCGGCACGCTCCAGCCCGACAAGCAGCAGGATCAGCAGCAGGATGACCCCGGAAATCTGCGCCGCACCACCTGCGTTGCCGGCATTCAGCCAGGTCGAGAACACCCCCGTCGTGAGCGTCTGCACCCCGAAATGATATACGGTGCCGTAGTCGGCTACGGTCTCCATCAGGGCAAGCGCAACGCCTGCGGCGATCGCCGGGCGGGCCAGGGGCAGGCCGACCCGCAGGAACATGCCCCATGGTCCGCACCCCAGCGCACGGGCCACTTCGTAGGTGGCGCCAGACTGTTCGCGCCAGGCTGCGCGCGCCAGCAGATAGACATAGGGATAAAGGGCAAAGGACAGCACAAGGATCGCACCGGGCAACGAACGCGCCTGGGGGAACCAGTAGTCCCGGGCCGATGTCCATCCGAAGGTATTCCGCAGGGCCGTTTGCAGCGGGCCCGCGTAATCAAGAAAATCGACCAGGGCGTAGGCCCCGACATAGGCCGGGATGGCCAGGGGAAACAGCAATGCCCAGGACAGCCAGTTGCGGCCTGGAAAGCGGTATTGGCTGACCAGCCAGGCCGCGCCGGTACCCATCGCCGCCGACAGGGCGGCAACCCCCAGCATCAGCACAAGCGTGGTGCCCAGATAGCGTGGCAGCACCGTGGCCATCAGATGCGGCCAGATGTTCTCGGTCGGGGTAAGGGCGATCCAGAAGATCGAGCCGATCGGGGCAAGCACGATCGCAGCGATCAGAAGGGCACCGGGTGTCCACAGATCCATGCGGAACCGGGGTCGCGGTGGGTCAAGTTGACTGAAATGCTCGGTCATTGCGACCCGCTTACAGGAAAGGCGTTTGACTGTCCAGAAAAGCCTATCCCATATAGTGCGGAAAAAGGCTGCACCCCAGCCATACAGGGATCGACCCGAAAGCAAGGCCCATGCGCATCGCCTATCACCTTGGTGCCCACTGCACCGACGAGGATCGACTTATCCGCTGCTTTCTGAAGAATCGTGCGGTGCTTGCCGAACAGGGCATTCTGGTGCCCTCTCCGACCCGCTATCGTCGGCAGGTGCGCGAAATATCCGACAAGCTTGGCGGTCAGGTGGCAACACCGGAGACACAGGCGATGATGCTCGAGCAGATCATTGATGATGCCGAAGGCGAACGCATCGTGCTGTCATGGGACAGTTTCATGGGATTTCCCGCCTGGGCTGTGGGCGAGACCTTCTACCCCAGGGGTGGCGAGATCATGCGCGCCATCACGCGGATTTTCCCCGACCACAGTTCCGAGTTCTTTCTTGCCATCCGCAATCCTGCCACCTTCCTGCCGGCGCTGCAGGCAAAAATCGACGCAAAGGGCAGCGCGTCCGGCCCTCGGGCGATGGTTTCGGCGATTGATCCGTTCAGCCTGCGCTGGTCCGACACGGTGCGCCAGATCCTGCGCAACAACCCGGGCGTTCCCCTGACGGTCTGGTGCGACGAGGAAACCCCACTGATCGAACCGGAAATCATGCAGGCGATCTCGGGGCATGCGGCAGGAACATTGCTGGCCGATTCCGATGAGGTGCTGGCGCAGATCATGACCGACATCGGCATCGCAAGGATGCGCAACTATTGCAAGGAACACCCACCGCAGTCCGTTTCGCAGCGGCGGCGGGTGGTCACGGCCTTCCTGGAAAAATTTGCAAGGCCAGAGCGGGTCGAGGTCGAGATCGACGTGCCCGGCTGGACCGATGAAACCGTCGCGCAGCTGACCGATCTGTATCTGCGCGACGTCGCCTATATTTCCGGCATGGCCGGTGTCAGATTGATCGAAGCCTGAAGCGCGGGACGCGCTGCGCGGCCCTAGGTCATGCCAAGTGCGGCCTTGTACATTTCCAGAACCGCCTCTTCCTCGGCGATCTCGTCGGGCTTGCGCTTGCGCAGGGCGATGACCTTGCGCATCACCTTGGTATCGTAGCCGCGGCCCTTGGCTTCGGCCATCAGCTCTTTCTGCTGTTCGGTGACATCCTTCTTCTCGGCCTCCAGCTGTTCGTAGCGCTCGATGAACTGGCGCAGTTCGTCCGCGGTCACGGCGTATTGCTCGGTCGGATCGGCCATCGCATGTCCTTTGTGCTTGGGGGTCAGGCGGTTCCTACCCTGCCCCGCCCCGCAGGTTCAAGCGGCATCCGCGCGCAGCTTGCGAAGCAGTGCCGAACCGGGTAGCCAGACCCCGATGGCGACTGGGAACGGCATACATGCAGGCATTGATCTGGGCAGGGGCAGCGTTGACGATGGCAGGGCTGGCGGGCATTGGCTACTGCGTGGTCAGGGCCATGCGGGCCAGGCATGCCGGGCTTGACGACACGGCGATGCGCGCGGAACTGCAACGGGTGGTGTTGATCAACATGGCAGCCATGGGGGTTTCTGCCCTTGGTCTGGCCATGGTCGTGACGGGCATATTGCTTGGCTGACGTGGGTCAGCCGTCAAGATCCGAAATCCGCAACCCGTCCTGGATCAGCCGATCGATCAGGGGCGCGGGTGCCCATACCGGGTGTTCCTGCGACCACAGACGCAGGTCGTGGCGCAGCACCATGAGCCCCCGCTCTTCTGCCTGATGCATCGGTCCGCCCTGCCACCGCGGGAAACTGTAGCCCGCGACCAGCAGGCAATCCACATCCGAAGGTCGCCGCGCAACCCCACGATCCAGAAGCCGGAACCCCTCGTTTGCGATGGCGGCCAGCCATCGGTTGACGATTTCGCGCGGCGGCATTGCCCGCATCGGGGCGTTTGCCTCTGGCAGTTCCATGGGCACCCTGGCGCCGAAATCCCCCAGGGCTTCGGCCAGAAGACGCTGAGACACGCCCAACCGGGCCAGCTGGGCAAGCGCGGTCTCGCCCGCAGCCATCAGTCTTTGGCCCAGGATGGGGCGCTGCCCGACCAGGATCGACGACAACCCCATGCGGCGCAATGTGGCCACCGCAAGACCGATCTCGCGTGGCGCCTCTTCCGCCAGCACAGCAAGCTCGCAGGTCCGCAGCGATGGGGCCAGTGCAAGCCCCAGCTCTCCCTCGGCACCGCCCAGCACAAGGTGGGCCTGCCCCGTGTCCGACCGCAAGGATCGCGGGGTTGAGGGTCCGGCGTGAATCTGCACCGGCGCGGCGGACGCCTCGGCTGATCCCTCGGTCAGCCGTGCCCGCTGCGCATCCCGGTCCCCGGGGGTCAGCCGACCGGCACGCACTTCGGCCGCTTCGGCATGGTCAAGGGCCGCAAGGCTTGCCTGCCGTGCCGCGTCTGACGGGTGATGCCAGTGAACGGCCATTCCGCTGGCCAGCGCCCGGCGGGCCAGCCCGGCCAGCATGGGCGCCGAACCATGCAGTGCAATCGCATCGGCGGCAACTGGCCGCAGCCGGGCAACAGCGGGCGGCAGCCGCGCTACCCGACGTTCAGCCAGGACGGCGGATCGCAGTGCCCGGGTCTCGGGCGACAGTTCCAGATCCTCGCGCGCCACTTCCTCGAAGGCGCGATGCGCTTCGGGCGGCAGCAGGGCCGCAGCCTCGACGCAGGCGATGATCCGTTCGGCCGCAGCCTGCGCCGAAGATCGCAACCGCCGCGCTTCGGCACAGGCTGTCAGGGTTTCGCCCGCCGCGCGAGGTGGCAAGACCGGCCGAATGGGTGTCATCGCAGCCGCGGCAACCGGGTCTGCTGCCAGGGAATCGACCAGACCCATGTCCTGCGCTGCCATGGCGTTGACTGCCCGGCCGGACAGCAGCAAGTCCAGTGCCGCACTGGCGCCGATCAGCCGGGGCAGGCGAAGGCTGGTTCCGCCTTCGGGGCAAAGCCCAAGCGCGACCTCGGGAAAGGCAATGCGGGTTCCCGGTGCAGCGACCCGGGCGTGCGCGGCAACTGCCAGTTCCGCCCCCGGCCCCATCACCAGCCCCTGCAACGCCGCGATGACCGGCACCGGGGCGGTTTCGACGGCGGCGCACAGATCGGCCAGCGAGGGGACCGCGCGATCCGGTTCAAGGGAGATCGCGCTAGAAAACGTTGCGCCACTACCCGCCAGAACCACCCGGTCACAGTCCAGGGTGGAAAGGGCGTTGATCAATGCCGCGCGCACCTCCGCATCCAGTTCATTGGACGGGCCGCTGGCAAGGCGCAGGACCAAGACCTGCCCCTGCCTCTCTGCCGTAACGCCCGCTGCACCCATTGGCATGTTCCCCCGCCCCTGGGGCAAAGTAAGGCGGATTCAGCGGTTTCAGGCAAGGGCAACCACCCGATCAGACGGGCATGTTGTCGAAACCTTCCTCAGTCTCTGCATCGGTTGGGTGATGCAGTTGTGTTCCGGGAACCTTTGCCCCCGGCATCAGCGCGGCAAGGGCCTGCATCTCTGCCAGCAGCAGTTCCAGATTCTGGCCTTGCAGCTCGATTCCCGCCTGAAGAAGTTCGGCCTCCTTGCGGATCAGGTCTTCGGTCGGGTCAGGTTTGGTCATGTCGCACATCTCCTGCAAAGCGGGGTCCAGGGTATCGCATCCAGACGGGCCTCGCCGATTTCTTCGCCGCACCGAACGCAGAGGCCGTAACTGCCATCCGCAATCCGGCGCAGCGCGGCGCGGATCTGGGCAATTTCCGCAAGCCCGGCATTTCCGGTGGCCTCGAGCACCTCATCGACCTCACGCTCGGTGGCCAGATCCTCCCAGTCGGGGTTGTGATGCGAGTCGAGCTCCTCCTCGATCGCCTCCAGCCGTTCGCCCAGTTCGATCAGCCGCCCCTCCAGCATGGCCTTGCGGGTCGCCAGCGGTGTCTTCGCCATTTCGTCCATCCAAATCAGTGCTTGCTGCTTCCTGATGAAAGTAAAACGCCGGCTGCGCCTTGACACAAGTCAACGCCGACGCTTTCGCTTTGCGCAGCCTGCGGCTATCCTTGGCTTGGCCGCGGTAACGCGGCACCCTGTACAGAGGAAGACATGGACATCCGTGCGATCACACCAGACTACGCCGTTTCCCCGCAGATCGAGCCTTCGGATCTGCCGGCCATCAAGGCTGCGGGTTATGTCACGGTGATCGACAACCGCCCCGATGGCGAGATTCCGCCCCATCTGCAGGCCGACGCGATGCGTGCTGCGGCCGAGGCGCTTGGTCTGGTTTTCGTCGTCAATCCGGTGATCGGGGGGATGCTGACCATGGACAACGTGGCGGCGCAGGGTGCGGCAATTGCGGCGTCCCGCGGTCCGGTCCTTGCCTATTGTGCCAGCGGCAACCGCAGCTCCATCGTCTGGGCGCTGAGCCAGGCCGGAAAGCGGCCGGTTGATGAACTGATCGCGCTGCCTGCGCGTTTCGGCTATCAGCTGGAACATCTGCGCCCGCAGATCGAGGCGCTGGCCCGGTCGGGCAGCTGAGGCATCAGCCGGCTGCGCGCCATTCCTCTTCCGCTTCGGTTGCCGCGTCCGCCGCGCCAGGCAGCACAGACTGCTCTGGCGATGGTGCCGGCCTGCTTGTCTGCGGTCCAATCGAAAGGATCTTGACCGCGCGCATCCCGCGCTTCTGGCCCAGCCGTGCGCGGGCAACACCGCGAGCGTCCAGGGTTTCAAGCGAAATGCTGTCAACCGTGGCCGAGGCCATTTCCAGCACATCGCCCGGCTTCAGGGCCATGATCCTGCCGATCGTCAGCCTTGCCCGCCCGATGACGGCGTCAAGCCGGCAATCGGCCAGTTCCACCTGCGCCGCAAGCGCAGCCGTAAACTGGGGGGCAGTCTCTTCCACCTCGGCCGATGACCAGGCGGGCCGGTCCCCCCGCCCGATGGCCGGCAAGATCAGGATTGCCTGACCGGTCCGGTTGCCGCCAAGCGCAACATCCGCAGTAAGGACGCGGTAATCCTCTTCCTCCAGGATCAGGGCCAGCGGGCGCACATCTTCCAGCCACGAAGCATAGCGGAAGCCACCGGCCCAGACGAAATCGGCCTCTTCCGCCAGCGCCTCATCCAGGAAGGCAAGCGCCTTGTCGATCACGCCGGACACCATGGCCGCGTCAATCCGCGTCGGGCGACGCGGCGGCGCAGGCTGCGACTGAAGCCGGCCGAGCGCCTGAATCTCGATGAAGGCGGCCGTCACTGCGGGCGAAAGCATCAGGGCCCCCAGCCCCCCGCGCGGCCCGTCCAGCAAAGCCACGAGGGCGCGATCCGGCGCACTGTCAAGAATCTCGGCCAGTCCGGCACGGGTGATCGCAAGGCGATCCACCCCCAGGTCGAGGCCGAGCGCCTCGCGCGCGGCGCGTGCCAGCGCAAGGCGCCAGCACCGGTCCACACCGGGCGCGCCATCTGCCTGGGACGGGCGGGCGCGGTCGATCTTGCGACGGATGACATGCGACATTCCGGCCCCCCTGTTGCAGCGCGGCCAGACTAGGTCGCCCGGCCTTGACAAAAGGTTAAGCTGCGGCCTTTTCCAGCCGCAGCGGCACGGTCACCCGGAAGGCAGCGCCGCCCTGCCCCGGCAGATAGGCGATGGAGCCGCCAAGGTTGGTCATAACCTCGCGACAGATCGCCAGACCCAACCCTGCCCCGCCCGCCCGGTTGGCATCGGTAAGCCGCGCGAATTTTTCGAAGATCAGCGCCTGGTTCTCTTTCGGGATGCCGCTGCCATTGTCGATGAAGTCGATCATCACGCGCCCCGCGCGCTGGCGTACCGCGATCCGCAATTCGGGGTTTTCGGCATCGCAATACTTGCGCGCATTCGAGATCAGGTTGATGAACACCTGGGTCAGCCTGTCGGCATCGGTCTTCAGATAGATCTGTTCCGAGGGCAGGTCGCGGTGGATCACGAAGCTGCGCTCGGGCCGGGTCTGGCGCGCTGCGGTCAGCGCGGTGTCGATCATCTGCTGCAGGTTCGCCATTTCCAGGTTCAGCTGCACCGTGCCGTTTTCCAGGACCGAAAGATCCAGCAGATCGTCCAGAAGCCGAGTTAGCCGCTTCGCCTCGTCATGGATGATCTTGCCATACTTTGCCACCATGTCCGGCGGAAGATCGCCTTCCGTCAGGATTTCCGAGAACGCCCGGATCGACGTCATCGGCGTGCGCAGTTCGTGGCTGATCTGGCTGAGGAAGGCGTCCTTCTGGATCGAAAGCTGGGTAAGCTTCTCGTTCGCTTCGCGCAGGGCCCCGGCGGTGCGGGTCAGCTCGGCCTCGCGGGCCTCGAGCTGGGCGGAGTATTCCATGATCTGAGCGGATTCGCTGGCCACCGCCATCAGATCCTCGACCGTCACCATCGCGCGGCCGACCAGTTGGCTGATCATCGCGTGTGCCGTCGCGGCACCGACCGAACCTGACAGGCGTGCCTCGAGCGTATCAAGGAAGGCCGGTGTAGGATCGGGCAGGAAACCCTCCTTGCCCTGATCGCGGGCGGCCGACTGAAACAGGGTCAACGCCGCCTCCTCGCCCAGGATACGCTGCGCCATGGTCAGCAGCGCCTCTGGCTCTGCCTGACCGCGTGCCCAGCGTTGCGGGCCGGCGCCGCCGTCGAAGACGTTGACGAAGGCTGCCCCTTGCAGGCGTTCCACCGGTCCCGGGAAGGTCAATAACGAACCGAGGCAGAAGGCCGCGGTGTTCAGCGTCATCGACCAGAAAAGCGCATGTGTAAGGGGGTCCATCGCCTCGGTGCCGAACAGCGCGTGGGGGCGCAGCCAGGACAGTCCGAAAAGCCCCTGCTGGAAGACGGCTTCCGACAGCGCCGCCCCGGGCCCGAAGGACGGCAGGAACGAGGCAAAGGCCCAGACCGCAAAGCCGGTGACCAGCCCGCACATCGCCCCGACACGGGTCGCCCCGCGCCAGAACAGGCCCCCGATCAGCGCAGGCAGAACCTGCGCCACACCCAGAAAGGCAATCAAGCCGATGGCCGCAAGCGCCGCCGAACCGCCAGAGACGTGATAGTAGCCATACCCCAGCGCCAGAACCGCCGCGATGGCGATGCGTCGCGCGCGCAGCACGACGACACGCAGATCGTCGCCCGCACCGGCCGTCGGATGCCAACGCAGCCAAAGCGGAATCACGATGTGGTTGGAAATCATCGTGGCCAGCGCGATGGATTCGACGATGACCATCGAGGTGGCCGAAGAGAACCCGCCAAGGAAGGCCAGCATGGCCAGGCTGCCCTGCCCTTCTGCCAGCGGCAGGGTCAGCACGAACATGTCGGGGTTGGATCCCGCCGGCATCCGCTCAAGTCCCACCACGGCGATGGGCACGATGAACAGGCTCATCAGCATCAGATACAGCGGAAAGGCCCAGCTGGCGCGGGCCAGGTGCCCCTCGTCATCGTTTTCCACGACCATGACCTGAAACATCCGTGGCAGGGTGATGACTGCCACGGCCGAAAGGAAGATCAGCCCCGTCCATCGCCCCGGCTGCACCTGCCACGCGTTCAGATGTGCCGCGTCGATCCTGGCGATGATGTCGGAAACGCCCCCGGCGATTCCCCAGACGACAAAGGCCCCGACCGCGAGAAGGGCAACCAGCTTCACCACTGCCTCGACGGCAATTGCCGTGACGATGCCGTGGTGCTGTTCCTTCGCGTCCAGATTTCGGGTGCCGAACAGGATGGTGAACAGGGCAAGCCCCACAGCCACCCAGATCGCCGTGCTGCCGGCATCGAGGGGCGCCTGTCCGTCAGGTGCGGCGCTGGCAAAGACGCCGAAGCTCAGCACCACCGATTGCAGTTGCAGCGCGATGTAGGGCGTGGCCGCAACAACCGCGATCAGGGTGACGATCACCCCCAGCGTGTTCGACTTTCCGAAGCGCGAGGAGATCAGGTCCGCGATCGACGTGACCCGGTATTGCCGCCCGATCCTGACCAGCTTTCGCAAGAGCCACCACCAGCCGACGAAGACCAGCGTCGGGCCGAAATAGATCGTCAGGAACTCCAGCCCCGACCGCGCCGCATAGCCGACCGCACCATAGAAGGTCCAGGCGGTGCAGTAGATCGACAGCGAAAGCGTATAGACCAGTGGCGAGCGCAGCCAGCCCAGCCGCCCGATCAGCGCCCGGCGCTCGACAAGGAAGGCTACGGTAAACAGGAAGATGACATACAGCAGGCAGGCCGCCACCAGAAGGTTGAAGGGCATGTCAGTCCTCCTCCTCCTCGGGCTGTTGTTCATCGGCGCGCAGGCCCGGGGCAAAGGCAGCCGCAAGACCGATCAGGATCAGCCAGACAGCAAAGAAGTAGATGACATCAGCCGAACTCAGGCTGACCTCTGCCTTCGGTGTCCACAAGAGCGGCACCAGAAGAAGAAGAAACATCCCCACCACCGGCAGAAGCCGCGCCGCATCCCGCAGGCGGCGGCGGCGGTAGGGCGCCCGGGCAAGGAACAGAGGCGGTTTCACCCGGGCCATCGCACAACCCCTAGCGCCCCACAAGCGCGCGCACTTCAGCCACTATTTCGGCATTCGAGAAGGGCTTGGATATGAAGCGGTCGGCCCCGGCCTGCTCGGCAAGTTCCCGGTCGCGGCCGCGCGCCGTCAGCATCATCACCGGCAGTGCGCGGGTTTCGGGATCAGCACGCAGCGCAGCCAGGATTTCCAGCCCGGACATGCCTGGCAGCATGAGGTCGAGGATCAGCAGGTCGGGACGGTCGGCGCGCACCCGCTCCAGAACCTCGGTGCCCTGGGCAAGATGGCTGACCCTCCAGCCTTCCCGCGACAGGATGAAGCGCATCGCCTCGGCGATGTTCGGCTCGTCCTCGATGAGGAGCACATGCAATGTCACCGGTTCCCCCCCCGGGCGGGCTTGGCGCCGCCCCTGATTCACTATCCGCAGAACCGGCCCGCCTGTCAAAACCGGATGCGTCAGAGGGCAAGGCTCAGGATCGAGGGTTCCCGCCGTGCCGGGCATTCGGCCCTGGCACAAACGCGGCAGCTGGACCCGACAGGCAAAGCCGCACCAGCCCCCGGCTCTGCCGGAAGAATCAACATGGCCGCCGCCCTCAGTTCGGGTCCGCGCAGGCCTTGCGGATGTTGCATTTGGCCCCAGGCCACCGTTCGGAAGGTCCGTCCGCCCTGTCCGGCGATCGAAACCAGCACCTCGACCGGCTGGCCCGGTCGGCCGAGTGCCGTGTAAAGCGGCCACAGCGGGCAAGCCGCACCGAAGCGCGGCAACGGAAACCCCGAAGCGGGCTTGCGAAAGGTCAGCGTGCCCGATCCGTCGCAGATCACCAGTCCCGCCGCGACATCGGACCGAAGCGCCAGCCGCCGCATGACCGTCAAGGGATCAGCGCCGAAACGGTCGGCCAGCGACAGGGGGTCTGGTCCGGTGACGGCAAGGGCTGCGGCGAACGCGGTCTCGGGCAGCGCGCGCGCATCGGCGGCGGCTCCGGCCAGAAGCCTTTGCGCCAGACTGCGTGCTGCAGTAGAAGCCAGCGCGGCGACATCATCCCTGCACCCCGAGGCCAATTCTGCATCGGTAAAGATCCAGCCTCGGCGGTTCAGCCAGTCCTCCACCTCTTCCTGCGGAGACGCGATGCCCTGTTCGGCGATTCCGCTGCCTGCATCCAGATAGGCAACAAGCGCTTCTGCACCTGCTGCCAGCCGTTCGCTGTCATGGTGCAGGTTCCTGTGGAAGCGCGAGGCCCATTGCGGATCAAGGTCTTCCGTCTCGGCAAGAATTGCTGCTGTGGCCCGCACCGAGGACAGCGACGACAGCACCTCGTGCAGCGCCTGCGACAGGTGGGGGTCATGGCTCATCCGGTCGTTCAGAGCTTCGACCGCGCGTTCCAGCATCTGCACGCGCCGGTCCAGCGCCACCAGAAGCTCGGCCCAGCCGGGAAAGCGGCTGACCAACTCCTCGGCCCGGTCGAGTTCTGCAAGCGTCGGTGTCGCACGCGATGCGGCAGCCCGCAGATCCTCGACCAGTGCCGCATCCTCGCCACCGGCCAGTGCGGCACGGTCCAGGCCCAGAATGCCGGCCAGCCGGTCGATCAGCTCGGGCGAAACCTTGCGCCGGTTGTGTTCGATCAGGTTCAGGTAGCTGGCCGAAATTCCGGCCGCCTCTGCCACGTCAGCCTGCCGCAGGCCCGCGGCCAGCCTTCGTTCGCGCAGACGTGTTCCTGTCAGGGTGGACAGCGGCATCGGAACGAATTCCCGGAAGCATTTACAGGATGAGTCCCGATTTACAATGCATAGTCAACCAGTGCCAAGCCCCGCGAAGCTTTCCCGCGGGCTGCCTGCGACAGTGCGGGATCAGTCCTTCACCGGGGCAAGCAGCACCCTTTCCACAGCTCGGTGCATCAGGCATGTGCCGCCGAATGGCCCTGTCCGCGCAGGAAGGTCGGCACGTCATGAGAAAGGGCGGACGCAACCCACGGCCGCGCCCGCCCGCTTCAGCAGCGTCCAGCGATCAGTTCGCCAGCGCCTTGTCNTTCAGCAGCGTCCAGCGATCAGTTCGCCAGCGCCTTGTCGGTGATCATGTGGGTCCAGGCCCCTTCCGGCGCCTTCGAGATCACCGGGTCGGACCCGCCGGCCAGCAGCGTGGCCACCGTGCGTTCGTAGTCGGCCGGATCGAGTGCCCCGTTCGAGCCGGCGGTCAGCTTGGCCACCTCGCCCATCATCCGCTTCTGGTGGGCCTCGGTCTGGGCACCGGTCTGGTCGTTCTCCAGCACGATCATCGCTGCCTCGTCCGGGTTCTCCTCGGCATATTTCCAGCCCTTCATGCTGGCACGGACGAACTTGACCATCGTCTCCTGAAAGGCAGGGTCGGCCAGCCGGTCCTCAAGCACATAAAGCCCGTCCTCCAGCGTCGCCACGCCCTGATCCTCATACTTGAAGGTCACCAGGTCGTCGGGGCTGATGCCGGCGTCGATCACCTGCCAGTATTCGTTGTAGGTCATGGTCGAGATGCAGGCGGCCTGCTTCTGCAGCAAGGGGTCCACGTTGAAACCCTGCTTCAGCACGGTCACGCCACCAGGGCTCCCGTCGGTCTTGAAGCCGAGCTGGCTCATCCAGGACAGGAAGGGGTATTCGTTGCCGAAGAACCAGACCCCCAGCGTCTTGTCGGCGAAATCCTTGGGCTCCTTGATCCCCGTCTCCTTCAGGCAGGTCAGCATCATGCCCGAGGACTTGAAGGGCTGGGCGATGTTCACCAGCGGCAGGCCCTTTTCCCGCGCGGCGAGCGCAGCGGGCATCCACTCCACCACCACATCGGCCCCGCCGCCCGCAATCACCTGGGTCGGCGCGATGTCCGGGCCGCCCGGCAGGATGGTGACGTTCAGGCCCTCCTCTTCATAGAAGCCCTTGTCCTTGGCGACATAATAGCCAGCGAACTGGGCCTGGGTCACCCATTTCAGCTGCAGCTTCACATCCTCGGCGTTGGCGCCAGAGGCTGCCGCTGCCAGGAAGGCCGCCGTGATCAGTCTCTTCATCTTCGTTCTCCCGTGTTGAGCCCGTATCCCGGGCCTTTGTTAATGCCGTTGCGACGGATGCCAGAATGTCACCCACCGTTCGATCAGCGCGATCAGACCATAGAAGGCCGAACCCGCCAAGGCCGCCACCGCAATCTCGGCCCAGACCATGTCAAGGCCAAGCCGCCCGACCTCGGTCGAGATGCGGAACCCCATGCCGTAGATCGGACTGCCGAAGAATTCGGCAACGATGGCCCCGATCAGGGCCAGAGTCGATGCAATTTTAAGCCCATTGAAGACGAAGGGCATCGCCGCCGGCAGGCGCAGTTTGATGAGGCTCTGCCAGTAGCTTGCCCCCCAGGTGGCCATCAGGTCGCGCTGCATCCGCTCGCTCGCCTGAAGACCGGCAACGATGTTCACCAGCATCGGGAAGAACACCATGACCACCACGACCGCCGCCTTCGACTGCCAGTCGAACCCGAACCACATCACCAGGATCGGCGCCAGGCCGACGATGGGCAGCGCGGCCACGAAGTTTCCGATTGGCAAAAGCCCGCGCTGCAGGAATGGTGAACGGTCGATGGCGATGGCGGTCAGGAACGCCGCACCGCAGCCGATCAGGAAGCCCGGAATTGCCCCCCGGAGGATCGTCTGCGCAAAATCCTGCCACAGGACCGGCATAGAGGTCGAAATCTTCGTGGCGATGGCCGATGGCGCCGGAAGGATCACCGGGGCGACCCCCAGGCCCCGCACCAATCCCTCCCACAAGACCAGGACTGTCGCGCCGAAGATCAGCGGAACCAGCGCGCGGCCGAACCCCCTTCGCGACAGCGGTTGCCCCGCCAGCCAGACATTCAACGCCCAGGCGCCCAGCCAGACGGCGACAGCGATCCAGAGTGCGCTCATGCCGGAACCCCCATGCGCCTGCGTGCCAGCCGTTCCACCAGCCCCACGGTCACGATCAGCAGCCCTGCCAGGATCGCCGCCGCGAACAGTGCCGCCCACATGATCAGCGGCTCGCCGAACTGCGATCCGATCAACATCCGCGCGCCCAGGCCCTCGATCGCGCCGGTCGGCAGCTCGCCCACGATGGTTCCGACAAGGCTTGCGGCGACCGCC
Organism: Tabrizicola sp. YIM 78059; assembly: GCF_004959785.1. Lineage (NCBI taxonomy): Bacteria > Pseudomonadati > Pseudomonadota > Alphaproteobacteria > Rhodobacterales > Paracoccaceae > Tabrizicola > Tabrizicola sp. YIM 78059. Next base: position 448,870 of record NZ_SJZH01000001.1, read on the forward strand.
ACCTTGAGCGAGGCGAAGAAATACGGCATCGAGGCTGGCAACCGCAGCTTCAGGAAGGTTTCGGTCTGGCTTGCGCTGTAGGTCTTCAGCAGATCAAGCTGCATCTGGTCCGGTGCCCGCAACCCTTTCACCATGCTGACCAGTACCGGAAAGAAGGACAGATAGGCCGCGATGATCGCCTTGGGCACATCGCGCCCCGAAATGCCCAGCTGGCTGGACAAGGTGATGATCATCGGCGCCAGCGCAACGATGGGAATGGTCTGGCTGATGATCGCCCAGGGCATCACGCTCTGGTCCATCACGCGGAAGCGCACGATGGCCATGGCCAGAAGCACGCCCACGATGATCCCAAGGCCGAACCCCGTCATCGTGCCCTTGAAGGTGACATAGCCGTGATAGACCAGGCTGCGCTTCGATGTGACGGCCTGTCCGAAGAGGCCCTTCCAAAGCTCTGCCCCCACCTGGTGCGGCGGTGGCAGAAGCGGGCGCGTCTGGTTCATCGTCTGGGGGATCACCTCTGCCCAGGTCACCTGCTGACCGGCGCGCTCTGCCTGGTCATAGACCCATTTCGCGTTCATCCAGACCGCAGCGGCATACCAGATCGCCACGATCCCGGCGAGGACGGTCAGGACGGGAAGCGCCCGGCTCATGCCCTGCCTCCCTGCGGCCAGGCGATCATCGCCACTGCCACCACACCCAGCGCCATGCCGGCCAGTTGCAGCGGCGAGGGGCGCTCGCCAAACACCACGATCGCCATCAGCGAGATGGCAACCAGCTGGAAGATCGCCGACAGCGCAATCGCCAGCCCCAACCCGTTTGCCCGCATCACCTGCACCATCAGCCAGTTGCCGACACAGAACAACGCCAGCGCGCCGACCAGCACCGGCCAGCCGCCCTTGACGGCATAGGTCTTCAGGACGCCATTTGCCGCCACGAACACCGCCGTCGCGGCCGAAAGCCACAGAAAGCTGATCCCGCCCATCTAGAGACCTCGGTCCTTGTCACGCTTTTCCTTCACGTTGATCGCCACGATCACCGCATACATCGCCAGAAACCCGACAAACATCAGCCCGGCCTCGCCAAACGGCCGCCCCTTCAGCCAGTCGTCCACCACCAGCACGGCCACCGCAACGGTGCAGAACAGCCAGATCGCCGTGATGATGATCATCTCGCGCCAAAAGGCCTGGCGCCGCTTCTTCTGCGCCGCCGTCTCGCGCTTCTTGCGCGTCGAGGGTGGGGGAACCGCGTCGGGCGAGACTTCATCGCTGTCGACGAAAACCTCGCCCCGCCGGAAGGCCGCCAGCCGCTTCCACAGAAGCCAGATCTCATGGCCGAGGATCAGCGGTACCAGGACCAGCGCCATGGCCTTGATCCAGATGTAGTCCCACCAGTTGCGCGGGTTCAGGCTCACCTCTTCCAGCGCGACGAAGAGCGCCACGACCGCGACGCCCAGCACGATCACCAGCGCAAAACCCGTCTCGCGCGCAAAGGCCCCCCAGGCCTCGGCCGGGGTCCTGGGCGTCACGCGGCGCCCGCGCCAGGCGCGGCGGGTCTCAGTCATCCTGATGTCCCGCCCTCAGCCCCTCGCGCACGCGGTGGGCTATCTCGATGAACTCGCGGCTGTCGCGGATGTCGAGCGGGCGCTCTTTCGGCAGCGGGCTGTCGATCACATCGGTGATCCGGCCCGGACGCGGCGACATCACTACGATCTTGGTCGAAAGATAGACCGCCTCGGGGATCGAATGCGTGACGAAGCCGATGGTCTTGCCGGTGCGCGCCCAGAGCTTCAGCACTTCCTCGTTCAGCCGGTCGCGAACGATCTCGTCCAGGGCGCCGAAGGGTTCGTCCATCAAGAGGATGTCGGCATCGAAGGCCAGCGCCCGCGCGATCGAGGCGCGCTGCTGCATGCCCCCCGACAGCTGCCACGGGAACTTCTTGCCGAAACCCTTCAGCTCCACCAGCTCCAGCACCCGTTCGGTTCGTTCTTCCTGCTCGGCCTTCGGGAACCCCATGATCTCCAGCGGCAACCTGATGTTCCCGGCGATCGTCCGCCACGGATACAGCCCTGCCGCCTGGAACACATAGCCATAGGCGCGCTTCTGGCGTGCCTCGTCCGGGGTCATGCCGTTCACTGTCAGCGTTCCCGAGGTCGGATGCTCCAGCGCCGCGATGCAGCGCAGGAAGGTGGTCTTGCCGCAGCCCGAAGGCCCGATGAAGCTGACGAAATCGCCCTTGCCGATCGTCAGGTTCACGTCCTTCAACGCCTGCACCGGCCCGTCCGATGTCTGAAAGACAAGGTTCAGCCCCTTCGCCTCGATCACCGGCTGGTCCAGACTTTTCGTGTCCTTCACACCCACATTCCTTCACATTCCCGTTGTCGGCCCGTGCGATCCTGCCATTGGCTTACCATCTGAAGCACGAAAGGAGGACCGCCATGCTTTATGACACCTTGCAGACGACCCTCGCTTTTGCGCCGCAGCCCGAGGATCTGGAAGACATCCACTTCGACGCCCCCGTCATCGCCTTCCACCCGCCCGCAGCGGATGACGAGGAAAGCGAGCCAGGAGAGCCCTGACACCTCTCACACCCCCGTTGCCGGGATACCCGTCCGTTCGACGGGCCGCGGCGCGGTCAGATCCTTCCATTGGGTCAGTGCCCGGTTAACCGCCGGGCGCGCCTCACGCGCGACGAACCTGCCGTGGCCTTCCTGCGTGCGCACCTCGCCGTCGTGGATGGCGACATGGCCGCGGGTCAGGGTAAAGCGCGGCAAGCCCTTCACCTTGTGGCCCTCGAACACGTTATAGTCGATCTTCGACTGCTGTGTGGCGGCCGAGATGGTCTTTTCCTTCTCGGGATCCCACACGACCAGGTCGGCATCCGCGCCAACAAGAACCGCGCCCTTCTTCGGATAGCAGTTCAGGATCTTCGCGATATTGGTTGAGGTTACGGCGACAAATTCGTTCGGCGTCAGCCGCCCCGTGTTCACCCCGTGGGTCCAGAGCATCGGCATCCGGTCCTCCAGGCCCCCCGTCCCGTTCGGGATCTTCGAGAAATCGCCCCGGCCGAACCGCTTCTGTTCGGTGGTAAAGCTGCAATGGTCCGTGGCCACGACCGAGAGCGAGCCGCTCATCAGCCCGGCCCAGAGGCTGTCCTGATGCTGCTTGTTGCGGAAGGGCGGGCTCATCACGCGGCGGGCGGCGTGGTCCCAGTCGGGGTGGAAGTATTCGGACTCGTCCAGCGTCAGGTGCTGGATCAGGGGCTCGCCCCAGACCCGCTTGCCCGCCGCCCGCGCCCGACGGATCGCCTCATGCGCGTCCTCGCAGGAGACGTGGACGACGTAGAGCGGCACGCCGGCCATGTCAGCGATCATGATCGCGCGGTTCGTGGCCTCGCCCTCCACCTGCGGCGGGCGGGAATAGGCGTGGCCCTCGGGACCGGTGTTGCCCTCTTTGAGAAGCTTCGCCGTCAGTTCCGCCACCACATCGCCGTTCTCGGCATGGACCATGGCAAGGCCGCCAAGGTCGCCCACGCGGCGGAAGCTGTTGAACAGCTCATCGTCATTGACCATGAGCGCGCCCTTGTAGGCCATGAAATGCTTGAAACTGGTGATCCCGGCCTTGACCGAGTCCTCGATCCCCTGCCAGACCTTCTCGCCCCACCAGGTGACGGCCATGTGGTAGGAATAGTCGCAGGTCGCGCGGGTGGACTTGTTCGACCAGACCTTTGCCGCATCCATCAGGTCCTGACCCTGCCCCGGCAGGATGAAATCGACGACCATCGTGGTCCCTCCACTCAGTGCCGCCCGGGTGCCGCTTTCGAAGTCATCCGCCGAGTAGGTGCCCATGAAGGGCATCTCCAGATGCGTATGCGGGTCGATGCCGCCGGGCATGACGTAGCAGCCGCTGGCATCCAGAACCTTGTCACCCTTCAGGCCCTGCCCGATCTCGACGATCACGCCGCCCTCGATCTTCACGTCGGCCACATAGGTCAGGTCCGCCGTGACGACCGTCCCGCCCTTGATCACCGTCGAAGCCATCGAACCTCTCCCTGCTTTCATCTTTACGATCGTTTGCTCAGCCCCGCGCCCTGATTGCGCAGTCAGGCGACGACCTCCGCCACCTCAAGGCAGGCATGCAGCAGCACGTCCGTCCCCGCCGCGGCCCATTCCGGGCTGATCTCCTCTGCCTCGTTGTGGGAAAGCCCGTCCACGCAGGGGCACATGATCATCACCGTGGGCGCGACGCGGTTGATCCAACATGCGTCGTGGCCGGCGCCGCTGACAATGTCCATGTGGGAATATCCCAGCTTTTCAGCAGCTTGCCTGACGACCTTCACCAAGCCGGGGTCGAAGGTGACGGGGTCGAAATGGCCCACCGGCTCGATCTCGCAGCCAAGGCCCAGCTCGCGTGCCACCGCGTGGGCCGCGCGTTCCACCTCGGCGCGCATCGCGTCGAGCTTGGCCTGCTCTGGGCTGCGGATGTCCACCGTGAACACCGCCTTGCCGGGAATCACGTTGCGCGAGTTCGGCCAGACGTTGCACTGGCCCACGGCCCCCACGGCGTTCGGCTGGTGGCTCATTGCGATCTGGTGGACCCGTTCCGTGATCCGCGCCATGCCGAGGCCGGCATTCACCCGCATGTGCATCGGCGTCGATCCTGTATGCGCCTCTTTTCCCGTCAAGGTGATCTGTAGCCACCACAGACCCTGACCATGGGTCACGACGCCGATGTCCTTGCCCTCGGCCTCGAGAATCGGGCCCTGCTCGATGTGAAGTTCCAGCATCGCATGCATCTTGCGCGCACCGACCTTCTCGTCGCCCTCCCAGCCGATGCGGGCCAGCTCGTCGCCGAACCGCTTGCCTTCCGCATCGCGGCGGTCCTTGGCCCAGGCCTCGTCATGCATGCCGGCAAAGACGCCCGAGGCCAGCATCGCCGGGGCAAAGCGCGTACCTTCCTCGTTCGTCCAGTTCGTTACCACGATCGGGCGGCGGGTCTTCACCCCCATGTCGTTCAGCGTGCGCACGACTTCCAGAGCACCCAGGACTCCGAGCACCCCGTCGTACTTGCCGCCCGTGGGCTGGGTGTCGAGGTGGCTTCCCATGTAGACCGGCAGCGCCTCGGGGTCGGTGCCCGAACGGGTGGCGAACATGTTGCCCATGGTATCGACGCCCATGGTCAGGCCGGCCGCCTTGCACCAGGAGGCAAAGAGGTGCCGCCCCTCGCCATCGGCATCGGTCAGGGTCTGGCGGTTGTTGCCGCCCGCCACGCCCGGGCCGATCTTCGCCATCTCCATCAGGCTGTCCCACAGCCGCACGGAATTGATCCGCAGGTTGTCCCCGGTTGCTGGCATCTTACTCTCCCTGTTCGCGCCGGGACCATCCTGCCCCTTGCCGCGACTCGTTTCCTGACCGTATGGTCAAGATGAAACGCATCACAACCTGACCAGACGGTCAACAAAAATCCGGGGAGCGATGAGCGGCGACGCCCAGATTTCACGCATCAGGCCCGGCCGCCGCACTGATATCCGGCGCGAGAACGAACGCGCGATCCTGGATGCAGCCGAGAAGGTCTTTGCCGAGGCCGGTTTCGGTGGTGCTACCATGCAGCTGATCGCCGACATGGCCGGGTTGCCCAAGGCGAACCTGCACTACTATTTCGCCACCAAGGAGGATCTGTATCGCCGAGTGGTGCAACAGATCTTCGAAATCTGGCTGGATGCGGCGTCAAGCTTCGATGATGCGCCGGGGCCGGTCGAGGGGATCGGTGCCTACATCGATGCCAAGATGGATATCTCGCGTCGCCATCCGCACGGGTCCAAGGTCTGGGCGTCAGAGGTCATGCACGGCGCTCCGGTGATCCAGGACTATCTGGAAACCACGCTGCGTGACTGGACCGAAGGACGGATCGCGGTGATCCAGCGCTGGATCGACGAAGGCAAGATGCGGCCGGTCAACCCGCGGCATCTGCTGTACATGCTTTGGGCTACGACCCAGCACTACGCCGACTTCAGCCACCAGATCCAGACGCTGAATGGCGGCAAGCCACTTACCGACAGGCAATGGGCCGAGGCGAAGGCCAGCGTGAAGGACATGGTCCTGCGCGGGATCGGCGCGATATAGGAGAGCGCGATGGACAGTGACGACCTTGAAGCCGAATACGCCGGGCTGGAACTTGCCCGGTTCGACGAAACCTCGGCGCTGCGGCTGGGCGAAATCCTGATCGACCTTGCCCTGGCCGAGGATCTGGGCGTGGTGATCGACATCCGCACCGCAGACCGGACGCTGTTCCACGCCGCGCTGCCGGGCTCTGCCCCGCTGAACGATCTTTGGGCGCGGCGCAAGTCGAACACGGCGCTGGTCTTCCAGCTGCCCACGCTTCTGGTCGCACAGCGCAACAGGGCCAGGGGCCAGACGCTCGACCGGCACGGGCTGGCACCGGCCGATTTCGCAGACAGCGGCGGGGCGGTGCCCATCCGGGTCAGGGGGGCAGGCGTCGTCGCCGTGGCCACCGTCTCTGGCCTTACTCAGGAAGAGGATCACAGGCTGGTCGTACGCGGCCTTCGGGCCCTTATGGCAGTATAGGGCGAACCGGAAACCATCGTGCCGTGACGGTTGCCAGACATCCGGTCGCGAATGGCCGGGCGATCTGTCCTGAACCTGCGACGGCTGACCGCATCCCCCTTGCAACCAAGAAGCGCGCGCCTATGTCGCCAAGAAACATCAAGGGAGATCAACATGTTCACTGGCCTCAAGCGTTCGCTCCTGGTCATTGTCGCCATGGTAACCATCATTCCCTGGGGGATGATTCAGCTGGTGCAGTAGGCCATCGGTCAGGCCGGGTCAGAAGGGACGGAGCGGGCGAATGGTTTGACCCGGCACGCGCCTGCACGCTATCCAGTGAGGCACAGTGATCAGTTCCGTGACCGCATGTCAGCCACCACCCGCCCCCGTACCCGCATCCAGCAGAAGAATCGCGAAGCCATCCTCGATGCCGCGCTGGAGGTGTTTTCCCAGCACGGGTACCGGGGTGCAACTCTGGACCAGATCGCCGAGGTGGCGGGCCTGTCCAAACCGAACCTGCTTTATTACTTCCCGTCGAAAGAGGCGGTGCACAAGGCGCTGCTGACCGGTCTTCTGGATACCTGGCTTGATCCGCTGCGGGCGATGGATCCGGCCGGAGATCCGTTAGCCGAAGTCATGTCCTATGTCCGCCGCAAGCTAGACCTGGCCCGCGACTACCCGCGGGAAAGCCGCCTTTTTGCCGGGGAAATCCTGCAAGGTGCCCCCAGAATGCGTGAGGTGATCGAGGGCGATCTGCGCGAACTGGTCGCCGAAAAGGCGCGTATCCTTGCCCACTGGATGGACGAAGGCCGCATTGCCCGCGTTGATCCGGTGCATCTGATCTTCTCGATCTGGGCGCTTACGCAGCATTACGCCGATTTCGATGTTCAGATCCGGGCCGTGCTTGGCCCCGGCCACGATCCCTTTGCCGAGGCCGGCACCTTCCTGGAAACCCTGTTCCAGCGGCTGCTGACCCCGGCCGTGCCCCGGACTCCCGGTAATTGAAGCATCTGCAGCGAAGGCATGGGCGGTGATGCTGCGGCAGGGTGTCGGCACGGCCAAGGCAGCCCGGATCAACAAGGACCACCGAGCCGGGATAGCCTTGCCCGCCCGTCTTCCCGGCGTTTCGGGGTGCGCAGCGCCCTCGTCTGGCACAGGGCGGCGCTGCGGCACGGCCCCGCCCGTCGCAGGGCCCCTACAGGTCAGTTGCCCTGACGGGTAAAGCTGGTGCGATTGTCCGGGCCGATCGACAGCCAGCCTGCGACCGTTCTGGCGACGTGGTTGGTGATCATCGACTTTTGCGTTACGCCCTTTCTTCTGGCCTCGCGCATCTGATTGCCAGCCAGGGCGGGCAGCTCCGCCCGAATCTCGGTCGCCGGCAGCAGCTCTTCCCCCGTCCGGGCATCGACAACCCGGGCCGTGAACTTGATGTTGTGAACGCCCCAGTTGGTTCCCCGCTGTTCGGCCTCGAACGTCAGGGCGTGGAACCGCAGAACTGTCACCTCGATCACGACCGGGCGCGAACCCCGCAAACCTTGCGCCCCAAGGGTAACGGCGGCGTCCATGATCGCGGCCACCTGTGCATGGCGGTCGCCAAGCGGATCCTCGCGCCAGACAATGTCGGCGTTCGGCAGAAGGGTCTTTGCCTCGCTGACCGTCAGGGTCTTTGGCACCGAAACCCGCACATCCGCCAGCCGCCAGCCGGCGGAAACACTGGGCGGAACGGGAACATAGTCGGTCTTGAACGTGCCGCCGCCCACACAGGCAGTCAGCAGCAACCCGGACAGGCCAAACAGGACAACGCGGCGCGCAATGGACATCGATACCTCATGAAATCAGATCAGACCCTGCCTTGTTCCCCCACTCCTAGTGGTCGAGCGTGGCCAGAGCAAGTTGAGACCTTGGCAGAAAAGGGATGGCAGCTTGCCGTTTCGCGCCAATCGTGCCCATTTGCGCCCAACAGCGGGAGACAGAGATGGATCACGAAGACCTGCGATCATGGGCGAAGCGGGCGGCGGACTGGGCCGCGGACTATCACGGGACCCTGCGCGACCGGCCGGTGCGCGCGCCCCTTGTGCCGGGGGCCGTGGCGGCACAGTTGCCGTCGTCGCCGCCCGAAGGCGCCGAGCCGATGGAGACGATCTGGGACGACTTCCAGCGGATCGTGCCGGGCGGCATGACCCACTGGCAGCACCCGCGCTTCTTCGCCTATTTTCCGGCGAATGCCGCTCCGGCCAGCATGCTGGCCGAGCAGCTGGTCAATGCCATGGCATGCAATGCGCTGATCTGGCAGACCTCTCCGGCCGCGACCGAGATGGAACAGGTCATGGTCCAGTGGCTGCGTCAGGCTGTAGGCCTGCCCGAGGGCTATTTCGGAACGATCCATGATTCCGCGACCAACGCCACGTTATCGGCCGTGCTGACAATGCGCGAAAGGGCGCTGGACTGGCACGGACTGGACGAGGGCATGGCAGGGGCGCCGATCCTGCGCTTCTACGCCAGCGCCGAGACCCATTCCAGCGTGGACAAGGCGATCCGCATCGCCGGGATCGGGCAACGGAACCTGGTCAAGGTACCGGTGGACGAAACCCGCGCGATGACCGGCGCGGCCTTGCGCGCGGCCATCGTGGCCGATCGGACGGCGGGAATGGTGCCTGCGGGCGTCATCCTGTGTGCCGGGGGCACCAGTGTCGGCGCATTCGACCGGATTGCCGACTGCGTTGCCGTTGCAAGGTCCGAAGGCGTGCCGGTCCACGTCGATGCCGCCTGGGCAGGAAGCGCGATGATCTGCCCCGAATTCCGCAGCCTCTGGGCGGGGGTTGAGGGGGCTGACTCCATCGTTCTGAACCCGCACAAGTGGCTCGGGGCGCAGTTCGACTGTTCGGTTCAGTTCCTGAAGGATCCGGGCGCACAGGTGCGCACGCTGGGCCTGCGGCCTACCTACCTGGAAACCGCGGGACGGGAAGAGATCGTCAACTTCAACGAATGGACCGTGCCACTGGGCCGCCGGTTCCGGGCGCTGAAACTCTGGTTCGTGCTGCGCGCCTACGGCCTCGAGGGGCTGCGGACACGCATCCGCAACCATGTTGCCTGGGCACGCGAACTGCGCGACCGGATTGCCGCCCTGCCGGGGGTCGAAATCGTGACCGAACCACGCCTTTCACTGTTTACCTTCGCGCTGAAGGACGATGCGGCAACCGAGGCGCTTCTGCAGAGGATCAACGACGACGGCCGGATCTACCTGACCCAGACCCGAGTCGACGGGCGATTCGCGATCCGGGTCCAGGTCGGATCGTTTGACTGTAGGCGCGAAGATGTCATGCTGGTGCAAACGACCGTCGAGGATCTGCTTGCCCCATGTTCCAGCGTGCCATCGGCCTGATTCTCGGCCTGTCTTTCCTGTCCCTCGGTCCTTTCGCCCTGGCCGAGCCGCTGCCGCAACCACTGTCCGACACGGTGTCGGACTATGCCGGGGTGCTGGATGACGCCGAAGAAGGGCGCATCGTGCGGCTTCTCCGGCAACTGCGCGACGAGACCGGGGTTCAGATGGTTGTGGCAACGATGGGCGACATTGCCGACCACGGCGGCGCGGGGATGCGGCTTGATGCCTATGCCAAGGCGCTGTTCAACGCCTGGGGCGTCGGAGAGGCAGACCGAAACGACGGTATTCTGCTTCTGGTCGTGACCGGATCGCGCGAGGCCCGGATAGCGCTGGGCACAGGCTATGATGCCGTCTACGACGGGCGCGCCGCACGCGTGTTGTCGACTGCTGTCCTGCCCGAGTTTCGCGAAGGACGCATTGCCGGCGGGATCGAAGGCGGAATCCTTTCCGTGCGGGACCGCCTGATTGCGCCCTTTCTCGAGGGGCAGCCAGTCACGCTGACCGATGGTTTCGGCGAGACTGCGGCCGACCGCGACCTGTCGTGGCTTCTGGGGGTTGGGGGCGTCGGGGGCATTGCAGCCTTCGGGCTCTGGCGTATGCGAAATCGGCGCCGCTGTCCGAAATGCGGCAACGCCACGCTTCAACGCATCAACGAGGTCATCGAACCTGCCGGGAAAGCTTCCTACGGGACAGGAATCGTGCACTTGACCTGTTCGTCCTGCGGTTTCAACGAACGACAGACCTACACGATCCGCCCCGGTCGCAGGGCGTCATCGTCGCGCAGCCTGACAGGGGGCAGCAGCGCATCAGGAAGCAGCCGCGGTGGATTTGGCGGGGGGCGGTCGTCCGGCGGTGGTGCAAGCGGCCGATGGTAGACAGATTGTCGGATAGGCCTGACACCGCAGCGCCACCTGACTTCAGGTTGCGCCATTCGAAACACGCGACGGCATGGCCGGCCTCGCCCCCCGGATGGAAAGCAAGGCCGGCCGGATCACGCCGGCATCAGAAGCGCAGCGAAACCTTGGCCTTCAGGGTGGTGGCATCGAAATCGACGCCCTGACCGTCAAAGTCGCTGAAGCGGTGCTGCAGAAGCTCGCCGCCCACCGTCCACCGGTCGTTGATGGCAGTGTCGAACCCCGCGCCAATGAACCAGCCATTGTCCGACAGATCGTTTCCGCCGACAGTTGCCGTCGCGCGGGCAGCACCTGCGGTGGCATAGATCAGGCTGTTGCCCACCTCGGTCCCGCCCATGAACTTCAGCCGGGCGATGCTGTCGATCTCGTCACCGGGCACCGAGCCAAGGTCGATGCTCGCGGTGTCATAGTCCAGTTCCGCCCCGGCGACATACTGGCCGAAATCCCAGCGATAGCCGGCGTGGATACCGCCAAGCCAGTCGTTGCCGTCAAGCCCCGCCCCGTTCGAACCGATGTCGGCGTAACCCAACTGGGCACCGGCATAGAACCCGCCCCAGTCGGCCGAAGGCGCGACCACGGGCGCGGGAGCCGCAGTCACAACCGGTTCCGGCTGAACCACGGTCGGCCCACCGGCCAGCGCGGGGCTGGCAAGGGCGGCAGTGGCAAGAAGTGCTGCGATAGATCTCATGATTTGTCTCCTTGTTCCGGCAGCCCGGTCCATGAACCGGGTCGCTCGCACTCAAGGCTGGGCTGCGGACGGGGGAAGCACAAGGCGTCCTCACGCCCCCTTGAACCGATGTGACTGGCCCGGGCAGCCGGTCGCCGATGCGTGGGGCAGAACCGGCCAATTCCTGCCGGAAAACCCCGCCTCAGGCCCGATCGGCAAGTTCCAGCCACTCCGTTTCCGCTGCCGAAAGCGCCGCCTGCCGTTCGGTCATCGCCTCGGTCGCCTTGCGGAATTTCACCGGGTCGCGGGTAAACAGATCGGGGTCCGCCAAAAGCGTGGAAAGCCTGGCGATCTCTGCCTCCAGCTTCTCGATCAGCGCAGGCAGATCCTCCAGCCGCTTCCGTTCCGTGAAGGACAGGCCGCTGGTGCGCGGGGTCTCTGCCCTGGTTGCAGGCGCGGCCCGGGCAGCGGCGCGTTCCGGGGCCGGGGCTTCCGCAGCCGGACGTTGCGCCGCATAGTCGGACCAGCCGCCGGGATAGACCGTCGCCCTGCCCTGCCCCTCCAGCGCCACGGTCGTGGTAGCCACGCGGTCGATGAAATCGCGGTCGTGGCTGACCAGAAGCACCGTGCCGTCGTATTCGCCCAGGATGTCCTGCAACAGGTCCAGCGTCTCGACGTCAAGATCATTTGTCGGTTCGTCAAGGATCAGCAGGTTCGACGGCTGCGCCATCAGCTTGGCCAGAAGTAGCCGCGCCTTTTCGCCACCTGACAGGCTGCGCACCGGGGCACGGGCCTGGATGTCGTCGAAAAGGAAGTCCTTCAGATAGCCCACCACATGCCGGGGCTGGCCCCGAACCATCACCTGATCCGCCGCGCCCGAGACGCGCATCAGCGGATCGCCGGTCAGGTTCTCCCACAGGCTCGCTTCGGGGTCTAGCCGGGCGCGAGTCTGGTCGAAGACGGCGATCTGCAGGTTCGTCCCCAAGGTAACCGTGCCGCTGTCCGGTTGAATTTCGCCCGTCAACAGCTTGAGAAGCGTGGTCTTTCCCACCCCGTTCGGCCCGACGAAGGCCACCCGGTCGCCGCGCAGGACGCGCAGGCTGAAGTTGCGGATAATCACCTTGTCGCCATAGGCCTTCGAGATGTTCTCGGCCTCGATGACCCGTCTGCCCGAGGTCGGGCCGGACTCGAAGGCTAGCGCCGCCGTGCCCTGACGCCGGATCTGGGCCGCGCGATCTGCGCGCAACTGTTGCAGCGCCCGCACCCGGCCCATATTGCGCTTGCGCCTGGCCGAGATGCCCTCCACCGCCCACCGCGCCTCGGCCTTGATCTTGCGGTCGAGCTTGTGGCGCGCCTCGTCCTCTTCGGCCCAGACGGTTTCGCGCCAGTCCTCGAACCCCTCGAACCCCGCCTCGCGCCGGCGCAGCACGCCCCGGTCCAGCCAGAGCGTCGCCCGCGTCAGTGCCCGCAGGAAGGCGCGGTCGTGGCTGATCAGCACGAAGGCCGCGCGGGTGTCGCGCAGCTCGGCCTCCAGCCATTCGATGGCCTGGATGTCCAGATGGTTCGTGGGTTCGTCCAGCAGCATCAGCTCTGGCGCTTCGGCCAGAAGCTTGGCCAGCGCCGCCCTTCGGCGTTCGCCGCCGCTGGCGGTTGCAACCGGGGCGGCGGGGTTGAACTTCAGCCCCTCGGCCACGACCGACAGGCGGTAGTCCTGCCCCTCAGGCAGGGCCGAGGCCGCAAAATCACCCAGGGTGGCAAAGCGCGAAAGGTCGGGATCCTGCTCCATGTAGCCCACGGTCACGCCGGGGGGCACGGTGCGGGTGCCGCTGTCGGGTTCGATGAGCCCTGCCATGAGCTTCATCAGTGTCGACTTGCCCGATCCGTTCCGCCCGACCAGCGCCAGCCGGTCGCCGGGCTGGACGGTCAGCGAAACCTGATCCAGCAGGGGATTGCCGCCGAAGGTCAGCGAAACGGAATTCAGTTGCAGAAGTGGTGCGCGTGCCATGGGGGCGAGGTAGAGAGGGATTTGACCCGCGTCAACGTCTGGACGTCGCGCGCCTGTCATGTGCAACTGGCACAAGCAGACAAGGAGACCCCCAATGGCGCCCCTGGACGGCATCACCATCCTAGACCTGACCCATGTGCTGGCCGGACCGTTCTGCACGCAAAGCCTGCAAGACCTGGGTGCAAGGATCATCAAGGTGGAACGCCCCGGCACCGGCGACGACACCCGCGCCTTTCCGCCGTTTGTCCAGGGCGAAAGCGCCTATTTCGCCACGCTGAACGCGGGCAAGCAGTCGATCGCGCTGGATCTGAAGACCGAAGCGGACAGGGCGATCTTCGAACGCCTTCTGGCCCGGGCCGATGTGCTGGTGGAAAATTTCCGCCCCGGCACGATGGACCGGCTGGGCTATGGCTGGGAGGCGCTGAGCGCCTTGCATCCCCGGCTGATCTATGCCGCCGTCTCGGGCTTTGGCCGCACGGGGCCGGATGCGATGAAGCCGGCCTACGACATGGTGGTGCAGGCCCGCGGCGGGGTGATGTCGATCACGGGGGAAACGAACGGCCCGCCGGTTCGGGTCGGGGCCTCGATCGGCGACATCGTGGCGGGGATGTTTCTGGCGCAGGGCATCCTTGCTGCACTTTATGACCGCGAAAGGACGGGGCGGGGCGCCCTGATCGACGTGGCGATGCTGGATTCGCAGCTGGCGATCCAGGAACATTCGGTGGCGATCACCACGGCAACCGGGGTGCCTCCGGGCCGGACCGGCTCGCGCCATCCGACGATAACGCCTTTTGCGACCTTCCGCGCATCGGACGGCTTCTTTGTGATCGCCGCAGGAAACGATGCGATGTTCGCCCGCCTGTGCGACGTGCTGGGGCTGAAACTGGCCGACGATCCCCGCTTTGCCACCAATGCCGCGCGCTGCGAAAACCACGCGCTGCTGAAACGCCTGATCGAGGCGGTGACCCTGGGCCAGACGGTGGCCCACTGGCTTTCGGTGCTGGACGGTGCCGGCCTGCCGACCGCGCGGGTGCAGGACATGGCCGAGGTGCTGCGCGACCCGCAGATCCTTGCGCGCAACATGGTGGTGCCTGTGACCCCGCATCCGGGCGGGCCCAGGTTCATTGCCACCGGCAACCCGATCAAGATGTCGACGCTGGACGATCCGTCTGCCCTGCCCCCCGCACCGCGACTGGACGGGGACAGGGAAGCCATCCTGCGCTGGCTGGATGGTGGCAAGGCCGGCTGACACAGGCAGCATAAGGGTGCGGGGCGCATCATATCTTGCGCGGAATTCCCGCCATGGGCTGCAAGGATCGGGGGCCTGTCGCAGGAAAAGCCGGGCCAGCTGCCGGATTGAGGGCGAAAACCGCCGCATTCCGGCATTGCTGGTCTGCTTGCCCGGTCTAGAACTGCTGGCGAACCGGAGAAACCGCCTTGACGACGCCTGCCCGCGTGGACGCAAGCACCCTGCCCGATGAACGCTGGGACGACCCGGCGCGGGGCACGATCCGATTCCGCACGTTGATTTCGGCGCCCGCCACCGACACACGCGATCTGGTCTGCGGCATCGCGCTGATGGCACCGGGCGAAACCTTCGCGCTGCATTCGCATCCTCAGGCCGAGGTCTACTTCGGGCTGGAAGGCGAAGGCGAGGTGCTGATCGACGGCAGACCCCACCGCCTGGCCCCCGGAGTGGCGCTTTACATCCCAGGGGGCGCGGTGCATGGCGTGCCACTGGCAACGACTTCGCTGAAATGGTTCTACACCTTCGCCGCCGACAGTTTCGGCGACATCGCCTACAGTTTCCTGCACGAGAGCCAGCATGACTGACGACGCACTTGTGATCTTCACCCCATCGGGCAAGCGGGGCCGGTTCCCCCTGGGAACGCCGGTGCTGACTGCCGCGCGGCAGCTGGGGGTGGACCTGGACAGCGTCTGCGGCGGGCGCGGCATCTGCTCCAAATGCCAGATCACGCCAGGCTATGGCGAGTTTCCCAAGCACGGGGTCACCGTGGCCGAGGACGCCCTGTCCGAATGGAACGCGGTCGAAGACCGCTACAAGCGCATCCGTGGCCTGAAGGAAGGGCGTCGTCTGGGCTGCCAAGCCAAGATACTGGGCGATGTCGTCATCGACGTGCCCCCCGAAAGTCAGGTGCACAAGCAGGTCATCCGCAAGTCCGCGACCGAACGTGCCATGGTCATGGACCCCGCTACCCGCGCCGTCTATGTCGAGGTGGCCGAACCCGACATGCACGAACCCACCGGCGATTTCGAACGCCTCGCGCGCGCGCTGAAGGAGCAGTGGCAGGTTGACCGGATCGAGGCTGACCTTTCGGTTCTGCGGCAGCTGCAACCCGTGCTGCGCAAGGGCGAATGGAAGGCGACGGTCGTTCTGCACAAGGGCAACCACGATGCCGCGACGCGGATCCTCGACATCTTCCCCGGCTTCCACGAGGGGCCGCTTCTGGGCCTTGCGGTGGACCTTGGTTCCACCACGATCGCCGCACATCTGTGCGACCTTTCGGACGGTCGGGTTCTGGCCTCCTCCGGTCTGATGAACCCTCAGATCCGCTTCGGCGAAGACCTGATGTCCAGGGTCAGCTACGCGATGATGAACCCCGGCGGCGATGTCGAGATGACCAAGGCCGTGCGCGAGGCGATCAACACGCTTGCCGATGCAATCGCCGGCGAGGCGGGGGTCGATCCGGCGGCGATCTACGAAATGGTCATCGTCTGCAACCCTGTGATGCACCATCTTTTCCTGGGGATTGATCCGGTGGAACTGGGACAGGCGCCCTTTGCGCTGGCCACTAGCGGCAGCCTGTCGCTTGATGCCCGCGACCTGGATCTCACGACCCTCAACCGCAGCGCCCGGGTCTATGTCCTGCCCTGTATCGCGGGACATGTCGGCGCGGATGCCGCGGCGGTGGCTTTGTCCGAAGAACCGGATCAATCGCAGGACATGGTCCTGATTGTTGACGTGGGCACCAATGCGGAAATCCTGCTGGGCAATCGGTCCCGCGTGCTGGCCTGTTCCTCGCCTACCGGGCCGGCGTTCGAGGGCGCGCAGATTTCCAGCGGGCAGCGCGCAGCGCCAGGCGCGATCGAACGGGTGGAAATCGACCCCGTTACCAAGGAACCGCGGTTCAAGGTCATCGGCTGCGATCTCTGGTCCGACGAGCCGGGCTTTGCCGAGGCGACCAGGGCGACCGGAATCACCGGCATCTGTGGCTCGGGCATCATCGAGGCGGTGGCCGAGATGCGCATGGCCGGCCTGCTGGATGCTGGCGGGCTGATCGGCGGACCTGAACAGACCGGCACGCCACGTTGCGAAGCCACCGGGCGCACGCACAGTTACCTGATCCATGACGGCAGCGCCGAGGGCGGACCACGCATCAGCGTGACCCAGGGTGACATTCGGGCCATCCAGCTGGCGAAATCCGCGCTTTATGCCGGTGCGCGCCTGCTGATGGACGAGATGGGCGTCGATACGGTTGACCGCGTGACGCTGGCCGGTGCCTTCGGCGCCCACATCAGCCCCAAACATGCGATGGTGCTGGGCATGATCCCTGACGTTCCCCTTCAGAACGTCACCAGTGCAGGCAACGCCGCCGGGACAGGGGCGCGCATCGCCCTGTGCAACGTGGCCGCACGTGACCGGATCGAGACGACCGTTCGGCACATCCACAAGGTAGAGACCGCCATCGAACCGCGGTTCCAGGAGCATTTCGTGAATGCCAACGCGATCCCGCACGCGGTCGATCCCTTCCCGAACCTCTCTGCCATCGTTCATCTGCCCGACGTAAGCTTCAACACCTCAAGTCACGGGTCCGAGGGCGGGCGACGCCGGCGGCGGGGCTGACAGGACTTCTTTCCGGGGCCAGCCAGCCCGATCCTGCTTGCGCCAGAGGCAGACCTGTCAGCGACGAACGTCTTGCGTCGGCACGGGTTTCCCGTCACGTTCTGTGCATGTCCGACGATCGAGCCGCCGATCTCATCAAGCGTTGCGCCGCACAGGACCGCGCGGCATTCCGCGCCCTGTATCGGGGCAGCGTGGCGAAACTGATGGGAGTCATACTGCGAATCCTGAAGGATCGCGCTGCGGCCGAAGACGCCTTGCAGGAAGCCTACATCCGGATCTGGCAGCGCGCAGGCAGCTACGACCCCGCCAAGGGGCCCGGCATGGCATGGCTGGTGGCGATTGCCCGGAACCTTGCCATCGACCGCCTGCGCGCCCGTGCAGAAACGCTGAATGACCCGGGGCCTGTGGCAACGGGTGATGAGGCCGCCCGGACGCAGGCCCCGATTCCTGCCCCGCAGGAGGTGTGTCGCATCGGCGACTGCCTTGCCACTCTGGAACCCGACGGCGCAGCCGCGGTGCGTCACGCCTATCTGGATGGCTTGTCCTACCTTGACCTTGCGGCACAGCATGGTGTGCCGTTGAACATCATGCGCAACAGGCTGCGGCACGACCTGCTGAAGCTGCGGGAATGTCTGGATCAATGACCGGTAGCCTGCTTTCCCCGCGCGAACATGACGAAGTGCTGGCCGCAGAACATGTGCTTGGCGTGGCCGACCAGTCTGAAAGAAGTGCGACCGAGGCGCGCATGCGGGCCGATCCCGCATTTGCCGCACTGGTCGTCGCCTGGGAACGGCGGCTGGCCGGGCTGAACGACGGTTTCCGGCACGGCCCGTCCACCGATCTCCTGCCCCGGATCGAAGCGCGGCTATTTCCGCTGCCTGCGGTGGCCGCTGCGAAGGCTGGGCGTGGACAGGGTCTCTTGCGCTGGCTGGCCGGGATGGCCGTGGCGCTGGCCCTTTTCCTTCTTGGCATCGCCACGCTCGTCCCGCCGCGCCCGGTGCTGGTGGCCACGCTGGCAACGCCCGACCACCGCCTTGCCTACGAAGTGCGGAGTTTTGGCCCGACGCTTCGCGTGACGCGGACCGCAGGCGTTCCGGCGATGGAGGGGCAGGTGCACGAACTCTGGGTCATCGCCCCGGATGCAGCGCCGGTTTCGCTGGGCCTGCTTGATGCAAGGCCCCTTGAGGTGGACTACCCCGTGCCGCCACCCGGCTGGATCCTTGCGGTTTCGATCGAACCCGAGGGCGGGTCTGCCACGGGCCTGCCGACAGGTCCGCTCATCCTGACCGCAAGGCTTGGCGACAGCACCTGACTGCGGTCGCGCAAAGGTCAACCGCCCCGGAGACATGCAATGGCATGTGGCGTGATCGGATAAGGTTGCGCTCTATCGCCCGTGGCCCTTCCGCCGCGTTGGCCTTGGCCGCCAACCCCATGGTTTGCGCAGGGTCGATATTCAAGGCCAGGACCGCTGACGAAAGCGCGATCAAGCGGGCCAGCGCACCGTTGGTCAGGCAGCACGGCCGCGACACTGCAGAAACGGTCATTGGTCGGCCAGCCAGCCCGACTTGCGGAAACCGGCCTCGCGCTGGCAGGAGCCGATGATCGTGATGCCCAGGCGGGCTTCAGGGGCCGCTTGACCTTGGCACCGGCTTGGCATACCTGAAAGGCGACGCGGGTGTAGCTCAATGGTAGAGCAGAAGCTTCCCAAGCTTACGACGAGGGTTCGATTCCCTTCACCCGCTCCAGTTCTTCGGACCGCCGCCCCGACCGGGCGGCGGCTTGCTTTTGCGGGGCCGGGCTTCCATGTTTGCGGGCAGTCACCCACGGCCACCCACGGGCGATCCCTTGCCCTTGCCATTGCACCCTATCGGAAGGGAAAGTCTGATGCGCGTCGCCCTGACCCTGCTTCTGGCCACACCCTGGCTTGCGGCCTGCGTGTCCCAGACCCATTCGGCTGACCCTTCCCCCTTTGCCGGCAGTTGGGACTGCGGCGTGGCCGTCTTCCGCTTCACCGACACGACCTATGACAACGCTTCGCAGAGCTACCCGATACGCGCGGTCGCCCAAGACGGTCGCAACTTCACGCTTTGGCTTGGTGACGGTTCGACAATCGGCCTGGTCGCCGTGACAGAGACCGGGTTGACCTGGGTTTCGGGTCGCACGGGCCAACAGTTGAACTGCCGCCGCGTGAAGTAGCTTCCGTTCGCCGCGCGAACCGGGTAACCCACGGGTGGATCAATACGGGAGACTTCAATGAACACCGACATCACCCGCTACGGCACCGGCCCGCGCATGTCAGAAGCGGTTGCCTACAACGGCATCCTCTGGGTTGCCGGTCAGGTCGGCCAGCCCGGCGCATCGGTGGCCGACCAGACCCGGCAGTGCCTTGCCGAGGTGGACCGCATCCTCGCCGCCGCCGGCACGGACAAGACGCGCATCCTGTCGGCGCAGATCTGGCTGGCCGACATCAGCACCTTTGCCGAGATGAACGCCGTCTGGGACGCCTGGGTTCCGCAGGGCCACACTCCCGCCCGCGCCACCGGCGAGGCAAAGCTGGCCACGCCTGACTACAAGGTGGAAGTCATCGTTACCGCCGCGCTGAAATAGCGGTCTGCATGGGGAATTCCGGCCCGATACCCTGACTGGGGTATGCGCCGCCTGCCATGCCGGTCTAGCAGGGAAATCCAAAGGGCCAGCGCTATCTGGACCCATATCGGAATTCGAGGTTCCCCATGTCGATTTCGCCGAAACTGCTGACCCGCTCGTTCGCGGTAGGAATACTTGTAGTATCGAACAGCCAGGGCGCTACCGCGCTGACCGTGACACGCTGCAACGCGCTGAGTGATGGGGTCTATCGGCCTGTCCTCGTCGTCGAACATGACGGGGTACGCACGATCCACGCCATGGGCGAGGACGGGCTGACCCGAAGCATCATCTTCAATCCCGAGGCGGCGCTTTCATGGGCGAAGGCACGCTACGGCGCCGATGCGACATTACCTGCCGTGTATGCCGATGGCTGCGGATCGGGCGGTGGTGGCGGGGCTCCGGCTGCCATCGGCGACGACGATGATGATTATGAAGACGACGATGATGACGATGATGATGACGGCGGCACCGGGTTCTGACCTTGCCCGCAGATGCGTGGCCTGCGCGTTCTGCTAGCCAATGAATCCGGCGGGGGGCGCGGTCATGTAACCACGCTTCGCGCGGCGGCCATGGCCCTTGGCGCAGAGGCCACAGTCATTGCTGCGCTGGGGCGCGACGTCTATGCCTCGGAACTGGCGCTATTCTGCACGCGAATGGTGAAGGCACCCCTGCTCAGACGCCCCCTGCATCTTCGTGCGCCGCTAGGCCCTGTGGGAAGCGCGACATGGGGCGATGTCCTCGGGGGGCTGGGGCTGGGCGATCCGCGCAAGCTGCGCCGCGGAATGGCCTTCTGGCGAAAGCTGATCGTGGAAGAAGACATTTCCCTGCTCATCGCAGATCTCGCGCCTCTGGCTCTCTGTGCCGCGCGAGGCCTGCGCGAGGAAGGCTGGGCGATCCGAACCGTCAACCTGGGGGTCGGTTATACCGTGCCCCCGCCCCATCTGCCCGCCTACCCGCCCTATCTGGCCGACTTTACCCGCACCTTCTTCCCCGAGGAAGAGACCCGGGATGCCATCAACCGAACCGGCGCCGCGTTCAGCATGCCCACGTTGCCCGCGCTGCCGGCGCTGCAGGATGCAGACCTGTCGCTGGCATGCAGCTTTCCGTTTCTTGATCCGTTCTGCGACAGCCGCACGCCTTCCGACCGGATCGCTCCCCTTGTTCCGGCGGCAAGGGAAAGCCCGGGTTCCGGCGACGAGGTCTTCGTCTACTTCTCTACCGCGGAACTTTGTGATCCGGCGCTTGTTGACGCACTGGAACGCCTGCCCCTTCCCCGCCGCGGCTTCGTTCCCAGCGCCCCGACCGAGGTGAAGGCGCGATTGCAGGCTTCGGGGATGGTTCTGCTGGACCGTCCCGCCAGCGCCGACGAGATCGCCGCGCGATCACGTCTGATCATCCATGCCGCCCCCCATGGGACCGTCAGCCTTGCCGCGCTGGCGGGGCTGCCGCAATTCGCCGTGCCGCAACATCTGGAACAGATCTACAATGCGCGCCAAACGGCTGCGCAGGGTATTCTGGCCCACGCACAGCCAGGTAGTCCCGATCTGCTGGAACAGATCCTTGCCGCCAGTGAAAACCGGATCATGGCCGAACGCGCCGCGGACCTGTCGGCGACGCTGCGCGGGCAACATCCGCCAGACCCGATTGCCGTTCTAGGCAATCGCCTGCACGATCTGGCTTCCGCAGTGCTTGCCGAACTCTGAGCCTCAGCCGCGCAGGAAGGCGACCAGCGCCGCTGTTGACCCGTCCTTGCCCGCAGTATCCGCCTTGCCCTCCAGCACCGGCTGGAGCGCCAGCGCCAGTTCCTTGCCCAGCTCCACCCCCCACTGGTCGAAGGAATTGATCCCCAGGATCACACCCTCGACGAACACGCGGTGTTCGTACAGCGCGATGATCTGGCCCAGGGTGAAGGGCGTCAGACGGTCATAGGCCAGCACGGTGGAGGGGCGATTGCCCGGAAACACCCGGTGCCGCGCCTGCCGTTCCAGTTCCGCCCCGGTCAGCCCCTTCCGCGCCATGATCGCGCGCGCCTCTTCAAGGCCGCGGCCGCGCAGCAGCGCCTCGGCCTGCGCCAGGCAGTTCGACACCAGAAGCAGGTGCTGATGCGCCAGGTCCGGCTCATGCCCGCGCCGCGCCACCAGGAACTCGCAGGGCACCACGCGGGTTCCCTGATGGATCAGCTGGTAGAAGGCATGCTGCCCGTTCGTGCCTGGCTCGCCCCAGACCACGGGGCCGGAGTGCGTCTCCAGATCCGACCCGTCAATCGCGACGCGCTTGCCGTTGCTCTCCATCTCCAGCTGCTGAAGATAGGCGGGAAGCCGCGCAAGCCTTTGATCGTAAGGCAGAACCGCCCGCGTGGCATGGCCGCAGATCTGGTTGTGCCAGATGCCGACCAAGGCCAGCATCACCGGCATGTTGGCCGCGAAGGGCGCGGTCAGGAAGTGCTGGTCCATCGCCCGGCCGCCGGCGAGGAACTCGTCGAACCGTTCCGGCCCAATGGCGATCATCAGGGCCAAGCCGATCGGCCCCCACATGGAATAGCGGCCGCCCACCCAATCCTCGAATCCGAAAACCCGCGCCGGATCAATGCCGTAGGCAGAGGTCTTGTCGCGCGCGGTCGAAACGGCGGCGAACTGGGCCGCCGGATCGGCCACCTTCGCCGTCATCCAGCGTTTGGCCGTGTCGGCATTGGTCATCGTCTCGATCGTGGTAAAGGTCTTCGAGGCCACGATCACCAGAGTCGTCGTCGGATCAAGGCCTTGCAGAACGTCGTGAATGTGCGCGCCGTCCACGTTCGAGACAAAATGGCAGCGCGGCCCGTCATGGTAGGGCGCCAGCGCCAGCGTCGCCATCGCGGGGCCGAGATCGGACCCGCCGATCCCGATGTTCACCACGTCTGTGATCGGCCCGCCCTGTCCCTTGAAGGCGCCCGAGCGCACGTCGCGCGCGAAGGCCGCGCAGGCGGCACGGATCCGGCGCACCTCGGGCAGCACGTCCTGGCCATCGACGCGGATCACCGCCTTCTCGCCCGCCCGCAGCGCGACATGCAGCACCGCGCGGCCTTCGGTATCGTTGATCTTCTCGCCGGAGAACATCGCCGCGCGCTTTTCCGCCACGCTCGAGCCCTCGGCCAGTCTGACGAGGGCGGCGCGGGTGGCGGCATCGATGTTGGTCTTGGAATAGTCGAACAGCATCCCGTCGGCGGTCACCGAGAAATCGGCTGCACGGCTTTCGTCAAACAATTCCAGAATATGGCGGCCCTTGTTCACCTCATGAAGCCGCTGCAATTCAGCCCATTTCGTCATGGCTACTCCGCCCAGTGCACGGTTGCGTTGTCCAGCACGGCGCGCACCGGCGCCTCTTCGGGGGTCAGGGTCAGCGCGCGCTCCAGCGCGGCGCGCTTTTCCTCTCCCGTGATCAGGATGTGGATGTTGAAGGCCTCGCGCAGGACCGGCGCGGTCAGGGTGACGCGCGGCTCACCCGCAGCCGGGGCACGCATCGGCAGCAGGATCGGCGCGTCCGGCGCCAGCGCCTCGGCCAGCCGGTCGGCGCCGGGGAACAGACTTGCGGTATGCATGTCCGCCCCCATGCCCAGCAGCAGGACCGAGATCGGCAGATGCGGCCGGATGCCGTCGGCCAGCGCATCCAGCACATCCTCGGGTGTCTCGGCCGGTGCATACATCGGCACCAGCCGTGCCCGTGCTGCCCGGCCGCGGATCAGCCGCTGCCGCACAAGGCGGGTGTTCGACCGATCGGAAGATTCCGGCACCCAGCGTTCGTCGTTCAGCAGCACCGCAACATTGGCCCAATCCAGATCCACGCCCGACAACGTGTCGAAGATCGGACCAGGTGTCGTTCCCCCAGGAACACAGAATGTGGCCCGCCCCTCGCGACGCAGGAAGTCGCCCAGCTGGCCAGCGATCAGATCGGCCAACCGCAGCATCATCAGATCGCGATCGGGGTAGGTTTCCAGTTGCATTACCTGATCTCCCGCCAGCGGCGGCCGTCGCGGTGCATCAGCATCAATGCATCCTCCGGGCCCGAGGATCCGGGATCATAGATCTGCGGCCGGTCGCCGCGTGCTTCCCAGCCCTCGATGATCGGGTCGGTCCAGGCCCAGGCGGCCTCGACCTCGTCGCCGCGCATGAACAGCGTCTGGTTGCCGCGGATCACATCCATGATCAGCCGTTCGTAGGCATCTGGCACATCTGCGGCCTCGGCGCCCAGAGCCTCGGCAAAGGACATGTCCAGCGGCACCTGCATCAGGCGCATGCCGCCGGGGCCGGGCTCCTTGATCATCACCATCAGGTTAATGCCCTCGTTCGGTTGCAGCCGGATGACAAGCACGTTCTCGTGCCAGCCGCTTGCATCGTCGAAGATCGCGTGCGGCGGCGGCTTGAAGGTGATCGCAATCTCGCTGGCACGCGCCCGCAGACGCTTGCCGGTGCGCAGGTAGAAGGGCACGCCCTGCCAGCGCCAGTTCGAGATCTGAACCTTCAGCGCGATGTAGCTTTCGGTGCGGCTGTTGGGGTTCTCGGCATGGGCCAGATAGCCTGCCTCGCCATTTCCCGGCCCGTATTGCCCGCGCACGATGTCCTCGGGCGGGACTGGCTTCAGTGCGCGGATCACCTTCAGCTTCTCGTCGCGCACGGCGTCGGGGTCGAAGTGATAGGGCGGTTCCATCGCGATCAGGCACAGCAGCTGCATCAGATGGTTCTGCACCATGTCCCGCATCGCGCCCGACTTGTCGTAATAGGCACCGCGGCCTTCCACGCCCACCGTTTCCGCGACCGTGATCTGCACATGGTCGATGTATTCCGCCTTCCACAGCGGTTCGAACAGGATGTTGGCAAAGCGGACCGCCATCAGGTTCTGGACGGTTTCCTTGCCCAGATAATGGTCGATCCGGTAGATCTGCGTCTCGTTGAAGTGCCTGGCCAGGCAGGCGTTCAGCGCCCTTGCCGAAGCCAGATCGCGACCGAAGGGCTTTTCGACAACGACCCGGCTCCAGGCATCGGCAATGCCGTGGTCGGACAGGCGCTGCGCGATGTCGCCGAACAGGCTGGGCGCGACCGAGAAATAGAAGGCGCGCACCACGTTCTCGCGCATCAGCGCCTTGAGCTGCGCCCATCCGTTCGCGCCCGTCGCGTCGATGGCAACATAGTGCAGCCGCGCAAGGAATCCCTCGATGGCAGCAGGATCCTGCCGGTCGGCCGGCACGAATTCGGCAATGGCCGCGCGCACCTGATCACGATATTCCTGATCAGTCAGCTCTGCCCGCGCTGCGCCGATGATGCGGCTTTCGGCCGGCATCTGTGCAGCAAGGAACCGACGGTAAAGGCCCGGAAGGATCTTGCGGCGTGCCAGATCGCCGGTGCCGCCGAAGATCACCAGGTCGAAGACATCCACCGGAATGACGCGCGAGACCATGGGCTTCTCCTCGAACGGCTGTTAGCGCTAACGGGCGCCTTCTACAGCCTGTCCGGGCCCATGTCTAGCACCCCAAGACGCGCGGTCCAACAGCTGGCGAGATCATGCCTCCAGTTCGGCATCCCAATAGAGGTAGTCGATCCAGCTGTCATGCAGGTGGTTCGGCGGGAAGCGCCGGCCGTGGGCCTGCATTTCCTCGGCCGTAGGGGCGCGGGGTGGACGGCGAAGGGTAAGGCCGGACTGCTTAAGCGTCCTTGATCCTTTGCGCAGGTTGCAGGGCGAACAGGCGGCCACCACGTTCTCCCAACTGGTGATCCCCCCGCGCGACCTTGGCACCACATGGTCGAAGGTCAGATCGCCCTTCGCCCCGCAATACTGGCAACAGAATTCATCCCGCAGAAAAAGATTGAAGCGCGTGAAGGCCACGCGCTTCTGGGGTTTGACGTAATCCTTCAGCACGACGACCGAAGGTATCCTGAATTCCTGCCGCTGGCTTCGCACCACCTGGTCGTATTCGGCGACGATCTGCACCCGGTCCAGCACGGCAGCCTTGATCGCCTCTTGCCAGGGCCAAAGGCTGAGCGGGTAATAACTGAGCGGCCGGTAGTCGGCGTTCAGCACCAGCGCCGGAAAGTGCTTCAGCGCGGCGGGGTCGCGCACGAACTGGGTTCTGAAATCGCCGTCCATTCCGTCAAAGACTCCACGTCCTGCCCGTTGACAACCGGCCTGCAGGGCGGGGGAGCCCACCCCGTGACCTTGAACTATATATGGCGCTTTCGCCGTGGCAACCCCCTAGCGCCAGAGTGTCGCAGAGGTTTTCCACAGGCTTCCTGCCGGATTCGGGTGACAGAAGAATGACAGCTGCGGCACAGGACGCTCATCTCTCCCTTGCGGGGCATCTTCGCTGGGTGACCGCGCGAAGACGTCCCGCAAGGGTCGGATGACCGGCGGTCAGGCGGCCGCCACCGCGCGACCGGTCAGCACCTTGACAAGGTTCGCCCGGTAGGCCGGCGTGCCGTGCAGGTCGCCAATCATGTCCTCCGCGTCCACGCTCAGCCCGGAAATCGCTTGCGGCGAAAAATCCGCCGACAGCGCCGCTTCCGCATCTGCCCAGCGGAAGACCCCGTTCTGCGAGGCCCCTGTGACCGCCACCCGAACGCCATCCCTGAACTTGGCGACGAAGACCCCGGTCAGGGCAAAGCGGCTGGCGGGCTGGTTGAACTTCACATAGGCCGCCCTTTCCGGGATCGGGAAGACGACGCTGGTGATGATCTCGCCATCATGCAGGGCGGTGGTGAAAAGACCCTCGAAGAAATCGTCCGCCGCGATCTTCCGGGTGTTCGTTACCACCGTCGCGCCCGAGGCCAGCACCGCCGAGGGGTAGCAGGCGGCCGGGTCGTTGTTGGCCAGACTGCCGCCGATCGTGCCCCGGTTGCGCACCGCGGGATCGCCGATGCCGCCCGCCAGTGCCGCCAGTGCCGGATAATGCGGGCGCGCCTCGCGTGCCACCACGGCATGCGGCGTGGCCGCACCGATGTGCAAGCCCCCCTCTCCCATGCAGACGCCCTGCATCTCGGCGATGCCGGTCAGGCTGACCAGTACTCCGGGCGCTGCCAAGCGCTGCTTCATCGTCGGGATCAATGTCTGACCGCCGGACAGCGCCTGCGCGCCCTCCTGCCCCAGGGCCGCCACGGCCTCTGCGATGGTCGAGGGTTTGACGAAGTCGAAGTTGTGCATGGTATTCTCCCCTCAGCCGTGGATGGCCTGCCAGACCCGAGCGGGCGAGACCGGCATGTCGATATGGGTCACATGGGTGAATCCCCCGCGGTGCAGGGCGTCTATCACCGCGTTCACCACAGCAGGCGGCGAGCCGATGGCCCCTGCCTCGCCACAGCCCTTGACCCCCAGCGGGTTGTGGGTGCAGGGCGTCGCGCAGGAATGATCGACCCTGTAGAAGGGCAGGTCGTCCGCACGCGGCATGGCATAGTCCATGAACGAACCCGACAGAAGCTGGCCGTTCTCGTCATAGACGCAGTTTTCCAGCATCGCCTGCCCGATCCCCTGGGCAAGCCCGCCATGGACCTGGCCTTCGACGATCATCGGGTTGACCACGTTGCCGAAGTCGTCGGCCGCGGTGAAGGCGACGATCTCGACCTTGCCGGTCTCGGGGTCCACCTCGACCTCGCAGCCATAGGCACCGGCCGGATAGGTGAAGTTCGATGGGTCGTAGAAGGCCGTCTCTTCCAGCCCCGGCTCCATGTCCTCGAGCGGGTAGTTGTGCGGGACATACGCCGCAAGCGTGATGTCCACCCAGGATTTCTCCTTGTCGGTGCCGGCGACGGTGAACTTGCCGTCCTTCAGTTCGATGTCGGCCTCGCGGGCCTCCATCAGGTGGGCCGCGATCTTCTTGGCCTTGTTGATGATCTTGTTCGTCGCCTTGACCATGGCCGAGCCGCCCACCGCAAGACTGCGCGAGCCGTAGGTGCCCATGCCCATCGGCGTGTTGGAGGTGTCGCCGTGGACGATTTCCACCTGGCTTGCATCGATCCCGATCATCTCGGAGATTACCTGGGCAAAGGTAGTCTCATGGCCCTGGCCATGCGAATGCGACCCGGTGAAGACGGTGATCGATCCCGTGGCATTGACCCGCACGGTCGCGGATTCATAAAGCCCGGCCCGCGCCCCCAGCTGACCCACCAGGTTCGATGGCGCAATGCCGCAGGCCTCGATGTAATGCGCAAGACCGAAGCCGCGCAGTTTGCCGCGCTTCTTCGATTCCGCCGCGCGCGCCTCGAACCCCTTATAGTCCGAAAGCTCCAGCAGCTTGTCCAGAGTCGCGTGGTAGTTGCCCGTGTCGTAGACCACCGCGACCGGGGTCTGGTAGGGGAATTGGTCGGGCTTGATGAAATTCTTCCGCCGCAGCTCCACCGGGCTGACGCCCAGTTCGCGCGCGGCCTTGTCGATCACGCGTTCCAGCTGGAACGTCGCCTCGGGCCGCCCGGCGCCCCGATATGCATCGACCGGGACGGTGTTGGTGAAGACGGCCTTCACATTCGTATAGATCAGCGGCGTGCGGTAGTTGCCCGCAAGCAGCGTGCCGTGCAGCCACGTCGGGATGCAGGGGGCGAACGTCGAAAGATAGGCCCCCATGTTGGCATAGGTCTCGCAGCGCAGCGCGGTGAAGTTGTGGTCGGCGTCCAGCGCCAGTTCGATCCTGGTGATGTGGTCACGGCCCTGCGCGTCCGAGATGAAGGCCTCGGACCGGCTGGCTGTCCATTTGACCGGGCGCTTCAGCACTTGCGCGGCTTTGGTGACAAAGGCCTCTTCGGCATAATGGTAGATCTTCGACCCGAAGCCCCCGCCCACGTCCGGCGCCACGACGCGCAGCTTGTGTTCGGGGATCGACAGGACGAATGCCCCCATCAGAAGCCGGATCACATGCGGGTTCTGGCTGGTCGTATACAGCGTGTGCATCCCCGAATGGTCCTCATAGTCGCCCACGGCGACGCGGGGTTCCATCGGGTTGGCGATCAGCCGGTTGTTCACCAGTTCCAGCGTGGTGACATGGGCAGCCCTGGCAAAGGCCTCGTCCACGGCGGCCTTGTTCTCTTCGACGAAACCCCAGTCGTAGCACAGGTTCGATCCGATCTCGTCATGCACCAGAGGCCCGCCCTGAACTGCGGCCTTCATGTCGATGACGGCAGGCAGTTCCTCGATGTCGATCACGACGGCCTCGGCCGCATCGCGCGCCTGATCCAGCGTTTCGGCCACCACGACGGCGATGGGGTCGCCGACATGGCGCACCTTGCCTTCCGCCAGAACCGGATGCTTCGGTTCAAGCATCGGCTTGCCGTCGCGGCTGGTCACCTGCCAACCGCAGGGCAGACCGCCCGCGCCCGCGAAATCGGCGCTGGTGAAGACCTTGACCACGCCGGGCATCGCCTCGGCATCCCGCGTGTCGATCTTGCGGATCCTGCCGTGCGCCACCTGGCTGCGGATAAAATGGGCGTGAAGCTGGCCCCGGATGTTGATGTCGTCGGTGTAGCGGCCCTTTCCGGTCAGGAACCGCACATCCTCGCGCCGCTTGGTGCTGGCGCCGATGCCTCCGTCTTTCGGCATGTCGTCCTCCCTGTTGCTGTGGCGGTTCCCGCCCTATTCGGCTGCGATCTTCGTCACGTCCTGGCCGCTGGCCGCCAGCACCGCCTTGATGATGTTGTGATAGCCCGTGCACCGGCAGAGGTTGCCTTCGAGATAATGCCGCACCTCGGCCTCGGTCGGCCTGGGATTCTCGGCCAGCAGGGCCGCCGCCGACATCACCATGCCCGGCGTGCAGAAGCCGCATTGCAGCCCGTGGTGGTCCTGGAAGGCCTGCTGGATCACCGATAGCGACCCATCGGGATTTGCCATCCCCTCGATGGTGCGGATCTCGGCTCCTGCCACGTCCTGGGCAAAGACGGTGCAGCTTTTCATGGCCTTGCCGTTGACATGCACCACGCATGCGCCGCACTGGCTGGTATCGCAGCCCACATGGGTGCCGGTCAACCCCAGCCCCTCGCGCAGGAAGGACGACAGCAGAGTGCGCCCCTCCACCTCGCCGGAAACGGCCTTGCCGTTCACGGTCATGCTGACTTTTGTCATGCCTCTCCTCCCTTGGATTTCCCTGGCAAAGATGCCGGACGTCGGCACCCGGATCTGCCCACACCCGGACCTTCAGCCTCCGACAAGACGCTTGAACCATCCCTTCTTCGGCGCGTCTTCTGCGGCGGA
Source organism: Tabrizicola sp. YIM 78059 (assembly GCF_004959785.1). Taxonomy (NCBI): domain Bacteria; kingdom Pseudomonadati; phylum Pseudomonadota; class Alphaproteobacteria; order Rhodobacterales; family Paracoccaceae; genus Tabrizicola; species Tabrizicola sp. YIM 78059. Next base: position 479,105 of record NZ_SJZH01000001.1, read on the forward strand.
TGCGGCCGCCTCTTCTTCGTCCGGGCCCTCGACCGCCTCCTGGAAGCGGGTGAAGAACTCGTCCGCCATCTTCTTCGCGAACCCGTCGATGATCCGGCTGCCCAGCTGGGCAAGCTTGCCCCCGACGCTCGCTTCGACATCGTAGGACAGACGGGTTCCACCCTCGTCCGGCTCGAGCCGGACATCCGCGCTGCCCTTGGCAAAGCCCGCGACGCCGCCCTTGCCTTCGCCGACGATGCGCAGGGATCGGCCCTCGACGATGTCGGACAGCTGCACAAGCCCAGTAAACGTTGCGCTGACCGGGCCGACCTTCTGCTTGACCACCGCCTCATAACCCTCGGCGACCGATCCGGTCATGCTCTGGCATCCGGGAATGCACGCCTTCAGCACTTCCGGGTTCAGGATCGCCGTCCAGACAATGGCGGGCTCAGCCCGGATCTCCCGGCTGTCACTCAGCTTCATGGGTCGATTCCCTTTCTCCTTTGGGGCAGAGACTAAGCCAAACTCGCCAAAGGCTAAGCAGAATCTGGCCCCCAGGGTTGAATTTTCCGCGATGCTTCGCCGCTTTCCGCCGAACCGGGCAGCCGGGGCTTGCCGTGCCCGATGTCGGACCGCTAGAACCGCGAAAAACGTCGGAGAATGCCATGCCCCTTTCCCGTCGAAGCCTGCTGGTTCTTTCCGCCGCCGCCCTGGTAACTGCCTGCGGTCGCGGAACGCCCACTGTTTCGACCGTGGGCCGCAGCGATCTTGCGGTCGGCGCCACGCCCGAAATGATGGCTTTGGTTCGGAAATACGCGGCGGTCCACGATATTCCCGAAAGCCTGCTGCACAGGGTGATCCAGCGCGAAAGCGGCTATAATCCGGCGGCACGGAACGGTCCCTATTACGGGCTTTTGCAGATCCATCCGCAGACCGCGCGGACCATGGGCTACAACGGTCCCCCTGAAGGTCTGCTGAACGCCGAAACGAACCTGATGTATGCAGGAAAGTATCTGCGCGGGGCCTGGCTGGTGTCCGGTGGCAGCCAGGACCGGGCGGTGATGTGGTATTCGAAGGGCTACTATTACGAGGCCAAGCGGCTGGGCCTGCTGGAGGAAACCGGCCTGCGGGCCTGAGGGTCCGCCTTAACCGGCGGGGCTTTCGGCCTTCTTCTCCCAGCGACCGGAGTCCTCGGACCAGTATTGCGCGGCATGGCCTGCCGCCGTCACGGCCTTCCATTGCCGCCGCGCGGCTTGCAGACGATCAGCATCGCCGCCATCGAACAACACCCAGACCCGTTCCGAGGCCGCGATCTCTGCATCGGTTGCCTGGGCCCCGTCCACCAGGGCCATGACGCGCGCCCCGTTCACCGGCGCCCCCTGCCCCAGAAGCACGGGCTGGTCGGCATCATGCGGCCCCCCCTCCAGCCCGTGGGGCAGGAAGTTGTCCTCGCCGCCCGCAAGCCATAGCGCGGCATCCAGACGCTCCAGCGCCTGCGGATCGGTACCGCGGATCATCACCCGCCAGCCCTGCGCCAACGCCCTCGGCAGAAGCAGGGCCAGCGTGTCCTGCGGGGTCGATCGGGTCAGATGATAGAACAGGACCAAACCCATCAGCGGCGTTCCTGACGGCAGGGACTGCGGATCGCGTCCTTGCGGCCTATCATCGCGGCGCGTGCTGCGTAGATGACCATCCGATGGGAAGGAACAAGCGGCACCCCGGCGCTAGCTCCGTTCGAACCGTTCGCGGATCAGCCGGTCAAGTGCCATGACCCCCCAGCCTGTCGCGCCCTTGGGCGCTAGCGTGGTGTCGGCCTTGGCGAGGGTGGTACCGGCGATGTCCAGATGGCACCATGGCACCTCTGGCTTGACGAAGCGCGCCAGGAACTGCGCCGCCGTGATCGCCCCGCCCTCGCGGCCACCGACGTTCATCATGTCGGCGATGCGCGATTTCAGCCTCTGGTCGTAGGCTTCGCCCATTGGCATGCGCCAGGCCCCCTCGCCCTCTGCCTTCGCTGCGTCCAGGAAGGCGTTGCACAGATCGTCGTTGTTCGAGAACACCCCAGCATTCTCATACCCGAGCGCGATGATGATGGCGCCGGTCAGCGTGGCCAGGTTGATCATGCCGCTGGGCTTGAATCGCTCCTGCGCGTACCAAAGCACATCGGCCAGCACGAGCCGCCCTTCGGCGTCGGTGTTGATGACCTCGATCGTGTCGCCCTTCATCGACTTCACCACGTCACCCGGACGCTGCGCGCGGCCGTCGGGCATGTTCTCGACCAGCCCTACCAGCCCAACCACATTCGCCTTCGCCTTGCGCAGGGCCAGCGTCCGCATCACCCCCGCGACGACGCCCGCACCGCCCATGTCCATGGTCATCTCTTCCATGCCGGCCGCAGGCTTGATCGAAATGCCGCCGGTGTCGAAGACGACACCCTTGCCGATCAGCGCGAAGGGGGCTTCGTCCTTCCCGCCGCCGCGCCATTCCATGACCACCACCTTCGAGGGGCTTTCCGACCCCTGACCCACACCGAGAAGCGCCCTCATTCCCAGCTTGCGCAGCTGGTCCTCTTCCAGGATTTCGACGTGCAGGCCAAGCTCCTGCATCGCAGCCAGACGTGCGGCGAAATCGTTGGTGGTCAGCACGTTCGCCGGTTCGTTCACCAGATCACGGGTAAAGAACACGCCCTCGGCCACAGCGGCCATGGGTGCTGCCGCCCGGGCCACGGCCTCGGGGTTAGTCACGGCCAGGATCGCCGGCCCCGGCGCCTTCTTCTCGCCGGTCTTGTGGCTGTCGAAGTCATAGGCGCGCAGGGCCAGACCGAAGGCGATGTCGGCGGCCCGCGGATGCCCCTCGGCCAGGATCAGGGTGCCCCCTGCCCCATGCGCCTTGCCCGCGGCGGCCCCGGCCTTGCGGGCCTGGGCGACATCGGCCTTCTTCGGCAGACGGATCAGCTGCACCGCCTCGGCCTGAAGGCCGGCGGGCCAGGCCAGGTCAAGCGCTTCGCCAGGTTTCAGCTTGCCGAAGGCTTCGGAGCCCGCGGCCCTGGACAGCGCGCCCCTGGTCAGACGGTCCAGCCTGCGGAAGCCGGGGCTGAACGGCTGGCCCGGCTCTGCCAGAACGGCGATGCGGCCGGTCACCGCTGAAAGGGCGTCAAGATCGGGGGCGAGGAACTGGATCGGAAGCGGCTGGGCCATCGAAAACCTTCATGCGCATTGCGGGGATGTCCGCGCCTTGGCGGACCTCTGCCGGGAGGCTACAATCCGGCACCGGGAATGGCCAGATAGCAGTTTTCGCCGCGCCGGATTTCCGTTAGGGTCGCTTCAAGATGTTGTAGGGGCCTGGTCGGGCGTGTCTAGATTCGACAGATATATCCTGTCGCAACTGCTTCAGCTATTTGGCTTTTTTGCCCTCGTGCTGGTGGCGGTCTACTGGGTGAACCGGGCGGTGGGACTGTTCGATCAGCTGATCGGCGACGGCCAGTCTGCCCTGGTGTTCCTCGAGTTCTCGCTTCTGACCCTTCCGAACGCGATCCGGCTGGTTCTGCCTGTCGCGGCCTTTGCGGCCGTGCTTTACGCTGTGAACCGCCTGACGCAGGAAAGCGAACTTGTGGTGATGCAGGCCACAGGTTTCTCGGCCTTCCGTCTGGCGCGGCCGGTGCTGTATTTCGGGCTTTGCGTCATGATCATGCAGCTTGTCCTGACCAACCTGCTGGTGCCTGCCAGTCAGCGCACGCTCAGCGCGCGCAGTGCCGAGATTTCCCAGAACATCACCGGGCGCTTCCTGAATGCAGGGCAGTTCATGCATCCCGCGAAGGGAATCACGCTTTACATCCGCGAAATCACCCAGACCGGAGAGCTGATCGACCTGTTCCTTGCGGATGAACGCCGCGCCGACGAACGTGTGATCCACACAGCGCGCAAGGCCTTTCTGGTCCGTGGCGAGGTCGCGCCGAAGCTGGTCATGCTGGACGGGGCGACACAGACGCTCGCCCGGGCCGATGATCGGATGGCGATCACGCGGTTTTCCGACTTCACGCTGGATCTTGCCGGCGTGGTCAATGTGGCGGGCGGCGGGGCGCTTTCCCTGAACGCGCTGCCGACGGGTGATCTGCTGTTCCCGAGCGACGAGGTGATGGCCGCGGCCGGCGCCGCCCGGGCGGAGATGCTGGAAGAGGGCCATTCGCGCCTGGCCTCGCCGCTGCTGGCGGTGGCGGCCGCGCTTCTGGGGTTTTCCGCGCTGATGCAGGGCGGCTTCTCGCGGTTCGGCCTGTGGCGTCAGATGGGGCTGGCGGTCGGCCTGCTGATTGCTGTCCAGCTGATCTGGACATGGGCAGGCAGCGTTGCGATCCAGTCGGCCAATGCCTGGCCGATGGTCTATCTGGCACCGCTGACCGGGATCGTTCTGGCGCTGGGACTTCTGGCCTTTTCCCAGCGGCCCCGCCGCCTGAGGGGGGCGGCGGCATGACGCTCAGCCTGTACATCGCACGGCGCTTTCTTGGCACGGTAGGCCGGGTGTTCCTGATCTTCTTCGGCATCCTGATGCTGCTTGACATGATCGAACAGCTGCGCCGCTTTTCCGATGCGGGACTGGGGCTTGCGGGCGCTGCGCAGCTTTCGCTGCTGAACGTGCCCGAAACGCTGTATCGCATCCTGCCGCTGATCATGATCATGGGGGCGATCGCCATGTTCCTGGGCCTTGCCCGGTCATCGGAACTGGTTGTCGTGCGCGCGGCGGGGCGGTCGGGGCTTCGGTTCCTGCTGACACCGGTGCTGGTGTCGGTCGCGCTGGGTGCGCTGACGGTTGCGCTGTTCAACCCGCTGGTCGCGGCAACCTCGAAGGCCTATGACGCCAAGCGCGCGCAACTGTCGCGCGGCGACGGCTCGGTTCTGTCGGTCGCCGATACGGGACTGTGGCTGCGTCAGGGGGCAGAGGACGGGCAGACGGTGATCCAGGCGGCGCGCGCAAATCCCGACGGGACAGAGCTGTTCGGTGTCACCTTCCTTGGCTTCGATGCCCGTGGCCTGCCCACGACGCGGATCGAGGCAGACTCGGCCAGGCTGACACCGGGGGCCTGGGAACTCAGCGGCGTCAAGCGGTGGGATCTGACGGCGGCGAACCCCGAATTGAACGCCATCAGCGAGCCGGGGCCGCTGCGCCTGCCCTCTGACCTTACTGCGGAACGGATACGAGACAGCTTCGGAACACCCAGCGCCATCGGCTTCTGGGATCTGCCCCGCTATATCGACGATCTGGAACGCGCCGGCTTTTCGGCGCGGGCCTACCGGCTGTGGTTCCAGATGGAACTGGCCCAGCCGCTGCTTATGGTGGCGATGGTGCTGGTGGCGGCTGGCTTCACCATGCGGCACGTCCGCTTCGGCGGCACTGGCCGCATGGTGCTGTATGCCCTGCTGTCGGGTTTCGCCATCTATTTCCTGCGAAATTTCGCGCAGGCCCTTGGCGACACCGGCCAGATCCCGATCGCCCTTGCTGCCTGGACCCCGCCTGCCGCCGCCGTCATGCTGGCGCTGAGCCTGCTGCTGCACCTGGAGGATGGCTGATGGCGGTCCGTCTTCTTGCCCTGTTCGCTCTTTGCTTCACCCTCGCGCTGCCGGCGCGCGCGCAGGACCAGGCGACCCTGGTTTCGGACAGTCTGGCCATCACCGGCGACACCCGGCTGATCGCCGAGGGCAACGTCGAGGTGTTCTTCAAGGGCCGCCGCCTGAAGGCACAGCGTATCGTCTATGACCAGGCCACGGACCGGCTGGAGATCACCGGCCCGATCGTCCTGACCGAGGCGACCGGCGATGTGGTGATCCTCGCCTCGCAGGCCGAGTTGCAGGCCGACCTGACCGAAGGCATCCTGACCAGCGCGCGCCTCGTGCTGAACAGGCAGTTGCAGCTTGCCGCGAACCGGATGATGCGTGTCGCCGGCCGTTACAACGCGATGGAAACCGTCGCGGCGTCGTCCTGCAAGGTATGCGAGGGCGACCCGACCCCGCTGTGGGAAATCCGCGCACGCCGCGTGGTGCATGACGAGGTGGAACGCCAGATCTATTTCGACCACGCGCAATTCCGGCTGGCCGGCGTTCCGGTTTTCTACATTCCGCGCCTGCGGATGCCCGACCCCACGCTCGACCGGGCGACGGGCTTCCTGATGCCCACGGTCCGCACCACGTCGGATCTCGGCACAGGGGTGAAGATTCCCTACTTCATCGCCCTCGGCCCCTCGGCCGACCTGACGGTGGCACCCTACCTTACCTTCCGCAACAGCACGACGCTGAACCTGCGCTATCGTCAGGCCTTTGCCACCGGCCGGATCGAGCTGAACGGGGCGGTCACTCAGGACAGACTGATCCCCGGTGATCCGCGGGGATATCTTTTCGTCGATGGCGCCTTCAGCCTGCCGGCGAACTTCGGCCTGTCGATCAAGGGCCAGACCGTGTCCGACCCCGCCTATCTGCTGGACTACGGGATCGCCAACCTGGACCGGCTCGACAGCCGCCTCGAAATCAGCCGCACCCGGCGCAACGAACACATCTCGGCCCGGATCATCAGTTTCCAGACACTGCGCGACGACGAGGACAACACTACCATCCCCTCGATCGTGTCTGACCTGACCTTCCACCGCCGCTTCTCGCTGGGGGCGGTCGGCGGCGAAGGCGGCCTTCGACTGCAGACGCACAACCACTATCGCAGCTCGACCAGCCCCATCGACGGACCCGACAGCGACAACATCGCTGACGGCCGTGACCTTGGCCGGATCTCGGCGCGGATCGATTGGCGCAAGAGCTTCCTGCTGCCCATGGGAATCGAGACGACGATCCTGGGCGAGGCGACGGCCGACGCCTACAGCATCGCCCAGGATGCCAGCTACGAAGGCCGGACGACACGCACCCATGGCAATGCCGGGGTCGAATTGCGCTGGCCCTGGGTTAAGGTCGGCGATGGCGGGGCGACGCATGTGATCGAGCCGGTGGCGCAGTTCATCTGGGCTTCGTCCGATGCCGAAACCCTGCCGAACGAAGACTCGGTTCTGGTGGAATTCGACGAAGCCAGCCTGTTCGCGCTGGATCGCTTTCCGGGATCGGATGCCGTGGAACGCGGTCCGCGGGCCAACCTGGGCGTCAGCTGGACGCGACACGACCCCGATGGCTGGTCGATGGGGGTCATGGTGGGGCGTGTCTACCGCGAGGCGGACCTGAGCCAGTTCGGTCCGGCTTCGGGCCTCGCCGGGCAGCGATCGGACTGGCTAGCAGGGGTGAACTTCACCCTGTCGAATTCCGTGGCCCTGACCGCGCGTGCCGTTCTGTCTGATGACCTGGACCTGACCAAAGGCGAGGCGCGCGTAACCTACAGCGGCGCGCGCACTTCGCTTGCCGGTTCACTGATCTACGCGGTCGAGGATCCTATCGAAAACCGGCTGGAACCCACGCGCGAAGTCACCTTTGACGCACGGCAGAAGCTGGACCCGAACTGGACGGCCAAGCTGTCAGGTCGCTACGACTTTGTTGCCGATCAAGGCACGGTCGCCGGCCTGGGAGTGGAGTTCCTGAACGAGTGCCTGCGCTTCGACGTTTCCCTCTCGCGTCGCTTCACATCCTCGACTAGTGTGAACCCGACGACGGACTTCAGCCTGTCGCTGGATCTGGTGGGCTTCGGCGGCAGCGCCAAGGGCGGGCCGGCGCGAACCTGTCGCAGGTGACGGCACAGAAATGAGCGGGCAGAGACCTGCAGACATTAGACGGATGGCGGGAAGAGCGGCAAAGGCAATGGCATTTTCCTTTCTGAAACGGCGGGTGGCGGCGATTCTGTGCGGGGCGCTTCTCGCGGGGCCCGTGCTGGCGCAGGATCTGTTTGCCCCGCGGCTGTATGTCAACGACCGCGTCATCACCGAATACGAGGTGCAGCAACGGGCCATGTTCCTGCAGGTGCTGCGTGCGCCCGGAAACCCCGAGGAAGAGGCGCTGAAAGCCCTGGTGGATGACCGCCTGCAACAAACCGAAGCCAAACGCCTTGGCCTTACCCTGACCGAGGACGAGGTGCGCCGGGGCATGGAGGAATTCGCCTCGCGGGCCAACCTGACGGCCGAAGGCCTGATTGCCGAATTCGAAAAGGTCGGGATCTCGGCCGAAACCTTCCGCGACTTCGTTTCGGCGGGCCTTCTATGGCGCAAGGCGGTGCGCGCCCGGTTCCTTGGCCAGGTGCCGATCAGCGAAAATGATGTGGATCGCGCGCTGGAAGCCTCGGCCCGGCCGCGCGCCCTGCGGATCCTGGCGTCGGAGCTGGTGATCCCAGTACCCGAGGGCAGCGATGGCCGCGAGCAGATGGCGCTGGCGCAGCGTCTGTCCGACACGATCAGCGGCGAGGCGGCGTTTGCCGCAGCCGCGCGCCAGTATTCGGCGGCCCCCACGGCTGGCAATGGCGGGCGCCTCGACTGGATTCCTCTGGCCAACCTGCCCGGCCCGATCGGCGCCGCGGTGCTGGCGCTCGGCCCAGGCGAGGTATCGGATCCCGTGCAGGTTCCGGGGGCGGTCGTCCTGTTCCAGCTGCGCGACGTGGCGCGCGATGAAAGCGCCGAGCCGATCGCGGTCACGGTGGAATGGGCGGAATTCCTGGTGCCGGACGACGCCGCGGAAATCGCCCGCATCCGCGCGGCCGTGGACACCTGCAATGACCTTTACGGCCAGGCAAAGGGACTGCCCGAAAACCGTCTGACGATCACGACCCAGCCAGTGGCCGAAGTCCCGGGTGATGTGGCTCTGGAACTCGCGCGGCTGGACCCCGGCGAAAGCTCGGTTGCGCTGACCCGTTCGGGTTATCGCCGCTTCCTGATGCTCTGCGGCCGCCAGCAGACGCTCGAGGAACCGCCGACCCGCGATCAGGTGCGTGAACGGGTGATCAACCAGAAGCTCGAGGGCATGGCTGCGGGCTATCTGGAAGAACTCCGCGCGGCTGCGATCATCCGCGAGCCGTGATGGCCCCCGTTGTCCTGAGCTGCGGCGATCCGTCCGGGATCGGGCCGGAGATAGCCGCCAAGGCTTGGGCTGCCGGTGAACGTTTTGTCTGGCTGGGCGACCCGCGGCATCTGCCCGAGGGAACCGCCTGGCGCGAAGTGTCCGAGGGCGAGGGGGTCACGGACGGTCCGCTTTGCGTTCTGCGCCATGACTTCCCGGCCTCGGCCCTGCCGGGCCGCCCCGATCCCGCGAACGCGGGCGGCGTGGTTGCAGTCGTCGAACGTGCGGTTGGACTTGTCCGGTCCGGTGCCGCGGCCGCGCTTTGCACCGCGCCAATCCACAAGAAGGCGCTGAAGGACGGCGCAGGTTTTGCCTTTCCCGGCCATACCGAGTTCCTGGCGCATCTGGCCGGAACCGACCATGTGGTGATGATGCTGGCCTGCCCCGAGCTTCGCGTCGTTCCCGCCACCATTCACATTGCGCTGTCCGAGGTGCCGAAAGTGCTGACGCCGGCCCTGCTGGAAACGACCATCCGTATCACGCGGGACGGGTTGATCCGCGACTTCGGGATTGCCGCGCCGCGCCTTGCCGTCGCGGGCCTGAACCCTCACGCCGGAGAAGGCGGCGCCATGGGTCGCGAAGAACTTGACTGGATGGCCCCGCTGATCGCGCGGCTTGCGTCCGAAGGGATGGCGATCCGCGGGCCACTGCCAGCAGATACCATGTTTCACCCGGCGGCGCGCAAAGGCTATGACGCCGCGATCTGCGCCTATCACGACCAGGCGCTGATCCCGATCAAGACCATCGACTTCGCCGGGGGGGTCAATGTTACGCTGGGCCTGCCCTTCGTGCGAACCTCGCCCGATCACGGCACGGCCTACGACATCGCCGGTCGCGGCATTGCCGATCCGGCAAGCATGATCGCAGCCTTGCGCATGGCGCGCCACATGGCTGATGCCCGGCTGGCAGCAGCAGGGGGCTGTGGTGGGCACGATTGACGGTCTGCCCCCGCTGCGCGAGGTGATCCGGGCGCATGATCTGGTGGCGAAGAAGCAACTTGGCCAGAATTTTCTTCTGGATCTGAACCTTACGGCAAAGATCGCACGTTCGGCCGGCGATCTGACGGCCTGCGACGTGCTGGAGGTCGGCCCCGGTCCCGGTGGCTTGACCCGCGGCCTTCTGGCCGAGGGGGCACGGCATGTGGTGGCTGTGGAAAAGGACGCCCGTGCCCTGCCCGCCCTGGCCGAGATCGCGGCGGCCTATCCGGGGCGGCTTACGGTTCTGCACGGCGACGCGCTGGAGCTCGACCTCACCCAGCACCTGAAGCCTCCGGTCAAGATCGTGGCCAATCTGCCTTACAACGTTGGCACCGAGCTTCTGATCCGCTGGCTGTCACCCCCAGTCTGGCCGCCGATCTGGTCGTCGTTGACGCTCATGTTCCAGAAAGAGGTGGCCGAACGGATCGTGGCCAGGCCACGGACAGAACATTACGGACGGCTGGCGCTGCTGGCCCAATGGCGCTGCGAGGCACGGATCGTGATGACCCTGCCGCCCGAAGCCTTCACCCCCACGCCCAAGGTTCATTCGGCCGTCGTGCAGCTGACCGCCCTGCCAGCGCCGCGTTTTCCCTGCGATTTCGTGGTGCTGCAGCGCGTGACGGCCATGGCCTTCAACCAGCGCCGCAAGATGCTGCGCGCTTCGCTAAAGGCATTGCGGCCGGATATCGAGACCGTGCTCGAAAGCCTGGGCATCCCCCCGACCGCACGGGCCGAGGAGATCGGTCTGGAACAGTTCTGCGCCCTTGCGCGCGCGGTATCCTAGAAGCAAGCATCCCGAAGGGCCGTCGCCTCAGGCCGCCTTCTTCATGCTGAGGACACGGGCCATGGTCTCACCCATGGCGCTGGGGTTCGGGGCCACGGTGATGCCGGCCGCTGTCAGGATTTCCACCTTTTCCTGCGCCGATTCACCGAAGGCGCTGATGATGGCGCCCGCATGGCCCATCTTGCGGCCCTTGGGTGCCGAAAGCCCGGCAATATAGGCCACAACCGGTTTGGACATGTGGTCGCGCGCATAGGCAGCAGCTTCGGCCTCCTGTGGGCCGCCGATTTCGCCGATCATCATCACTGCATCGGTTTCGTGATCATCTTCAAAGAGTTGCAGGATGTCCTTGAAGCTGGAACCGTTGATCGGGTCGCCACCGATGCCGACTGAAGTCGAAACGCCGATCCCCAGGGCCTTCATCTGGGACGCGGCCTCATAGCCCAGCGTCCCCGACCGGCCGACGATTCCAACCCGACCCGGCATATAGATGTGTGGCGGCATGATCCCCATGAAGCCCTTGCCGGGACTGATGATCCCGGCACAGTTGGGGCCGATCAACCGCATCTTGCGGGCCTCGGGATAGCGCTTCAGGAATCGCTTCACCCGCATCATGTCCTGGCTGGGGATGCCGTCAGTGACGCACACTGCCGTGCGGATTCCGGCATCGGCCGCCTCCATGATCGCATCGGCGGCGAATGGGGGCGGGACAAAGACAAGGCTGGCTTCCGCTCCTGTCGCCTCGACCGCCTCGCGCACGGTGTTGAACAGCGGCCGGTCAAGGTGGGTTTCCCCGCCCCGTCCGGGCGTGACGCCGCCCACGACATTGGTTCCATGGCGGATCATGTCGGCCGCGTGGAAGCTGCCGATCCGCCCGGTGATGCCCTGCACGATGACGCGGGTCTTTTCGGTGATGAGAATGGCCATGGGTTCCTCCGTCAGGCGGCTTTGCGGGGGCGGGCGGCGACGGCCGCGGCGGCGGCTTCGGCCAGAGTGTCTGCGGAAATCAGCGGCAGGCCGGACTGGTCGATGATCCGGCGGCCTTCCTCGACATTGGTGCCCGCAAGGCGCACGATGACGGGCAACGACAGACCAAGCTGGCGGTAGGCGGTGACCACGCCCTCGGCCACCCAGTCACACCGGTTGATGCCCGCGAAGATATTGACCAGCACGACCGACACGTTCCGGTCGGCCAGAACGGTCTGGAAGGCCTTGACCACGCGCTCGGGGCTGGCGCCACCGCCGATGTCCAGGAAATTGGCGGGTTCCCCCCCGGCCAGCTTGATCATGTCCATCGTGGCCATCGCCAACCCTGCACCGTTGATGATGCAGCCGATGTCGCCCTCCAGCCCTACATAGGCCAGACCATGGTCGCCTGCGGTGCTTTCCCGCGGGTCTTCCTGGCTGCGGTCGCGCAGTTCGGCCACCTGAGGTTGCCTGAACAAGGCGTTGGTATCAAAAGACATCTTCGCATCCAGTGCCACCAGGTCGCCCGACCCGGTGATAACCAGCGGGTTTATTTCCACCATAACCGCGTCAAGGTCGCGGTAGGCGCGGTAGCAGGCCTTCAGGATCGTCACCATCTGGGCAATCTGGCCGCCTTTCAGGCCCAGCCGGAAGGCCAGTTCACGCGCCTGGAACTCGGTCAGGCCAACGGCGGGGTCAATGGTCATGCGTCGCAACGATTCCGGGTCGGTTTCGGCCAGATCCTCGATCTCCATCCCCCCGTGCGCCGAGGCGACGATCATGATCCGCTCGGATTTCCGGTCGAGGACGAAGCCCAGATACATCTCGCGGGCAATGTCGCTGGCTGCCTCGATCCACAGGCGATAGACGCCCTTGCCGTTCGCGTCGGTCTGCTTGGTGACAAGCTGCTTGCCGAACAGGCTTGCGGCGAAACTGGCGACCTCATGTTCGTCGCGGCACAGCTTCACGCCTCCGGCCGCCCCCCGACCGCCGGAGTGGATCTGCGCCTTCACCACCCAGGCGCTGCCGCCCAGTTCCCGCGCCCGATAACCTGCCTGTTCGGGGCTGTAGGCCAGCCCACCGCGCGGTACCGGCACACCAAAACGGGCAAGGATTTCCTTGGCCTGGTATTCGTGGATGTCCATCGTGTTTCCTCCTCCATGCTGCCGCTTGTCGCTGCCTTGCGGGCGCTCCGCGCTGACCTCAGCGAGACCGCCCGCAAGGAAGGGATGAGCGACCTACTGCGCCGCGATCGCCTCGGCGATCACCAGCACGTTGCGCGCCATCTTCTCGCTGGCGGCGTCGATCATCTTGCCGTCGAGGCTGGCGGCTCCCTTCCCCTGCGCCTCGGCCAGTTTCAGTTCCTCGATGATGCGGCGGGCCTTGGTGACCTCGGCATCCGTCGGACTGAACACCTCGTTCGCAAGGGCTACCTGACTGGGGTGGATGGCCCATTTCCCCTCGCAGCCCAGGGCGGCCGCGCGGCGCGCAGCGTCCCTGTAGCCCTCAGGGTCGGAAAAATCACCGAAGGGGCCGTCGATGGCGCGCAGACCATAGGCGCGGCAGGCAATGACCATGCGGCTGATCGCGGCGTGCCACTGGTCGCCCGGATACATCGGATTCAGACCGCCGATGTTTACCGTACGTGCCCGCATGCTGGCGGCATAGTCCGCCACGCCGAAATGCAGCGCCTCCAGCCGACCGCCAAACTGGGCGATTGTCTCGACATTCGCCATGCCAAGGGCCGTCTCGATCAACGCCTCTAGGCCCACGCGGGTGCGGTAGCCCCTGGCCTGCTCGATCTGATTGACCATCGCCTCGACCATGTAAAGATCGTCGCGCACGCCCACCTTGGGCACCAGCAGGGTATGCACCCGGTCTCCTGCCTGCTCCATCACATCGACCACGTCGCGATACATGTAATGGGTATCAAGACCGTTGATCCGCACGCTGACGGTCTTGCCTTTCGCCGCCCAGTCGATGTCGTTCAGCGCCTGAATGCAGTTCCGGCGCGCCTGCTCCTTCTCGGGCGGGGCGACCGCATCCTCGAGGTCCAGAAAGACGTAATCCGCAGGTCCTTCGGCCGCCTTGTCGATCATCGAGGGGTTCGAGGCCGGAACGGCAAGTTCAGACCGCTGAAGCCGCTGCCGACGCAGCGGGTGAAGAGTGTGGCTCATCGTATTGACTTTCCTGTTTTATTCCGCCGCCAGCAGGGCCTGAGCGGGTGCAGATTGCGCATACCAGTCCTGCGCTGCAGCAACGCCCGACCCCAGCTTGACATGCGCACCGGCCTCGACCAGCGCCATTTCGGCCACCGCAAGCGCCGTGAGGCACATGCCTTCGTTGAGGTCACCCAGATGCCCGATGCGGAACACCTTGCCGGCAAGCCGCGCAAGGCCCGACCCGAACGATGTGTTGTAACGGGCATGGCCGATGCGGATCACCTCGCGCGCGTCCACCCCTTCGGGCACCCTGATCGCCGTCACCGTATTCGACGCAAGCGAAGGATGCTCGGCACAGGTCTGCAGGCCCCACGCCGCCACGCCGCGTCGCACGCCCTCGGCCAGGCGGGCATGACGGGCGATGACATTGTCCAGCCCTTCGGCATGGATGCGGTCCAGTGCGACACGCAACCCGTGCAGGATCTGCGTTGGCGGGGTGTAGGGAAAATAGCCGGTTTCCGCCGTCATGGCAAAGTCACGGAATTCGAAATAGGCACGGCGAAGGGTCGCGTTCTCTGACGCCTTGAGCGCCTTCTGACTGACCGCAAGGATACCCAGACCGGCCGGGCACATCAGGCCCTTCTGACTGCCGGTCACGGCCAGGTCCACACCCCAGTCATCCATGCGGAAGTCGATGGAGCCCACCGAGGAGACGCCATCCACGAACAGCAGCGCATCATGAAAGCAATCATCCAGCGCCTTGCGCACGGCAGCCACGTCACTGGTAACGCCGGTTGCGGTTTCGTTGTGGGTCACGAAGACCGCCTTGATCGCGCCCTTTCGGTCGGCGGCCAGGCGGCGGGCGAACTCTGACACCGGCGCGCCGGCCCCCCACGCGACATCGATCACCTCGACATCAAGGCCCAGCCGCGTGGCCATTTCCGCCCAGAGGGTCGAGAACTGGCCGTGCCGCGCCATCAGCACCCTGTCGCCGGGGTTCAGGGTATTGGTGATCGCCGCCTCCCATGCCCCCGTGCCCGAGCCGGGAAAAAGCATCACCCGCGCAGTCCCCGTCCGGAAGACGCGCTTCAGGTCGGCAAGGATTCCCAGAACGAAGGCGCCGAATTCAGGTCCGCGCTGGTCCTCCATCGCCACGTTCATCGCGCGGCGGACAGGTTCGGGAACATTGGTCGGGCCGGGAATGAAAAGGTGATTGATGCCGGTGCGCATGGGTCTCCTCCGTTTGCACCACCCCTGCCATCGCCCGGAAGATGTGCAAAGGCAAAGCGGGTCTCGCTGTGAATGCGAAGATTTACACGGGTTATTTTCAGTAATATTGTAAATCTGACAGATCATGCATTGTGTGCGACAGTATGCAGAAAACCTTCATCGGCCCGCATCTGCGGCGCCTTCGGCTGGAGCGGGGCGAGACGCAAGGCGCCATGGCGCGCAAGCTCGGAATCAGCGCCTCTTACGTCAACCTTCTGGAAAACAACGAAAGATCCGTTTCGGTCCAGGTTCTTTTGCGGCTGTTCGAAGCCTACGGTGTAGACTGGCGCGAGATCGTGGAGGAAGACGGGGCCAGCCAGCTGGCCGACCTGCGCGCGGCCTTGCAGGATCCGATCTTCGACATCCGCCCCGACCTGCCGCAACTTCGTGCTGCTCTGGTGCATTCTCCCGACCTTGCCAGCGCCTTCCTTCGGCTGCATCGGGCCTTCCAGGCGGCGAATGACCAGCTTCTGGCCCTGAACGAGGGGGAAACCGCCACGATTGCCCCAACACCCGAGGCCGCAGTCCACACGGTCTTCCGCCGCCATCGCAACTACTTTCGCGAACTGGAAGAGGCAGCCGAACGCTTCTGGGAAACCCCGGTCGAACGGGACGAGGTCTATACCGCGATCAAGGCGCGCCTGCGCGACCGGCTGGGCATTGCGGTGCGGCTCGCGCGGGTCGAGGAACTGCCCGACACGCTGCGCCAGTATGACGAGGCGCGCCGCGAGATCCTGTTGTCCGAGGCGATGGACCACACCAACCGCACTTTCCAGCTGGTCCACATGTGCGGGCTTCTGGAACAGCGCGCGCTGCTAGACGGCATCGTGGACCGTTCGGGCATTAGCGACCCGCGCGGGGTAGCGCGGTTGCGGGTGGAACTGGCGAACTATTTCGCTGCCGCGGTGCTGATGCCCTACGCCGCCTTTCTGGCCGAGGCGCGGGCGACGAAATATGACCTCGACCACATCGCCACCCGCTTCGGCGTCAGCTTCGAGCAGGCCTGCCACCGCGCCACCACGCTGCAACGCGAAGGTGCGCAGGGTGTCCCGTTCTTCTTCCTGCGTATCGACAAGGGCGGCAACGTGACCAAGCGCTTCAACGCGACCGACTTCCACTTGGCCGAATATGGCGGTGCCTGCCCCCGGCTGGATGTGCATACCAGCTTCAGAACACCCGGCAAGATCGTTCCGCAATTCGTCGAGATGCCGGACAAATCCCAGTATTTCGTATTTTCCCGCACCGTTGACCGGCCGACCTGGATTCGCCACGCGCAGGATAACCGGCTGGCCGTTGCCATGGGCTGCACGATCGACCACGCTGCAGAGATCGGCTATGCCGAGGGTTTCTCGCTTCCCAGCGCAAGGATGGTGCCGATCGGCATCAACTGCCGCATCTGCCCGCGCGCGAACTGCGACCAGCGCGCGCATCAGGCGGTGGTACTGACCCAGCCGGTCGATGTAAGACGGCGTGGGGCGACCCGGTTCGACGGATAGCGCCGCCTTCACCCCCCCGGACCTGATCCTGAACCTCTGGTGTGAGGCGAGGCCCCGGATCATGGCCGGGGCGGGCTCACCCCTTCACCCTGTGGTTCAGCGGATCGTAAAGTGGCGCCAACGTCACCTGGGCTGGCACCCGTTCCGATGCGACTTCCAGCTCGTAACTGCCCGACAGGACAAAATCTTCCGTTACCCCGTCCGGGTGGCGGACATAGCCCATGCCGATGCTTTTCCCGACCGTGTGGCCATAGCCGCCAGACGACAGCCAGCCCACGCGCTGGCCATTGCGATAGATCGTCTCGCGGCCAAGCAGCACGACCGACGGATCGGCAGTGAAGGTGGCCAGACGCTTCTTCACCCCTTCGGCCAGTTGCGCCGCCACGGCCTGGCGGCCGATGAAATCGATGCCCGTCTTCATCTTCACCGCCCAGGCAAGGCCTGCCTCGACCGGGGTGTGGTCCGGCCCGATATCCGCCCCCCACGCGCGATAGCCCTTTTCCAGCCGCAGCGTCTCGATCGCGCGGTAGCCGGCCAGCACCGGTGCGCCCTCGCCTGACATCAGGGCCTCATACACGGTCACCGCCACCTCGACCGGCATGTGCAGCTCCCAGCCAAGCTCGCCGACGTAGGTCACACGCAGCGCCAGAACCGCGCAGCCGGCGACAGAAATCCAGCGGGCCGTGCCGAAGGGGAAGGCGGCGTTCGACAGGTCATCCGGCGAATGGCGCGACAGGATCTCGCGCGACGTCGGCCCCATCAGCGACAGGACAGCCATCGACGACGTGATGTCGGAAAGGTGAACCTCGCCCTGCAAATTCCTGGAAATCCAATCGAAATCATGCGTGGCAAAGCCGGTTCCGGTGACGATGTAGAACTCGCGCGGCCCCAGCCGGGCGATGGTCAGGTCGCATTCGATCCCGCCTTTCGCGTTCAGCATCTGGGTGTAGGTCAGGCTGCCTTCCGCCCGGTCGACATTGCCCGCCGCGATCCGGTTCAGCGCCCCGGCCGCATCGCGGCCGGTCAGGCGGAACTTGGCGAAGCTGGTCTGGTCGATCAGCACCGCATGCTCTCGCGCCGCGCGGTGTTCGCGGCCAACGGCCTCATGCCAGCCGGGGCGGGCCATCGAATAGCGGTCCACGGCCTCTTCGCCCGGGCCAGCGAACCAGTTCGGACGTTCCCAGCCCAGCTTCTCGCCAAAGCAGGCACCGGCCGCCTTCAGATGGGCGTAAAGCGGAGAGCGGCGTAGCGGCCGGGCCGAGCGCATTTCCTCGGCGGGCCAGGCGATGGTGTAGTGCTTGGCATAGGCTTCCAGCGTGCGGGTTCGGACATAGTCAGTCACCCGGTGCGGAGGGCCGAAGCGGCGAATGTCGACAGGCCACAGGTCGAAGGGCGGTTCACCCTTTGCCACCCATTCCGCCAGCGCCATGCCCGCCCCGCCACCCGAGGCGATGCCGAAGGCATTGAATCCTGCGCCGACATAGAAGTTGCGCAGTTCCGGGGCCTCGCCCAGGATGAAGTTGCCGTCGGGGGTAAAGCTTTCCGGCCCGTTCAGCAGCTGCTTGACCCCTGCATGGGCCAGCGCCGGAACCCGAGCGATGGCATCGTCCATGAATTGTGCGTAATGATCGAAATCCGGCGTCAGTGTTTCGAAATGAAAGCCTTCCGGAATGCCCTTTACCGCCCAGGGCTTAGGGTTCGGCTCATAGCCCCCCCAGACAAGGCCCCCGACCTCTTCCTTCCAGTAGGTGCGCCGGTCGGGGTCGCGCAGCGTGGGCAGGGTCGGGGTGACGCCCTCGATCCGCTCGGTGATCATGTACTGATGTTCGACACTGACCAGCGGCACGTTGACCCCCACGGTCGCGGCCAGATCGCGGGTCCACTGTCCGGCGCAGCAGACGACCTTTTCGCATGCGATGGTGCCGAAGGGTGTCTCGACCCCCTTGATCCGGCCATCTTCGACAAGAATCCGGGTGACAGGGGTGTCCTCGAAGATGCGCACCCCGGCCATGCGGGCACCCTTGGCCAGTGACTGGGTGATGTCCGAAGGGTTCGCCTGGCCGTCGGTCGGCAGGTAGGCCGCGCCAACCACATCGTCGATCGTCATCAGCGGCCACAGATCCTGCGCCTCTTTCGGCGTCAGAAGGTGCATCTCCAGCCCGAAGGAATGAGCCGTCGTGGCCTGGCGTTTCACCTCGGTCCAGCGGTCGGCATTACAGGCCAGGCGCAGGCCGCCGTTCATCTTCCAGCCGGTCTGCAACCCGGTCTCGGCCTCGAGCGTGCGGTAAAGGGCAACGGAATGGCCCAGAAGCTGGGTGATGTTGGCCGAAGTGCGCAACTGCCCGACCAGTCCGGCGGCATGGAAGGTGGTGCCGGAAGTCAGCTTCTTCCGTTCCAGAAGCACGGTGTCGGTCCAACCCAGCTTGCCCAGGTGATAGGCGACGGAACAGCCGACGATGCCGCCGCCGATGACGACGGCGCGGGCGGTGGAAGGAAGATCGGTCATGGCAGAATCCTGAAGGCGGCCAGCGCCGCACGGTAGGTGTCAAGGTAGCCGGCCGTATAGGCGGCATAATCGAAGTCGAGGTCGGAATGGATTTCCTGCACCATCGACCACATTGCCTCACGCAGCGCCGCCGCCGCCTTCATCGCGCGGTAGCGGCGCCACAGGTCGGCATCGGGCGAGGTGCCATAGTAGGCGGCCAGAAGCCATTCTTCCTGCGTCATGTCGAGGCCCGCATTCGCCGCAAGCCCCCCAAGGTCGAACAGGGGCGAACCCCAGCCGGCATAGTCCCAGTCGATCAGCCACATTCGGGTGCCGTCGTGCAGGAAGTTCGCGGGCAGAAGATCATTGTGGCCGAAGACCAGCTCGATCCGCCCGACGGCCCGTTCCAGCTCGGCCGCCTCGTCCAGCAGGCCGGCAAGCGCCGGGCGATGAGGAGAGCGGCCCTCCTTCAGCGTGGCGGCATAGTCGCGCAGGACATGGAAGACCCAGAAGGTCAGCGCCGGGCCGCGCAGGTGGCGCGGAATGTCGCGGTGCGCATGCATGACCAAGGCAAGCGCCTGTTCCAGCATCTCCTGGTCGCGCAGATCCTCGGCGCTCATCGTGCGGCTGGCGACAAAGTCGATCACCAGCGCGCCGGGCTCATGGTGCAGGACGGCGGGCGAGACCCCGGCAGCATGCGCCGCACGGCTGGCGGCCAGTTCGTTGAAGCGCATGATCTGGTGCACGGGAATGTCGTCGCCGATGCGCACCACGGCGCGGCCTCTGGCATCGGTGACGAGAACATTCAGATTCGTGATTCCGCCGCCAAGGGGTTCGGCGCGGGGCGTGCCGGTCCAGATCGGCAGGGAAAGGGCGCGCGCGATCGGGTCGGTCATGCGTCCATCACCGGAAGCGGGGCCGTCCCGTCGCAGGCAAGGGAAAATTGCAGGCAAGGCATTGCGACATCTCCGAAGCAACAGGCCAATGTTTCGCCGCGGCCGATCGTCCTGTCAAAGCCGATTTCGCAATCCGACCGGGGGCGGAGGGCTGGCCCCGCCTTGCCCCGACGGGACAGCCCGCGGCGCTTTCAGGTGGTTCGCAGCGACGGCAGCGCGGCGATCAGCGCGCGGGCAAGGTCTTCGGGTTGCAAGGGCTTGGCCACGACACCGGCAAAACCCTTCGCGCGGTAGTCCTGAACCTGGTGCGTCATGGCGTTCGCCGTCACGGCCAGCGCGACCGGAGGCGCACACCCCGTAGCCTGCGCCGCTGCCTGCATGGCAGAAAGCGTTGCCAGTCCGTCGCAGCCCGGCATGGCAATATCCAGAAGCACGGCGTCGAAGGGCGCCTGCTGCCAGCGCCGGATCGCGGACGCGCCATCCGGCAGGATCTCGGCCTCGATGCCCAAGGCGCGCAACACGCCGTGCAGGATGATGCGGTTGGTTGCATTGTCCTCGGCCGCCAGCACCCGAAGGCCGGCAAGGTCGGGCAGCCGGGCCGCATCGCCCGCTTCGAACGGGCCTTCGTGCCGGGGCAGCCCAACTTCAACCCGCGCCGAAAGGCCCTGGCCGGGCGCGCTGGACAGCACCACCTCGCCCCCCATGAGCTGCGCAAGGCGCCGCACGATCGTCAGGCCCAGCCCGGTGCCGCCGTGTTGCCGGGCCAAGCCGCCCTGGCCCTGGGTGAATTCCTCGAAGACCTGTTCCAGATCGTCCTCTGTCATGCCCGGTCCGGTATCGGCGACCTCCATCACCAGCCGCTCGGCGTCCGTTGCGTCGATCGAAAGCGAAACCTCGCCGCGGTCGGTGAACTTGACGGCATTGCCGACCAGGTTGTGCAGGATCTGCGCCAGCCGCTTCTCGTCGCCCAGACGGATCTGGTCGCGCTTCTCACCCCGGCAAACCAGACGCAGTGCAAGCCCCTTTTCCCCGGCCTGAACGCGATGAACGCCCAGGACACGATCGACCAGGCTGCAAAGATCCAGCGGGCGGCTGTCCAGTACCAGACGCCCCGCCTCGATCTTGGCAAGGTCCAGGATGTCGTTGATCACGGCCAGCAGATGATCGCCCGATTCACGGATGATCCGCAGCATCTCGCGCCGGTCCGGATCCTGTTCCTGCCCTTCCAGGACCCGCGCCATCCCTAGAACGCCGTTCAGCGGCGTGCGCATCTCATGGCTCATCGCGGCCAAGAAGTCAGACTTTGCCCGGTTCGCGGCCTCGGCCGCGATCATCGCCGTGCGCAGCCGCTCTTCGTTTTCTACGGCATCGGTGATGTCCGTCAGGGCGCAGACAACCGATAGCCCGGTGTCAGGGGCCGTCAGGCGGGCCGCGTTGACCAGGATCACCCGGCGGCTGCCGTCGGGCCAGCGGATCGCATGCCGCATGTCCCGCCCGACGCCCTCGCCCGACATGGCGCGCATCAGGGGCAGGTTCGCCTGGCCGGCTGCGCCAGGATCGGCCGCTTCAATCAGCATCCGCGGCAGGTCATCTCCGGCGGCGATCGGCCGGCCAAGCACGGCTTCGGCCGCGGCATTGGCAAAGACGATGCGCCCGGCGCCATCGATCGCAACGATGCCCGAGACCGACGTTTCCATGATCCGCGCCAGCGTGTCGCGTTCGCGCGCCAGCGCCGCCTCCAGGGCCTTGGCAGCCGAGATGTCAAGATTGACGCCGCTGGTGCGGATCGGCCGGCCCGCCGCGTCCCATTCGATGGCCTGCGTCCGGGACAGGATCCAGACCCAGTGCCCGTCGCGATGGCGCAGGCGTATCTCGTGCTCGATCTGCCACTGGCCGGCGGCGAAGGCCCGCGCCTCGTGCTCCAGAAGATCGCGCTTGTCATCAGGATGCAGCAGGTCCAGCCAGACCGACAGCGGCATCGGGTTCAGTTCTGCCGCGCGATACCCCAGGATTTCCGCCCAGCGTTCGCTGACCAGGGTCACGCCGGTGCGCATGTCGTGTTCCCAGGTGCCGACCTGTGCCCCGTCAATCAGCCGCGACAGGCGCTGTTCTGCCTCGATCCGGGCGGATACATCCAGCGTCACCCCCGAGATGCGCCGCGGCGTTCCATCGGACCGGCGCGCCAGCACACGACCGCGCGACAGCAGCCAGACCCAGTGTCCCTGTGCATGCTGCATCCGGCAAAGAAAGTCGAAATCGTCCGCCCCGCCTTCGAACAGCCGGCGCCGCTCTTCCAGAACACTGAACCTGTCCTGATGGTGCAGAAGGCGGAACAGATCGGCGATCGTGGCAGATCGCCCGTCATGGCCGAGCATTGTCCGCCAGCGGTCGTTGATCGTGGAAAGGCCCTGGTCGATGTCCCAATCCCAGACGGCAAGTTCACCGCCGTCCACGACCTGTTGCAACCGCCGGTCCGCCAGACGGCGTGCGGTGATGTCCTCGTAAACCCCCACCGTTTCCCGGCCGGGGGTAGAGCGTTCGCGCACCAGGATCAGCCGGCCGTCGGCCAGTTCGTCCTCGCCATCCCAGGGTTCGGTCAGACCGCGGTTCAGACGCCGCTGCAGGGCTGCGTCATCGCGTTCGCCCGGCGGGCCGAACACGCCGTGATCTATCGCGGCGCGCAGCAGGTCGTCATACAGCGCGCCAGGCCGGATCCGGTCGGCGATCCGGGAAAAGACGCGCGTGTAGGCGCTGTTCCACAGCACCAGGCGGTCCTCGGCATCGAAGATGGCAAAGCCATCGTCCAGTGCCTCGATGGCCGACAGGAAGCGGGAGCGGGTTTCCTCCAATGCCTTCTGTTCGGCCAGCAGGGCCGCCTCCTTGGCGCGGATCTCGGTCACATCCTCGATCAGCGCCCAGACAAGGCGGCGGCCGTTCGGGTCGATGCTCATGAAGCCGCGCAGCACGGCCGGAAAACAGCTGCCGTCCACCCGGCGCAGCCGCGCCTCCAGCGGGCCGTAGACGCGCTGTTCGCGCAGCGCGTCGATCGCCGGCCCGATCACCGCCATCGCATCGGCTGGCAGAAGGTTGCGCAGATGCAGGCCCGACGTTGCCTTGGGGTCAAGGCCGAAGACCTTCTGGAAGGCACGGTTGGCATCCAGAAGCTCGCCCGTGTCATAGTCGTTCAAAAGGATCGGATGCGGGCACATCTCGAAGAAGGCGGTGAACTGGCCTTCGCGATAGGCAGCCATCGCGCTCGGGGTTTCGGCTGCCGCCAGATCGCGGATTACCGCGACCAGGCCGACGCGCGCGCCGGACCTGTCCTGCGGCAGTTGCGCGACCGAGACTTCGTACCAGTGCGGCGCGACCAGCGAGGCAAGCCCCACGCGACGGGTGACGCGGGTATGGGGTGCCGGCGGGTCGGCAACGATCTGCCCCAGGACACGCGCCAGCGCCTCGGGCAGAACCTCGGCCAGCGGACGGCCGATGCCGGCGCGGACCAGCCCGGAAAGCCACGGCAGCTTGTCGCTGTGGCAGGCAAGGATCGTACCTTGTGGACAGATCTCGATCACGAGATCGGACAGCGCCTGCAAGGTTGCCTCAAGATGTTGCCGCATGGCCGCTTCTGCCGCTGCCGCCTCGTGACGCATCAGCACCGCCGAGACCGCATGCCCCACGCTGGAAAGCAGTCCGACCTCATCCTCGGTCCAGATGCGGTCGGGAACCTGACTGTCGTAGCCGAAAACGCCGATCAGACGTTCGCTGTCCATCAGCGGCAGCATCAGCGTGGACCAGACCCCGATCTCTTCCAGGAAACGGCGTTCCGGCATGTCGGGGGGCAGATCATTGCGGTTGGCAATGCGCACCTGCCTTCCGGCAACGAAAGCGGCGTGCCAGCTTGCCCGCACGGTGGGCGACAGCGCCTGCATCCGGGGTTTCAGCGGCGTCACCCCAGGCGCGACCCATTCATGGCTGTTGTAATGCGTCCCGTCAGGGCGGTTGCGGAACAGGAACACCCGGTCCAGACCGAAAGCCATCCCGATCCGCCCAAGCACCTCGTCCAGGGCAAGGTCGATCCCGTCGCGCCCGGGATCGAGCAGGCGGTTCATCAGGTCGATGACCAGAAGCTCGGTCCGCACCGGACGCGCCGCCGCCAGGTCAGGCCTTTTCGTGCGTCCCATGCCGCCCCTGCCCGTCAACCATGCCGCGAGTATTCGTCAGATGCGCCTGTCCCGCAACCCCGGGCGACTGCCTTGGGCCTGAGGGAGAACCAGCAGCAGCGAGCCGGCGCCAACGACCGCCCCGGCATTCGGGCCTTTCGGCCGGTCAGGTCACGGGCATTCGGCTTTCCGCCATGCCGGCATACCAGCTGGCCCCGAAGGGAATGGCGGCGTCGTCGAAATTGTAGGCCGGATGATGCACCATCGCGGTGTCCCCGTTGCCCAGGAAGATATACGCCCCGGGCCGTTCGTTCAGCATGAAGCTGAAGTCCTCGGCCCCCATAAGGGGCGCGGTGTCGGTATCGACATGGCCCGAGACCTCGGCCGCGACCTTCGCCGCGAACTCGGTGTTCTCGGGGGTGTTGATTGTCACCGGATAGCCGCGCTGGTAGTTGATCTCGGCCCGGGCGCCAAGTGCAAGGGCCGTACCCTCGACCACCTGCGCCAGCCGGGTTTCGACGAAATCCTGCACCTTGGGGTCCAGCGTGCGGACGGTGCCCTTCATCTTGACCGTCTGCGGAATGACGTTGTGCGCCGGGCTGTCGGTTTCAACCGTGCAGACTGAAACGACCACCTGCTTCATCGGATCGACATTCCGGCTGGCAATGGTCTGTATTGCCACGATGACATGGGCCGCGACCACCGTCGTGTCGATGCAATCGTGCGGCTTGGCGGCATGGCCACCCTTGCCCGTCACCGTGATCTCGAACTGGTCAGCTGCCGCCATCATCGGGCCGGGGCGGATCGCGAAATGGCCCACCGGGATGCCGGGCATGTTGTGCATCCCGTAAACCTCCTGGATGTTCCATCGCGTTATGAGACCATCCTGCACCATTTCGCGGCCGCCGCCGCCGCCCTCTTCGGCGGGCTGGAAGATGCAGACCACGGTGCCGTCGAAATTCCGCGTTTCGGCCAGATACCTGGCCGCGCCCAGAAGCATGGCCGTATGTCCGTCATGGCCGCAGGCATGCATCCTGCCCGGGGTCTTGGAGGCATAGGGCACGCCGGTCTGTTCGGTGATGGGCAGCGCGTCCATGTCCGCGCGCAGGCCGATCACCCGTCCCCGGGTGTCGGACCTGCCCCTGATCACCGCCACGACACCGGTGCGGCCGATACCTTCTACCACCTCGTCACAGCCGAAACTGCGGCACAGACCGGCCACCTTTGCCGCCGTCCGATGCACGTCGAACTGAAGCTCGGGGTGTTCGTGGAAATCGCGGCGCCAGGCGGTGATTTCCGGCAGAAGTTCGGCAAAGCGGTTCTTGGGCGGCATGTCAGGTCTCCTTTGCGAGCAAGCTGATCCTTTCCCGAGGGATCGGCAAGAGGTCTTGGCGCCTGCCTTGATGCTGCCAAGGATTGCAGGCACTGTCCCCCATGATGAAACAGACTGCCACATACACCTGCACTGCCTGCGGCGCCGCCTATCGCAAGTGGGCCGGTAAATGCGACGCCTGCGGCGGATGGAACACGATTGCCGAAGAGGCGCCGCTGTCCACCGGGCCCAAGGCCCTGGGGGCCAGGGGGCGGGCCATTCCCCTGTCCGACCTTGCCACTGACGAGGCCCCCCCGCCCCGCGCCGCATCGGGAATCGGCGAACTGGACCGTGTGCTAGGCGGCGGACTGGTGCCTGCCTCGGCCATTCTCGTGGGCGGCGATCCGGGGATCGGGAAATCGACCCTGCTGTTGCAGGCGACTGCCAGCTTTGCCCGACAGGGGTTGAAGTGCCTCTACATTTCCGGCGAGGAGGCCGCCGCCCAGGTTCGGATGCGCGCCCAGCGGCTTGGCCTGGGCGATGCTGCGGTCCAGCTTGGGGCGGAAACCGCCCTGCGCGACATCCTGACCACGCTGGACACCGAACGCCCGGCGCTTGCAGTGATCGATTCGATCCAGACAATGTGGCTGGACAGCGTCGAGGCCGCGCCGGGCAGCGTATCCCAGGTCCGCGCCGCTGCGCACGAACTGGTGACCTTCGCCAAGAGACGGGGCGTCGCTGTGGTGCTGGTCGGCCATGTCACCAAAGAGGGCCAGATCGCCGGACCCCGCGTCGTCGAACACATGGTCGATACCGTCCTGTATTTCGAGGGCGAGCGGGGCCACCAGTTCCGCATCCTGCGCGCGGTGAAGAACCGCTTCGGACCGGCAGACGAGATCGGGGTCTTCGAGATGACAGGCACGGGCCTTGCCGAGGTGCCGAACCCATCGGCTCTGTTCCTGGGCAACCGCGACCAGCCGGCGCCCGGGTCGGCCGTCTTTGCAGGTATCGAGGGCACCCGCCCTGTGCTGACCGAGATCCAGGCCCTGGTCGCCCCATCCACCCTTGCAAGCCCGCGCCGCACCGTGGTGGGGCTGGACAGCGGCCGCGTCTCGACCATTCTTGCCGTGCTCGAGGCCCGCTGCGGCATTCCCTTCGCCGGGCTCGACGTGTTTCTGAACGTCGCGGGGGGGCTGCGGGTCTCTGAACCTGCCGCCGATCTCGCGGTGGCCGGCGCGCTTCTGTCGGCGCGCGAGGATGTGGCGATCCCGCCCGACATGGTGCTTTTCGGCGAAATCAGCCTTTCGGGGGCGCTGCGGCCGGTCGGGCAGACGGAAAACAGGTTGAAAGAAGCCTCGAAACTTGGTTTCTCACAGGCGACCTTGCCCTCGCAGTCCAGGATAGCCGAGGGCGAAACCATGACAATCAGGCGGATGCCGGACCTGACGGCCTTCGTGGGTGAAATGTTCGGGGCAGGATAAGCCTTCGCAAGAAACCGGGAATGGGGACTGAAGTATGGAAAACTTGACCGCGGTTGATGGTGGTGCAGCGCTCATCATCATCATCTCGTCGATCCTCGCCTTCTCGCGCGGGCTGGTGCGGGAACTGATGGCGATCCTGGGCTGGATCGGTGCCGCCATCGCCGCCTACTACTTCGCCCCCACGGTCCAGCCGCTGGTCAAGGAGCTTCCCGTTGTGGGAGAGTTCCTGTCCGACAGCTGCGAGCTTTCGGTCGTCGCAGCCTTTTCCGGCGTCTTCGTCATCGGCCTGATCGTTGCCGCACTGTTCACGCCGCTATTTTCCGGTGCGGTGCAGCGGTCGGCGCTGGGCGGCATCGACCAGGCGCTTGGCTTCCTGTTCGGTGCTGCGCGGGGTGTGCTGCTGATCGCCATCGCATTCATCGTCTATGACCGGGTACTCTCGACCAACCCGATCCCGATGATCGACGAATCGCGCACGGCGCTGGTCTTCGCCAACTTCCAGAGCAAGATCGACGAGAGCATCCCCTCGGACGCGCCGGGCTGGATCGTTGACCGCTACAACGAACTGACCAACATCTGCGCCCCCGGGGCGGCCCCGGTCACCCCAGAAGCGGCCCCGGCACAACCTGCGCCCCCGGCGACCGGGAACTGACGAGGCGTATCCCTGATAGCGTTTCAGGGCGTGACACCGGGGCGCGGCTGCCGTAAATGACCGGCAACCGCGCCTAGACAGGAGTCGGACGAATGGCCCCCTTCCGCTCGCATCCCTTTGATGACGACAAGCTGAAGGAGGAGTGCGGGATATTCGGCGTGATCGGCGTTGCCGATGCGTCTAACTTCGTCGCCCTCGGCCTGCATGCCCTGCAACATCGGGGGCAGGAAGCCGGGGGGATCGTCAGCTACCACCCCGACCATGGCTTCAACTCGGCCCGCCGCTTCGGCTATGTCCGCGACAACTTCACCAAGGCCGACGTCATGGACACCTTGCCGGGGTCGCTGGCCATCGGCCATGTGCGCTATTCCACAGCGGGCTCGAAAGGCGCGACAGCCATCCGCGACGTGCAGCCGTTCTTCGGCGAATTCTCGATGGGCGGTTGCGCCATCGCACACAACGGCAACCTGACCAACGCGGCAGCCCTGCGCCGTGAACTGATCGAGCGCGGGTCGATCTTCCAGTCCTCCTCGGACAGTGAATGCATCATCCACCTGATGGCGCGGTCGATTCAGAAGACGCTTGCCGAACGGATCAAGGATGCGCTGCGCCGGGTAGAGGGCGCGTTCAGCGTGGTCGCCATGACGCGCACCAAGTTGATCGGCGTGCGCGACCCGCTTGGCGTGCGCCCCCTGGTGCTGGGCCGGATCGGCGATAGCGGCTGGGCGCTTTCGTCCGAAACCTGCGGGCTCGACATCATCGGCGCAGAATTCGTGCGCGAGATCGAACCGGGCGAAATGGTGGTGATCGAAAACGACACTGTCCATTCCACCCGCCCCTTCGCCCCTGCCTCTCCGCGCTTCTGCATCTTCGAGAACGTCTATTTCAGCCGCCCCGACAGCATCATCGGCGGCCGTTCGGTCTATGAAACCCGCCGGCAGATCGGGGTGGAACTTGCGCGCGAGGCGCCGGTGGATGCCGATCTGGTGTGCCCGGTGCCGGATTCGGGCACGCCGGCCGCGATCGGCTTTGCCCATGAAAGCGGCATTCCCTTCGGCATGGGAATCATCCGCAACCAGTACATGGGCCGCACCTTCATCGAACCCACGGATCACATCCGCAACATGGGCGTGCGGCTGAAGCTGAACGTCAACCGCGCGCTCATCAAGGGCAAGCGGGTGATCCTGGTCGATGACAGCGTGGTGCGCGGCACGACCAGCCGCAAGATCAAGGACATGATCCTTGAGGCCGGCGCCGCCGAGGTCCATTTCCGCATCGCCTCACCCCCCACTGCCTGGCCCTGCTTCTACGGCGTGGACACGCCCGAACGGTCCAAACTCCTGGCCGCCACGATGAGCGAAGACGAGATGCGCGACTGGATCGGTGTCAACTCGCTAAAGTTCATCTCGCTCGACGGGCTTTACCGCGCTGCTGGCGAAACTGCCGGCCGCGATCCGAAAGCCCCGAAGTTCTGCGATGCCTGCTTCTCGGGCGATTACCCGATCATCCCCTCGGACAAGATCGAGGAGGGCTTCCAGATGAAAGCGGCAGAGTGAGCGGGCCTTCCCTTCCGTTCTCCATCACCGTGCCTTCCCTGTGCTGCCAACACATCGCAGCCGCAGCGCCTGAGACATGAATCGCATCCAGGGCGTGCGCAAGCGAATGAAAAGTCCGCCGTGTCCGAACCCCGGCGCCCCTTGCCCTTTCCTCTCTGCGCAAATATCCCACGGGGGTCCGGGGGTGTGAAACCCCCGGACCGACATCAGCCACAGGACCGGACATGACCCAGAAGATCGCCCTCGTCACCGGCGCCTCGCGCGGCCTCGGGTCTGCAATGGCCGAACAGCTGGCCCTGCGTGGCTGGCATGTGGTGGCGGTTGCCCGCACTGTGGGCGGCCTGGAGGATCTGGACGACAGGGTGAAGCGCGCGGGCCTGCCGGGCGCGGGCGGGCTGACCCTTGCGCCGATGGATGTGACAACCGACGATGCGATGCGCCATCTGTGCCGGTCGATCCATGACCGGTGGGGCGGGCTTGGCCTGTGGGTCCATACCGCGATTCATGCCGCGCCTCTTGCCCCGGCGGGTCACATCGACCCGAAGGACTGGGACAAGTCCATCGCAACCAACACCCGTGCCACGGGGATGCTGATCCCTATGGTTGAACCGCTGCTGCGCGCCCATCGGGGCACGGCCCTGTTCCTTGACGATCCCCAGGCAGGAAAACCCTTCTTCGGCGCCTATGGCGCGACGAAAGCTGCCCAGATTGCCCTTGCACGCAGCTGGCAGGCCGAGACGGCGAAACACGGGCCCAGGGTCATGATCCAGACACCGGCGCCCCTGCCCACCGCCACCCGTGCCCGCTTCTTCCCGGGTGAAGACCGCGCAAGGCTCGCCGACGTCCAGGCAGAAGCCGCGCGTCTGCTCGACCTGCTCTGAGACCGGGGCTCTTCCGCCCTGACGGGCGTCATCGCCCGCGAAAAGGCCCCTCAGGGCCGAAGAGCGGCCCCTAGGGCAGCATCGATCGCCGACCACAGTGCCTCGACCGGTTCGATCCCGACCGAAAGGCGGATGAAACCCTCTGCCACTGCATCGCCCCAGCGCGCCCGGCGTTCCGCTGCCGAATGCGTGGCGCCGAAGCTGGTGGACTGAGCCAGCAACGGACAGGCCGCAAGGAATCGCTCCGCCAGCCCGGCATCGGCCAGCTCGAAGCCGATCAGAAAGCCGCCATTGGCCATCTGCCCGCCCACGGCCCAATGCGACGCATCGCCAGGCAAGCCGGGATAGCGCAGCCCCTGCACGGCCGGATGCGCCGCCAGCCGCCCGGCGATCACCGCGGCCGAGGCGCACATCCGTTCCAGCCGCAGCTCCAGCGTCTCGATCCCACGGTGAACCAGAAAGGCCTCGAACGGCCCCGGAATCGCACCCGCCATGCGCCGCCAGTCGCGCACCCGAGCCATGAGCGCGAAATCACGCCCCGCCACATGGCCGAAAAGCACATCTGAATGCCCCGCCGGGGCCTTGGTATCGGCGGCGACCACCAGATCACAGCCCAGATCCAGCGGGCGCTGCAACAGCGCCGTCATCGTGGTATTGTCGGCGATCACCCTGGCGCCGGCGGCCTTTGCCCGGGCCGCCACCTCGGCAATGTCCACCACATCCAGCCCCGGGTTCGATGGCGTCTCAAGATAGACCACCGCAGCGCCAGAGAAATCGGTCGTGGCATAATCGCGGGTGGCGATCTGCACGACCTCGATTCCCAGCGGCACCAGGAAGCCGTCGGACAGGATGCGCGTGACATAGTACCCGTCAGCGGGAATCACCAGGCGGTCTCCGACCTTGAGCGTGGCGAACAGTGCAGCCGCGATGGCTGCCATGCCGGAAGGGAATCCCGCAACCTCGGCCCCTTCCAGTATCGCAAGCTGCGCCTCGACTGCATCCCAGCTGGGGTTGCCATTGCGGCCGTAGAACTGCCCGCCAGACTGCACGGTGGGTAGATGGAAGGTGGCCGAGGCGACGATTGGCGGCACGATCGGGTCGCCCTGCCCCAGCGCCGGCTTGCGATGATGCAGAAGCCGCGCAAAGCGGGCGGCGGTGTCGTCGGTCAATGCCGTCACTCCAGCCGGGCCGGGAAGCCTGGGGCGCGCAGATCGGTGTGCAGCAGATCCTCCAGCAGTTTCGCAATCATCGGCGACTGCGCATCGCCGCCATAGGCCGCCCGGGCGGCGATGTAGGTCTGATTTGTCATGCTGGCGAGGTCGAGCGGAACACCGAATTCCTTGCCGAACTCCAGCGCAAAGCCCAGATCCTTCAGTGCCAGGTCGATATTGAAGGCGATGTCGTAGCTGCCGTTCAGGATCAGCGCGCCTTCGGTCTCGTGTACAAAGGAATTGCCGGACGAGGCCTTGATCGCATGCCAGGCCTGAGCGAGGTCAAGCCCCCCTCGTCTTGCCAGCATCAGCGCCTCGGAGGTGGCCTTCAGGTGGATGAAGGCCAGCATGTTGGTGATGACCTTGATGATCGACGCGCTGCCCAAGGGGCCCATGTGGAAGATCTTGTCGCCCATCGCCTGCATCGCGCCGTGATGCAGGTCGAACAGGTCGCGGTCGCCACCGGCCAGCATGGTGATCTTGCCCTGATGTGCCAGATGAACCCCGCCAGTCACCGGCAGTTCCATCATGCGTACCCCCGCTTCGGCAGCGATGGCGGCAAGGCGCAAGACCTCGTCTCGGCCAAGGGTGGACATCTCCACCCAGCTTGCCCCGGACTTCATGTGCGGCAGGATGTTGCGCAGCACCTTTTCCGAAACGGCCGGGGATGGCAGGCAGGTGATGACATGATCAACCGCCGCCGCCAGATCCTGAGCGCTGTCGGCCAGCGTCGCGCCTGCGGCGACAAGCGGTGCGGCAAGGGCGGGATTCAGGTCGAAGACCGTGACCTTGAATCCTGCCTTCACCAGACAGCCGGCGCATGCGGCCCCGAGATTGCCAAGGCCGATATATCCGTAATGCATGATGTCCCCGATCGGATGGGGGCGGGACCGGCCCGCCCCGTAATGGCCGGTCTCAGGCCTCGCCGTAGCCGACGATGCCCTTGACCTCACAGAAGTCGTGGATGCCCCAGTCGGCATATTCGCGTCCGTTGCCGGACTGCTTGTAGCCGCCGAAGGGGGCGAAGGTGTCCCAGTCGGGATAGTTCAGGTTTACCGTTCCGGCGCGCAACTTCCGCGCCACGGGCCTTGCTTCCTCAACCGGGCCAGCGATGTAGGCGGCAAGGCCATAGACCGTGTCATTGGCCTGGGCGATGGCGTCCTCGATGCTGTCATAGGGTTGGATCGCCAGCACCGGGCCGAAGATCTCTTCCTTCGAGATGGTCATCGAATTGACCACATCGCCAAAGACCGTGGGCCGCACGAACCAGCCGCGGTTCAGGTCGGCCGGCCGGCCGAGGCCGCCCGTGACCAGCGTGGCGCCCTCGTCGATCCCGGCCTGGATCAGGCGCTGGACCTTTTCGAACTGCAGCTTCGACACCAGCGGGCCCATCTCGGTAGCCTCGTCGCGCGGATCGCCGACCTTGATCTTGTCCGCAGCCTCCTTCGCGATCTTCAGCGCCTCTGCCTGGCGGTCACGCGGCACCAGCATCCGGGTCGGTGCGTCGCAGGACTGACCGGTGTTCGACATCACCGCAGTGACGCCGGCAGAGATGGCCTCGGCCAGATCGGCCGTGGGCAGGATGATGTTGGGCGACTTGCCGCCCAGTTCCTGGGCCACGCGCTTGACGGTAGGCGCGGCCGCCGCGGCAATCGCGGTTCCGGCGCGGGTCGAGCCAGTGAAGCTGACCATGTCCACTTCGGGATGTTCAGACATCCGCGCACCGACCTCGGGCCCCGCGCCATGAACCAGGTTGAACACCCCCGGCGGTACGCCTGCATCATGGCAGACCTGCGCAAAGAGCGTGCCCGAAAGCGGCGCGATTTCCGAAGGTTTCAGCACCATGGTGCAGCCGGCAACCAGGGCCGGGGCCACCTTGCAGGCAATCTGGTTCATCGGCCAGTTCCACGGCGTGATCAGCGAACAGACACCGATGCCTTCATGGATGATCCGCGTCGTGCCGCGGTTGTATTCCCATGCGAATTCCTCGGCCGCCTTGATCGTGCTTTCGATATGCACCTGCCCGGCCCAAGCCTGGGCATTGCGCGCCCATGTGATCGGGGCGCCCATCTCGGTGGACATGACCTGGGCGAAATCCTCGTATCGTTCGTTGTAGATCTCGAGGATGCGCTTCAACAGGGCGATGCGCTCTTTCACAGGGGTGTAGGTCCAGCCGTCAAAGGCGGCGCGGGCCGCGGCGATGGCGCGGTCGGCGTCTTCGCGGTTGCCCATGGCGACTTCGCAGACGATTTCCTCGGTCGCCGGGTTTTCGACGCCCATCCGGGCCTTCGAAATGGGGTCCACCCACTGGCCATTTATATAGAATTTCAGCATGTTGGCGGGGATCATTCAGACCTCACTTGAAGTAGATGTTGAAGCGGGCGCGGATCGCGCGGTCGATCTCTGGGTCAACGCGGCAACCGGCTTTCGACAAGATATGGTTCTTCCGCGCAATGGCGGTGTCAAGCAGAAGCGGTTTGCCTGCCTCTGTCCATTCCTTGGGCGACATTCTGTTGGCCGTTTGCGGATAGATGTACTCGGTCTGCATCAGCCTCAGCGTCTGGTCCGACCCGAGGTAATGCCCGGGCCCGCCCAGACAGACCTCTTTCATCGCGTCGATGCTTGTGGTGTCAGGGGTCACGTCGATTCCCCGCACCAGCCGCATCGCCTGGCCCAGCAGGTCATCGCCCAGGATCAGGCTTTCCAGACAGAACCCCAGCAACGAGGCATGCATCCCAACCGCCTCATAGCACATGTTCAACCCCGCAAGGCCCGCCAGCGCGTTGGTGATGCCCTGCTCCCATCCGGCCTGCATGTCGGGCAGCTTCGAGTCGCTGATCCCGCTGGCTGCTCCGCCCGGAAGGCCATAGAACCGGTGCATCTGCGCGCATCCTGCCGTCAGCAGCGCCTGCTCGGCCGACCCGCCCGACATGGCGCCCGTTCTCAGATCGGAAACAAATGGCCAGGTTCCGAAGATTGCCGGCGCACCGGGCTTGATGGCGTTCACATAGACCACGCCCGCCAGGCATTCGGCCACCGCCTGCACGATGGCCAGCGCGATCGGCGCAGGTGCGGTGGCTCCGGCCTGCCCGGCCGACAGTAGCAGCATCGGCATACCCCGCCGGACACAATCTTCCATCGTGATGCAGGATTCCTCGGCGAATTTCATCGGCGGCACGACGAAGCAGTTGGAATTGCTGACAAAGGGGCGTTCAAGCCACTTCTCCTCGCCGCCCGCGACCATGTGGATCATCTCGAAACAATCGGCGACGTGCGAGGGGTCGGAAAAACTGGTGCCCACATGCTTCACGGTGCCGGCCAGGCAGGCGTAAAGCGTATTCAGATCCATCTCTCGGTTATCTGCCACATCGCGGCAGACCATGGTGCGCTGGTAGAAGTGGATGTTGTCCAGGTTGTCCACCAGCCGCGCCGCATCATAAAGATCCTGCGCGGTGCTGTCCCGATACTCCAGCGTCACCGGATCGACGACATGCACCGCCGCACCTGCCGTGCCGTAATGCACGTTGCTGCCGGAAAGGTGCAGGTCGTGCCTCGGGTCTCGGGCGTAAAGCGTTATGTCGCGTGCCGCAATGGCCAGCATGTCCTCGACGAGGGCGCGGGGAAAGCGGATACGGCCATCCTCGCCCAGTATAGCGCCGGCTTCGGTCAGGATCTTCACGCCCGAGGCGGGGGCCTGACTGAGGCCGATCTGTTCCAGCGCATCCAGTGCCGCAGCGTGAATCTGCTGAACGCCCGCATCGGTCAGGGGCTTGTATTGCCCCCCGGGAAGGCCGGCACGTACGGGACGGATGTCCTCGGCCAGCGGCGCGGACCGCAGCGCCACGCGGGCCTGTCGGCCCCCGGCGCGGCGGGCGCGGGCCGGTTCGCAGGTCTCGCCCGGAAGGTCGGAGAGCTCGGTCATGCCTTTATCCTTTCAGAGTTCGGATCGTGCATCGGGACAAGCGAGGCGATGGCCTCGTGCCGCCGGCCTGCCACCTCGATTTCATAGCGCGACGACAGGATGTCGTCGTCGGTCTGGCCCTTGGCGGGCACATAGCCCATGCCGATGGCCCCGCCGAGGAAGTGGCCATAGTTGCCGCTGGTCACGGGTCCGACGATCCTGCCGTCGCGGACTATGGCCTCGTTATGGAACAGCAGGGGTTCGGGATCCTTCAGCCGGAACTGGACCATGCGCCGGTCAAGGCCCTGCTGTTCCTTGCGCAGGACCGCCTCGCGCCCGATGAAGGCGGGCTTCTTCCGACTGACGGTGAAGCCGAGGCCGGCTTCCAGGACATGATCCTCGTCGGTGATGTCGTGACCCCAGTGGCGGTAGGCCTTCTCGATCCGGCAGGAGTCGAGCGTGTGAAGGCCGCACAGCTTCAGCTCGGGCGCGGCCTCCATCAGGGTCTCGAAGACATGGGCGGTCTGGTCGGTCGGTATGTACAGCTCCCACCCCAGCTCTCCGACATATGTGACGCGGTGGGCGCGGGCGAGGCCCATGCCGATCTCGATTTCCTTTGCCATACCAAACGGATGCGCGGCATTACCGAAGTCGTTCGGAGAAACTCTGGACAGAACCTCCCGCGACTTCGGCCCCATCAGGCACAGGACGGATTCGGCTGCCGTGACATCGGTGATCACGGCGAAATCCTCGCCCACGCGGGCGCGCATCCAGGCGAGGTTGCGTTGCAGCGTGGCGCCCGGGACAACGGCAAGGAAGGCGGTCTCGGAAAGGCGGGTCACGGTAAGATCAGCCTCTATCCCCCCGCGATCATTGAGGAACATAGTATAGACGATGCGGCCTTCGGGCACATCCACCTGCGCCGA
Source organism: Tabrizicola sp. YIM 78059 (assembly GCF_004959785.1). Classification (NCBI taxonomy): domain Bacteria; kingdom Pseudomonadati; phylum Pseudomonadota; class Alphaproteobacteria; order Rhodobacterales; family Paracoccaceae; genus Tabrizicola; species Tabrizicola sp. YIM 78059. Next base: position 515,213 of record NZ_SJZH01000001.1, read on the forward strand.
ACAGATGCGGTTCAGGAAGCGGCAGGCATCGCGCCCTTCCACGCGGATCTTGCCGAAGCTGGTCATGTCGAACAGGCCCGCACCGGTGCGCACGGCCATATGTTCGGCGCGCTGGTTGTCGAACCAGTTCTGTCGCTTCCAGGAATAGCGGTATTCCCGCTCCTGCCCCGGGTTGGCGAACCAGTTGGCACGTTCCCAGCCGGCGACCTCGCCGAAGACCGCACCGCGCGCCTTCAGATGTTCGTGAATCGGGCTGCGCCGGACACCGCGAGCAGTGGCCATCTGCCGGTAGGGGAAATGGTCGGCGTAAAGCAGCCCAAGGGTTTCGCTGACCCTTTCCTTCAGATAGCGGCGGTTCTTCTGGAAGGGCTGGGCGCGGCGGATGTCAACTTCCCACAGGTCGAAGGGCGGCTCGCCTTCGGTGATCCAGTGCGCCAGCGCCTGACCGGCCCCGCCCGAACTGACGATCCCGATGGAATTGTATCCGGCGGCGATCCAGTAACCCTTCAGTTCCGGTGCCTCGCCCAGGTAGTAGCGGTCGTCGGGGGTGAAACTTTCGGGGCCGTTGAAGAAGGTGTGGATTCCTGCGGTCTGGAACAGCGGCATCCGGTGCGTCGCCATTTCCAGGATGGGCATGAAATGCTCCCAGTCCTCGGGCAGGGTGTCGAACTCGAAATCGGGCCGGATGCCGTCCATCCCCCAGGGCTTGGCCTTGGGCTCGAAGGCGCCCAGCATCATCTTGCCGGCATCCTGCTTGTAGTAGGCGCATTCGTCCGGCACCCTGAGAACGGGCAGTTCGCCCAGGCCCTCGATCGGTTCGGTGACCAGGTAGAAGTGTTCGCAGGCATGCAACGGCAGGGTGACACCGTTCTGCGCTGCAAGGTCGCGCCCCCACATCCCGCCACAGTTCACGACGATGTCGGCCTCGATATGGCCCGGTCCCTCGGCCGTTTCGTAATCCACCCCGGTGACGCGGCCATTGGCGGTGGTCACGCGCGAAACCCGCGTCATCTCGAAAATCTGGGCCCCCCGCATCCGGGCGCCCTTGGCCAGGGCCATGGCGATGTTGGCCGGGTCGCACTGGCCGTCCAGCGGCAGGGCGACGGCCCCGACAACGCCCTCGATGTTCAGATGCGGATAGCGCGACTTCACCTCTGATGGCGAAATTTCGTGCACCTCGACATCGAAGATTCGCGCCACCGTTGCCTGCCGCAGCAGTTCCTCATGCCGTTCGGCCGTCAGCGCCACCGAAATGGACCCCACCTGCCGCATTCCCGTGGCGACCCCGGTCTCGGCCTCGAGCCCGCGGTAGAGATCGGCAGAATATTTCGCCAGTCGGGTCATGTTGGCGCTGCCGCGCAACTGCCCGATCAGCCCCGCCGCGTGCCAGGTCGTGCCGCTGGTCAGCTTGCGCCTTTCCAGCAGAACCACATCGGTCCAGCCCGCCTTGGCCAGATGATAGGCCACCGAACAGCCGGAAACGCCACCACCGATGACAACGGCGCGCGCTTTCGAGGGGACGCTCATGGAAGTGCCTCCGAAGGAACAAGGACAAGTTTGCCGGGATAGCGCCCCGTCGCCAGATCGGCCTGCGCCTGGGCGATGTCGCGCAAGGGGTAGGTCTTCGAGACGATCGGCCGGAGCCCGCCAGAGTTGATGATGGAAACAAGACGCGCGAAGACCTCGCGCGGCTGGTGGGTGGCGCCGAAAAGCGTGAGGTCGTTCAGGTAGACGCTGCGCAGATCCCCGCTGACCAGGGGTCCGCCGACCGCGCCAGAAGTGGCATAACGGCCCCCGGGTCGCAAAGCATCAAGGCGCGCCTGGAAACCGTCGCCGCCGACGACATCGACCACAACATCGAAAGCCCGCGCCGGCGGCTTTGCCTCGCGCGGCAGGATGGCCGCCCCAAGCGCACGCAGCGGTGCCGATTTCGCCGGACTGCACTGCGCCGTGACTTCGGCCCCGCGCAGCAGCGCCAGTTGCACCGCAGCCAGCCCCACCCCGCCCGAAGCGCCAGTGACCAGTACGCGTTCGCCCCTGGCAACTTCGGCGCGGGACAGAAGGTTTTCCGCCGTGCCATAGGCGCAGGGCATGGCGCCGATCTCGATGTCTGTCAGGGGTGAGGCCGAGACATCATGCAGATGGCGCGCCTTCACCAGGCAATAGTCGGCGAAGGCCCCGTCGAATTCTGATCCGATGGACGCAAAGTTGATCGGGTTTTCGCGGGTCGGCTCGTGCTGGTTCGTCGGGCAGACGACGCGGGCGCCAAGCGAAAGCCCCTCGACACCTGGCCCAAGCGCCACGATCCGCCCGCAGAGGTCTGAACCCTGGATGCGTGGAAAGACCAGTTCGCCCGCCCAGCCCGACTTGCGATCCCCACTGCCGTACCAGCCAAGCCGGGTGTTGATGTCGGTCATGTTGACACCGGCCGCCAGAACCCTGACCAGCACCTCGCCAGGGCCTGGCCGGGGCACCGGCAGGTCATCGCGCCACACAAGCATTTCCGGCCCGCCGTGACCAACGAGCTGCACAGCCGACATCGTGGCCGGAACCCCGTTCATGCCCGGATACGCTCGTTCTTGGCGTCCCAGGCCGGGCCGTCGGGCAGAACGGTCGCCTTCACCCTGTCGCCGAAGATCTCGACCTCGACCTCGGTCCCCGGCACTGCCAGATCTGCCCGGAGCATTCCAAGCGCCATCGAATGCCCAACCCGATAGCCCCAGGCGCCCGAGGTCGTCTCGCCAACAACCTGCCCCTGATGCCAGAGGGTGGACATGTAGGGCGCGTCGCATTCGCCGGCCTCGACCTTCAGGCTGACAAAGCGCTTCCTGACCCCCCGCTGCTTCTCGGCCAGCAGGGCCGCCTTGCCGGGGAAGTCGTGGTTCCAGTCGATGAACCGGTCAAGCCCGCCTTCCAGCAGGGAATAGTCGGTCGAAAGATCGCCCTTCCAGGCGCGATAGCCCTTTTCGATGCGAAGGCTGTTCAGTGCCTTCATCCCGAAGGGTTTCGCACCGCCAGCCAGCAGCGCATCAAAGATCGCGGGGGCATCAGCGCGGTCGCAGTGGATCTCCCAGCCAAGTTCCCCAGCGAAGGAGACGCGCACCAGCGCCACGTCCTTTCCTGCAACCTTCGCCTCCTGCACCGACAGCCAGGGCAGTGTCAGATCGCCCTCGCTGATTGAGGCCAGCAGGTCGCGCGACTTCGGGCCGGTGACGATGAAGCAATGCACGCGGTCCGACCAGTCCTGCAACTCCACACCCTCGGGCAGGCCCTTGCGCAGAAGGTCGGCATCGTGGGACTGCGCCACTGCGGCAGTAATCAGCCCCACATCCTCGTCGCTGGCCGGAATGCAGGTCATCTCGGTCACGATGCGCCCGCGGTCATCGGCGAAGTAGATCAGCCCGATCCTCCCCGGCTGGGGCAGTCTGGATGCCGTCAGCCGCGCCAGATGCGCCCGCGCGCCGGGGCCAACAAGCCTGAGCCGGGTAAAGCCCGGCAGGTCGAGCACGCCGACCCCGTCACGCACCGCCTCGCATTCAGCGCGGATGCGCGGCTCCCACGGGCCTGCGCGGCCCCAGGTCTGGGTCGCCTCCCAGCTCGTGTCGTCGCCGGGGGCCGCGAACCATTCGGCGCGCTCCCAGCCGTTGTAGGGCGCGAACTGGGCGCCGAGCGCCTTGAGCCGGTCATGAACCGGCGAAAGCTTGCGGTCGGGCGCGGCGGGCCAGCGGGCCATCGGGAAATGCATGGCATATTCGTGGCCATAGACCTCCATGCCCTTCTGCACGCAGTAGTCGTGATCCTCCCAGCCGGTGAAGCGGCGCGGGTCGCAGGACCACATGTCCCATTCGGTGCCGCCTTCGGTCACCCATTCCGCCAGCACCTTGCCCGCTCCGCCCGCCTGGCAGATGCCGAATGTGAAGACGCAGGCCTCGAAGGCGTTCGGCACGCCCGGCATGGGCCCGATCAGCGGGTTGCCGTCCGGCGTATAGGGGATCGGGCCGTTGATGACCTTCTGCAGCGCCGCCTTCTGCAACAGCGGCACCCGCGCCATGGCATCGTTGATGTGCCATTCCAGCCGCTCCAGATCGTCGGGGAAAAGCTGGAAAGAAAAGTCCTCGGGCATCGGGTCGTCGGGCGTGGCCCAATGCGCGCGGCAGGGGTTCTCGTAGGGGCCGAGGTTGAAGCCCATCTTCTCTTGCCGCAGGTAGTAGGAGGAGTCCACGTCGCGCAGGAGAGGCAGCTTGTGGCCCACTTCCTTCGTCCAGGCCTCCAGTTCCGGGATGGTATCGAACAGCAGATACTGGTGGCTCATCACCATCATCGGCACGCGGCGGCCGAACATCGCCCCCACCTGGGCCGCATAGTAGCCCCCCGCGTTCACCACGTATTCCGCGCGGACCTCGCCCTTGGGGGTGGACAGGATCCAGGCGCTGCCGGTCCACTTCGCCGCCGTCACTGGGCAGAACCGTTCCACCCGCGCGCCCATCTGCCGGGCCCCCGCCGCGAGGGCCTGGGTCAGCTGCGCGGGGTCGATGTCGCCGTCATAGGGGTCATACAGCGCCCCGGTCAGATCGTGCGTCTCGACGAAGGGATATTTCCACCGGATTTCCTCGGGCGACAGGATGTCAAGATCCATCCCCTGATAGCGGCCCATGCCGACGACGCGGCGGAACTCCTGCAGCCGTTCCTTCGAGTGGCCCAGGCGCACCGACCCGGTCACATGGTAGTTCATCGGATAGTTCACCGCCTCGCCGAGGCCCCGGTAAAGGCCCGCCGAATAACGCTGCATGTTCATAATCGACCAGCTGGCCGAAAAGGTCGGCACGTTGCCCGCCGCATGCCAGGTCGATCCGGCGGTCAGCTCGTTCTTCTCCAACAGGATGCAGTCCGTCCAGCCCGCCTTGGCCAGATGATACAGTGCCGAGGCCCCGACCGCCCCGCCCCCGATGATCGCCACCCGTGCAGATGCAAATTCCGCCATCGCCGCCTCCCCTTTGCGGCGCCACTATCCGCCGCAAATCGCCCGCTTTCAATTCGGTCGGAACCAGGCTATTGATCGGGAAAATCGATCAATACCTCTTCCTGCATTCCAAGACTCTCTGGGGGCTCGGGGGGGCGAAGCGCCCCCGGGGGCAGGCACAGGGCAAAACCGATGCAGATCGACCTTCTCGACACCTTCCTCGACCTTGCCGAAACCCGCAGTTTCCACCGCACGGCGGAACGGCTGCGGATCACGCAATCCACCGTCTCGGCCCGGGTCGCGGCGCTGGAACAGGCGGTGGGCTCGCGGCTTTTCGACCGGTCGCGCGCGGGCACGGACCTCACGCCCGAGGGCAAGCGCTTTGAGCCGCATGCCCGCGCCCTGCGCCATGAATGGAACGAGGCGCAGCGGCGGATCAAGATCCCGCAGGGCGCGCAGCATCTGTTGCGGCTGGGCATCCAGAACGACCTGGCGGCGGTCTATCTGGGCGACTGGGTGGCCGAGTTCCGCGCGGCCTTCCCCGAGACTGCCTTCTACATCGAGCCCGACTACTCCAACCAGATGTGCGCCGACCTGCTGACCGGCATTCTCGACTTTGCGGTGATGTTCTCACCCAAGCCGCATCCCGACCTGCATTTCGACAGCGTGGGCGAGGTGACCTACCGCATGATCTCGACCGAAACCCCGCGGCTGGCCGAGGTCAGGTCCGACCGCTTCGTCTTTGCCCACTTCTCGCCCGCCTTCGAGGAGATGCACCGCCAGACCACGCCGGACCTGGCGGGGGCGCCTGTCTCGGTCGGGCAGTCGGGGTCGGTCGTCTCGCTGCTGACGGCGATGGGCGGATCGGGCTATGTGCTGGCCAAGACGGCGTCGGATCTGATAGCGGGCGGCCGGTTCATGGCCGTCAAGGACGCGCCCGACCTGCGCCAGCCGGTCTTTGCCGCGATTCACATACGCCATCGCACCCTGCCCCTGCATCGCCGGCTGACCCAGCTGGTCGCCCGGCATTTCCGCTGAACCGGCTCGGTGCGCACTTGCGGGCCCTCGCCCAAGGCACCGGCAAAGACCGACCGCAGGGAAGTCATGAACGGCGGGTCAGAAGGTCATCTGCACCCGATGCCCCGGCGCGTGGGCCAGCCGCACCAGCGTCACCGGTCCCGTGGTGCCGTGCGTGGTCCGTTCGGCCACCAACAGCGGCGTGCCGGGCGCCACGCCCATCACCTCGGCCTCGCGTGGGGTTGCCGGTTCCGCAGTGAAGGCAATGTCGCCAGAAACCAGGCTGACGTGCGTGACCAGCCATTCGTTCGCGCTGACTGCGGCAAAATCGGGCGGGGGCGCAGGCAGAATGGCCGGGTTCAGCCATCGCGTCTCAAGCACGAAGGGGCGTCCCCCGGCAAGGTGCAGCGTCTCGAGATACCGCATTGCCGTGCCTTCGGGCAGGCCGAGCCGGGCGGTAACAGGGATGGGTGCGCGTTCCACGCGGTCGGCAAGCAGCTTGAAATCATAGGTCAGCCCCCGGCCCAGAACATCCAGCCGGATCACCGGAATTTCCAGGCGGGCGCGCCGCACCGGCAATTCCGCAACCCGTGTCCCGGCCCGCTTCTTGCGCTCTATCACCCCCGCCTCGGCCAGATCGCGCATTGCGCGGTTCACCGTGGCACGGGCGACACCGAACTCCTCGGCCAGCGCCTCCTCTCCCGGAATCAGGGCGCCAGGCGGCCATTCGCGCGCGCGTATGCGGCGCAGCACCTCGGCCCGGATCTCCTCCCAGCCCAGCGTCACAGCGCGTCCCTCAGGCGGCGCATGGTGGCGCGGAAACGCTGGGCCACGGCCTCGCGGGCGATGTGGTGCCCGCCCCGCACGACATGTCGTCCGGCGGACCAGAGGTCCGTGACCAGCCCGTCGCGCCCGGCGAAGATCACGGCATCCAGGAGCCGGTCGCCTTCCAGCCCCTCGAGCCGCAGATCGCCGGTGTCCAGCGCCACCAGATCGGCCCATTCGCCCACCGCGATCACGCCGCGCCCGCGCCCCGCCGCCTGCGCGCCGCCCCGCGCGGCCTGCTCCCAGAGAAGCCGCCCGGTGGAACGCTCATCGGCCATCACCGCCCGCGCCCTGTGGCCAAGCCTCTGGGAATATTCCAGAAGCCGCAACTCCTCGGCCAGCGAGATGCGGACGTTGCTGTCGCTGCCCACCCCGAAGATCCCGCACGCCGCAAGCCAGCCCGGGCCGTCGAAGATGCCGTCGCCCAGGTTCGCCTCGGTAATCGGGCACAGCCCCGTGACCGCCCCGGTGCGGGCCAGCGCGGCGGTCTCGGCGGGCGTCATCTGGGTGGCATGGATCATGCACCAGCGGGCATCGAGGGGCAGGTTCGCGCAGGCCCATTCCACCGGGCGCGCGCCCCAGGCGGTGCGGACCTCCTCGACCTCGGCCACCTGTTCGGCGATGTGCATGTGGATGGGGCCCTGCGTCATCCCGGCCACGCGGGCCAGCGTCTCGCGGCGGACCGCGCGCAGCGAATGGGGCGCGACGCCCAGCACCACGTCAGGCAGGTCGGAGAGCGCCCGCCCCGCCCCTTCCAGCAGCGCCGCAAAGACCTCGGGCGAGGAGCCGAAGCGCAGCTGCCCGCCCGAGAGCGCCCGCCCGTCCACCCCGCCCTGTTCGTAGATGACCGGCAGATGCGTCAGGCCAAGCCCGGTTTCCCGCGCCGCCTCGGCGATGCGGGCGGACATCTCGGCCGGGTCGGCATGGGTGCCGCCCCCGACCGGATGGTGCAGGTAGTGGAATTCGCAGACCGCCGAAAACCCGGCCTCGGCCATCTCGACCATAGCCTGCGCGGCGATGGCCTGCACGTCCTCGGGGGAAAGCCGGTCAAGAAAGCGATACATCAGCGCGCGCCAGGTCCAGAAACTGTCCTGCCCGGCGGTACGGCCTTCGGTCAGCCCGGCCATGGCACGCTGGAAGGTGTGCGAATGCAGGTTCACCGGAGCGGGCAGCAGGACACCGTGCCCCTGCCCCGGCACCCCGGCCGTCACCTCGGCAATGCGCCCCCCCTCCACGCGGATGCGGACATGCCGCGCCCAACCGTCGGGCAACAGGGCAGAGGTTGCGTGAAGGATCATGGCGACTCACTTGACTTGCATTATGTCTAGACATATTAACCATTAAACCAGTCATAAGGCAAGACGCCGATGCTTCTGACCCATGCCACCCTTGCAACGATGATCAACGGCTATGGCCTGATCCCCGATGCCGCCGTGGCAATGGACGGCGACCGGATCGCCTGGGCCGGGCCAATGACCAGCCTGCCCGCGACCTTCCGCGCCCTGCCCGAGCATGACTGTGCCGGACGTCTGGTCACACCGGGACTGATCGATTGCCACACCCACACCGTCTTTGCCGGACACCGCGCGGTCGAATTCGAGCTGCGATTGAAGGGCGCAAGCTACGAAGAGATCGCCCGCGCCGGAGGCGGGATCCTTTCCACCGTGACCGCCACCCGCGCGGCGTCCGAGGACGATCTGCTTGCTGCAGCCCTGCACCGGATCGACCAGCTGATCGCCAGCGGCGCCACGACGATCGAGGTGAAGTCCGGCTATGGCCTCACGGTCGAAGACGAGCTGAAGATGCTTCGTGTTGCGCGACGCATCGCCGACAACCGGCCGATCACTGTAAGGACCAGCCATCTTGCCGCCCATGCGGTTGCGCCGGAATACTGGGGCAACCCGGGCAGTTACATCGCCGAGGTCGCCATTCCCTCGCTTCGTCTGGCCCGGGCCGAGGGGGTCGTTGATGCGGTCGATGCCTTCTGCGAGACCATCGCCTTTTCGGTGGACGAGCTTGCGCCCCTCTTCGTCGAGGCCCGCGCCCTGGGCCTTCCCGTGAAGATCCATGCCGAGCAGCTTTCCGACCAGGGCGGCGCCGCCTTCGCCGCCCGGCACGGGGCGCTTTCTGCGGATCATCTGGAATATCTCTCGCCCAAGGGCATCGCGGCAATGGCGGCGGCGGGCACGGTTGCGGTGATCCTGCCGGGCGCCTTCTACACGCTGCGGGAAGGCCAGCTGCCGCCCATCGCCGCCCTGCGCGCGGCGGGTGTCCCGATGGCGGTGGCGACCGACCTGAACCCTGGTTCCTCGCCCATGGCCTCGCTGACCTTGGCGATGAACATGGCCTGCACCCTGTTCCGCCTGACGCCGGAAGAGGCGCTTCTCGGCACCACGGCCCATGCCGCCCGCGCGCTGGGGCTGGGCGACCGGGGCCGCATCGCGCCGGGCCTGCGCGCCGACCTGGCGATCTGGGAGGCCGACCATCCGGCGGAACTCAGCTACCGCATCGGCGCCACCGCGCTGCATCAACGCATATACGGAGGCCGTCTTGACGCCTGAAATCCTGATCCCCGGCCAGGTCAGCCTTGCCCAGCTCGAGCGTATCTACAGGCAGCGCCTGCCCGCACGCCTGCACGGCAGCGCACGCGAGGGCATCGCACGCGCCGCCAGCCACATCGCCGCCGCCGCGACCGGCCATGCGGCGGTCTATGGCGTAAATACAGGCTTCGGCAAGCTTGCCAGCATCAAGATCGCCCCGAAAGATACTGCCACACTTCAGAAAAACCTTATCCTGAGCCATTGCTGCGGCGTGGGCGCGCCCATGGCCGAGGACGTGGCACGGCTGATGATGGTGCTGAAGCTCCTCTCGCTCGGCCGCGGCGCCTCGGGCGTGCGGCCCGAGGTTGTGGCGCTGATCGAGGACATGCTGGCCCGGGGAGTGACCCCGGTCATCCCCGACCAGGGCTCGGTCGGCGCCTCCGGCGACCTCGCGCCCCTGGCGCATATGACCGCAGTGCTGATCGGCCATGGCGAGGCGATGGTGGACGGCCAGGTGAAGCCCGGCGCCGAAGCCCTTGCGCAGAAAGGACTATCGCCGATCACGCTGGGCGCGAAGGAAGGGCTTGCCCTCATCAACGGCACGCAGTTCTCCACCGCCTATGCGCTGGCGGGCCTGTTCCAGGCCTGGCGTGCGGCACAAGAGGCGCTGGTGATCTCGGCGCTGTCCACGGACGCGATCATGGGCTCGACGGCGCCCCTGGACCCGGAAATCCACACCCTTCGCGGCCATCCCGGCCAGATCGAGGCGGCGGCGACGATGCGCGCGCTGCTTGCCGGCAGCGAGATCCGCGAAAGCCACCGCGAGGGCGATACCCGCGTGCAGGACCCCTACTGCATCCGCTGCCAGCCACAGGTGACGGGCGCCGCGATGGACGTCCTGCGCATGGCGGCGCGGACACTCGAGATCGAGGCCAATGCCGCCACCGACAACCCGCTGGTGCTGTCGGACGGCCAGATCGTCTCGGGCGGCAATTTCCACGCCGAACCCGTAGGCTTTGCCGCCGACATGATCGCCATGGCCATCGCCGAGATCGGCGCCATCGCGCAGCGCCGGGTGGCGTTGATGGTGGACCCGACGCTGTCCTTCGACCTGCCCGCCTTCCTGACCCCGAAGCCCGGCCTGAACTCCGGCCTGATGATCGCCGAGGTCACCACCGCCGCGCTGATGAGCGAGAACAAGCACCTCGCCCATCCCACGGTGATCGATTCGACGCCGACCAGCGCCAACCAGGAGGATCACGTCTCGATGGCCGCCCACGGCGCGCGCCGCTTGGGCCGGATGGCCACGAATCTGCACGTCATCCTCGGCGTCGAGGCGCTCTGCGCCGCGCAAGGGGTGGAGTTCCGCGCGCCGCTGCGCACCTCCGCCCCGCTGCAGGCCGCGCTGCACGTGCTGCGGGCCGAGGTGCGTGCCCTGGAAGACGACCGCTACCTCGCCCCTGATCTTGCCAAGGCTGCCGCATTGGTGGCCGAGGGCGCGCTTGGCCGCGCCACGGGCGTCCCCCTTCCCGCCCTCGCCTGACTTCTTCCGTTCCCAAATATCCTCGGGGGGTCCGGGGGGCGAAGCGCCCCCGGGGCCTCCACCAGACCAGGAGCCCGACCATGACGAACCCCCGCCACAACCTCCGCGACATCTACCCGCCGACCGGCCCAGAGCGGACCTGCAAATCCTGGCAGACCGAGGCCGCGATGCGGATGCTGATGAACAACCTGCATCCCGACGTGGCCGAAAACCCGCATGAACTGGTGGTCTATGGCGGAATCGGCCGCGCCGCACGGACCTGGGACGACTTTGACCGGATCGTCGCCAGCCTGAAGGACCTGGAGTCGGACGAGACCCTGGTCGTCCAGTCCGGCAAGCCCGTGGCCATCGTCCGCACCCACAGCGACGCCCCGCGCGTGCTGATCGCCAACTCGAACCTCGTGCCGCACTGGGCCACCTGGGCGCATTTCAACGAACTCGACCGCAAGGGCCTGATGATGTACGGCCAGATGACCGCCGGGTCCTGGATCTACATCGGCACGCAAGGCATCGTGCAGGGCACCTACGAGACCTTCGCCGAGGCCGGGCGGCAGCATTACGGCGGTAACCTCACGGGCCGCTGGATCCTGACCGGCGGCCTCGGCGGCATGGGCGGCGCGCAGCCCCTGGCTGCCGTGATGGCGGGCGCCTGCTGCCTGGCGGTGGAGGTCGACGAGACCCGGATCGATTTCCGCATCCGCACCCGATACCTGGACGCGAAAGCTCATAGTCTGGATGAAGCCCTTGCCATGATCACCGAATGGACGGCAAAGGGCGAGGCGAAGTCAGTGGGCCTTCTGGGCAACGCGGCAGAAGTCTTTCCCGAACTTCTCGCCCGGATGCGCGCGGGCGGGCCGCGCCCGGACATCGTGACCGACCAGACCTCGGCGCATGATCCCCTGCACGGCTATTGCCCGGCGGGCTGGACCGTCGCCGAATGGCGCGCGAAGCAGGAGACCGACCCGGCGGCGGTGGAGAAGGCCGCCCGGCACTCGATGCGCGCCCATGTCGAGGCGATGGTGGGGTTCTGGAACGCGGGTGTGCCGACGCTGGACTACGGCAACAACATCCGCCAGGTGGCGAAGGAAGAAGGGTTCGAGAACGCCTTCGCCTTCCCCGGTTTCGTCCCGGCCTATATCCGGCCCCTCTTCTGCAAGGGGATCGGCCCCTTCCGCTGGTGCGCGCTGTCGGGCGACCCCGAGGACATCCGCAAGACCGACGCGGCGATGAAGCGGCTTTTCCCCGACAACGCGCATCTGCACCGCTGGCTCGACATGGCCGGGGAGCGAATCGCCTTCCAGGGCCTGCCGGCGCGGATCTGCTGGATCGGGCTGGGCGACCGGCACCGGGCGGGGCTGATGTTCAACGAGATGGTGGCCAGCGGAGAGCTGAAGGCCCCTATCGTCATCGGGCGCGATCACCTCGATTCGGGCTCGGTCGCAAGCCCCAACCGCGAAACGGAAGGCATGAAGGACGGCTCGGATGCGGTTTCCGACTGGCCGCTTCTGAATGCGCTGGTGAACACCGCTTCGGGCGCGACCTGGGTCAGCCTGCATCACGGCGGCGGGGTCGGAATGGGGTTCAGCCAGCACGCGGGCGTGGTGATCGTGGCCGATGGCACGCCCGAGGCCGCGCGGCGGCTGGAGCGTGTCTTGTGGAACGACCCGGCCTCGGGCGTGTGGCGGCATGCGGATGCGGGCTACGAGGCCGCGATCCAGTGCGCCAAGGAGCACGGGCTGCGGCTGCCGGGGATACTCGGTAACTGACCGGCACCAGTGTCGGGGGGCAACTGTTCCGGCGCAGATCCGGCTAGGCCAGCCGCTCCTTCAGGAACTGCAGCGTCACGCCCAGCCCATCGGGTGCGATGCCGTGGCCGGTGCCTTGCATGACGTGACCATATGTCGGAAAACCGGCCGCGACCAGCGCGTCTCCTGCCCTGGCCATGTCGGAAAACGGCACCACAGGGTCCTGATCGCCGTGGATCAGCAAAACCGGCGGCTTCACCAGCGCTTCCGCAGCCAGGGCTTCGGGCCTGAGCAACCGGCCCGAGATCGCGACCACCCCGGCCACGGCCTCGGGGCGGCGGGGGGCGACCTCCAGGCTCATCATCGCACCCTGGCTGAAGCCGACCAGCGCCATGCGGTCGGGCATCAGCCCCTCTTCGGCAAGGCGCGCATCAAGAAAGCCGTTCAGATCCTTGACCGCGGCCGCCAATCCCGCTGCGGCGGCAGCTTCGGAAGACCCGTCGAGCCAGGGAATCGGGAACCATTGATAGCCGAAACCGCCCCCCGCGCAGCGTTCAGGTGCGTCCGGGGCAACGAAGGCCGTTTCCGGCAGGTGCGGCGCCAGGACATCGGCCAGGCCCAGAAGGTCGGCGCCATCCGCGCCATAGCCATGCAGGAACACGACCAGCGACCGCGCCTGCCCCGCGCCCTTCCGCCCGAACCGCAATTCCCGCATCAGATCACCCCTTCCCGTTCCCGTGCCACGCGGTAGTAGGCCCAAAGCACCCGCGCCGCAACCGAGCGCCAGGGCGACCAGGCCTCGGCCATGGCCCGCAGCGCCTTGTCGGTGGGCCGCGCGGGCAGGTCGAACAGCATCCGCGCCGCCTCTTGCAGCGCCAGGTCGCCGGGGGCGAAGACATCGGCCCGCCCCAGCGCGAACATGGCATAGATCTCGGCTGTCCAGACCCCGATCCCCGGCACTGCGACCAGAGTGCGGACGACCTCTGCATCGGGAATGTCGCGCAAGGCGTTGAAATCTATGCCCGCCTGCGCCAGCGCCCTGCCATAGCGCGCCTTCTGCCGCGACAGACCCGCGGCGCGCAGGTCCGCGTCCGAGGCCCGCGCCATCGCCTCGGCCCCGGTCAGCCCCGCGCCTTCCAGCCGCGCCCAGATCGCCCGGGCGCTGGAGACCGAGACCTGCTGGCCGACGATCGCGCGCAGCAGGGCCGCGAAGCCGTCGGGCTCGCGGCGCAGGGGCAGCGGCCCGACCACGGGCAGCGCGCGGGCAAAGGCCGGCTCGCGCGCGGCGAGCCACTCCGCCCCTTCGGCCACGCAGTCCAGAGACGTGATGATCCGGCCCACCATGCCCCTTCCTGCCATCCGCGGCGCCCGGTCGCAACCCTGCCCCTTGCCCCTTGGCCGGCACAGGTCTACGCCTTGCCCCCATGACCAGCGACTCCACCGCCCGCCGCAATGTGATCGTCCTTGTCGCCGCCCAGGCGATCCTGGGGGCCCAGATGCCCATGATCTTCACCATCGCCGGGCTGGCCGGTTCCACGCTGGCGCCGAATGCCTGCTGGGCTACGCTGCCGATCTCGATGACGGTCATCGGCTCAATGCTGACCGCGACGCCGATCTCTGCCTTCATGCAGCGCCACGGGCGCCGCGCGGGGTTCGTGGCTGGTGCGCTTGGCGGGACGCTGGGGGCAGCCATCGGCGCCTGGGGATTGTCGAGCGGCAGCTTCCTTCTTTTCTGCCTGGGTGCGCTGTTCACCGGTATCTACATGTCGGCGCAGGGCTTCTACCGCTTCGCCGCCGCCGACACAGCGTCCGACACTTTCCGTCCAAAGGCGATCAGCTGGGTCATGGCAGGGGGGCTGCTGTCGGCCATCGTCGGGCCGCAGCTGGTAAAGGTGACCGCGGACTATGCGGTGGTGCCGTTCCTGGGCTCATATCTCGCGGTCATCGGGCTTAATCTTTTCGGCATGTTTATCTTTGCCGCGCTGGACATTCCGAAGCCGAAGCCGCCTGAACTTGGGGCGCCGTCGGGCCGCTCGCGGGCAGAACTTATCCGCACCCCGGTGATTGCCGTGGCGATGATTTGTGCCACCGTCTCTTACGCGCTGATGAACCTGGTGATGACGTCCTCGCCCCTGGCAGTGGTCGGCTGCGGCTTCGATACGGGGGATGCGGCGGATGTGGTAACCGCCCATGTGCTGGCCATGTATGCGCCCAGCTTCTTCACCGGCCATCTGATCGCCCGCTTCGGGACCGAGCGGATCATCGCGCTTGGGCTGACCATCCTGGCCGCGGCCGGGGCGGTGGCTATGGCCGGGGTGCAGCTCGAGAACTTCTTCATCGCTCTGGTCCTGCTGGGAATCGGCTGGAACTTCGGCTTCATCGGGGCGACCACGATGCTGACCAACGCGCAGCGGCCGGAAGAACGCGGCCGGCTGCAAGGCCTGAACGACCTTGTCGTGTTCGGAGGTGTGACCTTGGCGAGCTTTTCGTCGGGCGGGCTGATGAATTGCGCCGGCGGCTCGACCCAGGCGGGCTGGCAGATGGTCAATCTGGCCATGCTGCCCTTCCTGGTCCTGGCGGGCGGCGCGCTGATCTGGCTCTGGCTGCGGCCGCAGGAAACGCGCGCCTGAACGGCCGCTCTTGGCCGCATTGCATGCGCTAATCGCTCGGTCCCGCGACGAGGCGACGCAACCGAACGAGGAGCAGCCCTCACCAGTGCCCGGTGACACCCTGCCGCAAGAGAAGCCAGCGCCGCCGGAACTCGGAGAGTCCCAGATGCGAGCTTTCACTGGCAAGTGCCTGACGCAGCAGACCCTCTGTCTGCCAGCCCGCCAGAAGCGCCGGGGCGACCCCCTTTGGCACCGACCGGCGCGCCTGCCGCGCGGCGGCCAGCCGCTCCAGCCCCAGCCGCGCCAGATCGCGGCCGGTCACGCCCTCCGGCAAGGGACGGCGCCCGCGCGCGACAAGCTCGGGCACGGCGCGCAGGTAGAAGGCCGCCGCCGTAGCCCAGCCATAGGCGCGCACCGCATGTTCCGCCCCCTCCGGCGCCCCCAGCGCCCTGGCGGCCAGCCACATCAGCCCCGCCCCGGTGTCGTCCAGATAGGCCGTCAACCCGGCGATCCCGTCATGCGGCGCGCGGTGGATGTCCCAACGGCGGGCGGCGATCAGGCGGTCCATGACCTCGACTGGCAGGCCGAAATCCCGGATCAGCGCGTGCAGCGGACCCGCGACCTCATGCGCGCGGGCTGCCCCCGAGGCCGCGTTTTCCACCACGTCGCGCCACCATTGCAGGCGCATCTCGGCGATCAGCGGCTCCTGCGTCACCCATGGGGCGCGGGCGACTTCGAGGTTGAAGGCATAAAGCGGCAAGAGCTGCGCGCGCACCGCGACGGGGGCGGCCATCACCGCGAGGAAACGGTCCGGATCGCCCCGCTGCACCAGCCCGGCGCAGGCGTCGAGGCTCATGCCGCCGCCCCTTGCGGCTGGCCGAAGTCACGGATCAGTTTCCACTGGATCGCGTCCAGCAGCGCCTCGAAACTGGCGTCGATGATGTTGGCGCTGACCCCCACGGTGGACCAGCGGTGGCCCTGCCCGTCCTCGCTGTCGATGATGACGCGCGTCACCGCCTCGGTCCCGCCATTGGTGATGCGGACCTTGAAGTCCACCAGCTTCATGTCGTCGATGCAGGCCTGATAGGGGCCAAGATCCTTGGCCAGCGCCTTGGCCAGCGCGTTGACCGGGCCGCGGTCGCTGCCGGTCTCGTCCATGCTGTCGCTGACCGACATCATCTTGCGGTCGCCGATCTTGACCACCACCACCGCCTCTGAAAGCGAGATCATCCGGTCGTACTTGTTCTTCCGCCGCTCCACCGTCACCCGGTAGCGCTTCACCTCGAAGAAGTCGGGACACAGGCCCAGTTCGCGCCGGGCGACCAGCTCGAACGACGCCTGCGCGCCGTCATAGGCATAGCCCTGATCCTCGCGCGCCTTCACCACCTCGATGATCCGGCCCAGGCGCGGATCCTTCGGATCGACCTCGATCCCGGCCGAGGCCAGCCGCGCCCGCAGGTTCGACAGGCCCGCCTGGTTCGACATCGGAATCACGCGCTCGTTGCCAACAAGCGCCGGGTCGATATGTTCGTAGGTCGAGGGATCCTTCAGGATCGCGCTGGCGTGCAGCCCCGCCTTGTGCGCGAAGGCCGAGGCGCCGACGTAAGGTGCGCTGCGCAGCGGCACGCGGTTCAGGATGTCGTCCAGCATCCGGGAGGTCTTGAGCAACCCCGCCAACGCCGCGCGGCTGACCCCGGTCTCAAACCGGCTGGCATAGGGTTCCTTCAGCAAGAGCGTCGGGATCAGCGTTGTCAGGTTCGCATTGCCGCAGCGTTCGCCCAGCCCGTTCAGCGTGCCCTGCACCTGCCGCGCCCCGGCCTCGATCGCGGCCAGCGAGTTCGCCACCGCATTGCCGGTGTCGTCGTGGCAATGGATGCCCAGCCGGTCGCCGGGGATGCCGGCGGCGATGACCTCGGCCGTCACCCGGCCCACCTCGGCCGGCAGCGTGCCGCCATTGGTATCGCAAAGCACGATCCAGCGCGCGCCCGCATCCCGCGCCGCCGTCAGGCAGGCCAGCGCATAGGCCGGGTTGGCGCGGTAGCCGTCGAAGAAATGCTCGGCATCGAACAGCGCCTCGCGCCCCTTCGCGACCAGATGCCGGATCGAGGAGGCGATGGCCTCGAGGTTTTCCTCCAGCGTCACGCCAAGCGCGGTGGTGACATGAAAGTCATGCGTCTTGCCCACCAGGCAGACCGCCGGGGTGCCCGCGTTCAGGACGGCGGCCAGCACATCGTCGTTCTCGGCCGACCGGCCCACGCGGCGGGTCATTCCGAAGGCGGTAAGCGTGGCGCGGGTCGCGGGCGGGGCGGCGAAGAAATCGCTGTCGGTCGGATTCGCGCCCGGCCAGCCGCCCTCGATGTAATCGACCCCCAGCGCATCCAGCGCGCGCGCGATCTGCACCTTCTCGGCGGTCGAGAACTGCACCCCCTGGGTCTGCTGCCCGTCGCGCAGCGTCGTGTCGAAAAGCCAGAGGCGCTCACGCCGGGCCGAAAAATTCCTTGACGAAAATCTTTCTGTCTCTGCGGTCACTTGATCGCCTCCAGCCTTGCCGCATCGAAGCCGGGTCCGGGCACCAGCTCGACCCCCGCCTTCGACATGCGCACCTCGACCCCCGCCGCGACCAGCGCGGCCTTCAGGGCATCGACGGCGGAAAAATCCTTCGAGACCATTGCCTCGGCCCGAAGCGCGGCCAGCCGTTCCGCCTGACCCGACAGGTCAACCCGCGGCGCTGTGGCCCAAGCGCCCAGATGCTCGGTCAGAAGACCCATCAGCTGCGCCGAGGCCTTCAGCCCCTCCCAATCCCCCTCGCCCGCTGCGACATGCAGCGCAGCCAGCGCGCCGGCGGTGTTCAGATCGTCGGCCAGCGCCTCGACCACAGCCGGCAGGGGCGACGATGCGGCAACCGACGCCGACGCCGCGCGCCACTTGCGCAGGGTCGCCTCGGCCGCGCGCGCCTTGTCCGCCGTCCAGTCCATCGGGCTGCGGTAATGCGTCATCAGGAAGACGAAGCGGATCACTTCGCCCGGAATGCCCTGGTCCAAGAGGTCGCGCACGGTGAAGAAGTTGCCCAAGCTCTTGGACATCTTCTTCCCCTCGACCTGCAACATCTCGTTGTGCAGCCAGTAATGCGCGAAGTCGCCGTGCGGATGGGCGCAGGCGGACTGGGCGATCTCGTTCTCGTGGTGGGGGAATTGCAGATCCAGCCCGCCACCGTGGATGTCGAAGGATTCGCCCAGAAGCTCATGCGCCATGGCGCTGCATTCGATGTGCCAGCCGGGCCGGCCGCGACCCCAGGGGCTGTCCCAGCCGGGCTCGGCGGCCGAGGACGGTTTCCACAGCACGAAATCCATCGGGTCTTCCTTGAACGGGGCGACCTCGACCCGGGCGCCCGCGATCATGTCGTCCACGCTGCGCCCCGAAAGCTTGCCATAATCCCGGTAGCTGCGGACGCGGAACAGGACATGGCCCTCTGCCGCATAGGCGTGACCGGACCGGATCAGCCCCTCGGTCATCGCGATCATCTGGCCGATGTATTCCGTCGCCCGCGGCTCATGCGTCGGGCGCAGCGCGCCGAGGGCGTCCATGTCGGTGTGATACCAAGCGATGGTCTCCTCGGTCCGCTCGCGGATCAGCTCTTCCAGGGTGCCCTTCGCGCCGGCCTGCTGCCGCCGCAGCGCCTCGGCGTTGATCTTGTCGTCAACGTCGGTGAAGTTGCGAACGTAGGTCACATGATCCGCGCCATAGACATGCCTTAGCAGACGGAACAGCGTGTCGAACACGACCACGGGGCGCGCATTGCCCAGGTGCGCCCGGTCATAGACCGTGGGGCCGCAGACATACATCCGCACATTGGCCGGGTCGATCGGAAAGAAGTCCTCCTTCTTCCGGGTCCTGGAGTTCGTCAGGCGGATCTTCACCATGTCAGTCCCTTCGACACGCGAGCCTTCGCCGCGCGGGTTCGGCTTCTTTCCATGGGGAATGACGAAGCGCCCGCGCGACCGAAGTCAGCGGGTAATGCAGCAGATGCGGATGTTGCGCAACGTCGTCATGGCATGGGCCTAGCATGCCAGCCCCCCCGCACGCAAGCCGCACGAGGGGGCAGAGCAGCCCTATTCCGCAGCCTTCACGCTGGGGTTGTTCGGGTGCGTCGTCCAGTTGGCATAATCCCCGACCTTGACGCCCGTCCTGGGATCGACCGCGCCCTTCGGCAGCTCGACCATGGTGATGCAGTTGTCCACCGGGCAGACGTTGACGCAGAGATTGCAGGCCACGCATTCCGCATCATTCACCTCGAACACCCGGCCAGGCTTCATCAGGATCGCCTGGTGGCTGGTATCCTCGCAGGCGGCATAGCAACGGCCGCACTTGATGCAGGCATCCTGGTCGATCCGCGCCTTGGTGACATAGTTCAGGTTCAGATACTGCCAGTCGGTCACATTCGGCACAGCGCGGCCGACCAGATCCGACAAGGCGATCTGCTTGTCGTCCAGATATTGCGAAAGGCCGCTGATCATCTCCTGCACGATCTTGAAGCCGTAGGTCATCGCCGCCGTGCAGACCTGCACGTTACCCGCGCCGAGCGCCATGAACTCGGCCGCGTCGCGCCAGGTGGTCACACCACCGATGCCGCTGATCGGCAGGCCATGGGTCTCCGGGTTGCGGGCGATCTCGGCCACCATGTTCAACGCGATGGGCTTGACCGCCGGTCCGCAATAGCCGCCATGCGTGCCCTTGCCGTCGATCGATGGCTCGGGGCTGAAGCTGTCAAGGTTGACCGAAGTGATCGAGTTGATCGTGTTGATCAGGGAAACCGCATCTGCGCCGCCACGCTTGGCCGCTTCGGCCGGGCGGCGGATGTCGGTGATGTTCGGCGTCAGCTTCACGATGCAGGGCATTCGGCTGTGCTTCTTGACCCAGCGGGTGACCATTTCGATGTATTCCGGCACCTGACCTACGGCGCTGCCCATGCCGCGTTCGGCCATGCCATGCGGGCAGCCGAAGTTCAGTTCTACCCCGTCGGCCTCGGTATCCTCGATCCGGGCCAGGATGTCTTTCCAGCTGTCCTCGTCGCAGGGCACCATCAGGCTGATGACCAAGGCGCGGTCCTTCCACTTGCGCTTGACCTCCTTGATCTCGCGCAGGTTCACCTCCAGCGGGCGGTCGGTGATCAGCTCGATGTTGTTCAAGCCGAGAAGCCGCCGGTCTGCCCCCCAGATCGCGCCATAGCGCGGCCCGTTTACGTTCACGACCGGCGGCCCCTCGGAGCCGAGCGTCTTCCACACGACGCCGCCCCAGCCGGCCTCGAAGGCGCGCTCGACATTGTATTTCTTGTCCGTCGGTGGCGCCGAGGCCAGCCAGAACGGGTTCGGCGACTTGATGCCGATGAATTCGGAAGACAGGTTAGCCATGGCAGACCTCCTTGGCGAAAGCAGAGAGCGATTGCTTGGCGCGGAGCTTTCCCCCGCACCCATTCAGAGCAGCGACCAGAGCCAGCCGATAATGTCGCCGCCGAACTGGCCGAGTTTCGGAATCAGGAACGCCCAGGCAATGCAGCCCAGCGTGTTCCAGAACATGAACCGCGGCAGGGTCATGCGGCTCATCCCGGCCAGCAGGAAGACAACGGGCCGGAAAACCGTGGCGAAATGCCCGATGAAGATCGTAGCGGGACCATATTTCGCAAAGCTCGCCTGTGCCTTTTCCACCATCTCGGGGTGGTCGCTCAGCGGCTTCAGCGCCAGCACCACGCCGCCATAGCGTCGCCCCAGCCAGTAGCTGAAGGTCGAGCCTATCAGTGCCCCGATCGTCGTGCCGATCCAGAGCGGCCAGAACGGCACCGCCCCGGTCGCCACCAGCCCGCCGATGCCGACCAACACGACGGTCGATGGCACCAGGATCGACAGGAAGGCCGTGGTCTCGGCCGCGGCAAAGGTCATCATGATCAGCGGCAACCAGTCGCGGTTGCGCTCGACGAAGGCGATGAAGGTGTCGGTCCAGCCGTCCATGCTTCGCCCCTGATGGCGCGAAAGCCTTGGGCTGGCAAGGAAAATCGCCCCGCATCAGCCGGCCGTCAGCGCGGCATGGATCGCCTCGGCGGCGTCGCGGCCCTCGGCCACGGCCGTCACCGTCAGATCCTCGCCCCCGGCGGCACAATCCCCGCCCGCCCAGACCTTGCCCTGATGTCCCTTCAGCTTGCCGCCCTCGACAGCCAGCCCCTCGGGTGCCCCTGCCAGCGTCTGGCCGATGGCCTTGAACACCTGGTCGGCCTTCAACCGGAAGGTCTCTCCGGTGGGCTTCAGCCCCTCGGAGGTTTCCCGGGTGTAGGCGAATTCCACCTCGCGCACCGCGCCGTTGCCGTGGATGGCCACCGGCATCGCGTTGCAGATGATGCGGACGCCTGCGCTGGTGGCATGTTCCTGTTCGTAGGCCGAGGCAGACATCTTCTCCTGCCCGCGGCGATAGACGATGGTGACGTTTTCCGCCCCCAGCAGTTTCGACTGCACCGCGGCATCCACTGCGGTCATGCCGCCACCGATCACCACCACGTCGCGCCCGATGGGCAGCGTGGACAGATCCGCGGTCTGGCGCAGCTCGGCAATGAAATCGACCGCGTCGCGCACGCCCGCCTTGTCCTCGCCAGGAGTGCGCAGTGCGTTCACGCCCGCAAGACCGATGCCGAGGAAGACCGCATCATATTCTGCCTCAAGCTGCGCCAGCGTCACGTCGCGGCCAAGCTCGACTCCGCAGCGGATCTCGATCCCGCCGATAGACAACAGCCATTCGACCTCTTTCTGCGCAAAGCCGCCCGTAGTCTTGTAGCTGGCAATGCCGTATTCGTTCAGGCCGCCTGCCTTCGGGCGGCGCTCGAACACCACGACGTCATGCCCGTGCATCGCAAGGCGGTGGGCGCAGGCCAGACCCGCCGGTCCCGCCCCCACGACGGCGACGCGCTTTCCGGTCCGCGGCGCCCGGGTGAAAGGATGCAGCCCCTTGGCCATGGCCACATCCGTGGCATACCGTTGCAGGCGTCCAATCTCTACCGGCTTGCCCTCGGCCGCCTCGCGCACGCAGGCCTCTTCGCACAGGGTTTCCGTGGGGCAGACGCGCGCGCACATGCCGCCAAGGATATTCTGGCTCCAGATCGTCGTGGCCGCGGCTTCGGGCGTGCCGGTCGCGATCTGGCGGATGAACAACGGAATGTCGATCGCCGTGGGGCATGCGGTGATGCAGGGCGCATCGTGACAGAAATAGCAGCGGTCGGCGGCGACGCGGGCCTCGTGCGCATCCAGCGGCGGCTCGTGATCGGCGAAGTTCCGGGCATAGGCGGCGTCCGGCAAGCGGCCGGCCACGATTCCGGGGGTAAACGGACTGTTCGACATCGGCTGTGGGCCTCCCTGGCTCATCTTTTGATGGAAGGCTGGCACAGGTCGAATTTTTTATCAAACGGTAAATTTTCAAGCAGCACAGGATTTTGCATCGTTAGCGCCAACTGACCGGGGATCAGGCACGGATTCGCGGCTTTTCAGCCCCCGGCCGCTCGCGTATAAGCGCCCCACACGCGGCGGCGGGGGCGCACCCTGCCTTGAAGCCAATGGCGCAAAGCCAACAGAGGACGGCATGAGCAAGCAGACGACCGACACGGATGTGGCCTTCATCTCGGCACTGGCCGAGCTTCTGAACAAGAACGACCTGACCGAACTGTCGGTGAAGCGCGAATATGGCGAGGATGACAGCCTCGAGGTGCGCGTCGTCAAACAGGCCAATGTGGTGACGGTTGCCGCTGCGGCCCCTGCCCCCGTGGTCCACCAGGTCGCCTCGGCTGCGACAGCGCCGGCCGCTGTCTCAGCCCCGGCCGCGCCCGAAGACCCGGCCCAGCACCCCGGTGCGGTGACCTCGCCCATGGTCGGCACCGTCTATCTTGCCCCCGAACCGGGGGCCGCACCCTTCGTGACCGTGGGCTCGCAGGTCAGCGAAGGCCAGACCGTCCTGATCATCGAGGCGATGAAGACGATGAACCACATCCCCGCCCCGCGCGCGGGCACGGTAAAGCGCATCCTGGTCGAGGATGGCCACCCGGTCGAATACGGCGCCCCCCTCCTCATCATCGAGTGAGGCGCCCATGTTCGAGAAAATCCTGATCGCCAACCGCGGCGAGATCGCGCTTCGCGTCATCCGCGCCTGCCGCGAAATGGGGATCAAGTCGGTCGCCGTGCATTCGACTGCCGACGCTGACGCGATGCATGTGCGCATGGCCGACGAATCCGTCTGCATCGGGCCGGCACCCAGTTCGGAAAGCTATCTGAACAAGGCGGCAATCATCTCTGCCTGCGAAATCACCGGCGCCCAGGCCGTGCATCCGGGCTATGGCTTCCTGTCCGAAAACGCCAGCTTTGCACAGGCACTGGAGGATCACGGCATCACCTTCATCGGACCCAGCGCGGAACACATCCGCATCATGGGCGACAAGATCACGGCAAAGGAAACTGCAAAGGCGCTTGGCATTCCGGTTGTTCCGGGTTCCGACGGCGGCGTGCCCGACTTCGACACGGCACGCCGCGTCGCGGAAGGCATCGGCTATCCGGTCATCATCAAGGCCACTGCCGGCGGTGGCGGGCGCGGCATGAAGGTGGCCAGGAACGCCGAAGAACTGGAAATCGCCTTCCGAACCGCCCGCAGCGAAGCCAAGGCCGCCTTCGGCAACGACGAGGTCTATATCGAGAAATACCTTCAGAAACCGCGGCACATCGAGATTCAGGTGTTCGGTGACGGCAAGGGCCGGGCGGTCCACCTGGCAGAGCGCGACTGCTCGTTGCAGCGGCGCCATCAGAAGGTGTTCGAGGAAGCCCCCGGCCCCGCCATCACCCCGAAGATGCGGGCAGAGATCGGCACGATCTGTGCCAATGCGGTCGCAAAGATCAACTACATCGGCGCCGGAACCATCGAATTCCTCTACGAGGACGGCAGGTTCTACTTCATCGAGATGAACACCCGCCTTCAGGTGGAACACCCGGTCACCGAATACATCTTCGGCGTTGACCTTGTGCGCGAACAGATCCGCGTCGCGGCCGGGTTGCCGATGTCCTTCACCCAGGACGAGCTGGAGATCAACGGCCACGCCATCGAGGTGCGGATCAACGCCGAGAAGATACCGAACTTCTCGCCCTGCCCCGGAAAGGTGCGTATGTTCCATGCCCCCGGCGGCTTCGGGGTACGGATGGATTCGGCGCTGTATTCCGGCTATACGATCCCGCCCTATTACGACAGCCTGATCGGCAAGCTGATCGTCCATGGCCGCGACCGGCCCGAGGCGCTGGCCCGCCTGAAACGCGCCCTGTCAGAGCTGATCATCGACGGTGTGGACAGTTCTGTGCCACTGTTCCACATGCTGCTGGCCGAGCCCGACATCCAGAACGGGGAATACAACATCCATTGGCTGGAGAAATGGCTGGCCGAGCAGTTCGGCTGACACTCGATCGGGGTGCCCTTGCGGGCGCCCCACCGCAAAAGTTTTCAAGACTTTTGCAAAATCCTTCAAAGGATCTTGCGATGTCCGATCCGGTAGAGGAGATCACCCCCGAGATCCTGCTGCGCGCCTATGCGATGGGAATCTTTCCCATGGCCCAGACACGCGGCGACGAGACTATCCACTGGGTCGATCCGCGCCGGCGCGGCATCCTTCCGCTGGACGGTTTCCACGTCTCGCGTTCGCTGGCGCGCCGGCTGCGCCGTGCAGATTTCCGCGTCACGACCAACCGGGCCTTCGCACAGGTCGTGGAGGCCTGCGCCGACCGCCCGGGCGACACCTGGATCAGCCATCGGATCCAGCGCCTGTATCAGACGCTGCATGATCTGGGCCACGCCCATAGCCTTGAGGTCTGGCAGAACGAATGTCTGGTGGGTGGGGTCTATGGCGTCACGCTGGGCGCTGCCTTCTTCGGCGAAAGCATGTTCAGCCGTGTAACCGATGCCTCGAAGGTGGCGTTGGCGCATCTGGTTGCGCGGCTGCGGGCCGGCGGTTTCCGCCTGTTCGACACCCAGTTCCTGACCTCGCATCTGGCCAGCCTGGGCGCGGTGGAAATTCCCCGCGCCACCTATCACCGTCTGCTGGCCGAGGCGCTGCAGGGCGAAGCGACATTCGACTTGCCGGACTATTCGCCCGAAGGGCTGGCCTCGGGCAGGACGCAGGACAGCACCCAGACGTCATAACGCGGATGATCCAAAGCCGACAGCGCGGGCGAAGATGCCAGCATCCAGCCGCTGAACAGTTGTGCCTGAGTTGCCTCGTCGATCATGGTCAGATGGGCCTCGGCCTCGGACGAGGGGTTGCTCACCGGATAGCGGCAGTCGTCCAGCTGCACGATCAGCCGCCCGAACCTGGCCGCCTGTCCGACGCCCAGCGTCACATCGCCGGTCTCGCTGGTCAGCTTGTCCAGAAAACGCAGCGAGGCGCCAGGCGCTGACGCAAAGTCCTGCGCTGCGGCTGGCAGCGTCGAAAGCAGGCCGGCAATCAAGGCAAGCCGGGCAATCATGGCGCCGCAGGATCCGTGCTTTCATCGGGGGTAGCGGCTCCGCCAGCCTCGGCCCCTCCGCCCACGAATTTCAGCAGCAGCGAGATCACGCTGACCGCGCCCTGCGTGTCCTCGATCTCGTCACCGGGTTCCAGGGTTTCCAGCGCACCGCCGGGCAGAAGCTCGACAAAATTGCCGCCCAGCAACCCCTCGGACGAAATCAGGATGGTGCTGTCAACCGGCAGGAGGATGTCCTTGCGGATCGTGATCGTCGCATCTGCAAAGAAGGTCTCGGGATTCAGCCGCAGATCGGTGATGGTTCCGACCTTGACGCCCGCAAGTCTCACGTCAGACCCGATGCGCACCCCCTCGACAGACCGGAAACTCGCCGTCAGCGGATAGCTGTCGGGTTCCCGCACCAGTCCTGCGCCTTGCGCAGCATAGACCACAAAACCGATCGCCACGGCTAGAACGGCGGCCCCGGTCAGGATTTCGGCACGCTCGTAGGCCATCACTCGGGCTGCCAGGCCTCATAGTCGCGCCGGGCGACGGGTTTGGCACGCCGGATCGAGCCAGGCGGCACATAAGCCGCTTCGGTGCCGGTAAGGTTCTCCTGATGGGGCTTTTCCCAAGGCTTGTGCTTCAGCGGGGCCTTGGTTGGCGGTTCGTCCCAGGTGTGGTGCAGCCAGCCGTGCCATTCGGGCGATATGCGAGAGGCTTCCATCTCGCCGTTGTAGATAACCCAGCGCCGCTTGCCGTCGCGGGTCTGATAGAAAGTGTTCCCGGCCTCGTCCTGGCCGACCTTCACCCCCTTGCGCGCAGTGAAGATCTGGGTGCCGATGGTCTGGCTGTTCCACCAGGTCAGCAGACGTTTCAGGAAATTCATGTCGGGTCTCCGCTTCGCTTGGCCCTGATATGGCCCAAAGGTCTGCCAAGGTCTAGGGGCATGGGCACAGCTGGCGTCCTTGTCCGCTCTTCCCTTGCCGACAGTCCATTCGCGCCGTCCTCTTGGCTGGCAAGGAACGCTGTCGGAGCGAGATGATAAGCGGATCAAGCCTTGGCGGGCTCTTTCTTTTTGGTCTCGGTATAAACCAGCATCGGCTTAGCACCCGAGTTCACCGCCTCATCGTTCACGACGACCTCCTCGACACCATCCATGCCCGGCAGTTCGAACATGGTGTCCAGAAGAATGTCTTCCATGATCGACCGCAGTCCGCGCGCGCCGGTCTTGCGCTTGATCGCGCGCTTGGCGATGGCGGTAAGGGCATCAGGGGTGAAGGTCAGCTTGACGCCCTCGATCTCGAACAGACGCTGGTATTGCTTGACCAGCGCGTTCTTCGGCTCGGTGAGGATGGTGACCAGCGCCGCCTCGTCCAGGTCAGTCAGCGTGGCAATCACCGGCAGACGGCCGACGAATTCGGGAATGAGGCCGAACTTCAGCAGATCCTCGGGCTCAAGTTCCTTGAACAGTTCGCCCACGGAACGTTCATCGGGGCTTTTCACGTCGGCGCCAAAGCCGATGCCCGACCCCTTGTTGCGCTGGGCAATGATCTTTTCCAGCCCTGCGAAGGCGCCGCCGCAGATGAACAGGATGTTCGTCGTGTCCACTTGCAGGAATTCCTGCTGAGGATGCTTGCGGCCCCCCTGTGGCGGCACGGAGGCCACCGTGCCTTCCATGATCTTCAGAAGCGCCTGCTGCACGCCCTCACCGCTCACGTCGCGGGTGATCGAGGGATTGTCCGACTTCCGCGTGATCTTGTCGACCTCGTCTATGTAGACGATGCCGCGCTGGGCGCGTTCGACATTGTATTCGCTGGCCTGCAACAGCTTCAGGATGATGTTCTCCACGTCCTCGCCGACATAGCCGGCCTCGGTCAGCGTGGTGGCGTCGGCCATGGTGAAGGGCACGTCCAGGATGCGCGCCAGCGTCTGCGCCAGAAGCGTCTTGCCGCAGCCAGTGGGGCCGATCAGCAAGATGTTCGACTTCGACAGTTCGATATCGTTCTTCGAGGAATGGTTCAGCCGTTTGTAGTGGTTGTGTACGGCTACCGAAAGCACCCGCTTGGCATGCACCTGGCCGATCACATAGTCGTCCAGCACCTTGCAGATCTCGCGCGGGGTGGGCACACCGTCCGAGGATTTCAGACCGGTGGTCTTCGTTTCCTCGCGGATGATGTCCATGCACAGTTCGACACATTCGTCGCAGATGAAGACCGTGGGCCCCGCGATCAGCTTGCGCACCTCATGCTGGCTCTTGCCGCAGAAGGAACAGTAAAGCGTGTTCTTGCTGTCGCTGCCGGAGTTGTTCGCCATCCATTGCCCTCTGGACACTGTCCCTTGTCACTCGGCCGCTGCCCGGCCCCGGTCCCCCAAGCGCAAGTCTAGGACAAGCCCCTGGTCTCCACAATCCGAAAAACCCCCCGCCGGTAGCCCTTGCGGGAGGGGTGTGTCATCACTTCGACGTATCGTCCGCCTTGCCCCGGCTTTCCAGGATCTCGTCGATCAGACCCCAGGCCTTCGCATCCTCGGCCGACATGAAATTGTCGCGCTCAAGCGCACCTTCGACCGTCTCGTAGGTCTGGCCGGTGTGCTTGACGTAGATCTCGTTCAGGCGGCGCTTCAGCTTCAGCGTCTCCTGCGCATGGATCCAGATGTCGGTGGCCTGGCCCTGATAGCCGCCGCTGGGCTGGTGCACCATGATCCGGCTGTTCGGCAAGCTGTAGCGCATGCCCTTCTCACCCGCCGTAAGCAAAAGCGAGCCCATCGAGGCCGCCTGTCCGATCACCAGGGTCGAAATCTTCGGGCGGATGTATTGCATCGTATCGTAGATCGACAGGCCAGCCGTCACCACGCCGCCGGGGCTGTTGATGTACATGCTGATTTCCTTGGTCGGGTTTTCCGACTCCAAAAACAGCAGCTGCGCGCAGATCAGGCTGGACATCCCGTCATGCACCGGGCCGGCCAGAAAGATGATCCGCTCCTTCAAGAGGCGGCTATAGATGTCGTAGGCGCGTTCGCCGCGGCTCGTCTGTTCGACGACCATGGGGACGAGCGTGTTCATGTAGTGATCAACGGGATCGCGCATTCGGTGCCTGCCTGTGTCTTATCGCAAGGAATATCGCCGGAACTCTTGCCAGAGTCTTAGTGGGGTGCGCGGGGGGCTGCAAGGGCAGCTCCGGGAAAAGGCATCGAGAGGTGCGGCGACCTGCCGCCCTGCCTTGAAAGCGGGCAACCCTTTCCTAACCTTGACGCATGACCAGCCCGATCCCGACCCGCACTGCGGGGCTAGAGCGCCTGCACGCCTTCCTGCCCCGCGCGGGCCGTGATTATGCGCATTTCCGCAACCTCGACCTGCCCGGCCACCTGCACGTGTCGTGCCTTTCGCCCTGGCTGCGCCACCGTCTCGTCACCGAAGCCGAGGTCATTGCTGCCGCCCGTGGCCGGCACGGCTCTGCTGCCGACCGGTTCCTGGCCGAGGTCTGGTGGCGAACCTACTGGAAGGGCTGGCTGGAACTGCGCCCCGGCGTCTGGGCCGCCTATCGCCAGGGCCTGACCGCTGCGCTAAACCGGCTGGCCGTGGAACCAGGTCTTGCCGCGCGGGCAGAGGCCGCCATGCGGGGCGAAACAGAGATCGACGGTTTCGATGACTGGGCACGGGAACTGGTGGATACCGGCTACCTGCACAATCACGCCCGGATGTGGTTCGCTTCGATCTGGATATTCACCTTGCGTCTGCCGTGGGAACTTGGGGCCGACTTCTTCCTTCGGCACCTCATCGACGGCGACCCGGCGTCGAACACGCTGTCGTGGCGGTGGATCGCAGGGCTGCATACGACCGGCAAGACCTACCTCGCCACCGCGGATAACATTGCACAGAACACGCGCGGCCGCTTCCGGCCCAAGGGGCTCGCCACCAGCGCCCCGCCCCCTGCCGCGCCTTCCCACCCCGCCCCCCTGCCCCCACCCGCAGGTGACTGGGTTGACCCGGACCTGCCCACCCTGCTTCTTGTCACCGAAGAAGACCTTTTTCCGGAGTTCCTGCTGCACGCAGGCCTGCGCCCCAGCGCAGTGGCGGCGCTGAGCGATGTCTCGGGGCGCTCGCCGCTGGCGGTTGCCGCACCGGTCCATCGTTTTACCGAAGGCGCAATAGCCGATGCGCTTGCCCGCCTTGGCGCACCCGAGGCGCCGATCTTCCGGGGCGGCGAGACCGCCGCACTTGTGGCCCATGCCGCGCGTGAAGGCGTTCGCCAGATCGTCACCCCCTACGCGCCCGTGGGCCCAATCGCCGCCCGGCTGACCGAACTTTCCCGCTTTGCCGACGCGCAGGGAATCACCCTGGTCCGCGCCCTGCGTCCGCATGACCATGCAGCCTGGCCCCACGCCACCCACGGCTTCTTCCGCTTCCGCGACGCGGTGATGGGCTGAAGGTCAAGGCTTGTCGCTGATTGTCTCACTCCTTGCCACCCGGCCGGGCCACAGGGGGAGGCAGCCCCTCACGATGGAGAGATCGGCTTTCCCGCC
The DNA here is from genome assembly GCF_004959785.1 of Tabrizicola sp. YIM 78059. Taxonomy (NCBI): domain Bacteria; kingdom Pseudomonadati; phylum Pseudomonadota; class Alphaproteobacteria; order Rhodobacterales; family Paracoccaceae; genus Tabrizicola; species Tabrizicola sp. YIM 78059. The sequence goes on from NZ_SJZH01000001.1 coordinate 545,478, forward strand.
GTCAACGGAAGGTCCGCGCCGCCAGAAGAACCCTCGCCGCAGCAGTCACCAGGCACAGGAAACCGAAGACCCAGGCCGCCGGCACGAAAAGTGCAGGATAGAACACGATCAGCAGGAAGAACAGGATCGTCTCCGTTCCTTCCAGAAGACCGGCTGTGAAATACAGCGACTTCTCCCCCCGGCTTGCCGTCTCCATCCCCTGCCTTGCGGCCAGGATTGCGAAGCCCAGAAAGGTCGCACCGTTGATGTAGAACGTTGCAAGCAGGAAGGCACCGGCCGCACCGTTCGCGTCCGGATCGCGCAGAACGAAAGCCAGTGGGATCGCGCCATAGAAGACAAAATCGCAGCAGATGTCGAGGTAGCCGCCGAAATCCGACTTGCCCCGCGCCCGCGCCACGGCCCCGTCCAGCCCGTCGGCCAGCCGGCTGGCCAGAAGCGGTGCGGCGACCACCAGCCCCGACAGCCCTATCGCCAGCAGCCCCGCCGCGAACAGGCCCAGACCAAGCCCGACCAGAGTCACCACATTGGCCGAAGCCCCCCGGGCCGCCAGCCAGCGCCCGCCCCTGTTCAGCGGCGCATCGATCACGCCTCGCATCAGACCGTCCAGCATCTCGCCCGCCTCCCGATCGGGCATCCTTCTCGCAGAAGCGCCGAATTGAAAAGTCACGAATGCGCCGGTCCGGGCGACTTGCCGCGCAGCCGCAAGCCCGGACATTGTCTGGAACCCGCACGGGTTTCACACTTGCTTCCTGATTACGCCAGATTCTGGCCGCACTGCCGTGCCATTCAGATAGTGCATCATCCTGCGGGGAAAGACATGATCACGCGCCATACCCTTGCAGCAACCGCCGCGGCCCTTCTGATCGGCCTCGGCCTGCCCGTGCAGGCCTGCATCATGCCGCCAAACGCCAAGGCGCTTCAGCAGGAGGTGCTGGCCAACCTGAACGCGCAACGCAAGGCACATGGCCTGACACCCTTCAAGATCGCGCCCAAGCTTGAAAAGGCGGCTCAGGCCCATGCCTGCGACAATGCCCTTCGCCGCTCGATCAGTCACGATTCGTCGGACGGCGGCACACTGAAGACACGGCTGAAGCGGGCGGGCTACAACTTTCGCGCAGCGGCAGAAAATACCGGGCGCGGCTTCGGCACCGGTGCCCGTGCGGTGGACTGGTGGATGAATTCCCCGAAGCACCGCCAGAATATCCTGTTCCCGCGCGTAAAGGATGTCGGCATCGGCATCGCCCTCAGCGAAGCGCCGGACAACAAGCTGCACTGGGTGATCAACTTCGGCGCCTCGAAGTAGCCCTCAACGCGCCAGCATCAGATCCGCGCGCAGCCCCCCCAGCCGCGCACTGTGCCCAAGGCGCAAAGCACCTCCGTGGCTCAGCGCTATGTCAGAGGCGATCGACAGCCCCAGCCCGACCCCCCCGCCCCGATTGGGATCGCGCGAGGCGTCCAGTCGGGTGAATGGGCGCAGCGCCTCTTCCCGCTGCGCTTCGGGAATGCCGGGCCCGTCATCCTCGACTAAGATCCGTAGGCTGCGGTCGTCGAACGCAAGGCGAAGCTCGACCCGGTTGCCGAACCGGCAGGCGTTCGAGACCAGGTTTTCCACCGCGCGCGCGACGGCCTGCGGCCGCATCGACACGGGCTCGGCCCGGCCTTCGATCCCTGCCAGCACCACCTTGGGCCCAGCCCGTTCGACGATCCCGCGCACCAGTGCGACGGCGTCCGTTGGCACCGCGCCCTCCATCGCATCCCCGCGAACGAAGGCCAGGAACTCTTCCACCATCCGCTCCATCTGCCGCACGTCTTCCCGAAGCGCCTCCACCTCCGGGTCGTCCGGCAACATGGCAAGGCCAAGCCGCAGCCTGGTCAGCGGCGTGCGCAGGTCGTGGCTCACCCCCGACAGCATCAGGGTGCGTTGTTCGATCTGGCGCTCGATCCGCGCGCGCATGTCCAGAAAGGCCCGGCCCGCGGCCCGCACCTCCAGTGCCCCGCGCGGTCGGTAGGAAACGATGCGTCCCTTGCCGAAATCCTCGGCCGCCTCGGCAAGCCGGGTGATCGGCTTCAACTGATTGCGCAGGAACAGAAAGGCCACCCCCGTCATCAGCAGCGAGGTGAAGATCATCAGCACCAGCAACTGATGCGGATTGGTGGCCGACATGCGCCTCCGCGTCAGCTGCGCCTGAACAGGGCCCACAGCGGTGTCGAATTTCAGGTTAACCACCCGATTCTCGCCGGAGACATCGGCTGCCACCAGCCCCGGAAGCCGTTCGCGCAGGGTATTGACGATCACCCGCCCGGACAGGTCCAGGAACAGGAAACGGTCTTCCATCGGCGCATCTTCCCCAGCCGGAATCGTCAGGGTGATCTCCAGATTGCGGGCCAGCGGGCCGACTTCGGCCATCGCCGCCTGGGACGAACCGGCCGCCTCGATCTCGGACAATAGAAAGCCCAGGTCGATCGCCACGCCGTTCGTCATCTGCCGCGTCACGCCTTCGTAATGGCGCTGGATGAAGGCAGTGGACACGACCAGTTGAATCGTCACGATGGGCACGATCAGGATCAGCGCCGCGCGCCAGTACAGGCCTCTGGGAAAGATACGTTGCAGCACAGCCATCACCTGCCAGACTATGCGGCCCGGCCGGGCTTGGGAAGGCCATGACGGAACACCTCGGCCCCGGTCTGCGCCGGCTGCGCGCGCCCAATCCCTCGCCGCTGACCGGCACGGGCACCAACACCTACCTGCTTGGTGCGCAGGATCTTGCCGTCATCGACCCCGGCCCGGATCTCGACACGCATCTTCAGGCGATTCTCGCGGCCAGCCGTGGGCGCCGGATCGTGGCGATCGTCGTGACCCATGCCCACCGCGACCATTCCGCCCTGGCCCCGAGGCTTGCTGCCGCCACAGGGGCCGAGGTTCTGGCCTTCGGAAGTGCGCGGGATGGAATGAGCCCCCGGATGCAGGCAATTGCCGGTCTGGTCGCCACTTCGGGCGAGGGTCTGGATACCACCTTCACACCCGACCGGCAGCTGAGCGAGGGCGACAGACTTTCCGGTGCCGACTGGGAACTTCACGCCCTGCATACCCCCGGCCATCTTGGCGGACACATCTGCCTTGCCATGGACGACCTTCTGTTCACCGGAGACCACGTCATGGGCTGGGCGACCAGCATCATCTCGCCGCCCGAGGGCGACATGGGCGCCTACATGGCTTCCCTGCGGCGCTTGCAGGACGGCAGCTGGCGGCGCTTCCTGCCCGGACATGGCGATCCGGTAGAAGAGCCGGCGGCGCGGCTGGATACGCTCATCGCCCACCGCCTTGCGCGTGAGGCGCAGGTTCTGGCTGCACTCGAACGCGGGGCCGCCACGCCCGATGCCCTGACGGCCCTGATCTACCACGACACGCCGCAAGACCTGTGGCCGGCGGCCCGGCGCAACGTGCTGGCACATCTTCTTGATCTTCTATCCAGAAACCTGGTCGCTGCCGATCCCGTCCCCGGACCCGGGGCCCTGTTCCGTCGCCTGTGACAGAGCAAAAATTCCACCGATTTGCCCCTTGCCGCCCCCGAGAGGTCTTGCTATACGCGCCACCGTGTTCCGGCGTAGCTCAGCGGTAGAGCAGTTGACTGTTAATCAATTGGTCGTAGGTTCGATCCCTACCGCCGGAGCCAAAAAACCCAATAAAAGCAAGTAGCTAGAAGCCCGCCGCAAGCGGGCTTTCTTGCTCTTTTCGGCCTTGTCACCGGATTTGTCACCGCCACGAAACGGCCCGCCGAAGCGGGCCAGGGTCGTGCGACGGTCATCTGCCGCCGCCGGCGGAATCGGTGTGGCCAGGTCCGCGCCTGGCCGGGGCGGGGCAGTCAAGGCTTGCCGCCGCCTGTGCCGCGCCCCCAGGAGCAGGGGCCGCACCCCCTCGCGGTTTGGCCACTCGCGAGTTACGCGGAAGCTTCCAGGACTCGTGACTCTGCGGCGCTTCCCGCCGACCGGCGCGCGAGGGTCAGCACCCCGCGCGCCAATCTCGATCAGCCGCCCGAACCGGGATTCTTGATCCAGGTGGCGGTCTCGATGAATTTGGCGTCTAGCTGCCACGTCAGGCGGAAGTCCACCCCCAGCGTGTTCCAGCCCGGCCGCGACTCGATGCGTGGCATGCGCTGGCCATCGAGGAACGCATGGGCGAGGCCGTCATGTCGCATGGGATCGGCGATCAGATACCACGCCAACGGATCGGTCAGGCCGGGTTCCACAATCACCTCGAGGCCACCCGAAAACGGGTTGGCGTCGTCGGACGTGGTGGCGTTGATCTTGGCGATCAGTTGCTGCGCCATGGTTTCCAGTTCGGCCGGCACCACCAGCGCCCAAGGCTCGATCGCCAGAATCTCGCCGTTGAGGCCCGTCATCTTCCGCATTTTTGTGCGCATCGCCGACAGGTTCGTGACCGTCAGGCCGGAGCCGGAGGCGATCAGGTTGCCGTGCGAGGCGTGCCACATCGGTTGACCGTCCGCCATGGTCTGCCCCGCCCCGCTGTTGGCCAGGATGGGCGCCAGAAGCACCGCGCGCAGCCGCTCGATCGCGCCCCGTGCCATCTGGTCGGCAATGTTCGTCAGCAGGTCGAGGCGGTCATTCACAAGCGCCTGATTGCTGATCGAGAACATGCTGGCGAAGTCCCGAAGCCGGGGCAGCGCCTCGCCCTTCTCCTGCGCCGTGACCGACTGGATTTCGCCGCCCTCGCCCACTTCCTGCGGCGCGCCTGTGGCGCTGAGGGTCAGGAGGTTCCCGGCGCGGTAGTCCGATCGCGGGATCTCGCGAGAGGCGCGCGCAAGGTCCGGCATGCGCTGTTCGATCCGGCGCGCGGCCAGGTTGGCCACCGAGTCCGCCAGGATCAGGGGAAAGTCGCTGGTCGAATGCACCGCCATGCGAATGGCGCCCTCGCGGCTGGCAGGCCGCAGTCCGTTGCTGCGGCAGACGGTCATGGCGATTTCGTCCAGCGTCGTGCGGGCAAACTCGCCGCCCTTCTGCGCCTCGGGCGACTTCGGATCGAGGCGAGCCACCAGGCCGGCCACCATGCGCGGCACCAGGCTTTCCCGCGCGCCGGCAAGGCTGCGGTCGGTCGGTGCGCCGAACATGGGCACATTGGACCCGGTGGCCTCGATCTGGACCTGGGCGACCTTGTCCGCGATCAGCGCCTCGAGGGCGACCGGCTCGCTTTCTTCCGCCATAGCTTCCGCCATCAGCTCGAGGGTCGGATTGTCCTGGCCCTTGAACAGGACCGCCCCGACCTGGGCGCGGCGTTTCAACATCGGCGCGGCAGCGGTGAACGCTTCCGGCGTCCAGCCTGCCTTTGCCGCAGCGTCGGCCAGGTCGTCCGGCAGGCCCTTGGCCTTCGCCACCACGCGGAGTTGCGCGACCAGGCGCGCGGGCGGGGTTTGGGTTTCGTCAAGCATGCTGGGTTTCCTTTTTGCCTGTCACGGGCGTTCCGGCCGCCCAGCCGTTCTTGCGCGCCATCTGCACCAGGTGCGCAGGCGCATTTCGGAACTTGCCGTAGTCGAAGGCCGCGACAGGCGCGGCCGCTTCGTCGCCCTCGATTGCGTCGCAGAAGCGGAGGGCCTTGGCCTCTTCGGCAGTCATCCAGGTTTCGGCCGCCATCCACCCGGCGATCAGGTCCACCGGGTTGCCGGTGTGCCGGGCATAGGTCGCGGCGTAGACACCGGCGATCTTGTCCAGGGTGTCGGCCCACTTCCGAAGCTGGTCGCCGGTGCCGAATGCCAGCGCGGCAGGGTCGTGGATCATCACCATGGAATCGCGGTGCAGGGAAACACGCCTGCCCGCGACCATCACCAGAGAGGCCGCAGAAGCGGCAATGCCGCTAACTTGAACCGCCACGTTGCCGTGCTGCTCGATCGCCGCGACCATCGCCGCGCCGTCGGTTGCGATGCCGCCGGGCGAGTTGATACGCAGCGTCACTTCGCCAGGGTTGGCGGCGAGGAAGCGGCCCAGCGGTTCGGCGCGGCAGTCGCCGATGCCGATTTCGTCAAAGAGGTAATATTCCGGGATCATGCGCGGCCCTCGTCGCTGGCGTCGCTCCAGGTCGCGGCCAGCGTGCGGCGCTCGACTTCCGCCTCCCGGAACCACTCGGGAAAGCCGGTCAAATCCTCGGGGATGCCCGGCACGGATTCCGTCTCGGAAAGCCCCAACTCGCGCGCCGCACGCCAGACGTGATTGGCGATCGCGGTTGCCGAAAAGGCAATGACCGAGACCAGGCGGGCGGAAGGGTCCACCGATGCGACATGCGCCTTCGCAAGGGCGCGCAGGTCTTCCCAGCGCCCGGCGATCACATGGCGGCAGTCCCAGCCCTCGAGCGCGTCCGGCCAGTCGTAGCGGATCAGCGCGACATGCAATTCAACGCCGTCTGTCCAGGTGAACGGATCGAGCGGGCGAAGCGCTTCAAGCGCCCGGTCGGAAAGCAGCTTGGCGCTGTCCAGGTCCGTGGCATCCGCCGCCTGCCAGTAGCAGCGAAGCCGGAAGGCGTCGCGCATGGTGTAAGTCCGCTTGCCCGTGCCGTCGAGGCGCGGAAGCTTGCCGCGTCGCTGGTCCTGATCGAAGCGGGTTGCGGGCATTCCCGCAATGGCCGTCAGCGGCGTGCGCTTGAACATTTCGGCGAACCTTCTGCTTCCCTCGCAGAAAGCCCATCAATCTGGCGCCAGTTGGTCAAAGCCTTTTTCTTCGGTGGAACGGGTTTCTTTCCATCCCGCCGAAGTGGCGCAGCGCATCAGGGGGGCGCCGCCCGCGCCTCTCTAACGCAAACCGGCGTCCTCGATCCGCGCAGCCAGTTGCAATGCGGCGTTGATCGCCGTTTCGCACACCGCGCCCATGCCGTTCCGTGCCCGACGCACGATCATGCAATCATCCGGGCCGTCCGCCTGTTCGCGCAACGCATCGAGAGCTTCGATCATGCTGGCCAGAAGGCAGGCGTCGCGCGCGAGGTCGCGGAAGGTGCCGGCTTCAGTCGTCGGGAAAGCAGGGCTCGTTCCCCGGTCCAGGGTTGCGTCGGTCATTGGGCTTCTCCCTTTTGCTTGGTTGCGGTTAATTATCGTGTCGGTGAGTTGCGGGCGTGCCGCCCCTTCGGTGCCGCTTCGCTTTTCCTGCGGCGCCCGCGCCCGATAGCGCGCTGGGATTGCTTGTTTTCCGGGGCAGTTCCCCGCCCTTGAAACGAAATCAGGAAAAAGTTCTGGCCCTAGCGATAGATCGCGCTCCGCCACCCTCATAGGATTTGCCGCCCGGAAGGACCCGCGCGGTTTCTGTGGCTGCGCCGGCAATCGCGCCTCCCTGGCCATGACGTGCGCGCTGGTCACGCCCGCCCTTTCGTTGCCATCGTCGCCAGCGGGTTTTCTGCGGCGTATTCCTCGAGGCTGGGCATGCCCTCCACCTGATCGGCCGCAAGCCTGGCAGACCGGGCCGCCATGTCGCCGCCGTAGACGGCGGCAATTGCCCCGATGATCTCGGCATGGGCTGAGGCCAGGACGCCGGCAAGCGGCATGTCTTCCGCCTTCACCAGGTGCGCCACCAGCAGCCGGACACCCTGGCGGACTCGGGCGAATTCTTCGGGCGTGAGGTCGCCGGGGGTGAGGTCGTCAGTCGGCATCAGGAAGCCCTCTTGGCTTGGGTGAACCCCGCGCCCAGCGGGGGTTCATCCCCCATGGGGTTATAGGGGTGTGCACACACAGGGGGGATGAAGGGGGGATGAAGGGGGGATGAAGGGTTTTGAGGGGGGGGGGATGCTAGGGGGGGTGCTAGGGGGGATGAAGGGGGGGTGAAGGTCATTCCACCACCTCTGCAATGAAGGTTGTGGGTCGGGATGTCGGGCCTTTCTGCCTCACGGCAATGCGGCCTTGCGCAAGCAAGGCTTCCATCGCGGCGCGAAAGGCGTGCTTTGTCAGCCCTTCGGCGCCGGGGTGATCCGCGAAAACCTTCGGGGCGTAGTTCAAGCCGCCAGCCGAATTCACAAAACGTCCTTGCTCTGTGAAGGCACGCAACAGGCTGAGGAAGACGCGCTCCGCCTTGGCGTTGCCTGCGGCGCGGTCAAGCCCCGTCTCGGCAGAATCCGCGACGAAAACCCCGTCCCGCCAGGTCACGCTGATTTCGCCGCCACGCGGCCCGTAGTTCGCTTTCATGGTGCGCAGCACGCGCGCGTCAGGGTTGGCCTCATGTCCGTCTTGGGTGACGCGCTCGAGGTAGAGCCGGGACCGGGCGCTCCCCGACCAGGCGACGTTTCCAGACGTTCCGCTGCCGCTGGACATGCCCGAAAGCGACGGATGCGCCAGCATCACCACCGCGCATTCGTGCCGGATCGCCAGCCGCTTCAACAGCCCCACAAAGGCCCGTGCCTGGGCCTTGTCGTTCTCATTGCCGGGGAACAGGTCGGCCAGTGTGTCCAGCACCAGAAGCGCCGGGCGTTGCGCCTCTAGCAGCGCCTCGATCTCGGCATAGAGGTCGGACGAAACCAGCCGCCCGAAGTCGCCAAGCCGGGCAAGCATGGCGTCCTCGCCTGCCAGACTGCGAATGGTCAGGCCGGTAAGGTCTGCCAGCCGTGCGCCCTCGTGCCGCACGATGTCCGCCAAGCGACGGTGCAATTCGTCTTCCTCGTCCTCGGCGGACGGAAACAGCGCCGTTCCGGCCTTCACGGGCAGGCCAAGCCACGGGCGCCCCAGCGCCACCGCGACGGCCAGCTGCAACGCCAGAAGCGATTTGCCCGCCCCGCCATCGCCGTAGAGCAGGGTCACGTTGCGCGCGGGGATCAGATCCGGCACCAGCCAATCGCGCTCCGGCACCGGCAGGCCCTCGAGGTTGGCAGCACAGAGCCATTGCGAGGCGCGCACCGGGGCATCGCCAGCCGCCCGCGCTCGATAATCCGCCGCCCACCGCTCTTGCACGTCGATCGGCGGCGGTTCGCGCCCCACCTCCCGCCAGTTCGGTTCCGCGTTCATGCCGCCCCCCGCGTGATCAGGCAGGGCAGGCCGTCCCGTTCGGCCTTGCGTTCGGCCACCCGGAACGCTTCGGCCCGCTCTTGCAACCTGACGGAAGACAGGACCGCGCCCTCGTGCGCCACCACGGCGGCCCAGCCATCGGTGAAGCCGCGAACCGTGACGTAGGCGCCCGGCGGATAGATCTGTTGATCAGCCATCGTTCGTCCCCCGCAAATAGGCCAGGAAGGCCGCGCGCGTGGCCGGGCTCATGCGCCGGGCCGCCGCGACCGCATACGCCTTCAACTCGTGCTCTGTGGCCTGCTTCGCCCATTCGGTCGCATGGCTGACCAGGTTGGCCAGCGGTGAGCCGGGCAAGCCTTGCCGGTGGAAGTCGTTCAAGGCTTCCCAGAGGATCGGCGCGGCATCCTCGGGCGGCATGTCTGCGATCGCCAGGCACAGGCTCGTTGCCCGTTCGGCGCGAAGGCGGTATGCTGTGGACTTGAACGCCAGTTCTGACTTCCCGGCCCCGGTCGCGCCCGCCAGCGCGCCGGGGTTTTCCATGCGGCCCATGGTCAGGCCGCCTTCCCGGCCGGCGTGCGCTCCTGGGACAGAATCCAGGCATCGACGGCTTCCGGCCGATAATAGATGCGCTTGCCCAACTTGATGAAGGCCGGGCCGATCCGAAGGGCGCGCTCGCGCTGCACCGTGCGAACCGAAACGCCGCGCGCCGCGGCATACTCGGATTCAGTCAGAAGGTCTTGAAGTGTCATTTCTGGCCTCACGTTTCGCGGGTTGCGTTTGACGTGCGGCCAATGTCATCCAATCGGCTGTTGCATTTGGCGGGGTATGCAACAACTATTTCTTGTGCCGGGACCACAAAGACAGAACGCCGGACCGTTTCCTGTCGAATTTCTTCGCGACGTGTCCGGCGGCCGCACTGGTAGTAAGCCCCTTGTCTATCAGGCGGGTCATTTCCTCGAGGATTGCCGGCGTGTCGCTGCCCAGCTTGCCCTTTCTCTGAATGCCCCCGCTCCTGCCCGCCGCAAGGGTCTTCTTCCCCCGCACCGCATCAGCCTTGTGCAGCCTTCGCCAGGTGCGGTCCTCTAGCAGATGCCCAAGCGTCAGTGTCCTCTCGAGCGTCCAATCCGACAGTGTTTCCCGCCCGGCAAGGATGTGGAAACACGCCGCGCCGATCTTCGCGGCGAACCATTCCTCGGAAAAGGTCTGAGCGTTTCTGTAAGGTTCCCGCCCGATCCCGGCGATCGGGGGCAGGCCCGCTGCCTTCAAGATTTCATCGCACTCATCCGCAAGGCGAGCGATATCTTCCCAGAAAGTGATCTCCGGGCGCAGTTCGAATGTTCCGGGGCGAAGCGGATCAGGCACGAGCTCAACCCCGCCCCCTTGGTAGCGGCGCACCTCTGCCAGTTCGTCGCGTTCGCTATGAATCAGTTTCCAGCCGGGCCGATCTTCATCCATCATCCCCGCGCCCCCAGCCGCACCACGTTGCCGCCCTCGATCGCGTCGGGGTCATGCCCGGCGATGATCGCCAGTAGCCGCGCTTCCCATGCCTCCAGCGCGGCCCGGCGCTCGGCCTCGAAGCCGTGCAAATCATAGACCGCCGTGATCCCGCGCTTGGCGTGGCCGATCGTCATTTCCGCAATGTCAGGCCGGACACGGCAGGCACTCAATCCGGTGCGCATGGTGCGGCGCAGATCGTGCGGGGTCCACCTCCCCCACGGTGGCACGTCCTTGGCCCCTAGCGCCCCTGCCATGCGGTCTATGGCCCGCGACAATGCCGCGTTGTTCACCGGCTTGCCCGGCCACGCCTCGAAGATGTGTCCCGTGAGGGGAACAATCCGACGATGCGACAGGCGGTCCAGTTCTTCCCGTGCATCTTGAATCAGCGCCAAGGCGGTTGCCGTCAGATGCACGGTGTGGGCCGTGTCGGTCTTGCCGCGCCGCGTCGCCGGTATCGTCCAGATCGAGCCTTCAATCTCCCGCTCGTGCATCCCTGCCACTTCGCCCGGCCTCTGGCCCGTCACAAGCACCAGCTTCAAGGCAAGGGCGGTGAGACGGTGCAGGCCGCAGGTCTCGGCATTCGTCCAGAAGCTGCGGATTTCGTCATTGTCGAGGATGCGCGCGCGGGCCACCTGCCGCAGCGGGTCGCGCTTGCCCTTCACCGTGATGCTGCCGGGTTTCAGCCCGGCCAGCGGGTTGGCGGGGATGAAGTCCCGGTCAACCGCGAAGTCCAGAAGCTTGCGGGAATAGGCCAGAAGGATTGCGGCCTGCCGTGGCGCGGTTTCCGCCTTCGCCTCGATCGCCTCGATCACATGGCGGCGGCGAATGTCGGACACCTTGCGCACACCCAGCGCCGTCACAAGGTCGCCCTCGATCAGGGATCGAATCGCCTTCTCGGACTTCAAGCCGCTGGCGTGGCGGTCAAGCCATTCGCCGACAAGTTCCTTGATGGTCGGCTCTGCCCGGCGCTTCCGCTTGGCTTCCAAGGGATCGTCGCCGGTCTGGATCTTCTGGACAAGGTTCCGCGCCTCGATCCGGGCTTGCTCCAATCCCCATGCGGGCCAGTCGCCAATGGTCTTGAGCCGCTGCCGACCGTCCACTGTGTAGCGCAGCACGAAAGCCTTCCCGCCCGCAGAGGTGATGCGCAAGCCGAAGCCGCGCGGCGCGTCGCGGTGTTCATCGAAGATCAGGCGATGCCCCTTGGCGGGCTTCTCCGCCTTGGAAATGGTCCCCGCCTTGCCGTCTGACAGCTTCACCACCGCGCGACCTCGCTTCTGCCGATCTCGGACGTGTCATCGGATTTGTCACCGGATTTGTCACCGGATTTGTCACCGGATTTGTCACTGTTTGTCACCGTAATGTATTGCGTCGCATGTCATCAAGTGTCAATTTCCATGTCTCATATGTCTTTGTTTTTCGTTCCTTTTTTTAAAGCCCATATGTCACTTGTCACCAAAAACAGGGGCTTGAAAATGATCAAAAAAGCGTCTGTTAATCAATTGGTCGTAGGTTCGATCCCTACCGCCGGAGCCAAAAATTCCCATCGTGTTTTTCGCGACTTGGCCAATCTGCATTTAAGCGGCCTTCGCTCCTGCTTTGCGGCGGGGTTTACGCGGGTCATGGCAGCCAGCGTCGGTAGCAGCGTGTGAACGCTGACGGGCTGGCCGGGCTGAAGCGACGGCCTTGGCCTCGGACCATTTGCCACTTGCCAGCATGACTAGGCTCAGGACCTGTGAATTCCCTTGAGCGTCGGTTTGCGGCATGATTCAAGTT